>RDZD01000018.1 GCA_004293815.1 Cytophagales bacterium | reverse complement strand
GACTTTGATGTTTTCTTCAGTGGCTTGTTCGGCTAACAAAGTTTCTACCTGATATTTTCCTGAAAATAAAATTTTGGAAATATTTTCTACTTCTTGTTTTGTGCCAGGTAGTAAAGACACTTGCTGAAAATTAGCAAAGGCACGGGTGGTATCTGCCACCAAAGCGCGCTGCGCAGGGTCAGCAATTTGAAACTTTTGGGTATCGTAAATAGGGTATCCTAAAAGTTCTGCTTTCAGATTAGAATTAGGGTTTTTGCCAAAGGCCAAAATGTCTTTAGTATTACTCACCAAATGAAGCTGGATTTCTTGCAAAAGATACTTCTTGGTTTTGGGGTTTTGAAGGGTGTTCAAAGAGACTTGATTATAAACACCGTCAGGAGAGAAATAGACCTTTTTGATGCCTTTCAGATTTTGGGCTATGGGCTTCCAAAACTGGTCGTAAGACAGCAAGTCATCCTCCTTGAACTCAATCGTGTTTTTTTGATAAAAGGCGTATTTGTCTTCTAATTCATTGCCATTCTTGAGTAAAACCAATTCGGGTTGCTTAGAATTTTTCTTGACAATTAAAGCAGCGTAGTAGATGGTGTCTGTGATGCCTTTAACTTGGTATTCTGGGAAGTTGGGGGCTTTGGCCAAATCAGAAGTATCTGTAACCGTTTTCTCGATTCCAAAACGATTGATTCGGACAATCTCAATGGCAGCTTCATTTTTTTTGAGTTTGGCTTGTATGTCCTTCCAAGTTACTTCTTTGGCATCAGCCAAGCTTGCAAAAGACTCTGACAAAAGAGAGAGTTCTTTTTCTAACTTATTGCTTTCGGTTTCTAAGCTATCGAGTGAGATGTTTTTTTGTGAGAGTTCTTCTCTAGTCATTTGCGCATACTTGCTAACAGTCATCTTAAGTGCGTTCCATTGCTTGTACTTTTGAACGACAAGGGTGTCCTTACTGCTGAGCAGGCGGTTTTTCATCTTTTGGGTAGAAGCCAATAAAATCCCTTTGGTAAACAATTGCGTATCGTAAACCTCTGCTAAATGCTTGTTTTGCTCTATGGCGAAAATGGTGAAGTTGTCAATAAAAAACCTGATGTCATTGTTAAAATAGGCTGTTTTTTCTTGTTCGCTCATAAAAGAAAAGTTCTGGCGAACCAACGCGTGGGACAATTCACGGCTTTTGATGTAGAAAGACTCGGCTGCTTCATAGTTGCCCATTTGCGCATACATAGAGCCTATATTGCTTAAAGCCTTGTTATACCAAGGGTGCTTCTCCCCCCTGATTTCTTTGCTAATTTTCAAAACTTCTTCTAATAGCCCTTTAGCTTTTTCATATTGCCTGATGGAAAGATATAGACTAGCCAAATTTTCTGCATCAAAAGCAGATATATAATTATTTCCTTGACTTTTTAGTCTTGCGATGCTCTCTAGATACATTTTCTCTGCCTTAGAGTAAAGTCCCATCTGTAAATACAAGTCTGCCAGATTTTTGTGTGTGTAAGCATACTCATAGCTTTGAACTCCTGATAGGTTTTTTATGACTTCTAGCGATTGTTTATAGAACTGTTCAGCTGCTGCATAGTCGCGATTAGCCATGTATATTATGGCCAAATGGTTCATTAGCATGGAGTAATCTATTGTTTTTTCGCCAGAGGTTACTTTCAAGATGGCCATAGCTTGTTTGTATAACTGCTCAGCCTGTTTTCTGTTACCAAGGATACTGTATAAGCCTCCTAGATTTAGGATAGACCTAGCATACTCTGGGTGCTTTTCACCAAAAAGCTCTTTGATTAACTGAAAATGCTCTTTGTAATAGTTTTCTGATTTTACGTACAGACCCATATCGCGGTATAAATCACCTAAAGCATGAATTGTTTCGCTGTGTTCATAACTAGTTTTGCCAAGTAGGCTTCTTTCTATTTGCAGTATGCCTTGTAACCGCTGCTCAGCTTCAATCAAATTGCCTGACAAACGACACAGCCTAGCTAGATGCTTGGTAGATCTTCTATGCAGGCTGCTTTGCTCACCAAGACTTTCTTTGCTAGACACCACAGTTTGACGATAGAAAGCTTCAGCTAGTGTCATGTTCTGAGTTACAGAATAAAAAACAGCAAAGTTATATGAAGCATAAGCGTATAAAGCATGCTTTTGGGTCAGTGCCTGCTCAATAAGCTGCTGATTCTCTTTAAGAAATGTTTCTGTTTGTTGTTTATCCTCTACAAATATTTTGCTGAACCCTTGATAATTGCGCGTCTTGAGATACTGTTCGCTGGTTTTCCCAAATTCCTTTTCGGAAAGGACAAGTGCCCCCTCTAAAATGGGAATAGCGTCTCTGTGGATCTGTTTTTTTTGCAAAGAATCAGCTTTTTGAAACACAGTTTCCCATTTTGCTTGGGCCTGAGCCGATAAAATCAGCACAAAGGTGAAGAAAAAAAGAAAAGAAAGCTTTTTCATGTATCCAGAGAAATTACAGTTTAACACATTCAATTATTCACCACTCATTACAAAAGCACCCCAAAAATAGGGCTCAGGATGTTGCTTTTTGATGTCTAGTTGAGCTTCTTGAAAAGCACGGCGCGCCTGCCCGTGCTGGGCATAACGGCTATAAAAGCTTGTCATGAGCTTCTGCGTAACGGCATCGTCCACTTTCCAAAGCGACATAATGAGGCTCTTAGCCCCAGCTGCGCGGAAAGCGCGTTGCAAACCATACACGCCTTCGCCTGCCTTGATATCCCCCAAACCAGTTTCGCAGGCCGAAAGCACCACCAAGTTAAAATTCCATCTTCTGTGTCAGGCTTGATTTCTGCGCGTGTGTAGTCGCTCACACCCGTCAGCAAAAGTCCCGAACGCAACATGGGATCTATCTTTTCATTCTTTTCCCGTTTATCTACAAAAAAGCCATGTGTAGACAAGTGCAACAGTTTGGGGCTTTGAATGCCTTTGATATTCTCTTCAGTGGCTTTTTCGGCTAGTAAAGCTTCTACCTGATATCTTCCTGAAAATAGGATTTTTGAAATATTTTCTACTTCTTGTTTTGTGCCAGGCAGCAAAGACACTTGCTGAAAATTGGCAAAGGCACGGGTGGTGTCTGCCACCAAAGCACGCTGCGCAGGGTCTGAAATCTGAAATCTTTGGGTATCGTAAATGGGATAACCCAAAAGTTCTGCTTTCAGATTCACATTGGTATTTTTCCCGAAGGCCAAAATATCTTTGGTATTGCTCACTAAATGAAGCTGGATTTCTTGCAAAAGATATTTTTTTGTTTTTGGGTTTTGAAGGGTATTCAAAGAGACTTGGTTATAAACACCGTCAGGTGAGAAATACACTTTTTTGATGCCTTTCAGATTTTCGGCTATGGGCTTCCAGAACTGGTCATAGGAGAGCATATCTTTTTCTTTGTACTCAATCATGTTTTTTTGATAGAGTATATATTTGTCTTCTAACTCATTGCCATTCTTGAGCAAAACCAGTTCGGGCTGCTTAGAATTTTTCTTGACAATCAGAGCGGCGTAGTAGACAGTGTCTGTGCTGCCTTGAAGCTTATATTGCGGAAAGTTGGGGGCTTTGGCCAAATCAGAGGTATCTGTAACCGTTTTTACAATCCCAGAGTGCTTGATTCGGACGATTTCAATGGCAGCTTCCTTGTTTTTGAGTTTGGCTTGTACGTCCTTCCACGTTATTTCTTTGGCATCGGCCAAGCTTGCAAAAGACTCTGATAAAAGAGAGAGTTCTTTTTCTAAATTATTGCTTGCGGTTTCTAGGCTATCGAGTGAGATGTTTTTTTGCGCGAGCTCTTCTTTAGTAAGTTGCGAGTATTTACTAACGGCAGATTTGAGCGCGTTCCATTGCTTATATTTTTGAACGACGACCGTATCCTTGCTATTCAGCAGTCGGTTTTTCATCTTTTGGGTGGAAGCTAGCAAGATGCCCTTTGTAAACAATTGCGTATCGTAGGCCTCTGCCAAATATTTGTTTTGCTCTACGGCGAAACTGCTAAAATTATCAAGCAATACTTTGATTTGATTGTTAAAATAATCCGTTTTTTCTTGTTCGCTCATAAAAGAAAAGTTTTGGCGAATCAGTGCATGGGATAAGGCGCGGCTTTTGATGAAAGAAGCCCCAGCGGCTTCATAGTTGCCCATCTGTACGTGCAAAGTACTCAGGTGTACTGATGCCGTATTGTAGAAGTAGTGCTTTTCTCCAAAATTACCCTTACCCGACCTTAAAACTTCTTCTAGTAGCTCTTTGGATTCCTTATATCGCCCTACAAAACGGTATAAGCTACTCAAACCTACTACACCAAAAGCATGCATATAACTATCGCCTTGTTTTTTTAGGGTCTCTATGCTCTCGAGATACATTTTCTCTGCCTTAAAATAAAGACCCATTGTAGTATATAAATCTGCCAGATTTTTATAAGTGGTTAAGTAGTCATAACTTTGAGTTCCTAATTGCTCTTTTCTGATTTCTAGTGACTGTTTATAGAGTTGCTCAGCTTCTGTATAGTCGCCATTAGCCATGTTAACAATAGCCAAATTATTGATCAACAGGGCATAATCTGGTGTTTTTTCGCCCGAAGTTACTTTCAAGATGGTCATAGCTTGTTTGTATAACTGCTCGGCCTGTTTTCTATTACCAAGCATACTGTACAAACCGGCTAGATTAGCGATAGATTTAGCATATTCTGGATGCTTTTCACCAAAATATTGTTTGATGAGTTGAGTATGTTCTTTGTAATAGGTTTCTGATTTTATGTACTGCCCCATATCGGAGTATAGAACGCCTAAAAAATTAATTGTGACTATGTAATCCAAGTGCTTTTCGCCAAGAGTCGTTTTCTCTATTTGTAAGACACCTTTTAACCACTGCTCTGCTTCAATCAATTTTCCTGAGCGACGACACAAGTCCCCAAGGCGTTTGGCTGATTTACGATACAAGCTGCTTTGCTCCCCTAGACTTTCTTTGCTGGACATCACAGTTTGGCGACAAAAACCTTCAGCTAATGCGATATTCTCGGTTACAGAATAAAAAATAGCCAAATTATATAAAGCGTAAGCATACAAAGAATGCTTCGGGGTCAGTGCTTGCTCAATAAGCTGCTTATTGTCTTTAAGAAACTCTTCTGTTTGTCGTTTACTCTCTACAAAAATCTTGCTGAACCCTTGATAATTGCGCGTCTTGAGGTACTGCTCGCTGGTTTTTCCAAATTCCTTTTCGGAAAGTGCTAATGCCCCCTCTAAAATTGGAATAGCGTCTCTATAGATCTGTCTTTTTTGCAGAGAATCGGCTTTTTGAAACACGGTTTCCCATTTTGCTTGGGCTTGGGCGCTATAGGATAAGAGCAAACATAACCATAACAAAGTGATTTTCTTCATGACTTTAAGAACTTGAGCATGTATGTATGAGGCAAATTTAGCAAAAATAATGTTATGTAATAATTTTTTGAGGAAAATCAACCCAAACGTTGTGCTGCTACCATTTAATAACTACCTTGCGAAGCGTTTCTTTAACTTGGTCTTTATCAAGTCACTAATTTTGGACGTTTAATAACTGATTTTGAGGTATGAAAGAAGAGTTTCAGCCACTTACTGTAGCAGAAGAAAATTACCTTAAAGGTATTTACTTGCTGTCTGAAAAAGTCAAAGATGGCATGGTTTTCACCAATAGCATTTCAGAACAGCTATCCACAAAACCTGCATCAGTAACAGATATGCTCAAACGTTTGGCAAACAGAGAGTACGTTACCTATGAAAAGTACTATGGCGCAAAACTAACTCCTCTGGGTATCAGAAAAGCTCTCGAGATTATCAGACGACACAGACTTTGGGAATGTTTTTTAGTCAATACACTTAATTTCAGATGGGACGAAGTGCACATTGTAGCTGAGCAGCTTGAGCACGTCAACTCCCCCTTACTCACTGAACGCCTTGATGAGTTTTTAGGACACCCAAAATACGATCCGCATGGCGATCCTATTCCTTCTTCGGAAGGGGTAGTCCCGGAATCCATTGGACGCATTTTATACGACTGCCCCGCTGGTGAAAGCGGAATAGTTATAGGCGTTTTAGACTCGTCCACGCCTTTTCTTCACCACCTAGACGCACTCAAAATATCGCTTGGGCTTCGTGTGATTATTGCTGAAAAAAGTGGTTTTGACGGTTCTATGGTTTTACTCTTTGGTAAACAACTCAAAAAAGTGTTTGTTTCTGAAAAAATCGCTAAAAATATTGTCCTTCAGCTTATTCCATCATCTGAGGAAGAAAATCTCGCATAGTGTTCTAGTTTTTTAGCCATGAAAATTCTTTCTTACAATCTTAATGGCATCAGAGCGGCCATTCAAAAAGGACTTATTGATTGGCTCAAGGCTACCGATGCCGATGTAATTTGTATACAAGAACTCAAAGCAGACTACAATCCCGAAGTGGTCGCGCTCTTTGAACAACTCGGTTATCACGTCTATTGGCATGCAGCTCAAAAAAAAGGTTATAGTGGCACAGCTATTATGAGCAAAACTAAGCCTTTGAGCGTAGAAATTGGCTGCGGAGTCGATATTTATGATGCTGAAGGGCGTGTCTTGAGAGCAGATTTTGAGCAATGCTCCGTCATGTGTGTATACATGCCGTCAGGCACTACTGGCGACGAAAGACAAGCTTTTAAATATAAGTGGTTGGATTATTTTTTGATTTACGCACAAGAAGTCAAGAAAAAATATCCCAATTTGGTTATTTGCGGTGATTTTAATATCTGTCATCAGGCCATAGACATTCATAACCCTGTCAGTAATAAGAATTCTTCAGGTTTTCTCCCAGAAGAACGGGCTTGGCTCACCAAGTTCATAGACACAGGTTTTATAGATAGCTTCCGCCACTTCAATAAAGAGCCACACCATTACACGTGGTGGAGCTACCGTGCAGGCTCGCGCGGGAAAAATTTAGGCTGGCGAATAGATTACCAAATGGCAGCCAAAGAGCTTGAAAATAGACTTACGCGTTGTGTCATTCTGCCACAAGCCATGCACTCCGATCATTGTCCTGTGCTTTTAGAACTCAAAAAATAGTGTATCGTGTTTTGGTAACAGGCGCAACAAGCGCGTTGGGACGTTATCTGCTTTGGCTCTTAAAAGCCAATAACTGCTTGGCCATAGGAGTGGGTCGTAACCCTAGAAAGGTCTTACAGCTCCAACAAGCTGGTTTTGAGTGCTTATGCCTAGACCTTACAGATCCACAAACATATTCTAAGCTACCAAAAGTAGAGCAGGTCATACACGCTGCGGCACTTTCGGCTCCATGGGGGACTTATTCGGATTTTTATAAGCAAAATGTGTTTGTCACAGAGCTGTTGGCTCAATGGGCAAAAGAAGTAGAAGTAAAGCGAATTATCTACCTTTCTTCTGCCAGCGTTTATACCACACACGAACACCGCTTTAACATCTTGGAGAGCGAAATCCCTACACAGTTTATTAACCACTATGCCAAAACAAAGTACTTGAGTGAACAAGTCCTTAAAAATCAAAATTTTCAGGCAATTATACTGCGGCCTCGTGCCATCATTGGCGCGGGTGATGTTGTCATCATGCCCCGAATTTTGAGAGCCTATCAAGAAAATAAGCTCCGTTTGCCCAAAACAAGTCCAGTGGTTAATGTAACGAGTATAGAAAATCTAGCAGAGTTGATATATCTTGGTCTAAATGCAGATTTGAACGCTCAATATACGGTTTTTAACGTGGCCAATGAAGCTCCTGTGCAGTTGGGACAACTGATTAATGATATCCTAACCGCTTTAGGACTTGCACCTCCGCCCAAAAATATATCACCTTTGGTTTTATATATAGCAGGAGCTTTCTACGAGTTTTTTTTCAAGCTGAAAGGTTCATCGGAGGAGCCACCTATCACACGTTATGGCGCAACGATTCTCTCCAAGTCTTTCACTATGAACCTCTCTAAAGTACAAGCACAGTTGGGCTATAAGGCTCTCGTAGATACGCCCCACTCGGTTTTGCAATATGTAGACTGGTATCAAGGACGTTTAACAGATACACGTTTTTTTCCTAAACCATAACAGCATGTTGGAGCCAAACACTTTGTTTTTTCAGGGACAAATCAAATCTATAGAAAAATGGCTCAAAGAACTCCCTTCCGACCCCTATTTGAGCGATGTTCTGAGCATTATTAGAGCTTGGCGAAGCGGACAAACATCCTTCTTGTTGCACACTTCTGGTACAACAGGAACACCAAAGCCCGTATGGGCGCAGCGAGAGGCCATAGAAGCCAGCATAAGACTAAGCACCGAAAAGCTTGTTTTACAACATGGTATGACGGCTCTACTGCCTCTCAATGTTCAGTTTGTGGGTGGCTTCATGCTGTTGCTCCGCGCACTGACACTAAACATGGGAATTTATTTACAGAAACCTCAACAAGCTATTTGGAAGGGGCTTCCCTCAAATTTTCATGCAGATTTCACAGCTATTTCGCCGCTTCAGCTTCATTCAGTGATTGAAAAAGGAGAACTAGACTTTTTAGAGCAGCACCGTATTGTGCTTATTGGTGGTGCCCCAGTGTCAAAGCACTTGCTAAATGCCATTTCAGACTCTAAAACAGCCTTTTTTCATACCTACGGCATGACGGAAACGCTCTCTCACATTGCCTTCAAAAGATTGAGCAGTTCTCAAAAGCAAGCTCATTTTGAAACCATTAGTCCCGAAATTCGTATTTGGGCTACAAAGGACAAACGTTTGTGTATCCAAAGCCCCACTGCTTACAATGGCCAGATTATAGAAACCAACGATTTGGTAGAAATCATTGATGAACAAACGTTTGACTTTGTGGGCAGAGCTGATTTTGTCATTAACACAGGAGGGATTAAAGTTTCACCTGAGCAGATTGAGGCGCAGCTAAGCCATTTTTTGAGCGGAATTTTAAAAAAAGAATGGGCTGTAAGCGATTTAAAGTCTGACCTATATGGTTCAATCGTTGTTCTTGTAATTACAGAAAAGCTCTCACCAGATGTACAAAAATTTATTTTTGATTACTCTAATTCGCACCTTCCCCGCTATCATACCCCTAAGCAAATCCTTGAGCTAGAGGCTTTACCACTCACAACATTTGGTAAACTACAAAGGCAAGAGCTGCGGGTGCAAATAAATGAGCGTTCGCAAAAATACTAGGCACTGATTTGGCTGAGTAAACTTATATGAATCAAGTGGTTTTGATATATCGCGCCGATATTTGTCCCCAAAAGTGGGCAGAGCTGACTCTTCAGTGCCCATACGCAATGTTTTATCATCAGTTATGGTACTTAGATACAGTTGCCGAGCACTTGGCGGCTATTGTTTGTAAAAATGCGCAAGGTTATGAGTGGGTTTTTCCTTTACCTTTTCGCTACAAGTTTGGCTTTAAGACCGTTTATCAACCGCTTTTTATACAACATTTGGGTTTTATTGGAACCGTACCGCCCTCAGAGCAACAGATTTTAAATATTGAAAACCTAATAAAACAACACTTTTTTTACGTAGCCAGTTATCAGGGCAGCCTAGATACCTACTTGAGCGAAACACAGGGCTTTTCAAATGCCTTTATTTTGCAGACACACCGCACTCATCATCTGAATTTAAATCAGAGCTACGAACTTCTTCGGGCTAATTTTCGCCGCGATCGCCGCCGTGAACTAAAAAATCAGGACTTATCCATGCCTCGTTTTGAATATGGCCAGAACATTGAGCCGCTTATTGCATTGTTTGAAAGGATACACGCCAAACAGATTAATGGTGGCGTGAGCCAAACCGCTTACGCACTGCTCCAAAAAATATATGAAGTACTTTCTGAAAAAAAACTCACTCGTCTCTATTATGGCTTAAGTTCGAGCCATGAAATAGTATCAGGCGCGTTATTTGTGCAGTATGGCTCTTACATAACTTATCTTTTCAATGCGGCCTTGCCCGATTATAGGCATGAGAACCACCGCTTATTCTTTTTGAATCGGGAAATAGAAGATAATGCGGGAAAGCCTCTTTTCTTGGACTTTGAGAGCGCACAAGAACCCAAAATAGCGGACTATTACGCCTCTTTTGGTGCCGAGAGTCAGCCTTTTGCTCACTTACACTACAACAACTTGCCAGCACCCGTCCGCGCATTACAGGCACTAAAATTTTATCTACATAAACATCTAAAGTAAACTCCTCAATAGGTTCAAGAATAAGGCTATTTTAAGGGGCGGTTTGTCCACTCGCCCAATATACCTCTGCTTTAGAAATGGCGTACTTGGCTTTAAGGTCTGCCAACTTGAGCAAGTTGTCAAGATAGTAGCGGTCACGGTAGTTGATAAAAAATACATTGCTACTGCCTAGTTCAAAGCGCATTTGTTCGGCATCGCGCAGCTGAAGCGCATTATTGGTATTAATTTGCTGGGCTATTAAGATTGCCTCGTACTGTTGCAGCGCGGTGTATGCTTGGCGTAGAATGAGTTGTATATGTCTCGTTAAAAGTTCTACTTCAACATTCTGTTGAGTTATTTTTATTTGGTTAGCGGCTAACTTTGCGCGTTCTTTTCGCATAAAAATGGGTGCTGTAAAGGTAAAACCCCATTTATAGTTTTCTGTAAGCATCGCATTATTAACAGAACCTGCCAAAAGAGGCTTAAACTCTACATCCAACTGTGGCAAGAGCGACCAACGGTAAAGCTTTTGATTGATTTTAAGCGCGTTTTGCTTAAGATTTGCTTTTTGCAGCTCAGGGTGCTCGCTTAAAGCAAAATCCATGAGAGGCTCTAAGCTGATAAGCTGCAGCTCTGTGCCTGTAGCAGATGGCAACAACGAGTCTGTGAGCATGAGAGGTTGACCATTTTCATCCCAAATATGCTTAGAAAGCTCTAATTTGGCTTGATTGTACTCCATGAGAGCGTATGAGAGTTCTACTTGGCGGCGTTGCAGCTCCATCTCGGCTTCGGTTGTGTCAATGGCAGCATATTTGCCAAGCTCGTGCGCACCCTTAACATAGGTGAAACGATCCTGTGCTACAGCCAATCCTTTGGTGTTGATTTGCAGCTTTTCGTAGCTTGCCCACCAGTACCAATAAGATTTATTGACTTCAAAAAAAAGCTTGTTGAGCATTTTTCTTTGCTCAGCCAGAGACATTTGGAGAAATACTTTGGCTTCTTGCAATTCTGCACGGCGTTCATCAAAAACTAAATTGCGCAATACAGGCACACTCACACCCAGATAATACAAGCCTCCTTCAGGCATTTTTTCGTCGGCATCAATGAACGCCCCAGTGTTATTCTCATAACCAGCCTTAATATCAAAGCCAGCCCTTGTGGGTACTTTTATTTCTGCATCTAAATGCCTAAAATACTGTTTGTTATTAAAATTTTTCTCGTCCAACCTAGCGTGAATTTTGGGATCAAACGCGCCACGCGCTAGTCTCAAATCGGTTTTGGCCAGCTCAGGCACGAGCGCGGCCTGACGAGCCAGCGGGTGCGCGCTAAGCACCTGCCCTAGCACTTGCTTGAGTGTGAGTGTGTCGCCAGCATAGACAGCCCCATTTAGCAAGAGTAGTAGTAACTGACCAACAAACAATAATCTGAATAATTTTCCAATCATGACTTTACTCTTTCTTTGCCTCTTTTTCTTTGCTATCTTTTAAAGAATCGCCATATTTCTTATTACCTTCCTTATCAAGTCCAAGATTCTCCATGAGAGGCGGGAAAGCGTTGAGCTGTCGCCAAAGTTCAAACCAAACGGACACTTCATTAAGCATAGCCCAGCCATATACCCCAGAGCCTACACGAAGCTTTTTAGGCCATGGAACGTCAGTTTCGCGAGCAGTATCTTCTACTACCAAAATCCTATATTTGTTTTCATACGTATTCACATTGTCAATCACAGCAATTTTTCCACCAAATGTGCCTAAAGAAGCACCATCCCAACCAGAAAACACAAGTGCTGGCCATCCATCAAACTGCAAACGAACAGGCGTACCCACCTGCAAGAGCGGTAAATCATTGGCCTGAACATAAAGCTCCACAGCCAAGCGGGGATCAGAAGGCATAACGGTAAGCAATACTTCACCCTCTTTGATAACCTCACCAATACCTGCCTTCATAGACTTTATCACAATACCATCTTGGGGAGCCCTTATGACATAAAAGTCTTGTCGCGCTTCCAAGTTGGCTATTTCAGTTTGCATTTTCAAAGCTTTACCTTGATTTTCAGTAATATAAGCCTCTGTAGAACTGAGTTCTGACTGCGACTTAGCAATCTTGTCCATATATTCAGCACGCTTTGCACTAATGTCAAGCATCGTATTGATATACTCGTTACGGGTGGTTGAGAGCTTGTTTTCAGCGGCATTAAGCTTTGCGGCGGCTTCTTGTGCTTTTAATGTTTTGTTTTCTAGCTCTATTCGTGGCGTGAGACCTTTGGCAAAAAGCTCTTTTTCTCGTTCATACTGCATGCTGGCGTTTTTTTGCGCTACACGAACAGCCTCTAAGTCTGCACTATCTATTTTGATTTTGAAAGCCAATTGGCTCACTTTATTCTCGGCTTGGGCAATGCTGAGCCGCATACCTTCATCCAGTACTCGTCCTTGAGTGTTGAGCGCGCTCACTTTATTACCAAGTGCGTCAATGCCGCGCGTCTGGGCATTAAATTGTTCATTAAGACGGCTCAACAACTTGGGATCAAAGAAGTAATCTTTTACTTCGGTGATTTTAACGAGCGGGTCACCCTTTTTAACCATATTGCCCTCTGCCACATACCATTCGGAAATTTGACCAGGCACAACAGTGTACACTTTTTGAGGTCTGTCGGCAGGCGTGAGTGCTGATAATGAGCCATATCCGCGAATGTTTTGCTGCCAAGGCAAGAACATGGCAGCTAAAAAAATAACTATAATTCCCAACATCCAGCGAGCTACGATTTTTCCGGCGGGCGGTGTGCGAAGAAGCTTAAAAACGTATAAATTTTCGGAATCTTCTGCTATAAAAACCCTGTTTGGTGAAATATTGAGCATTTTCTAAATTGAGATAAAGTCTATTAGTTTTCTTTGTGGCTTGTAAAGATAGAGTATTGATAACCACCAAGTGTCAAAAAAGTTTAAAAAATTTGAGTAATTTTGTTGTGATTGAATTTTTCCAATGTTTTTTTAACAAAGACAAAGAAGGCTTACCTTTTTGTTACATACGTGATAATCAGAAAAATAATCGCTTTAATTGTCACAGTTCAAGGTGATTAAAAGAGTTATAAAAGAGGCAATCATTTTTGTGTGTGATGATAGAAACGTTTTTTGTATCCTAATAACTTTCGTCATGGCCTAAAAGCAGTTTCGTTGTAATAAATCAGGGTCTATCTAAAGGCCAAAGCAAGCTGAACTGAAGCCCTAATCCACTCTGAAACACTAAAAAAGAACGCGTTTTTGTACCTATAATAGGCGGAGAAGACAGAGCCGCTATAGTTAGTAAACTCCTTTGATAGCGAAACTCTATATCGCACAACTTCCTACGCCCCCACACATAGCGCACGCCTAAAAGCGCAAAGATACCCACATCAACTTTTTTGTAAGCATAATTGATATTTGTTTGGTCTGAAGTGGCGCGCAAAAGCCCACTTGGAGAAGCCCCAAAACCCGTATAAAAGCGTCGGTATTCACCCGCCCAGAGATACTTAAGACCTACAGCCGTAAAGAGATAATCCATTTGGATCAGTGACCCTTGCGCGCTACGCGTTCCGCGCATAGCATAACCTAGAGAACTACTCAAAACAAGATTGGGGCTTAATTCATAAGCTAGGGTCATCGCGGACTCGCCACCCAAGCGGAAACGATTGTCTTGAGCCGCATCTGGTCCAGTAAATGTCAAAGCTTGTGGTGTAAGTGCAAAACCTAAGCTTATTTTCTGACCTTTAAGCTGTTCTGGCAGGCTCAAGCATAAGGCCATACAAAAATACCACTTATAGGCAGAATAAAGAGTCATAGGCAGTTTATGGCAAAGAGGCAGGCGGATTGTTGGCCTCGAGAGTGTCTTTCAAATTGACAGGAATTTGTATAGTGTATGTTTTTTTACTGGATACGTCTAGACGGTAGGTCTTAAGCCAAGGATTGTAATACTTGAGAAGTTTATAGCTCAATCCGTGCTGTTTAGCATAATCTACAAGATTTATAACTGTCTGGTTAACAGATACAAATCTTGTATTTTGTCGACTATAGAGTTCCTTTTGAGGTATATCAAAGCTATACTTTTTAGGGTTTTTCATAATCTCTTTGAGTGCCAAAATGCGGTACACATAGCGTGCAGTTTCGGGATTGAGATGAAGATCATAGTAGCTATTGGCTTTTTGACTGGCCAAACTTTGTTGTACACCAGCCACACCCATGTTATAAGAAGCCGCTACAAGAGTCCAGTTGTTAAGTCTATTTTTTGCATCTTGTAAGTATCTACACGCCGCATATGTGGAGCGCACTGGGTCAAGACGTTCATCTACCTGCTCACTGACCTCTAAGCCAAGCTCTTTGCCCGTAACAGGCATAATCTGCCAATAACCCAAAGCCCCCATGTAAGACTTCAAGTTTTCTAGGTTGCTCTCTATGACTGCTAAATATTTAAAGTCATCTGGTATGCCTTTTTCTTTGAAAACTTTCTCAAAAACAGGAAACCAACGATTGGCGCGCTTGATGATGAGAGCCGTTTCAGAGTGGCGGTATACATTCAAATAAAGCTCTTTTTCAAAACGTTCGCGCACCTCTGGCTCATGCAGCGGCACGGATTCATTACAAAAATCCATTGTTTGTGGCGAACTAATGCCCACGCGCCATTCCTCTGCCTTCTTTTCTGAATCAGGCTTTTCTGCCTTTGGAAGTTCAAAAAAACGCTCATAAAGCAAAAACGCAAGAACCGAAACCACACAAGCGTAAAGCAAAAGCGCGTGAACGCGGCTTAAATGATGCTGTCCCCGCAGCCAACTGAAAATAGTGTTCACAGAAAAGAGGTCTTTGGTTTAAAAAATAATGCTTGAGCAGAGTAATACCAAAACTTGTGTTTACAGCATGACAAAAGTACATTTTTTTTTGATATAGTAATTGAAAATTATTTTTTTTAAGAAGCCTTAAGCATAAATAAGCCTCTTAAAATTAGTTGCCTTTTGCAGCTGATTGCGTCTATGATTATCTTGACCTACTGAGCGAAGATTCTAAGATCTCTATTTTTCCATACTATAGCTGTTGTACGGTAGGAAAATATGTATCAGTAGCATCTGCACGCGTCCTATTCTCGCGATGAGTGACGACTAGTGTTAATGGGCGCAATTTTTATTTTTCCTACGTCGCTTGGCCGTGTGCAAGTGGACAGGTTGCGGCATAAACCGCTGCATATGAGGGCAAGAGCATCCCTCCCAATAACCTTCATGTTCACGAGAGTTTACTTTGCGCTCTTTGAGTTCTTTTTCCTGCTCTTCCACAATGTTCTGAATCTCAGCTTCAGAAAGCTTGACAAACTTGTTCAAATCGGGCTTTCCTGCATCTACCCAAGCCGTAAACCACAAGTCACCTACCATTTTTATCGCTGCGCGCATTTGTCTTTCTACCTGGCCGCTGAGCATGAGATGGTAATTATCCGAAAACTCACGCGAATATACCCGTGTTTGCACATTACCCCTCATCTCATAACCGTATTTTCTATCTTCCCCCATACGCTGAGTGAGCTCTTTCTCAAATCTCAAGACAGAATCTAAGGCTGCATGGGCATTTTCTACAGCCCGCCAAGCTCTTTCTGTAACATATCTTTCGTACTGAGCATCTTCAAAAAACAAATCGTAGCTATCAGAATAAAGCTCAGGCAGACGCGACTCCCAAAAACCATGTATGCCATACTGCCCAGAAAGCTGACCATTGTAGTTTACTGTAGTATGCAATGGCACATTGGCATCACCTATATAGTGGCCTAAATCTGCCGCAAGCAGCAAAATTCGCTGCACATTCTGTTCCTCAAATGCTTTGGTGAGTCGGTACTTCATGGTTACAATATGCCAAGGTACTATACCGTAAGCCATTAGGGTGTCTTCGGTATATTTAGCCACAGCATCATTCCATCGCCTTGGCATTGTCTTAATGGCCTCTTTACCATATACATCAATGTCAATATAATGCTTGGGAGCCTCGCCCTCCACAGCATAGCGGCGGCGGTCTGGATTAACAGCATTCTCAGTTAAGTATACAATGTGAGTCTTGAAAAACGGAATCATTTCAGGCGGTAAAGTAAAAACCGCCGTTCTATTGATGAGTTTATGAGAATAAAAGCCCCAAGCGTATCCTTTATACACTAGGCTTAAACAAACAAGTAAAACTACCAGAACTATCCTAAACATCACTTTATATATTTTCCATACCTTTCAACACTCAAATTTACAACATCTGGAACTCCCAAAACAACGATTGACTTGAATGTTCATAAAATATTCAAATGAAGGTAGCCTCTAAGGCTGCTTTTAACGCAAAATAGCGCAACAAAAACACTTTACTTTACCTTTAAGCTAAGTTGTTTATTGAGTTTCTAGCATCGCCTAAGGGTCACTCGAAAAGAAAACCGCAGACAAATTGCCTGCGGTTTTCTTTTGCGTTCACAATATAATGGTACTATAGAAACGAGACGTTATTCAACGTTTACCTTCTGAGCAAATACTTTTTTGCCATCAGTAGCACGAATTACGTAAGTTCCAGTGGCCAAATTGCCCAAAGTCAAGACAACCTTACCGCCTTTCTGCGTAGTTTTTTGAACTACTTGACCAGCTTGGTTGATAACAGATACTTGGTAGCTTGCGCCTTCTGGCAATTCGAAGTTTACCTTATCCACAGTTGGGTTAGGGAAAACATTCAACTTGATAGCCGAAGAGTTATTAAAGATACCTGTAGCAGTTGTTGGATCTGTAGTTGGGTCTGTAGTTGGGTCTGTAGTTGGATCTGTGGTGTTGAATTTGAAGTTACCATCAAATGTCCAGATACCACGACCAAATGTACCCACTACCAACTGACCATCTTTAGGTGTGATCAAAAGGTGAGTAATAGATACGTTAGGAAGGTTAGACTTCACCATATTCCAGGTAGTAGCACCTTTTTCACGTATGAAGAGACCAATTTCAGTACCTACCAACATTTCACCCTCTGGCAATACGTGGAGTGAGTGAGTAGCTACGTCAGGGAATCCATTGCTGCTCTTTTCGTTTGTACCAAATCCTGTAATATCTTCCCAGGTCTTGCCTAAATCTTTGGTTTGAAGAATCTTAGGACCTTTTGCTTGAGAGAAGAGTACATAGGCTGTTTTTGGATCTGTAGGGTGTGTAATGATACCCGTGATACTGCCCATTTCTTTGTCTACAAAATTATTAGTAGCCTTGAATGATGTACCACCGTTTTCAGATACAAAAATAGCTGCACCGTCAGCCATAGCTGAACCTGCCCAAACGATATCGGGGTTAATACGCGAAACTTCTAAGTTTACTGTGCTGCTGTAAGCCCAACGCTCATCGGTAATAGCTGTACCACGCCATGTGCCACCAAAGTCTGATGAACGCCATACACCTGTGCGACCTACTGTGTAGATAGTTGAAGGTTTTGCAGGGGAGTTAGCCAATCTGGTATAGAAGGGGGCATTCTGGCCACCTACATCACGCAAGCCAGTTGTAGATCTGATCCATCTTCTACCACCGTCCACAGAACGTTGCAAGATATTGTTATAAACACTACCAATGAGTTGGTTAGGGTCATCGTAGTTCCACAAGCACTCAAAACCATCACCACCGATAACCGCTAAGAAATCGCCAGATTTGTCTTGATCGGCTGAACCAGAAAGAAGGGTGTTGTTGTCTTGTGTACCACCAAGGTAGAGGTTCTTGTCAGGGTGGCGAGCAATACCGTAGAACTGAGTCGTGTTGTAATCAGAGGTTTGGTCTGTTTCTGTCCACTTCACACCTAAGTCATCAGAGTAAGCTATACCGCCGTCATTACCTGTAATGAGGCGAAGTTTGTCAGCATACTTGATGAACAAAGAGTAATGATGGTCAGGGTGCAGCTGATCCAAGTTGTTTGGTCCGCCAAATTGCTGATAAGCATCTGAAACCGTCTCAATTTTAGCTTTTTGGAAGCTTACTTTGCCCAAGTTTATGCGAACAGTCGCATTAGGAATTGGCTCAAAGCCAGCAGCATCTGTATCCAAAAATGGCCACATAAAGTACATTCTTTGAACAGCAATGCCTCCTTTTTTAGCTACAGCAGAAGAAGGTGCAGCATCATCATAAGGAATTGTGTGAATATAAATGTACTCGCGACTCTTCAAGATATCTGGATCTGCCGTACGATCTTGCTTATTGAGATTAAACTTGCCGTCGTTCTGTTGGTCGCGGAAAGAAACCATCAATTGCTTGTTGTTTTCAGTATCCCATATCTCAAAAGGAACCTCTACATAATCTTGGTAAGTATAACCGTCGTCAGCACAGCCACCCCCGTAGTTGCCGCCGCAAGCCAAGAAACGGTGCGCTTTTTGCTTCTTGCCAGAACCAAAACGAATCTCTACAGACAAAGCACTAGACTCATTTTCAATCGCTAAACGGTTGCCCCAGTGAGTACCAGCGTTGAAGTTTACAAAGTTGATATAGTTGTCGCTGTTGATTTCTGAAACACCTAAGAACTGACGTGGACCAAGGCGCGTGGAGCCTAAAGTCACATCAGCCTTGAACATGTTTACACCACCAAAGAACACATTGTTTTTGTTATCAGGATTTACAATAATGGTGTTGTCATACCAGCCCTGACCGCCCAAATAGTCAGGCGTGATACGAGAGCCAGAAGGTTCTAAAGGCGACCATGTTTCACCACCATCAGCAGTCATAAATACATCAGAACCACCCGCACTGTATTCGGTGCTTGCATAAATCAGCTTAGGATCGGTAGGCGACATAGCTAATTCTGTACGTCCAATTGCATTTTCATCTGGTGTTGGCATCAAAGAAGCAGCGATATCACCTAAAGAGGTCAAAGACCAATTATTACCACCGTCAGTTGATTTAACCACACCTACACGATAAACTGCCACATAGAGGTTGTTGAAGTTGGTAGGGTCTGCAATGATCTGAAGAGGCAATGAGTTAGGCTTATAAACTGAAGTCCAAGTATTGCCACCGTCTGTAGAGCGCATCACGTTTGAACGGAAGCCACCATCCCATATACCGTTAGCAGTAGTCGCAAAAAGAACGTTTTCGTTCTTAGGGTCTACTACAATACGGGTTGTATTAAAGAAGTCATCATTATCAAGCGTAGAGTTCAGCACTTTCCATGTTTGGCCACCGTCTGTAGATTTCCAAATACCTGAGCCACCCACATGATACTGGCCAAAGCTGAAAGGGCCTTCGCCTGTACCTGCATACATGACTTTAGGGTTAGACTTGGCCTGAACTAAGGCTACTACGCCCAGGTTGCCAATTTTATCGTCTACTACATTCCATGTTTTGCCACCATCAGTTGTTTTCCAAATACCACCGCTTACTGCACTTGCAAACCAAGTATTTTGCGAAGCATCTTGAGCATCTACAATGATTTGGCGTGTACGTCCGCCCACATTACCAGGGCCACGTTCTTTGAAGTTAAAATCAATGTTTGTTCTGGCATTAGCAGAAGCAGACACCGCTTTAGCATATTCGGTATGTAAATAACCAGCAGAATACTCAGGAGCATCTTTGCCAGGTCTAGTGCGAATGGCTTTGTAATAATCTGCCAGCGCCTTGGGGTTTTCATAGCGAATATAGCCATCACTGATTTTTTGCTTTTTGCGGTCCATACGCATAGCATTCAGCTCATCAGGGGTATAGCCTAAAGCTGTTTGCTTGTCGGACTCGCCCGAAAAAGCAAACCAGCCCGCTACACTTGCAGCCATAGCAGCGCCTAATGTGCCAACAAGTAAAAACTTTCTGTTCATAAGACTTTGTTAAACGAATAAGGTAAGAATCAAAACTTAATTTTACGGTTGTAGTACTAACGAATACAAAACAAATAGTTATTTTGTGAAATCAAAAGGAAATTTAACTATTTTTAGAAACCTTTGTATAAATTGTTTTGTTTAAAAAAACCAAAGCAATTTTTTAATTTGCCCATAACCATGTCCACCTCCATAAACTTTGGTACGCCAGACACAAGCTCTTACTTTCAAAACACTAGTGATGACAAAGATGTCTAAAGCCATAAACTCACTAAAACAACTTACGAACGACAAAGCCAAAACGCTGCTAAGATTTTTAAAAAGCCGAATATTTAATTATTTCCCTCTCACCTTGCGGTATTTTACATAACTGTAAAGCCCTCAAGCAAAAGATTGTATTGATTTGCAAGAGACGGTCGGCAAAGCACTGAAGCCTCTAGCGTAGTAAAACTTAGGTATTGGTCAAAAGAAGCCAAATAGTTGCTAAGAAATTAGCTCTGTGAACCTTTCATTTACTCGCCACAATTGAAGGAAACAGACTGATTATAAAGCTCTTTGCCATTTGCTAAAATCTGAATACTCAAAATGCCGCAACCCGTGTCTTTTATTTCATATTCGGTATTGCCCTGAAGAACAACACCTTTTTGATCTATAGCTATCTTGTCACCGTTTTTAATAAGCACATCAACACTACCTTGACCTTCCAAAATAACTTTTGTTTGGCTAGAAGCTTCTTCAGCAGACCCCTCACCAATAATAGTGTTCCAGAGTTGGATGTCTTTACTGTTGATAATGTCGAAGCTGGAGAGCTTTCCAGACTCGTAAACAAGATAAGCCTTTACGGTTACACTTTGAGCTGCATTTTGTGATACATCAGCCACATTATTGGCTGCTTGATCCGTATTTTGTACGGTGGCAGAGCCACAGCCCTTGAGAGCAAGTATTAATAAAACTGCCAAGACAGCACTCGTGAGGGATTTTAAAAACTTCATAAGAATTTGTATTTAATGTAAAAGATGGAATAAAAGATTAAAATTAAAGCAACTAAAATGACTTTTATGAGACTTTTAGCCACACACTAAAGCAACGGTTTGATGAGCTTCTCAAAACGCTGCTGAACAAAATTGGACTGAGTGGCTTCTGAAAATTCTTCCACAATGCGCTGCATTTCGTGCTGGCCTATGCTTTTGGTAGTGTAACTTTCGTGGATAAAATTCAGATAAGCCACAATACTGTACATCGCCTTATGAAAAGCTTTAAAGTCTACATCGGCGTTGATAAACGTTCTTACATCTTGGTAGTTGGCTTTAAGCCGCATACGGTACAGAAAGTCAAAAAGAGTGGTGTAGCCCACCTTTTCAGCAATTTGTACCCAATGATCACTGCTAAACTTTTTCCGAATATCACCCTCTTTGGTTTTAATGGCAGTTTGGCCTCTTGATTGTCTTTCTTTTTTAACGTGTTCAGAACTTTCGTCTCGTGTGGTTTTGAGCAGTATGGCTATTTGGGAAGCACAATCTTGTGGACTAAGTATGGGATCAAGAGCGTTTTTTTTGTGAAAATCTTCTAATTGAGGTAAATTCTTGAAGCGATAATTACCCTTTTCGCCTTCGGCAAAATAAGAAACAGTGGTGGGATAAGCGTCGTTGGTAGACAGAGAAGCAAACTGTTTGATAAGTGCTTCATGTGTCCTGCAATTCACCCCCTTGGCGGTGTAAGCCGCAAACATGGTCAGATATGAGCTGTAATAAGCCTGTGGAAAAGCCCAATGGAGTGCTAAGCGTAAATAATTGGGGTGGTGTTCGTGCTCTTGGGTGTTGAAGAGCAGCAAATACTCAGTATTCCAAGCATTGAGCAGCAACTGCTCTACGCGCGAAAGTGGCGCATTGGTGTTGCGTTGCAGTTTATTCTTAAAGTAAAGTAAGCGATTTAGGTTATAGCGTTCAGTGTCTAACTCAATGTACTGCGCAATGGCCTGAAAATGCCTAAAAAGCACTTCGGCAGGTATTGTTTTTTGGTCTTTAGATAAGCTTTGCTTTTTTTGTTTGCTTTCCAGAATAGCAAAATTGTCTTCAGCCAGCGGGAAAATAGACTTTAAATGATTGTTTTGCACAGTATTTTTTTTCATATTTTTTGTTTTTGCTTAAAGATTAGCTTTGTTGAGAAAGTCTGACGATTACGCTGATTGACATTCAAAAATAGCCTTTTTTATCCACAAAAACAAATTTTGTGTCTCAAAAAACAAGCCCATACTTAAAAAAATTGCTTCTAAATATGCGCTAAATTACAGAGCAGACTGCGCCGCACGTTGCATGTTTTGTATGAGCGACGCAAAACCATTGGCTCTGTTCATTGAGAGCATGTTATTGAGACCAATTCTTTCGATAAAAGATAAATCAGCCTTAAGTATGTCCTGAGGCTTCTGCCTGCTCAACACTTTTATCATGATAGCTGCCAAACCTTTAACCAATAAAGACTCACTATCTGCTAGATACACCATAGACCCGTCTTCTTGACTAGCAGACAACCAAACCTTAGACTGGCAGCCCTTAATGAGATGAGCATCTGTGTAAAAAGCACTTGGGAAAGGCGGGAGGCGTGAACCCAACTCTATGATGTAATTGTACTTGTCTGTAGGGTCTTCTAAAAGCTCGAATGCTGATACAAGTTCTTCTTGGATATCTACAATGCTGTTCATATCTCGATAGTTCAAATGCTTTGTTTTAAAACACAAAAATAGCAAAGTCCTACCAATAGCGTAGTAATTATAAAAAAATAAGCTGCAAATGAATTTTTAGCATACTTTTAGTAACAACTGTATGTACAAATTATGGTGGTATATATGAGATGCTTTTTCTATTTTGATCAATTACAGCGCATTCTCTTGCTCTGCTTCTGCTTAGGGCTTGTGAGCGCATGTACACACAACAGCAAAGAGCCACGCAATACAGTGGAGTATGAAGACCTTACGGACAATCATGAGCTGGCCTCAGGACAAAATGGCTTAAGTTTTGTCCTGACGGAGCTGCAAGAAAAAAATCAGTTGCCCAGCTACCAGAAGTTAACCATCAAAAAAGATCCACTTTATGGTAAAAAGAAAATCTTCAAAGGTTTTTATCTACGTCAACTGCTAGACTCTATGGTGGATTATAAAAAGTTCCAACCCCTCCAGTCACAGGTCATGTTTATATGTAGCGACGGTTATACCTCTAGCATAGAACTCACTGAGGTGCTGAACAAAAATCCTTTCGTGGTGGTACAAGATTTGAGTAGCCCTGATGGCGGTAAATGGGAAAAAATAAAGCAGCAAAATGGCAAAATGGTTTCGCCTGAGCCGTTTTATATGGTTTGGGAGCAAGAATCAGCAACCGATGTACGTAAATACCCTTGGCCTTATAACTTAGTGACTATAGACATTATACCTAATCAGCTTGCTTACGGAAAGGCTTATCCTAAAGATTCCAAGCTATACGGTGATGGATTTTATTTGTTTAAGCGGAACTGTATGTCTTGTCACAATATTCACAATGTGGGCGGCAGCTTGGGGCCAAGTCTTACCTCGCCACGACATGTAACGGACTACTGGAAGCATGATGAGCTTTTAGCTTTCATAAAAGACCCTACAACTTTTAGACCCAATGCCAAAATGCCATCTTCCAGACATCTTACAGATAAGGATCTCAAAGAAATTATAAAGTACTTAGAGCATATCAAAATTCAAAAGTAAGCCCTCAAAAAAACCAAGACGCTTAACTTTATATCAGTCAAGCGTCTTGTTTTTTGTTCATTGCAAAGCTAACTCAAGGAATCAGTTATTGTTTTCTTGCTTAGTTTTGTATTTGCGAAGCTGGCGGCGCAAAGCCTCTACAGAAGAGTCTGCGGCAGCTTCAAAAGAGTTGTCAATTTCTTTGGCTAAAAGAGTAGTTCCTGGAATATTTAATCTAATCACAACCTCTTTGTTTTCACGAGGGTTGTCAGTCTTTTCTAGTCTTAGAAATACTTCGGCATCTATGATTTTGGGGTAAAAGACCTCTAGCTTTTTAAGCTTTTGTTGGATAAAATCCTCTAACTCGGAGGTTGCCTTAAAGTGGATGGAGTGGACCTTAGTTTCCATGAATGTACAGTTAGAAAGTGAAAGACTATACCAAATTTTACTAGCTACTATTCTGATATTAAAATCATGTAGAAATATAATTAACTAAAACTTAACAGCAAAATTTTTGAGAATATTTTTTCAGAGTTTTTTATCTGAAAATTAAAGCTAAATCTAGAACAGGCTTTTGAACAAGGATTTAGGGCGTAGCTTGCAAGTATTTATAAAGTTATAAACTGCTCTTTTTATATTATTTTAATATTTCGTCCGCCCTTAGCTGCTTAAACTGCACCCATAGGGATGTTATAATCTCTTGTGCAAAATATTTCATCTAAGCCCTTAGGTTTAGAACAGGATTGCTTTTTTACGAACTTTTTTTGGGTTAAATTGCCTATCTAAATCCGCCTAAAATGCCTGTATTCTCTCATTTACACGTACATAGTCAGTTCTCTTTGCTAGATGGAGCCGCCAGTATAGACGGCCTCATCAAAAAAGCTAAAGAAGACGGTATGCCAGCCGTTGCGCTTACAGACCACGGCAATATGTTTGGCGCATTCAAGTTTGTGGCCGCTGCCGATAAAGCCAATATCAAGCCCATTGTGGGTTGTGAGTTTTATTTGGTGAACGATATGCACAAAAAGAAATTTGAGAAAGGTCAAAAAGACGTGCGTTTTCACCAGCTTCTACTGGCTAAAAATGCGGAAGGTTATAAAAATCTTTCTAAACTTTGCTCACTTGGCTTTACGGAAGGCTATTACAGCAAATACCCGCGAATTGACAAAAAACTACTTGTTCAACACCACAAAGGGCTTATTGCTACGTCCTGTTGCATAGGAGCCGAAGTGCCGCAAGCTATTTTAAACGAAGGCGAAGAGGCCGCAGAAGAAAAATTCAAATGGTGGCTAGATCTTTTTGGCCCCGACTACTACATCGAGTTGCAGCGACACGGTCTGACCAACTTAGACGGCAAAGGCATCAGCCAAGAAGATATCAATCAAGTTCTGCTCAAGTGGTCCAAAAAATATAATGTGAAGGTGATAGCCACCAACGACTCACACTACATAGATGAGGGCGATGCCAACGCTCACGACATTTTGCTCTGTATCAACACAGGTTCTAAGAAATCAGACCCCACCAACAAAGGACAAATGTTAGTGGAAGGAAAGGAAGAAGAAGAAGGCCCCAAGAAAAAGTACCGATTTGCGTTTCCAAATAGCCTTTTTTACTTCAAAAAGCAATCGGAAATGCTAGAAACCTTTCACGACTTGCCCCAAGCCATAGACAATACCAATGAAATTGTAGACAAAGTAGAAAAGCTCAAGCTCAAGCGGGATATCTTATTGCCGAACTTCCCTCTGCCACCTGCCTTTAAGTCTCAGGACGATTTTTTAGAATTTCTTACCTTTGAAGGCGCAAAAAAACGCTATAAAATTATTACTCTAGAAATAGAAGAGCGGCTCAAGCTAGAACTTTCCATTATTCGCAAAATGGGGTTTTCTGGTTATTTCCTAATTGTTCAGGATTTTATAGCCGAAGCGCGCCAAATGGGTGTGGCGGTGGGGCCGGGTCGCGGCTCGGCGGCTGGCTCGGCGGTGGCCTATTGCACAGGCATCACCAACATAGACCCCATAGCCTATAATCTTCTTTTTGAGCGTTTTCTCAACCCAGAACGCGTATCCATGCCCGATATTGACATTGATTTTGACGACGAAAATCGTCAAAAAGTGATAGACAGTGTGGTTAAAAAATATGGAGAAAAGCAAGTGGCTCAAATCATTACCTACGGCACTATGGCCGCTAAAATGTCTATCAAAGATGTGAGTAGAGTGCTTGAATTGCCGCTAGACACAGCCAACGCATTAGCCAAACTCGTACCCGCCAAACCTGGAATAAGCCTAAAAACAGCCATTGAGGAAGTGCCAGAACTGCGTGAGGCTCTCGCTCTCAAAGACGACCCTAGAGCAGAGGTTCTCCGTGAAGCGCAGGTTCTTGAAGGCTCTGTACGCAACACAGGTATACACGCAGCAGGCATCATCATCGCTCCATCTGACCTGACAGATCACATTCCTATTTGTATTTCCAAAGATTCTGACCTATGGGTAACGCAGTTTGATGGCAAATACATAGAAAGTGCGGGTATGCTAAAAATGGACTTTTTGGGACTCAAAACACTCTCTATCATCAAAGATGCCATTGTACTCATAGAAAAAAACCATGGGGTTAAGATAGATCCTGACAATATTCCACTAGACGACGAAAAAACCTATCAACTCTACCAACGCGGTGAAACTATTGGGACATTTCAGTTTGAATCTAGCGGCATGAGAAAATATCTTAAAATGCTCAAACCCAACAATATTGAAGACCTGATAGCGATGAATGCCCTCTATCGCCCTGGCCCTCTAGATTTTATCCCACTTTACATAGATCGAAAACACGGACGAGAGGCTGTGGAATATCCGCATGAGCTTTTGAAAGGCATTTTAGAGCCTACCTACGGTATTTTCATTTATCAAGAACAAATCATGCAGGGTGCTCAAATTCTAGCAGGCTACTCGCTTGGCGGTGCTGATTTGCTTCGACGCGCTATGGGTAAAAAAGATGCAAAGGAAATGGAAAAACAAGGCGGAATCTTTGTAGAAGGGGCTGTTAAAGTGCATGGCATACCTGCTGCAAAGGCTCAAGAGGTGTTTGATGTCATGAAAAAGTTTGCAGAGTATGGCTTCAACCGTTCACACTCAGCCGCCTACTCGGTGGTAGCCTTTCAAACCGCCTACTTAAAAGCTAATTACACAGCTGAGTATATGGCTGCCGTGCTCACGCACAACATGGATATAGAAAACATCACGTTTTTTATCGAGGAATGCAAAAGCTTAGGCTTAGACGTGTTGGGCCCTGATGTGAACGAAAGCCAGAGCACTTTCAGCGTGAATAAAAAAGGTCAAATACGTTTCGGTATGGCTGCTATCAAAGGTGCGGGTGAGTTAGCAGTACGCGCAATTATTCAAGAGAGAAACGCAAATGGTTTTTTTAAAGATATCTTTGATTTTTCTAAGCGAATGGCTGCCGCCGAAGAAGGCGAAGGCAACAAAAAAGTAAATTTACTTAACAAACGTGTGTTTGAGGCGTTGAGCATGGGGGGCGCATTCGACTGCTTTGAGGGCTTACACCGTGCTCAGTACCTGTATAAAGCGGATGGAGAGAATCTTGCCAACTTCGAGAAAATAATCAAATATGGAACCAGTGCAGCACAGACAAAAGCCAACGAAAGTTCTTCGCTCTTTGGTGGTGCTGCTGCCTCTGCCAACGTAGAAAGTATACCCAAACTACCCAATTGCCAGCCTTGGACTCAAGCCGAGCAGCTAGCACGAGAAAAAGAAGTAATAGGCTTTTTCCTTTCTGGACACCCTCTAGATCAGTTCAAAATGGCTATCAAATCTTTGAGTAATGCCCAAGTAGCTCATTATGAAAGCATCGCAGACAGAAAAGAAGTGACTCTTGCAGGCATGGTATCGAGCGTAACCAGAAAAACCACCAAGACAGGCAAGGGATTTGTAGATTTCTTGCTAGAAGATTATTCTGGTATAGACAAACTCACTTACTGGGAGGACGGCGCACCTAAAGGGGTACAATTTGTATCTGAAGGGGCTTTTTTGCTTATCAGAGCAAGGCGTGAAGAACGCTTCAACTCTCGTTTTACCATACTCGAAATCATGCCTCTAGAAGCCCAAAAGGATAGACAGATTTCTGAAGTACGCCTTATTTTGCCACTCAACGCTCTCACAACTGAATTGCCTTTTGAGTTAGAAGAAATCTGTTTCAATTATAAAGGCAATGCCAAACTGCGCGTCACAGTGCAAGACAGCAGCAATTCATCTAGTATTAACTTCTTCTCTTCGTCTTATAGCATCAATGCAACGAATGAGTTTTTGGAGAAAATAGAGAAAATTGGCCTAACTTATGAGCTAAAGTAATTGCTTAGAACCCATTGTGCATTACAGTCATGCTAAAGAAGATCTTCTGAACAAGTATTTTACGTTTGCTCATCTGGAATCAATTCTGTATTTTTGAGTCGCTGGTGTGTAGCTCACACAAGCCTTCTTGTTTCTCTGTTCAAAACGTATTCATTTTATGCTTATACTCGCCGACTCGCCTGCTATCAGTATAGCTTTGCGCCCACTTACTGCTCTCAAGGCTATTGCAAGCTTGCGAGTGGGTATCTTTAGCATACAAGAAAAGTGGATACAAATCAGCAAACATAAATGTCTTATACAGACTTCTGCACATCTTCAACCGCTTTATAATGCGCAACCCCAAGGTGGAATTTACATCAATTCTGCTATTTGTCCCAGCCTTGATATTTGGAACGCTATTCAAAATTTACAACAGGAAGAAGCGTTGGTTCAAGAAGAACAATTGATTGCATGGAAAACAAATGCCGCCTTTGCAGATACTCAAGAACTCTATACGGCTTGGCTAAAAGTGCGTAACAAAAAATCTTTGGCTTTACCACATCAGGCCATGCGTTTTTTACTTCGTCCATGGCATATTTTCTTGTACAATAGAGCCGAGCTTATTGCTGATTTTGAACGCATTACTAAGGGAAGACGTTCTGCACCAATTCAAGACCCACACACACAGGTTTACAATCCAAGCCAGATTTTTTTAGAAGAAGGTGCTAGTGTGCTAGCCAGTACGCTAAATGCAGACAAAGGCCCCATCTACTTGGCTAGAGGGGCGCGGATTGAAGAAGGGTGTATAGTTCGCGGAGCCGCCGCTCTTGGAGAAGGTGCTACACTCAACTGCGGCACTAAACTACGGGGCGACAGTACCATAGGGCCTTTCTGCAAGGTGGGGGGAGAAGTCTCGAATGTTGTTTTCCAAGCTTACTCCAACAAAGGACATGAAGGTTTCTTGGGCAATGCGCTTGTAGGCGAGTGGTGCAATCTGGGTGCGCTTACCACTGGCTCTAACCTTAAAAACAATTATAGCAGCGTGAAAGTGTGGTCAGACCTTGAGAAAACTACCATTGACAGTGGGCAATTGTTCTGTGGGCCAATTATTGGCGATCATGCCAAAACAGCTATTGGTGTCATGCTCAATACAGGCTGCGTTCTGGGCACAGCCGCCAACGTCATAGAAACTGATTTCAAATGCAAATACTTTGAACCTTTTCTATGGCACAGAGGTGTTCATAAAACGTTCAATCGCTGGCAAGACTTTTTGCAAACACTAGACACTGTTATGAAAAGGCGTGTCCAGACGCTCACCCCTGAGTATATCAAAGCACTCAAGGCAGAATTTGATATGGCCAAAGCGACACAGACCAATTGATTTTATTTTAGGTTTGTTCAAAAAACAGCTTACAAGTAACCCATTCAGGTTCAAAAGCAACCCCGCCAATTTTTTTGTAAAAAGTAATCCCTGGCTCGTTCCAATCCAGCACTGCCCATTGCATCATACGGCATTCTCTGCGCTGAGCTTCGGCTTTACAAGCATTAAACAGCAGTTCGCCTATGCCTTGACGGCGTTCACTATGCGTGATAACGATGTCCTCAAGATAAAGGCAACGCCCCTTCCAAGTAGAATAACGCATATAATAAATGGCCATGCCCACAACCTGATTGTTTTTCTCGGCCACAAAACAGCCAAAAATTGGATTCTCTCCAAAACCATCGCGGAACATGAGCGCAGGCGTGTTGATAACGGCGTTTGGTTCGCGTTCATAGATGGCCAGTTCTACGATAAGAGCATGAACGGCTTCTATATCTTGGGGTTGCCAAGCGCGGACTACGATAGAATTTAAAGACATAAGCAGGTCATTTTGTTTTAACTCGTCTAAATAGCGTTTGGTTAATCAGATGCAAATTATAATTAAAGAGCATATTTTGTTAAATCTTTAACGAGGAAGCTACTACAGGCTTTTTCCATCTGAGCAGATTATTGAACTCGTATTTGGTAGCAAACTCAAAAAGCGAGTCTAGGTGAACCAAAATACTCGGCGGACTCAGCTCAGGTACAAGTTGTTGAACAGCAGAGGCATCAAACTCAAATGAAGGGCCAGCCAAGTAAGCTGTATTGGCGTTACCAGCTTCTGCATAGTAGGCTTTTTCAAGAGGATTCAGGCTTTGCGGCATTCTGTCCACAATTTCGTATCGGTCGTAGCCGTTTATTCCTATCATGGCTGGAAGCGACCTAGCCAAGGGAACCGATTCGGGATGTACAATGTTGAGTTGTAAAATATCCTCTCTTTCAAATACCTTTAAAACAACTTTGGCTACGTAATCCACAGGAATAACATTTGAATGCACCACATCGGGCTTAGCCACAATGCGTAAGGGCAGCTCCGCCAGAGGTGTTTGCATGATTTTGTAGAAAAACTTCATGTAACCATAAAACACATCAAACTTAGGCGTATAGTAAAGTGTCTCGTCTAAGAGCCTTCCACAAACAATACTAGGTCTTAGAATTTGATAAGGCATTTGATTTTCCTCACAAAAACTAGCTAACGCCTTTTCCGTAAGATTTTTATATCGTTCATAAGGGTTGCGAAATTCTGTTTGGATTTGCTCAAGATACTGATCATTTATTTGTCCGCTACGCACTCCACATGCGAAGGCTGTGCTCACAAAAATAAATTTTTTGGCAAATTTAGAACAAGCCATTAGGAAGTTCAACGTAGCTTCATGGTTCACTTTCCTAATCTTATGCTCCACAGCCTCCGAAGACATGAGGTTGGTGGAGGCCGCACAATGAATCACACACACATTGTCTGCTTCACTGAGGCAAAAATCAAATCTCTGAAGATCCGTGTTAAGATCTAAATCTATCACTAAAATTTTGCTAAGTAACTGCTCAAGCGAAAATTCCTGTAAATACTCTGGTAAAAAAGGACTTGACAACAAAACTTTCGCTCGCTCTTGTGCTGAAAAGGACGCGTTGCGTCTGATAACCAAATGTATTTTACCCTCCTTGCCCAAATCTATAAAATGGCGCAAAAGCTCAAACAAAATGTGCTGTCCCACCGTTCCTGTGGCTCCCGTAAGCAAGATGTTTTGATGGTTCATAAACTTTGTTTGATTTTATCTAAAAAAACTAGGGAGATGCCTTGATGCTTGAAAAATTTCTGTATTAAAATATCGAAATAAATTTTGATTTTCCATTGCAAGACAATCTTGTTTTCTAAAAAATTGATTGTCAAAAGTTCCCTTTCTGAGGCGTGCAAAGGCTTGCAAGCCACCCGAAGCTGCACTAGCAGCAGCCCAGTAGCATTCGCAAAAAGCAAAACGGGTTTTGAGTAAACCCAATAGCGTTTTATAGGCTGAATATTCGGTAAGAGGCGATGGCAGCGGCAAAACTAAAACCGACACATCAGCCAAAAGATGTTGAACTTGCTCAAGGAAAGCGTCACTTTGTAAATAGCGGTCTTGTAAGGCGGTATCCATACCATCTACAATAACTACGTCAAAAACTTGTTTGCAAGCACCCAAAAACGTTTGACTACTTACAAAATGGGTTTCAACACGTGGGTCTGACAATGGTTTGCCACCCAAAAACTCATATCCAATTTCAAAAAGAATAGCATCTTGTTCCTGCGCAAAGATACGTGCTACTCCCTGGTGTTTAAGTACTTCTCGGACACTACCGCCCTCGCCCGCACCCAGCACGAGTACACGCGCGGGCGCAGGGTGAGCAAGCAAAGCACTGTGTGTCAGTGCCTCATGAAACACAAAGGCATCGGTTTCATTAGCAACTACTAAGTCATTGATTACCAAAATCTTGCCCAATGTATGACTTTGATGCAGACCAATCTTCTGAAAAGGGCTGATGCGCGACAACAAAACAGAATCTTTGTTTTTGTCTGTTTGTAAATTAAAAAGCAGGTCTTGGCTCTGACTCATAAACCAACGTTCACGAAGCCCAGGCTTATGCTCTGTTCGCTTCTGCTGCATCGCAAGCTGAAAATGTCGCCCCTCAGGCAGATAGCTAATGGCCTGCCCCTCTCCCATTTGTCCTCTGTAATGAAAATAGGTTTCAGTTCTCTGGCTCTGTAGAGCTTTTTTGAGTGCTGAATAAATAATCCAAGGGCTATTTTCTTGGCCGCAAGTAAAAAAATCAGCACTCACAAAGCCGTACTCTGGCCAAGTGTGAATGCTGATGTGGCTTTGTGCAATGATGAGTATGCCCGATATTCCATAAGGCTCAAAAAAACGCCATGTCAGGTGTACAGGTTCCGCTTTAGCCTGCGTGGCAGCCTCTAAAAGAGCCTGCTCTAGGGCTGCTGAATTTTGAACAAGCTCAGGCAAGCACGCGTAATATTCGGCTATGAGATGCTGGCCTAATATGGGCATTTGGGTTGTGTCGGAATAGAAATGATAGGATTTTATACTTTAACGGTCTGGTACATTTCTTCGCGTTGGGCTTTCACCTGCTCGCTGTCCATATACTCATCATAAGTCATGCGTTTATCTATAATGCCACTAGGCGTGAGCTCGATAATGCGATTGGCGATACTGTTGACAAAAGCACGGTCGTGTGAAGCAAAAATAACGGTTCCCTTAAAGTCTTTAAGTGCGTTATTGAATGCGATAATAGACTCAAGATCAAGGTGATTGGTTGGTTCATCGAGCAAGAGTACGTTCCCCTGCGCCAACATCATACGCGAAGTCATGCAACGCATTTTCTCGCCACCCGACAGCACCGATGCTTTTTTGAGTGATTCTTCTCCTGAGAATAACATTCTGCCTAAAAAGCCTCTGATATAGGTTTCGTCTTTCTCTACAGAATATTGACGCAACCAGTCCACAAGATTGAGATCTGTCTCAAAATATTTGGAGTTGTCAATAGGCATGTAAGACCTAGTGATCGTTACGCCCCATTTGTACTCGCCACTAGTAGGCTTAAGCTCATCATTAATAAGAGCAAAAAAAGCATTGACAGCTAATCCATTTTTGGATAAAATAGCTATTTTGTCTCCTTTGGTTACACTCAAATTGACATTTTTGAGCATTGCTTGGTTATCTAGGACTAGATTTAGACTTTCAATATTGAGAATCTGGTCTCCCGCTTCGCGTTCTTGTGCAAACTGAATACCAGGATAGCGTCTGTTAGAAGGCTGTATTTCTTCAATGTTGAGTTTTTCTATCATTTTCTTGCGCGAAGTGGCTTGTTTTGATTTGGCCACGTTTGCACTAAAGCGGGCAATAAAATCCAGAAGTTCCTTTTTCTTATCTTCGTTCTTTTTATTTTGGTCAGAACGTTGTTTAGCAGCTAGCTGGCTAGACTCATACCAAAACGTGTAGTTACCTGTATAAAGCTGCAACTTGGCAAAATCAATATCCACCACGTGCGTACAAACGGCATCTAAAAAGTGACGGTCGTGCGAAACAACAATGACGGTATTTCGGAAGTCGGCCAAGAAGTTTTCAAGCCATGAAATAGTTTCAGCGTCTAGGTCGTTGGTAGGTTCATCTAGCAACAATACATCAGGGTTTCCAAAGAGAGCTTGCGCCAAAAGAACTTTTACTTTGTCTGAGCCGTTGAGTTCTGAAACTAGCTTGTAATGTTTGTCTTCGCTCACACCCAAGGCTGAAAGAATTTCGGCTGCATCGCTTTCAGCTGTCCAGCCATTCATTTCTGCAAACTCCGACTCCAGTTCTGAGGCTCTCACGCCATCGGCCTCTGTAAAATCTGGTTTGGCATAAATTGCGTCTTTTTCTTTCATTACAGCGCAAAGCTTTGGGTAACCCATAAGCACCGTTGAAAGAACCTCTACTTGGTCATACTCATAGTGATTTTGTTTGAGTACAGCCATACGTGCGCCCTTTTGAAGCCCCACATTACCCGTTGTAGGTTCTATTTCACCTGAAAGAATTTTGAGAAATGTAGATTTACCTGCACCATTTGCGCCAATAATGCCATAGCAATGGCCAGAAGTAAATTTAAGATTAGCATCTTCAAAAAGGATACGCTTGCCGTATCGCAGCGATATATTATCTACAGTAATCATCTGAGGCCTGTTTTCTGAGGGAGAGTTTTCAAAACGCGGCGCAAAGATAGTGTTTTTTATCTAGATTTTGGGCAAGGTATTTAATTTTTAGACCAAAATTATCCAATTGCTTGTTTGAGGGCAGATTTCCGATAAAGCTACATGCCACTTAGGGGACTTCAGTTTATAGTGCCTTAAAAAAAACAATATGCACCAAATCTTAGCTGACGTAGTCTACAAATTGTGCAAAATCGCCTACACCCTGCCTGAATATCTCAAAACTACCATCTAGTCCGCTAACCACCGTAGAGGGGAAATGGCCACCTATACCGCTGTCAATGACAATATCTACAAGGTCGTCGTATGCTTCGCGTATATCGTAAGGATCTGTCAGGTACTCCATGAGTTCATCGTTTTGTTTGACAGACGTGGTCAGAATAGGATTGCCTAACATCTTTACAATCTGGCGCGGTACATTATGGTTGGGTACTCTAATTCCTACTTGCTTCTTGCGTACATCTATAATTTTGGGCACTTCGGGACTAGCCTCCAGAACAAACGTATAAGGGCCAGGTAGTGCTTTTTTCATTACCTTAAATACCCCGTTGCTGACATTGCGAGCGTATTTGCTTAGGTCGCTCAGGTCATAGCAGATAAATGACAAATGTCCTTTTTTAGGATCTGTACCTTTGATTTTAAAAAGCTTTTGTATAGCCTTTGCGTTGTAGAGGTCGCAGCCTAAACCGTAGACAGTGTCAGTTGGGTAAATGATAATCCCGCCTCGCTTCAAACAATCAATGACTTTTTCGAGGGTGCGTTCTTGAGGATTATCTGGGTGAATACTAAGTAGTTCGGCCATTTTAGAATTGTTAGGAGTAGGTATTTACAGAATTTTCAAAAAATCAATAGGGTATTATCAAAAACTAAGAAATCAATGCGCTATTGCTCTAGAGCCAATCTTTTGAGATCCATAGGTATGACACGCGACACGCCCTGCTCCACCATAGTCACACCAAAAATAACATCCGTGCTCACCATGGTTCGTTTGTTGTGAGTTACGATAATGAACTGAACGTTCTGAGCAAATTTTTTGATGATGTTATTGAACTTGTCAATATTGGCATCGTCAAGAGGAGCATCTACCTCATCAAAAACGCAAAAAGGAGCTGGCCGCATCAAATACACCGCAAACAACAGAGAGGTAGCAGTGAGCGTTTTTTCGCCCCCTGAAAGTTGTCTAATGCTTAAAGGCCGCTTACCCTTGGGTTTGGCAATGATATTGATCTGAGATTCCAGAGGCGTATCGGGTGTGGTTAGAATGAGATCGCAGCTATCTTCTTCTGAGAAAAGAGAGCGAAAAACCATTTGAAAGTTAGCGCGAATCTGTTCAAAAGCCTCCATAAAACTGCGAACGGCAATTTGGTCTATTTCCTCAATGGTTTTTTCTAGAGTGGCCTGAGCCGCTAGCAGGTCGTTGCGTTGCAACTCAATAAAATCGTGCCTTGTCTTGACTTCTTGATAGGCTTCTAATGCCGTTTGGTTGATGTTTCCCAGCCTTTGGAGCTGCTGCTTGAGAGCTTGTGTTTCTTCGGTAAGCAGTTTTTCGTCCATGTCCTCTTCTGGGTCTTGTACGGCCAAAAACTCTTCGTTGATTTCCAGTTCAAACTCTGCTTTTAAACGCTCCCTTGCACCTGTAAGAACTAAATTTAGTTCATTCATGCGTGACTGCCACGCACTAAGACGTGCTTCGCAATTGTCTTTTTGGCGCATAATTTCGCGAACTAAACGTTCGGTGTCAGCCACCCGTTCGCGCATTTCATAGTAAATACTTTCCAAAGCAGCTACCTGCTCTTGCTCTGATTTTTTTTGACCGCTGAGTTCAGCTAGTTGGCTATCAAGACTTTCTGACTCGGCTTTATTTCTAATAATTTCAGTATCGGTTTGATGCAGGTCGTATGTGAGTTGTTCAGAGCGTTCTTTATTGCCCTTAAAGGTATTCCTTTTGAAGTTTATTTCTTTTTGAATACTCTCAATAACATTCTTTGTTCGGTTATATTCAATGGTTTGGTCGTTAAAAAGTGTTTGTTTTTGGCTTAGTTCAGAAGCTTTAAGTTCTTGTTTTTCTTGTAGTAGAACTAGCTGTTTTTGAGCCAAATCGCTGTCTATCTCTGCATTTTGGAGTCTTGGTCGGAGTTCTTTGATGTCGTCCTGCACCACACTCAGCTTTTCATAAAGCTCTTCTTTGCGCTCATCTACGCTCGCTAGCGCAATTTGCACCTGCTCTAGCTTGGTTTTAAGCCCTACCTGCTCGCGCAAATATAGCTCGAGTTGCTGCTGCGTAGCTTTAGTGCTGTTTTGAGCTACTTCGTTTTGTAGTTCTTGCAAGCTGGTTCTTTTCTGGGTGAGCCTGTCTGTCCAGCTTTGTGAAAGCTCATGCAAAGCCTCTAGCTCAGCTTGCAGATTTTCTACGTTTTGTTTGCGTCCAATGCGGCTCGCATCTACCGCGCCAGGATGACCACCTATCAATAACTCTTTCTTTTTTAGAAACTTACCATCAGTACTGAGCCAAGTTTGTTGAGGCGGGACGGCTTTGTTTTGTAGGTCTTTTTCAGTAATCCAAACGTTGTGAAAAATAGTGGTAAGCAGTGGCTCGTATTTCTTTTCATACTTGAGGACTTCCAAAATCTGCTTAGCTTCAATGTGAGCCTCTGTACTTAAGGGCTTAGTCACAAATTGATTTAAAACAAAAAATTGAGCTTTGCCAACTTTCGATTTATCTAAGCTCATAATTGCTTGAATGGCTTCTTCTTCATTACTCACAATCAAGTAGTTGGCATAAGCTTCGCAAAACAAATCCAAAGCAGCTTGGTAAGGCTTAGGACAACTAAACAACTCCGAAAATAGCAAGAGTTTCTGTGTTTGTGGCTGCTCATTCAAAAATTTGACTGCATCAGAATACCCTTCTAGACTTTCAGCAAGAGCTTTTGCAAGTTTTAGCTCATTAAATTTGGCATCATAACGACGCAACGCGGCGGCTTGTTCGTCGCGTGTGAGTGCTACCTCCGACTCTAAAACCGCAATTTGTTGTTTAAGAGCCTCTTCGTGGGCTTGCGCTTGATCCAAAAGCGTTTTTTGTGCATTTATTTGGCTATTGAGCTGGTGAAGCGCATCAGACAGCTCCGCTATCTGGGTTTCAAAAGCCTGAGTATCCAGAGCGATTCTCTCTAAATCTTGTTTGAAAGAGGTTTGTTTAAGCTCCTTTACCTCAAAGTCTTTCCGAAACAAGAATAAATCATTTTGCTTGTTTTTGAGATAACGCTCTGACTGTTCCAGTTCCTTTTTGAGTACGTCATTTTCTTGGCGAATTCCCTCGTAAACTGTTTTGAATTCTGATAACTGCCTCTCAATAGTGTTGTAATTAAGTTCTTGACTGGTTTTGTCTTCTTCTAACTTACGTACGTTATCTATGAGGGCAATTTCTTCCTTATGATTTTGGTCTATCTGCCACCTCAAGTTGTCTTTTTTGTCGGTCAGATACTTTAGTCTTTCTTGAGTTAGCTTTATGTCGCCTTCGGCTGTTCTGATTTTATAAAAAACATTTGCCAAATCACTTTTTTTAGCGTTTAGAAAATTTTCTTTAGCATTGCTTTGTGCTTTGAGTTCTTCTAGGAGCTTATCTTGTTCTTCAATCTGCCCCACAAATTCAGCCTTTATTTGCTGCTCGTTTTGTACTTTATTGTTAAGTACAAAAAACTCTTCAGTATTGGCTCTTACTAATTTTTTGGCCAATGCCACACTGAGTTGTTTGTATCTTTCGCGTATAGATTGGGCTTTTTCAGCAGCTTTGGCCTGTCGCTCTAAAGCACGAACGTTTTTGATAATTTCAGCAAGAAGATCTTCTACACGAACCAAATCATCTTGGACTTCCTGCATTTTTTGAAGAGCCTCTTTTTTTTTAGCTTTGAACTTGGCCACACCCGCCGCTTCTTCTATCATGGCTTTGCGCGAGCCTTCGCGGTCGTTGAGAATATCATCAACCATCTTAAGCTCAATAATGGCGTAGCTACTCGCACTAATGCCCGTATTTTGAAGCAAATCTGTGATATCGCGGCGGCGACAAAGTGTGTTGTTGAGGTAATACTCACTGTTGCCTTGTCGGTCATAACGACGGCCAATGCTCACATCTGTATACTCGGCTGGCAAAATATTGCGGTCGTTCTCAAACGTTAAATGCACTTCGGCAGCGTTGGCTGGCTTGCGAGTGGCACTTCCGTTAAAAATGATGTTATCCATCTTGTCAGAACGCAGGTTTTTGGTGCTTTGCTCACCCAAAACCCAACGCATGGCATCTATGACATTAGACTTGCCACAGCCGTTCGGTCCTACCACACCCGTTATGCCACGATCAAAGTGTATTGTAACTTTGTCGCCAAAACTTTTAAAGCCTTTGATATCTAGCTTAATAAGTCGCATGCGGGTGTTGGAATCAGGTTTAAAAGCGCAATTTAGTTACTTTTTTGCAACAAGCAAGTGATGTAAGCAATTTCAGCAAGGTAGATATATTCAAAGCCTATACAAAAACTGGGCACTATTTCTTTATGACCTTTTGATTCTCTTCATCAAAAAAGGCAGTAAGATTTTCTTACTGCCTTTTTTGATGAAGATTTTGAGTTTGACTATTTGTAGCTTCTTTGCGTGAGCTTCACATTTTCAAACACAAGCTCTTCTTTATGCAGTTCGTGCGCTTGTTTGTCGCCTTTGTGCTCCCAAGCGGAAACATAGCAAAAATCCTCATCATTTCTAAGAGCTTCGCCATCTGAGGTTTGGTACTCCTCACGGAAGTGACCACCACACGACTCGTTGCGTGTGTAAGCATCATGCACCATCAACTCACCAAGCTCTATGAAGTCGGCTACACGAGCAGCTTTCTCGAGCGTGATGTTATATTCTTCGTTGATGCCTGTCATCTTAAGGTCATTCCAAAACATGTCCTTGATTTTTGCAATTTCTTGTTTTGCATGCAATAAACCTTCGGCTGTGCGCGACATACCGCATTGATCCCACATGATGCGACCTAGTTTTTTATGTAAATCGTCAGGAGTTTGGGAGCCTTTCACTTTCACTAAAAGCCCCACTCTATTTTTTACTTCCTGAACAGCGTCTTTAAACTCTGGACGGTCGGTAGATATTTTTTCGTAAGGCACTGTAGTCAAATAATCACCAACAGTATATGGTATAACAAAATAGCCATCTGCCAAACCTTGCATAAGTGCGCTGGCACCGAGTCGGTTAGCACCATGGTCAGAGAAATTGGCCTCACCCAGTGCATAAAGACCTGGCACAGTGGTCATGAGATTATAATCTACCCAAAGTCCGCCCATTGTGTAGTGCGGTGCTGGATAAATCATCATTGGCTCTTTATAAGGACTTTTGCCTGTGATGCGCTCATACATATCAAAGAGGTTGCCGTATTTGTCCGATATGACTTTATTGCCGTCGCGTTTGATTGCATCGCGGAAGTCCAAGAACACTGCACGTCCTGTATTGCTCACGCCTTTGTTCTCATCGCACATATATTTGGCATTTCGTGAGGCCACATCACGCGGCACTAAGTTGCCAAAAGTAGGGTAACGTCTTTCTAAAAAATAATCACGCTCATTTTCAGGAATATCGTTAGGATGACGCTTATCATTGGCCTTGGCAGGTACCCACACGCGCCCGTCATTGCGAAGCGACTCTGACATGAGAGTCAGCTTTGATTGGTGGTCACCTGAAACAGGTATACAAGTAGGGTGTATCTGTGTATAACAAGGGTTGGCAAAGAAAGCACCTTTCTTGTGTGCGCGCCAAGCCGATGTTACGTTAGATCCCATGGCGTTAGTAGACAAAAAGAAGACGTTAGAGTAGCCGCCTGTACAAAGCAAAACCGCGTGAGCTGAATGTGATTCTATCTCGCCTGTTACCAAATTTCGGGTAACGATGCCTCTGGCTACGCCATTGACGAGTACCACATCCATCATCTCATGTCGTGTGTACATTTTTACCTTTCCCGCATTAATTTGACGCTCCAAAGCACCATAAGCACCCAACAACAGCTGCTGACCCGTTTGTCCACGCGCATAAAAGGTTCTGGATACCAAAGCACCGCCAAAAGAACGGTTATCGAGCATCCCGCCATATTCACGCGCAAAAGGAACGCCCTGCGCCACGCATTGGTCAATGATATTGACACTCACCTCAGCCAAACGGTGTACGTTAGCTTCACGTGCACGGTAGTCTCCACCTTTCACAGTATCATAGAAAAGTCTATAAACACTGTCTCCATCGTTTTTATAGTTTTTGGCTGCATTAATACCGCCTTGCGCCGCAATACTATGCGCGCGACGCGGGCTGTCTTGAAAACAAAACGCTTTGACATTATAGCCGAGCTCGCCCAAAGTAGCTGCCGCGGCAGCACCCGCCAAACCTGTTCCTACCACGATGATATCGTACTTACGCTTGTTGGCAGGGTTTACGAGCTTGGAACTGAACTTATGACGAGACCATTTCTCGTCTATAGGTCCAGCAGGTATTTTTGAGTCTAAACGAGATGAAAATTGATTGCTCATAATTTTTTTGAAAGATTAAGGTTTGACTAACTCAGGCTATTAAAAAACATGATAAGCGGTATGGCAGCGTAGGCAATACAAATCACAATAGAAAACAAGTTGCCAATTACCTTGATAAAAGGTGTGTATTTTTTATGGTTGATGCCCATGGTTTGAAAGGCACTCTGAAAGCCGTGCATGAGGTGAAATGCCAAAACAACCATAGAGAATACATAAAAGACTACATACCACCACTTCTCAAAAGCTACTTTTGTTACAGTGTAGAGGTCGCGATTGCCTTGCGCGTCTATGCCAATATCTCCCCAGTGCATTTCATACCAAAAGTTTTTCATGTGCACTACTATGAATATCAGGATTAAAGACCCTAAAAGCCCCATATTGCGTGATGCCCAAGAGCTGTTGGCGGCACCATCTACCATTTTATAACCCACTGGTCTAGCTTTGCGGTTAGCGGCCATAAGCATAAAGCCATCAATAGCATGCAACAAAATACAAGCGTACAAACCGTAGGAAATAAATTTGACAAGCGGAAAAGAGGTCATAAATTTGGCATAGGCATTGAACTGAAGACCGCCATCGCTCATCAGCATCTGGAAGTTTCCGCTCAAATGCACCACCAGAAAAGAGCACAAGAAAAGTCCAGTGAGAGCCATCAAAACTTTGCGCCCTATGGTACTAGATAATGTTTTAGTAATCCAACTCATAACGTAAAGAAATTTTGTTCAAAAAATGCGTTACTGCAATTTTTTATGAAAGGTTAAATTTGCAGCCAAAGGTAAAGCAGTTGCTACATTTGCGCAATATTTTGAGCATTTGTTTTTACAAAAAAGCTAAAATTCGTTATTCTTTGTAACTTATGTGTTTTTTAAACCCTGAATTCACTCATTTGCATTTATCATAAATACTTCTTGTGCATAAATAGTGTTTTAAAAAAAACTATTTTTTACTAGCTTGAGCTTAATAAACTCCAATCGGCTGATGGCTAATACAATATTCTTAGCGCGTTGCGCACAGACTAGAGATATGATTTAAGGAATTTTGATATTGAATTGATTAAAATGTCTATCTTTGTAGTCTAAATACCTGACTGCTGCTCACACAAATTTGAGGCTTTACTTTATGAATAAACTTCAAAAATTTTTTATGTTATTTTTTTTGAGTGTGTTATTATCTTGCAGCACCACGCCTAACACAGAAATAGCACGCACCCTGAGCACAAACAGCCCTCTTCAGAAAACAGCTTGGCTTTTAGGACATTGGCGCAGTCCCAAAGCCGAAGTCCAAGTGGCAGAATCTTGGCTTGTGGTCTCTGACACACTCATAAAGGGGGTGAGTTGTTTTTTGAAAGATACAGACACCCTTTCAAGTCAAAACATACGTTTAGAGATTCGCGGTAGTCATATTCTTTACACCACTGCTCAGCTTAAGTCCTTTATGCTGACGTTGAGTACAGAGAACACTTTAGTTTTTGAAAACTTTACAGACGATTTTCCTCAAAAAATTTGCTACAAAAATATATCGCAAGATTCTATCCAAACAGAATTGACGGGAGTACTGAACGGACAGCCCAAACAAATTCAGTTCATGTTGGGCAAAACCCAAAAATAGTTTGAAGGATTTTCGCTATATATATTGTTTTTCTAAGAATCTTATTTTTATTCAGTTGATTGGAAAGATATTTGACGTTCATAAAAGCAGCTTCAATATCTAACTTCTTGGCTTAAAAAAACGTTAGAACAAATAACCCAAAGCCCCACGAGAAGGGAAGTGTATCAACACAACTCGCAAAAACCACTATAAAATTTTTATCTTATGCACATAGGTTTGGTAGTTAATTCCAGTTGGAATGCCCTGAATTTTCGGAAAAGTTTGATTGCGCATTTTATTCGCGATGGCCATTCTGTAACGATTGTAGCACCTGACGATGGGTATTCTCAAGAACTTATCAACTTAGGTTGTTGTTTTCAGCCGCTTCGTATAAGCAACAAGGGCACAAACCCCTTGGAAGATATTTGGCTTTTAAGACAGCTTTTTAGCATTTACAAAAAATTTCGTTTTGATGTTGTGCTTCACTACACCATCAAACCCAATATTTATGGCAGCCTTGCGGCCAAGCTGATTAATGTTCCCTGTATTAACAACGTAACGGGCTTAGGAACTGTTTTTATTCATAACAATTTGAGTTCTCGAGTAGCTCATTGGCTTTATAAACTGGCCTTTAAGTTTCCTAAGGTAGTTTTTTTTCAAAATCCTGACGATAAGGAATTATTTGAGAGCCGCAAACTAGTTAGTGCCTCAATAACCGACTTGGTACCAGGCTCAGGTATTGACACAGAGCTTTTTAAGCTTAGTTCCAATGCGTTGGGCTGCCAGAGCAGTTGTTTTACTTTTTTAATGGTGGCTCGCTTACTCTTTGATAAAGGCATTGTGGAATATGTAGATGCCATTCGCCTGCTTCGGAAACGCGGCATCAAAGCCAAATTTCAGGTTTTGGGTAAAGTAGAGCTACAGAAAGGCTTAGGAGTAACGCCCGATATGGTATTAGAATGGCAAAACGAAGGTTTGATAGAATATCTGGGAGCAGTTTCTGATGTGCGCCCCATTGTGGAAGCGGCTCACTGCGTAGTTTTACCCTCCTACCGAGAGGGAACACCTCGTAGCCTTTTGGAAGCAGCCTCATTGTCCAAGCCTCTTGTTGCAACCAACGTACCAGGCTGTACAGAAACGGTCCTAGATGGCTACAATGGCTTTTTGTGCGAGGTGCGCAATGCCGAGGATTTGGCCGACAAGATGTGGAAGATGTATACACTTACGCCCGAAAAGCTCAAAGAAATGGGGCATAACAGCCGTAAGCTTGTAGAAGAGAAATTTGACATGCGGATCGTCATCACAAAGTACGAGAATGCTATTTACGACAAGATATTGCTTTAGAGAGTTCCTTATTTTCGTATTTCAGTTTATACAGTAAAGACTGCTTTCTATGATGTTTTATGGTAACATGACAGAAAGCAGTCTAGGTTTCTAAAAGCAAAGCATTATTCAATACTCATCTTCGTTGAAGAAGAAATCATCCTTTGTGGGATAATCAGGCCAGATTTCTTCTATGCTTTCATAGGGTTGACCGTCGTCTTCTAGGTCATTAAGATTTTCCACAACCTCTAGCGGCGAACCAGTCCTTGTTGCAAAGTCTATAAGTTCATCTTTTGTAGCCGGCCAAGGAGCGTCCTCAAGATATGAAGCGAGTTCGAGAGTCCAATACATAGTTTTTAATGGGTAATTTTAATAACTTAAAAACAACAAAAACACTTAAAACAAATGCTATACTTAAATATGCGGTGAAATGTTTGCATCACGCATAAATAAAAATAAATTTGTTTTACAGTTCACAATAAACGAATTATTTGCCAAACTTATATTTTTTGATTTTTTTTTTTTTATGATAACCTACAAAAACATCTTGAGCAGAGCTAAGAATCTTTAGAATTTTCTGATAAGTGCCTATTTTTTATTATTTCTGCTTTTTTAGTTAAAGCCGCAATTGTTCAAGCGGTTTTAGTTTTGGAGTATTTATTCGTACGAGCAAATAATACACAAATGGTGTATCGGAACAAGTCCAACACACCATGTTTTACATCCTTGAAGGTGAAAAAATTATTTTTCTACTATAAATCGCTTGGTTTCTACGCCCTTAGAGGTTTTGATACGGAAATAGTACACATCATCGCTTAGGCTGTTCAGATCCACGGATACCGTATGCTTGCCCACCGTGCGGGTTTCGTTGAGCACATTCTTCAGGACTAACCCCTGTTTGCTCAGCAAGTCTATACTGACCATGCTGCTCTCAGTAAGCTCAAACGAAATACGATTGGCTGTTGAGCTTGGGTTTGGAAACACCTCCGCCTTGAGATTTGCCTGTTTGTTAGGGAGTGTTTCCTCATCGTTGCGGTCTTCTAAAAGCAAGAAGCCTACATGAGAAAACATCATCATCAAAGGGCATTTGCCTTTACCTTCCTCACAGGCTTTATCTTTGCCCTCGTTATCGCAGCCTTCTCCTCGATTTTTGTTGCCGTGTCTTTCTCTAATGGCTTGAAGGTCTGTTTTCCACTGAGCCTTTTGGGTTTCAATCTCAGACAGAAGTGCCGTAATTTCCGCAGATCTCGCTTCAGCAATGGCTTTTACGGGCTGTACTGCTGTTTGCTTTTTGTCGCGCAAAGCTTGAAGCTGCTGCCTAAGAGCTTCAGGAACAGGCTTGTCGTTCTTTCTGTACTCACGCACCTGTTTGCGCAGCGCACGCGCCTCTGCACGAAGTTGCTTGAGTGTTGCTTTGGTGCTGGCAATCGTTAGCTTTTCGGCATCATTAAGCTGTTCGTCTAAACGTGCCCGAAGCGGTAAGACCACTGGCAAAATATTTTTTTTGATGTAGGTTCTGGCTTCTTTACGGCCTTGATGCCTCTTGGGATGATCTTGCGCGTAGCTTTCTGCTCCCATTGCAAAAAGCAATACCATGCAGAACAAAACTGAAATTTTCAACTTCATATTCTTTAGAGATTATTTAGTACAACAATATTTACAGTCTTTGGATAGCAATAGAAAGACAAAGTTTAATTTTCTGAATTCTTTTTTTATTGAATCGCACTTTCTATAAATCCTAGCATTAGCATGCTAGTAAGAAGCAAGATAACCAGAAGTGTTAATTTTTTGTTAATACTCCTTAATTTATTTATTTATTTATTTGTTGCACGGTATTAAATGTTTAAGTGTTTTCTCACATCTAACCGTAAATTCAAATGAAAAAAGTATGTTTCACTCTTGTGATATTGAGTGTTTTTTTATGCAGTTTCACTTACTTTAGTGCTGTAAGACCTAACAATTGTGATTTAACACCTACAAACATGGGGCTTTTACACAATCAGGCCATGGACTTTGTCTATGCAGCACTACAAACAGCCATCCAAAACAATAAAAATCAGAATAACCCTCCTCTAACTAAACAACAGATTCTGACAATTGCACAAACCGCGTGCAATACGTATTTAACGCAGACATGTGGTCAAGTTACAGCAGCACAGGCTTCGCAATTTATAGCTCAAGGTTTTGCAGAAGTTAATATCTCCTTCGTGACTAAAGTAGAAAATAGTAATTTCTCGCCAACCTTAAAGGCAGCTTTACTATCTCTCAATCAGATCAATTCAACCACTCCTGCTCAGACTAGATCCGCAGCAGATGCTATAAGCACTAATGGATTATCTTACGGCGAAACATATACCTTCAATTGCGCCAAGGAGATTCTTTGTCAGTCGCATACTTATTGGGCATCAAAAACCAATCTATGGCGCGATTTATCACTTTTAAATAATCCCACCACTGTCTATGCTCCCCCATCAGAAAGAGGTACAGCAGGAGCTGATATGGGTGGTTTTGTAGGCGTGGCTGTTGGTATAGTAGGTGGAGCACTAGGAGGTGGCATAGGTGGGTCTGTTTGCTACATTATTCAAGGTTTATTTGGTTCTTAAAAAATTTCTGAGTGAGAGAGGATAAATAGCAAAAAAGTTTGGTAGCGTCTTCCTAAAAATAGTTTTATAATGATAGTGAGGTGCAAGTAAAGAAGTCGTGCTACTGGTTGTTTGCATCTCATTATTTTACCATTTATCTTAATTAACTTAATTTTCATCTAAACACAACGTATAAAATTATATGAAAAAGCAGCGTCTTATTTTCTCTTTATTGATTGGTCTTTCTACTGTTACCATTTCGCCTCTTTTCTGCTATTATTTCATGGATATGACCTTTAGTAGCATGTATTATTACATAACTCCGCCATTTACTGCCCTACTTTGTTATTTTGTTATTCATCCGCTGCTCATGGGTAAAGGTACTGATAAAAAATAAGTTAATAGGGCATGATAAAGGCGTGTTTTTAGAATAACCTCTAAGTCCTATCTTTTGGTGATGATTCTGAGCAAAGCAAAGAACCTGATTCAAATGTTCTGCTTTGTAGAGAACCACAACACTCCTTCTTTAAAAATATCCAATGATTTAATCCCCCCACAAGGGAAAATTTAAAGATCCCGTTCCAAAGACGTAAAAATCTGTTTTGAGTTTGGAATCTACACTCGGATTGTATTCTAAATCTAAAACAGATTTTTGTTTATTTTCTCTTTGATGCTTAGTTCATATTTTTTATTTGTCCGTCAAACAGCCAAAAGTATTTTGTATCGAGTGCCTTTGGATAGCAGTAGGAAGACAAGGTTTAATTTCTGAATCTTTTTTTTATTGAATCACATTTTCTATTGGCTGTAAAACACTCCTACAGCTTTGTAGCAGGCATCATTGACACCAAATATTCTGTGCTTCTGTTCAAAAAAAGACTTCATTTTATTTGGCTAAACTAGACTTTTATAGTTGTTTTGCAAGGCTAAACTAGGTTTTAGCAAGAATCTTATTGTACTATTTCAAGTTTTGATAAATCTTGTATAGTTTTTGCGAAGTTCTTGGTCAATTGTCAATCTAAACCAACTCAAGACTACCAACTTTAAAATTATGCTATCGCTCTTCAAACGCAAATTTAAACTCTATGGAAATATCTTGCCTGTTTCTGTGGATATGCATTCTCACTTGCTGCCTGGTATAGATGACGGCTGCAAAACTTTTGATGAGTCTGTTGAGTTGATTAAAAAGTTCATTAAGCTAGGGTATAAAAAGCTCATTGTTACGCCTCACATTATGGGTGGCTTTTTTCCAAATACGCCTGAGATCATTTATCAAAAACTAGATCAGCTTCGCGATATTGTATCCGAGCTGGGCTTGGATATTCAGCTAGAAGCAGCCGCAGAATATTACTTGGATGAACACTTTATGAAGCTTTTACAACAGCCAGAGCCGCTCATGTCTTTTGGAAAAGAGAAATATGTGCTTTTCGAGACTTCCTACATGAATGCTTCGCCATATCTTGATGCGGCAATCTTCGAGTTGCAATCTAAGGGCTATAAACCTGTCATGGCACACCCAGAACGCTATGTTTATTTGTTTGAGGATCATAATTTACTCTATGATTTGGTGGAAAAAGGCGTTCATTTACAAGTAAACGCCAACTCTCTAGCGGGTTACTATTCTAAACCTGCTCAGAAAATTGCCCAAACCCTTATCATTGACAAAGTAGTGAGTTTTTTAGGTTCTGATTGCCATGGACAACGCCATTTTGACTCACTGCTTAAAGCTCGCGAAACAGACTATTACTATCGCGCTTTACAGCATGGTCTGCTCAATAACTCGCTGCTCAGTAGCTAGCAAAATGAGCTATAAAAGCTTTTTACGAGGCTTTTTAGCATTCTTTTTATGCCTTCAACTACAACAGGGATACACACAGGATACGCTTGCTCATGAAGCCCGTACAAACCGTCGCTGGCTATATACAGCGGCAGGCACTTATACGGTAGGTATGGGAGTTCTAAGCGTCATGTGGTATCGCAATATGATGTCGCCTAACTTTCACACTTTCAACGACAACAACCAGTGGTGTGGCTTAGACAAGCTGGGGCACGCTTTTACGACTTACCAAATAGCAGACGCTATTTTTCCCAGATTGGCTACAGGCCCCTACTCGCGTTCTAAGCAAATTTTCTTATCGGCATCTGTAGCAGCTTTGGCCATGTTGCCCATAGAAGTTCTAGACGGCTTTTCAAAAAACTACGGCGCAAGCACGGGTGATGCGTTAGCTAACACCACAGGTGCTATTTTATGGGCAGCTCAGCAGCTTACGAGCTGCCAAAAATACATACATTACAAATATTCATATTGGCCAACACAATGGGCTGCCCAGAGGCCAAACGTACTGGGAGCTTCGCAAGCTGAACGTTGGCTCAAGGACTATAACGGACAAACTTATTGGCTTTCTTTTGACATGTATCGTTTTGGCCACCGCAAGTTTTTGGGACTGAAATTCATCAATCTGGCCTTAGGCTACGGAGCAGATCAAATGCTATATGGCAGCCCTCAGGAAAATACTGCCGCAGGTTTTTTGCATCAAAAGCAATGGTACATTGGTTTGGACTGGAATCTGTCTCATATCAAAACTGAACGCAGAGCTTTAAAATGGCTGATCAAAGCTTCAGAAGTGATTAAATTACCCATGCCAGCTTTGCGGTGGCAAGGTCAAAACACTACTTTGGTGTTTCTGTAGCGCAACAATGAGACTTAGTTTAAATGCTGACTAATAACAATTTACAAGCATTTAGGTAAATATGTTTTGAAAACAATACAAAAAAATTGGTTTAAAAATGAATATTTTTGAAACTTTGCAGGTGCTTTTGATTTATAGACAAAAGTACTTATTTAGTTGTGCAACTTTTTGATTTTAAACTATATGGGCTTGTCGCTTAGAGGAACAGGTGTAGCGTTGGTTACGCCGTTCAATGCCAAAAAAGAACTAGACCTTGTGGGGCTGGGCAAACTACTTGAACATACACAGAATTATGTGGATTTTTGGGTGGTGCATGGCACTACAGGCGAGTCTGTAACGACCAATAGGCGTGAAAAACAAGCAGTTGTAGATTTCATCAAGGCCAATAACCGCAATAGTTTGCCTTTGGTATATGGATTGGGCGGCAACTCAACCATACAAATTTTGGAGTTTTTGCAGGACTTGAACACTGACGGTATAGATGCTTTTTTGTCAGTATCCCCTTACTATAACAAACCAACACAGGAAGGTATTTATAGGCATTACATGTCCTTTGCGGACGCTAGCCCTAAACCCATTATACTCTATAACGTGCCAGCCCGCACTGGCTCAAACATGAGTGCAGAGACTACACTCAAACTAGCCCAACATCCCAATATTATAGGCATCAAGGAGGCTTCAGGTGATATTCAGCAGTGCATGCACATTATCAAAAACAAACCTAAAGACTTTGTACTTTTTGCGGGCGATGATGCGCTTACTGTACCTCTGATTGCGCTTGGAGCGGTGGGTGTCATAGCGGTCATGGCCAATGTATTTCCTAAAACATTTACCGAAATGACCGATTTGGCTCTTGAGGGTAAGTTTGAGGCCGCCAAAAACAAAATGTTTGAGCTTTTAGATGCCAACGCGCTTATGTTCGCTGAAGGCAATCCTGTAGGAGTCAAGCAAGCATTAGCTCTTTCTGGCGTGTGTTCTTCATACGTGCGTTTGCCACTTGTAGAAGCCTCAGAGCAGCTCAAGGCACGTATGAGCAAAATAATAGAAACCCTCGTTGAATCAGCTATTTAGATTGCTCTAAGTATACGCCGCAAAACGTTTGAGGTTACTGTTAAAAGCAAGGAATTGTTCTTGTTGGTTTGTCCTAAAAAAGAGCTGGTGGTCTTTGGCTTTAGTTAAAAAGAGCTAGGCAGGGGCGTAAGTAAGGTAAAAATAGAACCTAAAGCTTCTTAAACTTGAAATAAAATTACTGCGATTCAAAAACAAACATTTCAAAATTCTATTTTATATTTGCAATAAGAAGGCGAACACTAAAACATCTTGCAACCAATGAGCTTAAAAAAAAAAGACCGTATAGAACAACTAGAAAACTTTATGAAAGAGCAGCCGCAAGACCCTTTTTTCGTTTACGCGCTTGCTCTGGAATATGTAGATGATGACGATGCTAAAGCAGAAAGCTATTTTATACAAACATACCAGAACTTTCCCAGCTATTTACCGCTTTACTATCATGCTGCTATGTTCTATGACAAATTGGGGCAGGTGGATAAAGCCAGAGTCTTTTTTCTAAAGGGAATAGAGTTAGCCAAAAGCACCGATGCTGGATTTGCACTCAAGGAATTGGAAAATGCCTATCAAAACTTTGAGTTTCTGCATAGCTAAGTTTTTAATTTTATCTTACTCAAAAATATGTATTATGTTTAAAAAATCAACCATTCACCGAATAGCTTCGCTGTTTCTCACACTGCTTATGGTTTGGTCTTGTCAAAAAGACCAAACAGAACCAACACCTCGCATGATAGGCAAGGTCATCATCAAGATTGAGCACTATGTGGGCAATCAGCCTCTTAAGCTAGGCGATACACGCTATCAAAATGCGCTTAATCAACCCTTTAATGTGGAAAAATTCAATTATTATCTTAGCAATTTTAGACTGCGCAACCTAAGTACTGGGCTGAGTTTTAGTGAAAACGAAAGCTTTCATCTGTTAAGAGTGGACGAAAAAAGCCATGTTTTGAGCTTTGAAATAGATAGCTTGCCTTTAGGCACTTTTTCAGAATTTGAATTTGCTATTGGCATAGACAACGCCCACAACACAAGTATAGACCGTGACGGCGACTTAGATCCCACCAACAATATGGCATGGGATTGGAACACTGGCTATAAGTTTATCGTTCTTGAAGGTCAGCACTTTACAAATACCTCGGAAGGTGAACCTTTGATTTTTCATATTGGAGAAGACAAAAACTACAAAACGCTCAAATACAGGCTTTCTACAACGCAAGAGTTGCGCTCAGAAGCTGAAAAAACACGCATCATCACACTCAAGTGTCAAGTGGAAGAAATGTTTACCACACCTACTGACATAGATTTCAAAAATATCTCTAAAGTTAGCGGAGGACAGCCAGCTTCTGATGTGGCTACCAACTATGCGCAAGGCTCTCTCTTTCAAATAAAAAGTATTGAGTAGTCATGTCAAAACGTCCATTATCCAAAAAGCCGCCCCAAACTATCCACGCCTTGAAGGTGAGTCTTTTGGCTATGGCCAGTTTTTCGATTCTGATTATGGTGTGGTTTTTTCCACGCATTCCCCAAAATCCTGACTATCATAATTTTGCAGACAGTAGATTATTCTGGGGCATTCCTAATGCCGCTGATGTGTTGTCTAACTGGGGCTTTGTGATTGTGGGTTGTTTAGGGATTCTTACTTGGTTTCGCAAGATAAAAATAGAAGCTGTTACAGATTTTCAGAAGTGGGCTTACTTGCTGGTTTTTATTGGTATAGCTTGTATTGGTTTGGGTTCTGCGCATTATCATTTAGCACCGAACAACCATAGTCTTTTGTGGGATAGGCTGCCAATGTCTGTTGTCTTCATGGGGCTTCTGAGCATTGTGCTCGGTGAACGCGTGAGTGAGCCAATAGGCAAGACCTTATTTGTACCACTTCTGGCTCTAGGTGCATTTAGTGTCATTTATTGGCATTACACAGAGTCGCGTGGGGTGGGCGACTTGCGTCTATACGGGGTGGTACAGTTTTATACTTTGCTTTTTATCCCAGCTATTGTTTTGCTCTTCGATCATCAAGAACCTCAACAAAAGATGGCCTTTCTGAAGATGGCTTTATTTTATGGCTTGGCCAAAGTCTGTGAGCATTTTGACGATCAAATCTTTGCCATAGGTCAGCTCATAAGCGGCCACTCTCTCAAACATTTGTGGGCTGCTTTAGCCACTTACTTTCTCATAGAAGCCTTTGAGAAAAGACCCACAACACTTAAACGGACTCAATACACCTAACTCTTACGGTTTGCTCTCATGCAATATACCTCTAGGCAAGTTTTGGAGCAAATTTATCAGCACCCCGCGCTCCTATCTGAAGATTTACAAGCTATTTTTGAAGCTCATAAGCCTGTAAGTGTCTCAAAAGGCGAGTACTTTTTGAAGACTGGACAAGTGGCGCAATCATATTTTTGCTTACTCAGTGGTATAGCAAGATCTTACGCTATTGACTATGAGGCGAATGATATCACAACGGCCTTTTTTAGTCCTGCTGAAATTGTAATTGATGTCGTATCGCTGTTCCAACGCAGCCCAGCACAAGAAAATATTCAAGCATTGAGCAACTGCACTGCCCTCCAGATAGACTTTGTGGATTTTCAACGTCTTTTTCACGCTTGCGATGCTTTCAGTGAGTGGGGAAGAGCCTGGATGGTACAGGCACTGTTTCAACTCAAAAAGCGTTCTGTGAGTATGATCACAGATACAGCGAAAGACCGATACATAAGCCTACAAGCCCAACATCCTCACATTGCGCAGCAAGTTGCACTCAAATACATAGCCACGTATTTGGGCATAACCGATACCTCTCTGAGTAGAATTCGCAACGAATTGTCTAAGTGCCGTCACTAAGTTTGCTAAATCAATTTTGCTTGGTTTTTTTATACTCCAAAGCTTTTTGAACAAATCTCACAAAAATTGGGTGGGGTCTGAGCACAGTGCTTTTCAGTTCGGGGTGGTACTGCACACCCACAAAAAACGGATGCGAAGGTATTTCCATAATCTCCACCAAGTTTTGTTCAGGGTTTACGCCTGAGGCTATCATACCAGCCTGTTCGTAGGCTTTGAGATACAGATTGTTAAACTCATAACGATGGCGATGTCGCTCTTTGATTTGTGAGGTGTTGTAAATTTGCTCAGCCATACTGCCTTTTTTTAGATCGCAGGGGTAAGCACCCAAACGCATCGTACCGCCTTTGTCAGTTAGATTTTGTTGTTCTTTCATCAAATCAATGACGGGATTGGGAGTATCGGGACGCATTTCAGTAGAATGTGCATCTGTAAGCCCCAAAACATTTCTACCAAACTCTATGACTGCACATTGCATACCCAGACAAATACCAAAAAATGGAATTTGGTTGCGTCTAGCAAAACCCACCGCACTAATTTTACCTTCAATGCCACGCTCGCCAAAGCCAGGTGCCACCAAAATACCGTCCATGTTGGCCAAAGAGCGCAAAAGCTTGTCATTGTCCAAGTCTTCGGAGCTTACCCACTGAACGTTTACCTTACATTCTGTGCGAGCCGATGCATGCACAAATGACTCAGCAATAGACTTATAAGCATCAGGAAGTTCAACATACTTACCCACAACAGCAATACTGACCTCATCGGTGGGGTTTTTGAGATGCCCCAAGAAGTCTTTCCATTCGTCCAAATCTGTTTTTCGCTTGGGTGTGAGTCGAAGCTTATCTAAAACAATTTGGTCAAGATTTTCTTTCCTCATAAGCAACGGCACATCATAAATGGTGTCCGCATCTATGGCTTCTATCACACTTTTAATATCTACATTGCAAAAGAGTGAAAGTTTTTTGCGAATGTCACTGGGAATGCGCTGCTCCGTTCTGCAAACAAGTATATCTGGCTGAATACCAGCCTCTAAAAGAGTTTTGACAGAATGCTGTGTAGGTTTGGTCTTAAGCTCGCCAGCTTTTTTGAGATAGGGCAAAAGCGTCAAGTGAATCACAATGGCATTATTTGCGCCTAGCTCCCAGCGCGCCTGTCGCACAGACTCTATAAAAGGTAAAGATTCAATATCACCCACACATCCCCCAATTTCAGTGATAATGATATCGTATTGACCGGTTTTGCCCAGTTGATAAAAGTTTTCTTTTATCTCGTCGGTAATATGTGGAATAACCTGTACGGTTTTACCCAAATAATTGCCTTTACGTTCCTTACTAATGACATTGAAGTAAATACGACCCGTGGTAACGTTATTAGACTGAGAGGTACGAATGTCAAGAAAACGTTCGTAATGCCCCAAATCTAAGTCGGTTTCTGCACCGTCGTCTGTTACAAAACACTCACCATGTTCGTAAGGGTTGAGCGTGCCAGGATCTACGTTAATATAAGGGTCAAACTTCTGAATACTGACAGAAAAACCCACCGCCTGAAGCAGCTTACCCAACGATGCCGATATAATGCCTTTGCCTAAAGAAGACGTTACACCGCCCGTAACAAAAATATATTTGGTTTGAACTTCCATGACACCAAAAAAAAACAAATGATTATTGAGCTTACGGGGCGCAAAGTTATAAAAAATATCGCTTCAAAACAGGTTTTTGCTGGCTTGTGCTTAATTTTATTATTCTTCTTAGCTGTCGCCAAGAAATCTGTCTACTCGTTATTTTTATGTTTACTTATTCTATTCTGAGTCAGGTACAAAAAATTTGAGTTCAAAGATGCACCCTTATCTCAGTGTCACGTAAAAAATTGGATTTGATGACTGCGACGGTATAGTGCTCTTCTAAAAACATGCTTACCTAGTTCATTTAGAAGAAACCAGCCCTACAAAGAGTTTAGCTCTTCAAATAAGTTGAGCTTGGCTTGCGCCTCTTGTGTAGTTCTAAAATACTCTGTGGCATAAACAAAGGGCCTTTCCAAAAAAATCTTCAAAACCTTTTTGCGTCCTGTGTTATACAATACCTGTGGTACCAAACTGTACTCGCGCCTAATATTTTGGCTGTAAGTTTTATAATTTTCAGGATTCTGACCCAAAATTTCTAAGTCTAAATCGTGTAGCCAAGCAGTATCATTGTCAAAATCAGGAAGCGTACTTTGGTGCTTAGTGGCAATGATCAATGATTCTAAGCGTTTCAGTTTCTTTGGACTAAGATATTTCTTAAAGTTTTTGATGGCTAACCCCGCGCTCTGTTCTTCGTTATCGTTACAAAGCGGAATATACACAGCATCGTGATACCAAATAGCCAAACTCAGCAAATCAGGGTCTCTTAGCTGTGCTCGATGAAGCTCTAAGCTCTCTAGCATACATCTAATATGCGTCAAACCGTGATAACATCGGCTTTTCGCGAGATAAGATGAGCACAATTCTACAAACATCACATCTGATATGTGCGCTTCTACACGAAATTTTCGCATCAACCTAGCCCATATTTCAGTAAGATGTAGCATCTTATTGATCGCTTTCGGAAGTTTCGTAATAGTCTGTTACCCAGAGATTAATCGTTTCACCAGGCTTGATAGTTACTTCACCTCCTGGCTCAGGCTCTTGGCGTGTGATTTTACCTGCGCCCATACCCATACTAGCCTTCACACGGGTAATCACACCCACTTTCAAGCCAATGCCTTCCAAATAAAACTCGGCATCTTCCAAAGGACGACCCACTAGATTGGGTACAGATAAGGAACTGACCGTAATACCGCCATCGCCTACATAAAGGTCCACAGTGGTACCCTGCGGTACGCTATAGCCTCTCACAAGCTCTTCTTTGGACACATCGCGGCCGTTTACAGAAATGCGAATAACAGCATTTCTTTCAGGGGAAGGTACATATTCTATTTTGCCTAGTTTTAGCCTAGAACTTGTAATTTTCAGTTCTGCACTGCGCTTAGACCCTTGAATAACATCAGGCACAAGCACTTTAGGTGGTGAGCCAGCGTTGATAGTCAAATATATTTTGCGGTTTACTTTTACGGTAGAGTTGGCACGAGGATTCTGCTTAACAACCGTTAGAGGCTTTTTCTTTTCGTCATACATAGTATCCATGACTTCAAAGCGCAAATCGCGTTTTTCTAAGAATTCTTCCACATCTTTTACGCTCATCCCCTCCAAAGAAGGCACTGTAAGCGTATTGTCGTGGTTGGTGGTGCTAGGCAAATAAAGATAAAAGAAGAATAAAATAAATAAGAAAAACAACAACAGCATAACCGCCAAGTTCAGTATCAAGGCTTGGCGCGTATTGGCCTTAAATATTTCCTTTAAACGCTCTACAAAAGGGCTAGATAAGATATCTTTGAGTGCAGACATATTCAATCAATACTTCGCTTGAGTTCTATAATTCCAAAAAAGGATTGGCACGGTGAAGCTAAACCACCGCACAAAGCGACACGCTTTCAAAATCTTCGAAAACTATCTCAATCCTTTGAAAATTAGCTTCTTACAAACAGAAAGCCGCCAAAAAACAAACAAAGATACAATATTTATCAAGCGGAACGTGTTCTATGTTCATATTTTTTGCGGGTTGAGCAGCACAAAACTTAAAAAAGCATAAATTTTATATCTTTTTTGTATCAATACAAATCTTTTTAAAAAACAAAGCGTTATATATTTTTTTAATCACTCAGAAGATAAGGTTTGTAAAATCCGAGTATCACCGTTGTTTTGATGTATTGCTTCACTTGGATGATTCTAATTTTCACGCCCTTTCGCACATAACGATTGATTTACATGGAAACAGTTGTTCCCTACAAAGACCAGCACTTGCGTAAAAAGGAGCAAGTGGCAAAAATGTTTAACAACATTGCGCATAAATACGATTTTCTGAACCGTTTTTTGAGCATGGGAATAGACGTTTATTGGCGAAAAAAGGCCATTACTCTTCTAAAACCACACAATCCGAAAGTCATTTTAGATATTGCTACTGGCACAGGCGACTTTGCACTAGAGGCCATGCGCCTTAAACCGCAAAAAATAGTGGGTGTGGATATTTCTCTGGGAATGATAGAACACGGTATAAAAAAAATACAAAAAAAACACCTTGAAAATATCATAGAATTACGACTCGGCGACTCTGAAAAATTAGACTTTCAGGACAACACCTTTGATGCAGTTACAGTGTCTTTTGGGGTCAGAAACTTTGAAAATCTCAAACAAGGACTTAAAGAAATAAAAAGAGTTTTGAAGCCAAACGGCACACTTGTTGTGTTAGAATTTTCACAACCAGAATCAAGTCCTTTCAAGGAAATATACAATTTTTATTTTATGAATATCCTTCCCAAATTTGGCAAGGCTATTTCCAAAGACAGTGCCGCCTACGACTACCTGCCCGAATCAGTGCAGCATTTTCCTTATGGGCAGGCGTTTGTTAAAATTCTCAACGAACTAGGCTTTCAAAACACACAATGCAGACCTCTCACTTTTGGCATAAGCTCTATCTATATGGCACAAAAGCCATTATAATCTTTTTGTTCTGCTTTACTGCTTTTTCAGAAACAGTACAAGCCCAAAAAAAAACATGGAATTTACGCGATTACGAGCTTAAATCGTTGCACTACGGTTTCCAAATTGGCATGCAAAGCAACAGGCTGCTTCTCAGGCCATCAGAAGTGTTCAATAACAACTTAGACAGCACGGTGGCCATTATGCCGCGCCGCTCTTCAGGTGCTTTTATAGGCTTTCTCATTGATTTGCCTATTGATGAGGAATTTTGGAATGTGCGCATCAATCCAGGGGTTTCTTTCTATGAGCACCGTGTAAAATACGAGTACTCAACTGGTGAGTCTACCGAACAAACCGTTGAATCTGCCTTCTTTGATTTACCTGTACTCCTCAAATACAAATCCTTACGCCGCGGGAATACGCGTATGTACATGATAGGCGGGGCTTCTCTAGGCATAAAAGTAGGCAATAGAAAAGAAAAGCTTGATCCTGAAAAACTCTCTATTGATGATACCAATGTAGAACTGGTCTATGGCGTAGGCTTTGATTTTTATTTGCCGTTTTTTAAATTTGCACCTGAGATTCGCTTTGCGCATGGCCTAAACAATGTGCTTTATGCCAAGCCCAACAGCGTTACAAGAAATCTGGAGCGTATCACGACACATCGCGTTTCGCTTTTTCTAAACTTTGAATAAGCTACTAAAATGGCAATTTACATCACCGAAGCATGTATCAACTGTGGGGCTTGTGTGATTGAGTGCCCCAATCAAGCCATTTATGAACCTGCTGATAGCTGGCGGCTTTCAGATGGTACAAAGCTTAGCAAGGTAGTGGCTAAGGCTGACCAACCTCAACCGCCACTTTCTGATGATATCTTTTTTATTGTACCTGATAAATGCACAGAATGTGTGGGTTTTCACGAAGAGCCTCAATGCGCGTCAGTGTGCCCAGCAGATTGCTGTTTGCCAGACCCAGAGCATCGCGAAAGTACTCAAGAGTTGCTCCTAAAGCAGCAATTTTTGCATCAGATTTTGCTCAACAAAACTTAAAGATTGAGATAGGACAAAGATTTGGTGCTTTTTAAGCATTCGTTTGACTTAATTCAAGTTTCTGATTAAGTTTGTGACTTCCACTAGTTATAGGTGTATGTCGCTGCAAATTCCTCTCAAAGTCAGTCCTTTAGCTGAACTTCAAGTGCTGCGCTTTTGCGCAGGCATGGGCGTGTCTCATATTGCTCTCCCTTATCACGAGCCTCTCAATGAGCAAGATTTTAGAGACCTTCAGGATCTCACTTCTTGGCTTTCTGGGCCAGAAATTGTGCTGATTTCAGACAAGCCTATAACGCATGATTTTTTTATTGTGAATAGTCAACAACTGTCTAATCCCTCTTGTCTGGCTGCTATAACCCAAGAAAGGGTTTGTTTTGTAGAATGTTTTTTGACAGAAAAAGAAGCTGCTATAGCGCATATTTCAGCTCAGAACACAGCCTGTGAATTAGTCTTGAAAGCTAATTTAGAAGATTGGCTAAGACTACCAGCTCAAAACTGGTCTGTACCAGTTTGGGTGGAATTTTTGGACAAACTGCCTGAAGACTTGATTTCTTTTTTAGCTAAGCACAAAATAAAAGGGCTTAGCCTAAGACCAGAACAAAGTAGCTTTGATTTTCTCTATGATTTTTTGCCTGAGCTAGAAGTTTAACTCCACGTTCAGGCAAAAAGTATAGATTTACTTTGTCATACGCTTGAGCAACTCTTCGTTGACTTTGACTGCATATTTTTCTGCCAGAGCTTTGTTCCACTCGTTTTCTAGATATATCTGAAAATCAGACATCACTGCTCCACGAATTTCGTTAAGCTCTTTGAAACGGGCATTTTCTATGCGATCTATTTGAACAATTTGAACGCGTCCATTCTCTTGGAAAACAGTTCTTCCAAGCACCCACTGAGGTATTTGATCGAGTAGTTTACTTTCACCTCTTTCAAAAGTACTGGTCTGAACATTCAAGTTGAGAGGGTTTGTTTTATTTAAACGCTTCAGTAAATTGTCGTTGGTGGTGTTATAGCCTGCTTTTAGATAAATGATGCCCACTCTTTTCGCTTTAGCGAGTTTCTTCATATCTGCTATGGTATCAATCTTGTCAACAATTTGCTTTTCTTTAACATTGAGCTTCACCAGTTGGTCTTTCAAATCTGATATGCGCTTGAGGTGGATTTCCATTTTGTCCTTGGGTGCATTGATTTGATTGAGCAGAATGATATGGCTATCACTTTGACGGCAATGACTCGCCAGTTTGGTAATCATGGCACTCTGATCGGCCAACACTTTAGGGTTATTCTCGTTATAATAAAGCGCAATGTCGGTCTCTGGCTCATCAGAACGGTAATACCCTTCTGCAAAAGCAGACTCTACGACGGATTTTACACTGTCATTCGCGCAGCTAAAGATGGTAGCCGTCACGCGCTCTTTCCACTCGTAATTGCTGCGATTGGCTTCAAAATAAGCCTTGAGAGCGTTTTCGTCTTCAATAGATTTATTCCAGATATTTTTTTGCATGAGCGAAAAGAGGATAATACCCTCGTAATATTCACGCAGCAACATAGAAAACTCTTTATTTTTGAAAGGCAAACGTGACTCCTCTATGCCCAGTACCACTTTTTTCTGATATTTTTCATAAAGCTGCGTGCCATAAGACTGAACAGTCCCTTGATTCTGAGGAAGTTGCTCAGCTTGTGCGTATTTGTAAAAATCTTCCAGATTATAATCTTTATCATTGCAAGAAAACAAGACTTTCTTGAGTGTCTTCAGCTTAGGGCTGTATTTCCATTTCCCATCCAGAAGCAAAGAGTCTAAACCAGAATTGACAAATTTGCGGTTTTTTACTTGCTCTACAAATTTGTATTCCTTGCGGATTCTAGCCAAAAACTCACCTTCTTGTAAATTAGCGCGACTGTCTTTGAGCACCTTCTCCCGCAATGTATTTTTTATTTCATCAAAAGGCTCGAGAGGCTTTCTATCCACAAGCTTGAGAATATGCCAACCAAAAGCCGTGCGGACAGGAGAAGAAATATCTCCTTTTTTACGCAGCTCAAATGCAGCCTCCTCAAACTCTGGCAGCATAGTACCTGTGGAACGCCAAGCCATTTCGCCACCGCTCTCACGTGATTTTAAATCATCTGAAAACTGAGAACATAAGCCCGCCCACTCTTCATTGTTGCGGAGACGAGTATAAATTTCTGATATCTTTTGGGCAGCAGTGAGTGAATCTTCAGCGGTCATGCCTTCAGCTGCACGTATCATAATGTGTGCAAGCTTGGTAGAGCCAGATGCTTTGAGTCGTTGATTTACTTTGAGAATATGATAACCGTACTGTGTGCGAAAAATAGGAGATACTTGATTGACGGGTGTTTCGTATGCCATATTTTCAAACTCATAGACCATTTGCAAGGCTGTAAAGTACCCTAAATCTCCTCTGTTAGTTTTAGCCGTAGGATCTTCAGAATAGCTATAAGCCAACTCGCGAAAATCTTGGCCTGCCTCTGCGTTTTTGCGGATATCCTTAATGCGGTTATAAGCGCGTAGAGTGTCCTGTGGGCTGGCAAAAGGCGTGAGGGCTATGAGAATATGTGAAGCCCTAATTTCTTCTTGCAAACGTGCATAAGCCTCGTTTACTAAACGGTCTGTAACGCTTTTCTCCACCAAATAGGGTTTGACCAAATCTTTACGGTAGGTTTCGAACTCTTCTTTAAAGGAAGTAAAAGTGTCTAGTTTTTGATTAAGACCATCTTGTACTTTAAGCTTAAACTTGGTAAAGAGGTCTAAATACTCACGAACATTTTTTTCTGACCAAAGCTTAGCTTCATCTTTAACAGGATTGTTTTTGCGATAATAAAACTCAAACTCTGCCCAGCTAATAGCTCTACCATCCACATTCAAAATAATAGAGTCGGGTAGGCTTTGACCTTGAGCAGCTAAAGAACCGAATAAGCCACAAAACAAGGTAACAAAAAACACAAAACGGCTTAATGACAATATATCATGAGAACGCATAGAAACGATACAGTACAAGTAAACGAAGTGTAAAAGCTTGATAATGATAAGCTAGAGTTAGTTTTTTTGATTTTTAGGACGCAAAGATACGCATTTTATCCAAAAACTAAAATGTTTGTACCACCTCTTTTGCTCAAGTCTAAGCTCATCAAAAGAAGGCGCACGTAAAATTTTCTAAAAAAAATTGCTTTTAAAGGATAAGCACCTAAATTGCAGCCAAACAAACAAGACTTTATAAAAGACCTTAGTTTTATGGATATTGAGTTCAACAAAAACGAAGACGTTAATAAACAGTTGGCGTTTCAGCTTAAAGCAAAAATTAAAAAGGCTCATTTGGGGGGCGGTGAAAAAAGAATTGCAGACCACCACGCTAAAGGCAAGCTTACAGCCCGTGAGCGCATAAACAAGCTCATAGATGATGAGTCTGACTTCTTAGAGGTGGGCACTTTTGTAGCCGAAGGCATGTATCCTGAACACGGCGGCTGCCCTTCGGGCGGTGTCGTCATGGGGCTAGGGCGCGTACATGGTCAGGTGTGTATGATTGTGGCCAATGATGCTACCGTAAAAGCTGGTGCGTGGTTTCCCATAACTGCCAAAAAGAATTTGCGCGCTCAAGAAATTGCCATTGAAAACAAAGTGCCTATCATTTATTTGGTGGATAGTGCAGGAATTTATCTGCCTTTACAATCAGAGGTTTTTGCTGATAAAGAGCACTTTGGACGAATTTTCAGAAATAACGCCATCATGTCGGGTATGGGCATTGTGCAGATAGCCGCCATCATGGGCAGCTGTGTGGCAGGCGGTGCTTACTTGCCCATCATGTCAGATGAAGCACTGATTGTGGAAGGCACAGGATCTGTGTTTTTGGCGGGTTCTTACCTCGTCAAATCTGCCATTGGAGAAAGTGTAGACAATGAAACCTTGGGCGGAGCTGTTACACACTGCGAAATATCGGGTGTTACGGACAATAAGTACCCTAACGACGATGCCTGTCTTGAGGCAATCCGCCGTATTATTTCAAAGATGGGAAGCTTACCTTCAGCTGGCTTCAACCGTGCAACCCCTTTGCCACCACTCAAAGATCCAAAAGAAATATACGGTATCTTGCCTGCGACGCGTATCAAACCCTATGACATGATGGATATCATTGAGCGTTTGGTAGATAACTCAGAGTTCGATCACTATAAAGAGGGCTATGGAAAGAGCATTGTCTGCGGTACGGCTCGTATAGACGGCTGGGCAGTAGGCATTGTAGCCAACCAGAGACTTACACAAAAAAGCAAAAAAGGCGAACTGCAAATGGGTGGCGTTATATACTCCGACTCAGCTGATAAAGCAGCGCGATTTATTATGAATTGCAACCAACAAAAAATACCTCTTATCTTTCTCCAAGATGTCACGGGATTCATGGTTGGCAGCAAGTCTGAACACGGCGGCATCATCAAAGACGGCGCAAAAATGGTGAATGCTATGGCCAACTCTGTAGTCCCTAAGTTTACCATCGTAGTAGGTAACTCTTATGGTGCTGGCAACTATGCCATGTGCGGCAAAGCCTATGATCCTCGTTTGATTTATGCTTGGCCATCAGCTCAAATTGCCGTAATGAGTGGAGCTTCAGCCTCCAAAACCTTGCTACAAATCAAAGTTGCCACCCTAAAAGCAAAAGGCGAAGTCATTACACCTGAAGCAGAGAAAGAGCTTCTGGACGAAATCACACAACGTTATGAAACCGAGTTATCGCCTTACTATGCAGCTTCGCGTTTGTGGGTGGATGACATTATTGACCCCCTAGAAACCCGTAAAGTGATTTCTATGGGCATAGAAGCTGCTAACTGTGCCCCTATTGAAAAGCGTTACAACGTGGGAGTAATTCAGGTTTAGTTAGTCACTTTTTTTTAGAGAGAACGGAAGCAGATTATCAAAATCTGCTTCCGTTTTTTTATTATCTAAATTTCCCTCAAAAGAGGTAGTTTATAACTCTGCATAAAAGCACAAGTTTTTTGCAAATCGTCATACAAAAGTCTGTCCGATTGAATAGGCGGTACAAGAGCTGTATAGGCACTCAGAAGATCTTCTAAAACAGGAGAGGTTTTCAAAGGTCTGCGAAAAGACATGGCCTGAGCGGCGGTGAGCAGCTCCACTGCTAGAATATTTTGAACGTTCTGCACCACCTTCTGCAACTTTGTGGCGGCATTTGCGCCCATACTGACATGATCTTCTTGTCCATTTGAAGATACAATAGAATCTGCTGAGGCAGGTGTACAAAGTTGCTTGTTTTGACTAGCCATGGCCGCAGCAGCATATTGAGGAATCATTAGGCCAGAATTTAAACCTGGTTCCGCTATGAGAAAAGCAGGCAAAGACCTACTACCCGATATGAGCTGAAAGGTTCGCCTTTCTGAAATACTTCCTATCTCAGAAAGAGCTAAAGCCATAAAATCAAGGCTCAAAGCCAAGGGCTGTCCATGAAAATTGCCGCCAGACAAAATGGCCTGATCTTCAGCAAAAACATTGGGATTGTCTGTTACTGCGTTTAATTCAGTAGTAAACACTTGTTCACAAAAGCTGAGCGCATCACGAGAGGCTCCATGTACCTGCGGCACACATCTAAACGAATAAGGATCTTGTACTTGAGGTTTGTTCTGCGCCTGTATGGCAGAGCTTTTGAGCCAGTCTCTGACGGCTTTAGCGGCATCTATTTGTCCTTTATGTGGCCTGATGAGGTGTAAGCGTTCATCAAAAGGCTCCAGTTTACCACCAAAAGCATCTAGGGATAGTGCTGCCAGACAGTCAGCCCAAGCCATTATCTTTTGGCTTTCCTGCCAAGCCCAAAGACTATAAGCGCACATAAATTGCGTACCATTCAATAAGGCTAACCCTTCTTTAGACTGCAACTCCAAAGGGGCTAAGCCTAGTTTTTGCAACATCTGAACAGCCGCCATCCGTTGCCCTTCTAGAATCACTTCACCCTCACCTATAAGCGGCAGTGAGAGGTGTGCAAGAGGAGCCAAGTCGCCTGAAGCACCCAAAGAGCCTTGTTCATAAACAACTGGCAAAATATTTTGATTAAAATAAAACAAAAGGCGATCTATAGTAGCCGTCGATACGCCCGAGTAGCCATAAGCCAAAGAACGAATCTTAAGAAAAAGCATGAGGCGTGTGATTTGGGGCGATACGACAGCACCAAAACCACAGGCATGAGAGCGAACCAAATTCTTTTGCAGCAATGCGAGATCTTGATTAGAAATAACCTTGTCGCAAAGTGAGCCAAAACCAGTATTGATGCCATAAACAGGTGCAGACTCGCGGTCAGCAAACTTGGCATCGAGAAATGAACGGCTACGCTGCACAGCCTGCCGTGTGCTGGCTGATAGTTCTAAATGTTTTGAGAGAATTTCGTCTAGCTGATAGAGGCTAAGCGGTTCATTCTGAATTAAAAAAGTAAGGCCCATCTAGCAATTTTGGGGGATGTCAGTAAAACAACAGAAACTATAAAGCACACAGTAAAATCCTTATTTGCAAAAATAGAAAAGTATTTTGTTTTACAAAAACATCAAAATTCTTTGTCATCATTCAATACTTTTACCAATTGGCTACAAATCTGAGGTTAAAAAAGCGCAAGGAGAGTTTGTTGGGTACAGCATAAAGACCATTGTTCACATAGTCGCGCACCCAGTTATAGGAAATCACGTTGGCTATGCCTAGCAAATTAAGAATCTCGAAGTGCACAGCCATAGATTTAAGCTCACCAGGTAAAGCCTGTGTACTGTATTTGAGAAACTTGGTAAAGCCAATATCCACTCGGCGGTAGGCGCGTCCAGGTATAGCCGCACGCGCATTCACTATGTTTGGCGGGCCAAAAGGCAATCCTGAGCCATAAAGAAGTCGCAAGTAGACGCGAGCCGTTGGATTGGACGGCAGGTGATCTTCAAAAAAGATAGTCCCTGTCAGGCGTTGGTCTGTGGGTCGTCTCAAAAAACCCAGAGTATCGAAGTTCACATCTTCAGAGGTTTTGAGATAACTCAAAGAGAACCAAGACTCAGTACCTGGTATAAACTCACCGTTGATGCGCGTATCTAACCCGTAGGCGTAGGCTTGGCCAGCATTTAGCCCGTAATAGCGCAAACGCATATTGTCCATATCATAAGGAATGACACGCGAAATGTGCTTATAATAAGCTTCGGCGGTTAAACGAAAGGGCTTGTCATTAACAAAAAAGCTCCAGTCCATGCCTAAAATGCCATGGATAGATTGCTGGGCTTTCAGATTGAAATTCAGCTCGTTGCTGTAGTTACGAAGTTCTCTATAAAAAGGGGCTTGTTGATACACGCCCAGAGCTGCTCGTAGCTGTATGTCTACTAGAACCGTGTCCGTCTGGTTTTTGTTCGTCTTTCTTTTTTGCTTAGCATACCAATCTGGCCTCAAAAAGAATTGCGCTCTAGGACTAATCAGCCACTCTTGGTTTACAGACCATTGCGAAGCCCTAAGGCCAACATTTAGGCCGTAGACGTGTTTTTTTAGTCGGTTGGAACGCTGTTTGTAGATTGTATCGGTATAAGAGAGCTGCGCGTAAGCTGCCACACGCCATGACTGAAGATTTAGAGAAGAGTCTGCGGGTGGGCTGTAGCGCACAAAACCAGCCGAGTCAAAGTAACTGTATTCAAAAATCTCATCGCGGATTTTTTCATGCTTAGCCTCGGCACCAGCTTCTAAGAGTAATTTTTCATTGAGCTGCCAAGAACTTCTGTTTTGAATACTCAAAATATTGGCATTCAAAAAGTTTCTTGAATATCTAAATGCGCCACCTTCACCTCTAATAAGATTGCACTGATTAAAGTTTTCTTGGTCTGCAATGTTTTTGTTCACATCACATAGCCTATACGCACCAAGCAAATCGGCAAACTCTCGTTCATAAGTCTGTACACCTGATGCTGTAAAAGTAGAAGAAAATTTGGTCTTAAAACTTACTTTATAGGCCAAAGCCCCTTGGTAGGTGTCGTAATTCATCAGTTCAGAACCTTTGTATTCCACAAAAAGCCGTTTGGCATCACCCAAAGTGCCAAAGTCAGTGCTCTGACTGGTAGGAAACACGCGGTATCGATTGCGAGCATAGGCCAGTAACATACTGATTTCTTTGCGCCAACGCGACTCTTTTTTTCCAAGCTGAAGCGTACTGAAACTTTGTAAGTCAGAAAAAACAGGCAAGTAACTACCGCTCACATCAAAGGTATTGAGCAGGTAGCGCAAATCGCGGTGGCGAATGCCCAGAAGTGTGGTGAGGCGTTTGCGACTCATACCAAAATGTGCAGTGCCGCCCAGAATACCCACATTGATGCTACCTTCCGTTTGTTTGGGTTTTTTATAGCTTACATCCATCACAGAAGAGAGCTTGTCGCCGAATTGCGCCTGCCAACCGCCGGTAGAAAACTGGACGCTTCGCGCTAAATTTACATTGACAAAACTCAAACCCTCTTGCTCGCCTGCACGCACCAGAAACGGCCTGTAGACCTCAATACCGTTCACATAAATCAAGTTTTCATCGTAGTTACCGCCTCTCACATTGTACGCGCTCCCAAACTCACTATTACCGCTTACTCCCATGCCAAGTACTTTGATGAGGTCGCCCATGTCACCCGTGACGGTAGGAATACTGCTTAGACTCTTGGGCGAAATAATCTGAAGACCCAAAGCATTTTTCTCGGTTACTGTAAATTCGCCCATATCCCTGATAACCAGTTTAAAAACTATCAAGTTCAAAGCTTCTTCTGCTGTTAGATTGATACTCTGCGTCACATAGCCCACATGACTAACTTCCAAGCCGAGAGCAGTATTGGGCTGGACTTTGAGAGAAAAAAAACCTTTTTCGTCCGTTTTAGTACCTCTAATGGTGTTTTTAATTCTGACAGAGGCTTCTGAAATAGGCTCAGCAGAGATAGAATCTAACACTTGTCCTCTGATTATCAGCGTATTTTGTGCTAATAAGGGGCGAGCATTTGCCAAAAATAGCAAACAGAGTATAAAAAATAATCTTTTCAAAGCTGTGTTTTTTTGTATGAACTAGGTACTTAAGTTTTTGGCACGCCACAAAAATAAGTAAAAGCGGGCTTTTTACACCAACAAGCAGTACGGATTCCTTGTTTTTTTTGAACCTTCTGTCATTGGTAACAGTCTAGTCAAGAGATAGTCGTTGTGCCATGAATTAAAGTAAAAAAATAGAGCCTTTTCAGAATCAAGATGCTTTTAAAGTCAGACTTACAACTATTTTACACAATACTTTGTACAAAAAATTCAAGTCTCATCCTTATCATGGCCGTTTTTGACTATCTTTGCAGGATGGCAACAAGAGCGATTTGTTTTTGTCAGTGCCCCACAAAACGCAAGTTCAAGCCCTTTAGATTTCTATTAGAAAAACTATGATTCAATACTCAAAAGTATAAAAGGCTAACTTTTGTTGACCTTAAAAAAATGTCTTTAAGATGACTAGCTCAAGAACTTTGTGTTAAAATCGCACACAGCTTTGTACCAACCAAAGTAATCTATGAGTTTTGCTAAAAAAACATAAACAGTTGTTCAAAATGATTGATTTTAAACAGATTCCGCCTGCATGCTACGTGCTTGAAGAAAGCAAACTTGTTAAGAACTTAGAGCTCATGCGCTATGTGCAGGAGCAAAGTGGTGCTCAAATTATTTGTGCACTCAAAGGTTTTGCTATGTTTAGCACCTTTCCTATTGTTCGGCAGTATTTACCAGGCAGTACAGCTAGCTCCCTCAATGAGGCACTTCTGGGGCTGGAAGAGTTTGGCGGTGAGGTGCATCTATGCGCCCCAGCTTATAATCCTCAGGATTTTCAGGAGCTTTTGCGTTGCTGCGACCATATCACCTTCAACACGCTTACGCAGTGGGAGCAGTTCAAGGCTCAGGTGCAAGTATCCCCCAAAAAAGTATCTTGTGCTATCCGCATTAACCCCGAATATTCTGAGGTAGAAAACGACCTCTATAACCCTTGCGTCGCAGGTACTAGGCTTGGCATTACAGCTGATAAATTTGGCGAAAAACTGCCTGATGGCATTGAGGGCTTGCATTTTCATACCCTTTGTGAAAACAACTCTGACACACTCGAGCGCACACTCGCACATGTGGAGCAAAAGTTTGGCCACCTTCTTCATCAAGCCAAGTGGCTGAATATGGGCGGTGGACACCACATCACGCGGAGTGATTATGATGTAGAGCGTTTGATTAGACTTATCAAGCATTTGAGACAAACTTATGATTTAGCCATCTACTTGGAACCAGGTGAGGCTGTAGGCTGGCAAACTGGCTTTTTGGCTGCGGAGGTGCTCGATATTTTAGATAGCCGAGGAGTTAAGGTAGCTGTTTTAAATGTCTCTTTTACGGCTCACATGCCCGACTGCCTCGAGATGCCCTATAAACCTCGCATCAGGAACGCCCAAGACCCACTACCTCAAGACAAGTATGTGTACCGAATGGGCGGTATGAGTTGTTTGGCGGGTGATCAGATGGGTGATTATGCCTTTGAAAAGCCACTTTCTGTGGGCGATCGCATCATTTTTGAAGACATGATACATTACACAATGGTCAAAACCACTACCTTCAACGGAGTCAACTTGCCCTCTATTGGTATCATCAAACCAGACAACAGTTTTCAGCTCGTAAAAAGTTTTGGCTATCAGGACTATAGAAACCGACTTTCTTAGAATATTCTACAAAAGTTTTGCTAGTGTTTTTTAAATGATTGCTTGCCTTAATTTTGAATCAGCTTTATAGCAGCATACTTTGGATTATAGAAAAGCGTTCCATGAGCTCAGTTTGGTTTAGGTTATTGGTTTGGTTTGGTGCATGGGGGCTTTTTCAGCCTCTGTACGCGCAGAGTTCCAAGAAAGACTCCTTGCCCAAACCTGCTAGAATTGTTGATTTTGAGAGGCGTATGGCAGTAACTGGCCTTGCTGCTTTTCGCAACATTTCCATGCAATTGGTACTGACCCCTCAGCAAAGCACTAACAAAGATTCTCTTTATCGGCTTGAATATCAACCCAATGCCCGTCAGCAACTGGGACTTGGATTTTTGTATAAAAACATGGCTATCTCCGCCGCTTTGCTCAAAGTGGGGGATCCCAATAGAAGACAAGAAGTTTTTGGTAAAACCCGTTACACCGATCTCAACGTGCAGGCATTGGGCAGAAATTTTGTCTTAGAGGGCTTTTACAAACACTTCAGGGGCTTTGCTGAAATGCCAAAGCAGAATATCCCTATTCCTAAACCTTTATTACGTCCTGACTTAGCCTTAGAATATGTCAAGTTGAAGGGTCTTTTGGTGCTCTCACCTCATAAATTCTCTTACAGAGCTGCTGTCAATTGCAACCAACTGCACACACGCAGCGGCGGCAGTTGGGTTAATGTGGCGCATCTGTATCGTTTTAGAATTACTAGCGACTCTACCTTTGTGCCCCAGCGCGTGCAAGAAATGCTTGGCATCAATATTCCTGACAATGGAGCCAATGCCATAGGCATGGGTTTTGGCGTGGGACGCGCACAGATCTTGGTGTACAAACACTTTTATCTTGCTGGGGTGTTGGCTTTTGGTTTGGACGGACAAGTCAAAAATAATACAGGCTTCAAAGTAGCTCCTATGCTAGACTTAAGACTGGCCATGGGCTACAATGGCTCCCGGATATTTGTAGTTATGGCTGCCATCAATGATTATACATTCCTAAATGGAAGTCAGTACAAAAATCAAGTGGAATATCGAAATTTTTCTATAGATTTCGGCTACCGTTTATTCACTCGGCCTCAAAAAAGAAGCAAACAATTAGCAAATTAAGTTTTTACCTCATTGGTTTATGATGCAGCTTATTTCAAGATTTTACTACAAGCTTATTGGCTGGAAAGTAGAAAGCGGCTTACCGCCCAACGTTCGCCGTTGCGTGATGATAGCGGCTCCACACACCTCAAACTACGACTATCCCATAACGATGGCAGCCTTTTATATGTTGGGCATCAAAGTGAGGTTTTTGGCCAAAAAAGAGCTCTTTTCTTTTCCACTTGGCCTCATTATGCGTGCTACAGGAGGTCTACCCGTGAACAGAAGCAAAAAAAATAATTTGGTAGAGCAAATGGCGGAACTCCTAAACTCAGAATCAGATATGGTGATGCTAATTCCTCCTGAAGGTACGCGCTCAAAGGTAGAAAGTTGGAAGTCAGGTTTTTATCATGTGGCTGTGCAAGCCAAAGTGCCTATTGCATTGGGCTATTTAGACTACAAAACCCGAAGAGCAGGCGTAGGGCCAATCATAGAACCTTCGGGCAACTTAGAGGCTGATATGCAAACCATTAAGGCTTTTTATGCGCAGATAACACCAAAATATCCCAGCCTATACGCTTGACAAAGATGTAGAACTCATGCAGATGCAGAATTTGATACAATGGCCTTCATTGAAAGCCTTGAATATAAACACAAAATAGTAGCCAATATTCCTAAAAAAGTAGCACAGCAATATACATAAAGAGTTTAGTGAGTGTATTTTCAGCTTTCGTAAGAAAGCTGAAACCATTGTTGCATGGCTAGACACTATAATGAATTTTAATACGATTTGAACATAAAGCCAAGAGCTTTAAATTTTGGTTATATACAGCATCAAATTTGATTAGCTTAGGGACAATATTCAACTAAAAGTCGATTGAAACGATGTAAGAACTTTTCCATATTCCTTTTGCTATTTTCGCCATTTTATCTTGTCTAAGTGCAATTTCTTTTGAAGTAAATTTTTCATAGTTGCAATATTCATTACTTAACTTATAGCTTGATGTTTTATATTTTATCAATTTATCTGCAAAAGGCATATTACTATCTAATTTATTATTAATGCTTGCCTCTAATAAGCTATAATTCCCTAACCTATAAATAAAATCTCCTTGAATATCGGCAGGGAAGTTTTCCTCCCATACACTTCCTGGATTTTCAGGTAATATATGCTCAATTGTAGCAATAGCTTCCTCAGGTTGATAATCTTTGATTGAAATTTGATTTTCAAATTTCACAAGTATATACTTTACTAAATCCTTTCTTCTCCTTGTGTTTATACTCAGAGTTGAAAATACTTGCTCAAAATCTTCGTCAATAACATAGATAGATTTTAAGCCTAAGATTGCTTCCTTGGCTCTATTGATATTTTTATTCGCCACCTCATTAGCAACTTTGCTAAAAACGCGTTCTGCTTCATTTGGGTTTAGGTCTCTCAAATTGTATCTGAACATGATGATACCTAATTCTTTAATCAAAATTTTAAATTCTGCTCTTGGTAAATATTTTAATGCGCTTAACATTAAGGAATAGCACGTACTTACGTTTAGTAAATTAATTAGCTTTAAAGATGCTTTTTCTTCTTTGTCCCACAACTCATCATTCGGCTTATTAAATGCAGTATAATAGTTACTTGCTTCTTCTAGTTCGTGCAAAAATTCAAATGCATTTTCTGCTGATTTGATTTCTCTTTTTATTGCTTTGAACAATGTTGGTTGTCTTTCTAATTTATATTTACAATTCCAAAAATGCCTAATAAAAGTTGTTAAGTCATTTGATAGAATTGTATTTGTGATATTCTGCCATCTTCTTTCTGCTTCCTCTAAGTCTAATTCTCCTAACTGATGGGTTAATTTGAATAAATAGTTTTTTAACAAATCAGCTGTAGACAATTTTACTCCTCGAGCATTTAATGTTTCAAAAACTTTAAATGCATCTAAATCATTATTCACAACAATTTGTGTAAAAACTATTCCGTTGCCAATTGTCCTTTCAAGGAAATCAGCTAAATCAGCACCTGATTTATTTTCGCCAAACTTTTTTTCTAGTTCACTCAAAAAATAATTAAATGATCTTTGTAACAATTGCTGAGAGGGTTTTAATTTAGACATAACCTGAGGCTGTCTAAAATTTAATAACCAGCTTTTGTAATAATCGTCATTGTTTCTATTTAGTTTAATTTTAGGATCTAAGGCAAATTTTGACAACAAATAATTGCCTAAATATCTCTCTGTCAGTTTTTCTCGCCTAATTTTATTTGCTACACCTTCAATATTTTGGTCTTCCCATTTTTTAAGTAATGCTGTAATTGCAAGTGCTAATATAGATAATGTAGTTAACCTTTGTTGTCCGTCAATAACCCAAAACGAGTCCTCACCGTCTTTGATTGGCTGTAAAACTAAATATCCTAAATAATGCGTTTTGTCCGACGGAATTTCAGCAATATCATTCCATAAATCCTCCCAATCGTCTTTATCCCAAGAATAGTCTCTTTGGTAAATTGGAACTTGATATGATTTACCATTACTGATTATTGTATTCAAAGTTATAAATCGTGACATAGCTTCTGTTGTTTCAGTTTTGCAAATTTAGCTTTAATACATGGTTTTTCACAAAATGAGATTATGATTCTATTTATTATCTGTGAATTAACTTTGAGTTTGTTTTTACGGTGTCGGCTAACGGTTTACCGAAGTGGGGTAAAAGTACAAATATTCAAATTTAGTACAAACACTTAGCAGAATTCTAAATGCTCTATTTAGCATTTCCGTCCCCATTTTAGCAAATTCACCATCAAAATAGAAAAAATCTATTGGTCGCGCTTTTCAATAATGCTTGCTATTAAACTTGCATTCGTAATGCTTTTATTGAACTCCGAGTTATTATAATAAGACTTTAGAGAAAGCAAAACGCTTCTGTAAATAGATTAGCAATTAACAAGAATAGACATAGAGTTATAAAAAACACTCATAAAAATAAACAAACACTTGAATCAAACATAGACTCTTTTTTTAAGCCGTTGCATAGCCGCTCAGAATAACTCTGAGAAATGAATTGCTATTACTTTATAAAATACCAAGCTGGTTGACAATTTATAAACCTTTTACTCTCTTTCTAACGAAATATTTTTAATAATTTATAAACAGTTTTCAATAAAATCATGGTCACTTTTATGGCTAGAGCAAGTCTTAAATTTATATCGAGATAAAAAAAACATAAAATGCTTATAAAAAAAGAAAAGTAGAGACGTTTTATAAACCTAATTGTATCGTTAAGAAATTAAGTTTAATCCTAAATAAAGACAATAAGAATTGCCATTAAATGAGAGAGTCCAAGAGGTGTACACAGATTTTTTTTTATTAATTCAGAAGCAAATTTCAATAAGTTAAGGGAGGTTTTAGATTTTTTTTCACTTAAATTAAAGAAAAATATAAAAAAAAGGTGTTAATAATTTGAAAAATAAAACTAATTGTCAATTTTTGCCTCAACTCAAATCAAATTGCTTTCACTTACATCAACATTATTGAATATGAGCATTCTAAAAAACAGAGAAGGAAAGGCGTTTTTAGGAGTCGTCGTTTTATTGTCTATCGTCCTATTTGCTGTAGGAGTTTGGGCAGTAAATACAATGAAAGACAAAGACACCAAAGCTCTTTCACAGCTTTCTAGTGATTATCAACGTCTAGAAAAATCTTATTCGGACGAGATAGCAAAAATAGACGAAGCCAAACTCTATTATCCCAACCCCGATTCAGTTCGTCAGATTTTGTCTATGAACTTGGATGCAATCCGCAAAGAAAAAGACTTCATCAACAACAATGGTAGCTCGGCTATTAAGAAGTTTGATGATTTGGCTGGTAAGAAAAACACTTACACTAAGGCCTTAGAAGACGTTACGATGCTTCGCGACGACTACACCATGCGCACAGTTTCTGACCTTAAGCAGGAGATTGAGCGTATTAAAAAGCTCCTAGACGAAATGAAATCGAAGAATGCTTCGCTTTCACGTCAGCTTGCTAACATGATCAAGAAGTTTAAAGGTGCTGAAAAAGAGGTTCTTGCTTTAAAAGAACAAAAAATCAAAATGGATCGCCTTACAGGTGAAATGGCAGCTGTACGCCAGAGCTTAGACAGTGCCAATAGTGACCGCGACCGTTTGAAGACACTCCTCACACAAACAGAGGATATGTATCGCAAACAAAAAGAAGAAGTGGAGCGTTTGAAAGGTCTCACCGCAAGAGCTTACAACTTTAAAGCTACTTATGAGTTTAAGGATCGCGAAGTGTTGCTTGACGATAAAGGAAAGCATAAAAACCAAATCAGCAAAGAGATAGACATTACTTTTGAAGTAGGCGAGTCTCTTTTTGATGAAACAGACGATTCTAGATTGGTTTACTTGACTTTGATGAAAGACAACAAACCATTCCAAATCATCAAGCAAGCTATTCGTGTAGAGAAAAACAACAGCGCAAAATACAAAATGAAGCTTGACAAAAAGCTTGCTGACGGTAACTACGCACTTGTTTTGACTTACCGCGAGAAGCCTATCATCGCTGATTACAAGTTTAGAATCAGATAATTTCTTTTGATTCGTAAAAAAAGCAAGTACACGTTTGTGTGCTTGCTTTTTTTTATGCGTCATGTTTGCAGCTCATATCTGACCAGCGCAATCCGAAGCAAACTTTGTCTTTGCACTATCCACTCCAAAAATGATTCTGCTTGTTTAAAATTTGTGTGAGTTTTGCGCTTGCAGGCAAGTCATCCGCCGTTGGTTTGAATATCAATCTTTCTTGTAATAGTCAGAGAACCAATAGTCTATTCCTCATAAACCAGAACAATAGTGAGTTTACAAGATATCCATCCTAACAAACGTTGGTTTTCAGAGAATAGCCCTTACCTTAAAATATTAAACATGCCGCGCTTTACCTGTTTGCTCACCTCAAAACTGAGCGTGTAAAGATACTCACCGTGCGGTAGATTTTTGCCGTTTATGCTCCCATCAAAACTGTTTTGATAGTCTTGCAACTCGCCCAACTTTTCACCGATTCGGTTATAAATAGTGAGTTTATTTTTGGGGTAAAGTTCTATATTTTCAATGATAAGTACATCGTTGTAGCCATCACCGTTTGGTGTGATGACGTTCATGGCCACCGTTATGGGATCATCTATCACCACAACTAAGACATAATTTTCGTTAGTGCAGCCGTTTGCATCAGTGCCGCGCACAGTGTACTTATACGTTTCGAGTGGGCGAGCTGTGGGTGTAGCAGATGTAGAGTCGCTGAGCGTGCCGCCATTAGACCACTCATAACTTTCTGCACCAAAGGCCGCTAGCTGCACGCTTGTACCTATGCGTATGGTATGCGCAGCCTTCTCCACGCCAATAGTAGGCAGCGGAAAAACGGTAATATGCACCACATTGCTTGTATCCACAAAGCCGCAAGCATCTTGCACAATTCGGCGATAGGAAGTATTCTGAACAACCTTGCCTGGCCAATAGAATGGTTTTTTAGACTCTAAATCTATATTTTTCCACTCTAGAGTATCCGCAAGACGGCTCTGCCATTGGTACTTAAAAGGTCTTACCCCACTGTTAGGCTCAGAACCTGTCAGCGTGTCAGCCGTTTCATTCAAGCAAAAAGACTGTGTCCCTTCTATTTTATTGCCACCAAGAACGGGATTCACCTCCACAAACACAAAGTTAGAGGTATCGGCAAAACATGAGGAGATAGCTACCCGCCTAAACCAACGCTCAGAATCCAAACTATCCGCCTGATAGTTTTGGCCAGTCGCAGAGTCTATCACTACCCAAGTCCTTGTGCTATCTGTTGATACTTGCCATTGGTAGGTGTAATTCCTATCACCACCCAAAGGCACGTTGCCTGTAAACAATTCTGGACGAGTGAATTTACAAATCATCTGATTCGCCTGTATGAAACTGCCTGAAATAGGCTTAATAATTTGAAGTCTGAGTAAGGCAGAAGTATCTGAAAAACAGTTAGCAGACTGAGCAATGCGCCTAAATTGAACCGTATCACCCAATAAATCATAGCTTAATAGGTCTTTTTCGATACCCACTTGCCGCCAACGACCCAAACTATCCTGCTGCTGCCAAACATAGAGATAATTACCATCACCATTTTGCGGTAGTGAGCCAAAAATTGGTGGCAAAGGTTGACCTTGACAAACGCTTATACTGCGAACGGTATCGGCCAACACACCAGCGGCAGTATCCTCGGGTACAAGACTAAAGTAGGCAATGTTATGAGATATAGGTTGAATTACATTGATAATGAGCAAGCTTCCTGTATCTGGCTTACAGCCACCGTCCACAATCCGCCTAAAATAGGTCGTGTCGTTCAGTGTCCCTAGCCAGTAATTAGGTGCATTACCCTCCGTTAAGTTGCGCCAAGTGCTATCTATGAAAGGGGTACGGCTTTTTTGCCATTGGTATTTAAAAACGCCCTTTCCTATAGGCAAAGAACCATAGAGGCTATCCATTGGCTCTCCTTTGCAAACCGTGAGTAAGAGTAAATTGCTTTCAGATTTGATAGGAACTACAGAAATCAAGTTTTTTCCAAAGACAGGGGCTACGTTAATCACAGCCAAGTTACTGGTGTCAGCATAGCAAAGAGTATTCACAATACGGCGATAAAAAGTGGTGTCGCTCAGTGCAATAGGTGTAAAGTTTTCGGTTACTGCTTCATTTTTCCATGTACTTTCGTTCACCCGTAGACTTTGCCATAAAAAGCCATAGTTCCCATCTCCACCGCTAAGTTTTTTAAGGATAAACAGAGCTCCGTTTTCGCCATTGCAAACCGTCTCGCGGAGAGTATCGGTGCGAATAATATTTTTTTCAATCTCAGGAATATAGTTGAGGCGCACCACATTGGAAGTGTCGCGCTTACACTCGCCCACCACTATACGACGTACATAGAGGGTGTCTATAATAGCATCAATGCTGATACTCTGCGTATTTCGTGGTGGATCTAAAGGGGCAGACCAAACTTCAGCATCAGGTGAAACCTGCCACTCATAGGTATAAAGAGCAAGCGAAGGACCAGGAACAGACCCGTTTATTGGCAGATTTTTTTCACCTTTGCAAATTTCTGCTTTAGGTACTGCTAGGGTATTTTCTATCAGTTCAAAAAAGACATTCACACGAATGGGTGCACTGAAGCTCGTAACACATTTGCCCAAAATCACACGCCTTACGTAGTAGACACCTACCAAGTTCTGAACAGGAAAATCTATGCTGTTCATACTGTATCCTACGGGTGCAGGCGGCACATCCGTCCATAAAGGTGCGCTGGGATCGGGCGAGGTTTGCCACTTAAAAGTATAGCTGTCTATAGCTGGCGGCGCAATAGCCTTGATGCTGAACTTACTACCCACACAAATTCTAAGACTGTCACCGATGAGCTTATTACCATCACCAAAAGGAGCTATGCCACGAATGACAAGAATGTTACTTACAAATTCCCCACACTCATTGACAATGAATCTTCTAAAACGAACCGTACCTTTGAGTGTGTCCGCTACCAGATAGTTTTGTGCTGTACCCACATCAGTCCATAACACGCCATCATTAGAGCGTTGCCATTTATAAGTGTAACCAAGCACTAAAGTGCCATTAACAGTTGGCAAAGGGGCGGCGTTACAATTTACGGTATCGCCACTAATCGTGTTTATTCCAGCCGCAGGTGCTGGGATAAAATCCACGTTAAGCACTAGAGAAGTGTCAGCTTTTCCGCAAGAGGCATTGACAATGCGCCTGAACTTGGTGCTGGCAGTAAGAATACCTGCATCTTGATTTTGTAGAGAGCCAATAGCTGTCCATAAAAGCCCATCTGGCGAGCGTTGCCACACATAAGAAGAAAGTGTTCCACCAGAAATTACTGGTAGAGAACCGTTTATAAGAAACGCCGTGCCAGCGCATGCTTTTGGTGTTGCGCCTGTTATCGTATTGCCGCTAATGCTGCATTGGGCATAGCAGAGATGATGCCCTAAAAAGACAATAAAAATGGCAAGTAGTGAACTAAAAGACTTCATCTTAGAGGCTTAAGAAGCTTTCGCTGCATATTTTTAGAACAAAGGTAGTGCTTTTTATATTAAAAAAACAACGATTTGTCTCAAATCCCAAACTACTGATCTTGAGCACGCAGAAGTTAAGGGAGCATAACTCGGCAAGTGAGCAAGGTGATATCATCAGCAAAGCCATTGCGACCTTTAAAGGCATCAAGCATCTCAAGAAGTACTTTATTGAGTTCACGAGGTGGTAGGTCGTAGTTTTTGGCTATAAAATCGGTGAGTACCTCTTCGCCAAACTCTTCGTTAGTTTCGTTGTAGGTTTCAGTAAAGCCATCTGTGAAGGCAAACAATAAAAAATTATTTAGGTTAGATACCGTTCCAGTATCTAACATGGGAAGTTTGGAAAATGTGCCTAGTAAGGTAGTGCCTAACGAAAGTCGCTCACACATCATGTTCTGGCGAAAGAGCATGGGCGGATTGTGCCCAGCATTCACATAACGCAAGGTTTTTGTTTCGATATTGAAGAGTGCAAAAAATGCTGTGATAAAATTTTCACCACCTGAGTTGTCCATAATCAAGCGGTTAAGTTCGTTCACAATAATGGATAAGTTTTTGGTTTGTCTAGCCAAAATACGGAGTCCAGCCTGAAAATTAGACATCAAAATGGCCGCAGGCACACCCTTACCCGATACATCAGCAATACAGAGCAAAAATTCTGACTCACTGATGCTTATAAAATCATAATAGTCTCCGCCAATGCTATGGTGCGGTTTATACTCTGCTGCCACTTTTATCTGGGCATGGTAGGGCATTTTTTTAGGAAACAACAAAGACTGCACCTCACGAGCTATATCAAGTTGTCTTTTGAGGTTTTCTTGTTGCAAGTGCCTTCTAGCCAGCTTTTTATTCTCTATGGCTACAATAATGATATTGGAAAGCGCATGTACAAATTTGGCTTCTGTGTTTGGCGATTTTTCGCTTAGAAAAGCATAGGCCAGTACCTCCGATTTATGCTTGATGGGTAATACACGGTCAAAATCACCTAAAAAACCCATGTCTGGGGTGAGTAAAGTAGGCTCTTTGATAGCCAATATGCTAGCAGGCAAGTTTAACTCTGCAAAGTCTAAGTTATTGCCCCAGTGTGTCTTACATACCCAAGAACCTTCATCTTTGACATAAAGCGAAAAACTCTTTACGATGGGGTTGCCACGCATCGTAAAGTGAAAAATGCGATACAGTTCTTCTTCTTGAGCATTGTTGTTAATGGCTTGTATAGCATCAAACAAAGCGTTTTGCTCTAGCTCCTTGAGAGCCAGAAGCTCGTCTGGGCGCATGGGTGCAACGCCTATGCCGTAATTATGCGGTGTAATTTTGCCTGCCATCTTGCAGCAAAGTAGCACAAACATTGTTTAAAATCCAAATAAAAATAAGATGGTATTTTATGAAAAAAAACCTTAAAAGCTTCTTCGGTGTTCTTTAAAGTAGCTCTCAGCTGTCTTTGGATGTAGAACAGAGTTCCTTTAATTAGATTTTAATACCGTTCGTAAAGTATTCAAAACAAAACGTCATGCTTGCTGTTCTTAAATTATCTGATTGTATGTGCTTCTAAGATAGACCCTATAACTTTGATTATTTAATTTTTACAGACTTTCTATGAACCCAAACACACAATGAGCAAATTATCAACCTTCCTGTTTTTATTATTGTTTTCATACAGCCTAACAGCTAACTGTCAGCTTCATACTAGGCTGGCCTATCAGATGTCAGTACCTCTGGGGCAAATGGGTAAAAATATGGCGGATCGATCCAATGGTATTGCTGCCGAACTAGGTCTGCATCTACGACATACACCAATCACGTTAGGCTGGCAGTGGAACTATGCCAACTATGGGTATAGCCGAATGCAAGGACTGAACGTATTTGCAGTTGGTGCTCAAAGCATGGTAGAGACACGGATTATTAATAGTTTTTATCAATCCCATTTCTTTATTCAATATGACATGCGTTCAAAAGGTCTTTTAAAGCCTTATTGGAGAGCAGGTTTGGGAAGCACACACTTTATCACTGGAGTATACTTGAGCGCAGAGGGGAGTACAGCAGAATGCCCTAAGCCAATCATACAAGATTATCATTGGCGAGATAGAGCCTGCATGCTACTATAGGCGCTGGTATAAAACTAGAATTAGGTCAGTGGCTTGAAAGACCTCCTCCTAAAAGTTTGTGTCTGGATTTACTAATTCAGTACACGGGAGGGCAAAGAGTGAAATACATGGGTCTTCCTAATCAAGCTCCCACATCTCAAACGGCAGCAGCAACAGCTTTTTACAGCACTTTTGCGAGTGAAGCCAAACCAGATGTTATCTATGAATACCATGCAGGCAACACCTATCAATCACCCATTCAGATGTTTATGTTTCAGATAGGATTTTCTTATCGTGGTGGACGCTAATGCTGAATCGTGTCTTCAAAATTTACTCAGCTTGTCAAAACAAGTTGATGTATTTTTATTATAAAAAGCACTCATAGGCACGCAGAAAGAACATTTACTTACTTTATTAAGTTTTTGTCATAAAAATTATCTTATTTTGATATCTCAAAGACAAAAAAAATAGAGTGTTTGTACTCATTCTGCTAACCAATGCTAAAAAATGTCATTTCGTTCTGTTTTCTATATCCGTTTTGTTCTGTTTTTTGTATTCTCTACCTGCTTCTTGTGTCCCTGCTGGAGTATTCGTGCCCAAATTGCACCTTACATACAGTGGGCAGACCAAGTCATTGACGCATCTTCGGCTCTCAAAGATCCTGACGACCCCGAGGGGATTAATTTGTATGCTGCCAAGCAAGCCTTGGGCAAACCCAATAAACTTCCCGATGTAGGCTCAAGCCGTTGCGCATGGTCTCCTGCCTCCGAAGACAGCGATATTGAAGAATGGATACATTTAAGCTATAAGAACCCAATGCCAATCAGGCAAATAGCAGTAGCAGAAAACTTTAACCCCGGTGCTATTGCGCGTATCTATCTCTACGACACACAAAATAAAGCCTACTTGGTTTATGAAAACAAACAAACCAAAGCGGTATCGGCTTTGGGGCGAATGTTTCATGTTATCTTAAACCAAGCCACTTCTTATGATGTGCAAAGCATCAAAATCGTGCTTAATAGCCGCAAAGTGCCTGGCTATAATGAAATAGACGCTATGGGTATCACGCTCTCACCCAATCCTATTGAAGCTAAAATCAATCTTATTGGCGGACTTGTGTTTGGTGAGGTAGAGCAGCTGCCTGCCACTATCAACTCGCCAGCCGATGAGGTTCTTCCCATTATTTCACCTGATGGCAAGACGCTGTTTTTTACCCGTAAGAATCACCCAAAAAACCACGAATCTGATACACCAGGCACACCAAACGATGATATTTGGGTCAGCTACTTGCAAGAAGATGGTTCTTGGAAAGAAGCCGTGCGTTTCGGGTCACCTCTCAACAATGGTAAACACAACTTTGTTTGTGCCACCTCGGCAGACAATCAGCGTCTCTTGCTCGGCAATGGCTACAAGCCCAACGGTGATGTGGTGGCAGGAGTGTCTATGGCCGAGAAACGCCCTGACGGCTCTTATTCTATGCCTAGAGCTTTAATTATAGAGGATTATTATAATGAAAGTCAATATTCCGAATACGCGCTCTGCCAAAACGGACAAGCCATACTCATGGCCATCAAACGCAAAAATGGTTATGGTGATAGAGATTTGTATGTTAGTTTTTTGAGTGGCGATGGCACTTGGCTTGCACCCATGAACATTGGTAAAAATATTAACACAGCTGGAATTGAGTTTGCGCCTTTTATGGCCTCTGACAACAAAACACTTTATTTTTCAAGCACAGGACATAGCGGTTTTGGGCGTGCAGATGTATTTATGAGCCGCCGCCTAGACGACACTTGGGTCAACTGGAGTGAACCTGTCAATTTAGGCCCCAAGCTCAACTCTTCGGTTTGGGATGCTGCATATAGTGTAGATGATAATCAGCATTACGTTTACTTTTCGTCTTTCAAAAGCAATGAAAAAAATAAAAAAAACGGCGATATATTCAGAGTCGGTTTGCCCAATTTACTTAGCCCTGAGCCTGTTGCCACCATTGTGGGTACTGTCTACCATGCCGAAACGCTCAAGCCCTTGGGGGCTGATATTCTGTTTGAGGACTTAGGACTATCCAAAGAAAGCGGACGCGCCAAGTCAGATTCTTTGAGCGGGAAATACAAAATAGTCTTGCCACTACGCAATTTGTACGGTCTAAGAGCTGAAGCACTCGGCTACCTGTCTGTCAATGAGAGCATTAATTTAAGAAGCCAAAATGCATCAGTCGAAATCAGAAAAGACTTGTATATGAGTCCTATCAAAGTAGGGCAAATTGTGGTTCTTAATAATGTATTCTTTACGCAGTCCAAAGAACTCATTCTATCGGAGTCTTTTCCTGAGCTAGACCGCATTGCTCAGTTGATGCAGGAAAAACCCTCAATGACCATCGAACTCATTGGTCATACAGACATTGAGGGCGAACCTATTGCCAATTTTCAGCTTTCGGAGCGGCGTGTAAAAGTTATCAAAGAGTATCTTGTAAGCCAAAAAATAGCACCCGAGCGCATTACGCTATCACCTATGGGCAGCACGCGCCCCTTGAGTAGAGAGCGTGACGAAGCCAGCAAACAACAAAATAGACGTGTGGAATTTAAGATTCTAAAATTTTAAAAAGAGCAAGACTTTCTTCAGAAAGTTTGAACCTGTTGTAACCAAGAGTTAAAAATGACACAAAAAATTAACGTTCAAAAAAGCTTTTAAAAGCTGAAAGCCAACTAACTTTGCGCTGCAAACAGCAAGTAACTTAGATGCAGAACTTTTAGCATGGCTTACCAAAAAGATTTGAGCGGCAAGACACACGGTATATCGGGTCAGAAAAGAACCAAAAACTCTCCTTCTGTTTTTGGACCAGGTGATTATTATGAGCCGCCTCCGAAAACAAAAAAAACAGATCAAGACACTGAAAAGCTATCTTCTGTTACTTTACGAATACTTTTATTGTTATTTGTGTTGCTTTTTATGTGCTTATTTTTGGCCTTAGATACACAAGCCCAAAGCAAGTCCAAAAAAGAAACAGATTTTGATTTACTGGTACAAGAACTCTTTGCTACACCCGACGACGATTTGGACTACACAGATTTATATGAGTCTCTTTTTCAGTTTTTTACGCAACCCATCAACCTCAATAATACTAACAGAGAAGAGCTTCAATCTATCTTTTTCTTGTCCGACACACAGATTAGCAATCTGCTGAGTCATATTGCTCAAAACGGCAAACTCCTTTCCATCAAAGAGATACAGGCTGTTCCAGGTTTTGATCTTCCCACTATATACAAACTTCTGCCTTTTGTTATGGTTTATGAAGCCAATCTCACCCAAGATGCTGAGAGCGTTTTCAAACGTATGTGGAAAGGTAACAACAGCAATGTCATAGTTCGTTATGAACGAACGCTAGAGCAAAAGCAAGGTTTTGCCATTTCAGAACGCGATACCAACTCAAGAGGTGAACCCCGCAGCCGCTATTTGGGCGACCCTAACAAAGTGTACATTCGCTACCGTAACAGTCACACCAATGACTACAGTATTGGCTTTACATTAGAAAAAGATCAGGGCGAGCCTTTAAGTTTTGGCCAACATCGCGGCATTAATGGTTTTGATTTTTTATCATTTCACGGCGTAGTGCATAATCAAAAACGGTTCAAAACCATTGCAGTGGGCGACTATATCATGCAAATTGGACAAGGTCTTCTCTTGGCGGGCGGCTTTGGTGTAGGCAAAGGAGCCGAAACTATTTCCACCATTAGGCGCAGCACCTTGGGAATCAGACCCTATACCTCTGTGCTTGAGGGAGGCTTTTTTAGAGGAGCTGCCGTTACCTACAAGCTTACCAAGCGGATTGATATCACCCCTTTTTATTCTAGATTACGGCAAGATGCCAACGTAAGAGAAAATCTAGACACACTCAGCGAGGAAAGCGAAGAGCAAAATGAATACATTAGCAGTATTCAGGCCACAGGCTTCCATCGCACGCGCTCCGAGATTGCAGCAAAAAATCGCATTTCAGAGCAAGCAGGCGGCTTGGTACTCAACTACAAGTCTGAAAACGGCAACTTTGAGGGCGGCGTTGTGTTGATGGGAAACTTTTATAGCAAAAATCTGATAAGAACACTTAATACCTACAACCAGTATGAATTTCAAGGACGAAGAAATTTACTTTTAGGTGTAAACTACTCTTACTATTGGCGCAATTTCAACTTCTTTGGAGAAACAGGTCGCAGCTCAAGCGGAGGTATAGGCACAGTCAATGGCTTAATAGCAGCTCTCAGCACCAGTGTTGATGTGAGTGTACTCTACCGCTCTTATGATCGGGATTTTCATAGTTTTTATGGCGGTGCGCTTAGCGAAAATACCCGCAACATTAACGAAAGAGGTCTTTATATGGGCATCAAGATAAAGCCCAACAAGCGTTGGCTTATAACCTCTTATTTGGATCAGTTTTATTTTCCTTGGCTTAAATTCTTGACAGACGCACCCTCTGGAGGCTACGAACACCTGACTAGAATCACTTATAAACCCTCAAAAACCATCACGCTTTATGTAAATTATCGCCAAGAAGTGCGTGAAAGAAATTGGCGCAGCCCTGAACTTAACATGAATATCTCTCAACCTTACAGACGCCAAAACTTGCAAATAAATTGCGACTATAAAGCCGAAAAGGTGATTTCCTTGCGCAGCAGAGTCCAACTTAGCTCATTTCAACACCACCAAACCGCCCAAACAAAAGGTTTTGCCATTGTACAAGACATTACTTTTGACTTGCGTTTGGTTAAGCTCAGTACACGCTTCGCACTCTTTGACACCGAAGACTACGAAAACAGGCAGTACGTGTATGAAAAAGATGTTCTGTATCTATTTTATGTGCCAGCCTATTACGGAAGAGGTTTCCGCAACTACTATCTGGCACAGTTCAACATTGGCAAACGTTGCGACTTATGGGTGAAATATGCCTATACAAAATACCGCAATCAAGACATCATTAGCTCGGGTTTAGAGGCCATCAGAGGAGATACCAAGAGCGATGTCCGTGTGCAGTTGCTTTATAAGTTCTAAGTTGGCTAGTGGCTATTTTTATTAGCTCAAAAACGTTTGAGCAATATCACAAGTGGACTGTTTGCCTATGTGCTCAAAGTGGTTATTAATCCATTCATCAGCTACATTGCGTCCAATATTTCTTAGACGATTTAAATACTGCCAGTCTGCATTAAACTTACTGTCGGTACCCATGCCTTTGAAATAATCATGCGGGTGTATGTGGTGTATGTACACATCACGGAATTTGTCACCAAAATTGATGCCTTTATCTAGTAGCTTTTGTACAAAATTGATTTTTCTCATCTCGTACATCAAGCTCATGTTAAAGCTTAGCTCGTTGATTCGGTCGCGAATCTCATCTACGGTTAGAGGTAGCGTTTCGGTTCGGATAGGGTCTATTTGAACCACCAGAATATCAGGAGATTTTGTATGGTCTATGAGCGGGAAAACTGGTGGATTACCTGCATAACCGCCGTCCCAGTAATAATCTTCTCCAATCTGAACAGACTGAAAATAAGTGGGTAAGCAAGCTGAGGCAAGAATAGTTTTTACCGTAATTTCTGGTGTGCGGAACACTTTCACACGGCTTGTTTTAACATTGGTGGCGCATACAAAAAGCTTAATTTCTTGACATTGACTCAACACCTCAAAATCAATCATATCAGAAAGAATAAGTTCTAAAGGATTGAAATTCATAGGATTCATTGAGTGCGGCGGAAAAAGCGAAAGCATAAATTCTGTCCAGTGATACATGGGCGAAAACTTCATGCTACCGTCACCAATAAGCCTATCCGTTAAACTTGGCTGTAAAGGCGAAAACCATTGTGCTACGGAAATGCGTTGCCAGAGCTGCTCCAAAAGCTCAATGGCGCGAGAACGTCCACCGCTCGTCAAGCCGTAGGCTAAAACAGCAGCATTAACTGCGCCTGCGCTTGTGCCACAAATGCCCTCAAAGCTAATGCGTTCATCTTCCAAGAACCTTTCTAAAACGCCCCACGTAAAAGCTCCATGTGAGCCGCCGCCTTGCAGAGCCAAGTTAATTGTTTTCATGCTTTGTGTATGTGAGTGTAAACTAAAGTTGATTTGGATTCAAATATAAACATGATTTTAATACCTTCCAAGATACCAAGCTCCGTGCGCGGCTCTTTTACCAAACAAATCCATGTCAAGTGTGGTAAAAATGATAGGCTATCGTGATTTATCCTATTTTTAATTAAGAATCAGAAATAAGCGCAATAGTATGCCAGAATTGCATCTTATTTTCTTTCTCATTACGCGCATGAGAAAAAATCATCGCACAAGGCAAGGTTTTATTATTTTTGCTTTGGAAAAACAAAAACTCATAGCATATTGCATTCACGTCTTAAAAACACTACTCACACCGCAAAAAATGGCTAACAACTCGTTCGCTCTCAAGCTAGTAGAATGTCCTCGCGATGCCATGCAAGGGCTTCACGGTTTTATTCCCACCGCCACCAAAATTAAATATTTGAATGCGCTTTTAGCTGTAAATTTTCACACATTAGATTTTGGCAGTTTTGTGTCGCCCAAGGCTATACCTCAACTCAGAGACACTGCCGAGGTGCTTGAACAATTACAACCCAGCCAGTCGGAACTCTTGGCTATTGTAGCCAACCTAAAAGGCGCAGAGCAAGCCGCTCAATACAAGAGGATTAAGTATTTAGGCTTTCCGCTGTCGGTGTCTGAAACTTTTCAGAAAAGAAACACCAACAAAAGCATAGAAGAGTCTATGCTGCTGCTGTCTGAGCTGCAAGATTTATGTCATAAACACGATAAAATTTTAGTAGTGTATATCTCCATGGGATTTGGCAATCCGTACGGAGAGCTGTATGCACCCAATATGGTGGGGGAGTTTGTGCAGAAGTTAGACCAACTCAAAGTACAAATTGTTTCACTTTCAGATACCACGGGGGTGGCTAAACCTGAGCTTATTACTGAACTTTATGAAACGCTTTTGCCTGCTTTTCCTCATTTAGAAATTGGTGCGCATTTTCATTCAGTGCCTCAACGAATTACAGAAAAGATAAAGTCGGCCTACGAAGCAGGTTGTCGCCGTTTTGACGGTGCTATGCGGGGTTTTGGTGGATGTCCAATGGCAGCAGACGATTTAACAGGAAATTTACCTACAGAAGCTCTGGTAGCTTATTTTAGAAGTAAAAATATTGAGCTTGGCATTAATGAAATAGCCTTTGAAGATGCCTATAAAATGAGTGCTTCTGTTTTTGCTGAAGAAATTAGACAGTCTCTCTAAGTTGGGATAAAATGGGCTTAGAAATAGAAAGAAAATTTTTGGTAACGGAGTTCAATCCTGAACTATATGAAATTAAGAGTACAACCAAGATTGCGCAAGGTTATTTGAGCGATATACCTGAGCGTACAGTGCGAGTACGTTTGCGTGATCAGCAAGGGTATTTGACTATCAAAGGTGCTGCAAGTGGAGCTTCACGCACAGAGTTTGAATATGCTATTCCTTTGGAAGACGCTCGGCAGATGCTGGAGGAGCTATGTGTGAGTAGTCTCTCAAAAACTCGCTATGAAGTGCTTTATGATAGTTTTTTATGGGAGTTGGATGTATTCGAGGGTTTAAACGCTGGGCTGATAGTGGCAGAAATTGAGCTCCCAAGTGAACAGACCTCTTTTCAGAAGCCACCTTTTGTGGGCGAGGAAGTTACGCACGACTACCGTTACAGCAACAGCTACTTGGCTAAACATCAACTCAAAGATTAGAGAAAAGCTTTTTTGATGGTTTCTCTAAACAGCAAGTTGAGCGCATCGTTGCTAGGTTTTTCTGGCGGCTCGGTTTGTTGAATGATGGTTTGAATATGCTGAATTTCCTGCTCAAGATAAGCGTTTAAGGCTTCAATTTTAGGTTCTTCATCCAGCTCCTCGCCGCTCACTTTCCGATTCAAGAGTTCTTGAACTATACTGGCCAGAGTTGGGTCTTGCAGGAGTTCCTCGAGTAGCTTGTGGAATTCTACAGGCGGCATATTCCCATGTTTTTCTATCCATCTGCAAGCCAAAATCGGCCTCAAAACATAGAAATATTTTTTTGTTCGGACTCTGTCACGCTGCAAGTACGTGCGGTAATTGCCTTCAGCCATGTGCAAATAGTGGTGCATACAGCTGCGTGGATTAAAATAAATGTCCATCAACTGACGGAGTTGTTGGGCTATGTCTAATTCTTGCTTGTATACGATGGGACTTTGTAGCCACTCCAGCAGAGGCGGATTGGCCTTTCTGAAAAGTTTTAGTGCTTTTCGCAACTCCCAGCCTGCTAAATCTACGTCATTTGGTAAAATTTTTTCGTAGCTATCTTTATGACTGTCAATATCCAAATACCATTCTTGTGGGTGTACATAGATGTAGCGCACGTCCCAGTCGCTATTGGTGGAGGCAAAGCCCCACGCACGGCTACCGCTCTCTACGGCATAAAGTATTTTTATAGATTGTTCTTGCTCAAGTTTCAGAAGTTCTTCGAGAATAACTTGCTTCATAATCAGCTTTTTAGTCTGTAATAATTGCTAGGTATTTATCTTTCCAGAACCGCTTAGCATCTGTTACAACCAAAGTTAATCCGCCGTTTTCTTCTTCAAGTTTGTAAGTATTGGCAGGTCTAACAGGTACAAGCTTGATTTTTTTAGCCTTAAGTCCTTGTCCTAAACTAAAGCTAGTCTGTTTCTCAATGTTAATTTGGGTAAAATTCATTTCGTCGCGTTCGGGTGCAAGCCCTTTGGTGTCAGAGATGATGATCCCACGCTTTTTGAGATCTTTTTCAGTTCCCAAAACATAGTAGCCTGTATTAATTTTTTCCTTTTGTATGCCAATAATTTCATCTTGTGCGTTTACAGTGGCCTTTTTCATGTCTAGAGCTAGCTTGAGGGTTTTTACTTTTTCTTGCAACACTTCTAGCTCCTTGCTAAGCAAAATGATGGTATTGTTTTCGGCCTCTACGGTTCTTTTGAGCCTTTCTACCATAGTTTGAAGACCTGAGTTATTTTTATTGGCTGATTTTAGTTTTTTCTCAAGTTGCTCAGTTCTACTTTTGCTCTCTGCCAGCTCCTGAAATATGGCATCCATATTAGCTTGTATCTTATTCTTGCCCTCTTCTACACTCACTTGACCTTGTGTAAGATCTGAGGAAGTAGAACGCACTTTTTTTTCCATGTTTTGCATGGCTTCGATCTTGGCATAAATAGCCTCCATTTCTTGCGTCAATTCCACAATGTATACGCTGTCTTTTATCCTTTCTTCTCGGAGTCTTATAACTTCCTGTTGGTATGGATTTTGGCTGGTATCAGCCACAGCTTGCTGGTTGCTTTCTGTACTTTGAGTTTCTGTTGTGCTAGGACTAGAACAGTTCCAAAAGCAAATGCACAAGCCACTTAGCAACCAAACGCGACAATGCGAAAAAAACAAACAGGAAGAATACATAGGCGGATAAAGCGAGAGGATATTTGTTTGCAAAGATTGTAGACCACAAAACTACAAAACAAACCAAGAACTTGTTAACACTTACGCAATAATTCTATTGGTGTGGTATTTTTTACTCTTCAAAATGAATTAACAGAAGTCTCTGTAGTTGCAATCAGGGCAAAGCAGACACCCAAACCGCTCCATCTTCAAAAAATTCTTTTTTCCATATAGGCACACGCGACTTTAGCAATTCTATGCAGTCTTTACAAGCCGCAAAAGCTTCCGCACGGTGGGCCGTACTCACGCCAATGATTACCGCCGCCTCGCTGGGTTGAAGCGTACCCACCCTATGCCATACAAAAAGTCTGAATAAAAAGTATCGTTTTGAAAGCTCTAAAGCTATAGCTTCAAGCTCTTTCAGGGCCATAGGTTCATAGGCTTCGTAATGCAATTTCTGCACAGCCTTTCCTTGGGTTTGATTGCGAACAGTGCCCACAAAAAAATTAAGGCCACCAGCCGATGGGCTTTCCACAAACTCAAAGGCTGCTTGCAAACTCAGAGGCTCAGACGAAATGCGAAGATTGAACAGACTCATGGTAGTCAAAACTTTAAAACAAAAAAACTGCCAAAGAGCAATTCTGAGGCAGTTTTTTTGTTCTGTTTTCAGCTTAAATTTAATATGCAAATTGCTTAAACTTAAACACATAAGCAAAACCTACACTTGCATAAATAGAAATGCTCTTTTGCATATCGTCAGGGTAACGCTTGATATTATTCAGTAAGTAGATGCCACGCACGTCAGCAGTAAGCCAAATATCCTTGTTCATTCTGCCCATGTAAGTAAAACCACCATTGATTCCATAGTTTAATGACCTATACTTAGACGTTAAATCAAGTGCGGTGCGGAGTTCTTTTTCTTGAGCTAGGAGCAAAATATTCAAAGAAGGCCCTATGTTAAAATAAAGCTTACCGTCAATAGCTTTAGGCCCAGGCACAAGATTGAATATCAACTGAGGCGAAAACTGAGCATAGAGGGTTTCTAAAGAGTAAGGTCTCACAATGTTGGTTGTGTATCTCGTACCCATTTGCAGGAAATCGATATCCATTCTATAGCCCATTACTCTGCTCTTCTTGAACTCTTTGATGACAAAAATGCCGCCACCCAAACCGAAACGTGGTGTAGGAAAAGGATAACGGTCGCCAGTGATAATGCTAGCAGTGCCTCCAGCTCTAAAACCAGCAAAGCCCTTGGCATTTTGTGCGGAAGCCGCGCCATAAAAGCAAAGCAGCGCGATAATTAATAAGAAAGCCTTTTTCATGGGGTATGAATGACAAAAATGGTTCTTTGAACTGCAATTTTAAGGAGAACGTTCCAAACATCAAAATTAGTGTTTGTTAAGTGAATAAAAAAATAAAGCTAGTTTTTTCGCAGCATAAAATTCTGCGCCTATACAGCTCATCAGGCTCTTTTCTAGCATTAATTTTGAAGCGCATTTTATTGCTACATAATATCTGATTAAAAATTATCCTATGCTTCATTGGTTACTTCTATCCTTCTGGCTATTTGGTCAAACCCAAGATCCTTACATCAATACTGGCGGACAAACCATTGTGACCCGCTTGATACCTCCTGCGGGCTACATACGCCCTGTTACAACCAACTTTGGCAACTACTTGCGAGCTTTTCCGCTCAAAGCACATGGTAGCAGTGTCAAAACCTATAAAGGCGAACTTTCTGCCTTGAATCCATACAGCAAGGCAGTTTTAGATTTGCCGCTTGAGAAGCAGGACCTACTCCAATGTGCAGATGCGCTCATGTACCTGAGAGCTGCTTACCTCCGTTCCAACAAACAAGAAGATAAAATTGCGTTTCACTTCGTGAGCGGCTTACTTTGCGATTATGCGTCTTACAAACAAGGTTACCGCTACACACAGCAAGGTAAATGGCTCAAAAAAGCCGAGCCTAGTAGTTCTGCACAAACGTTTAATAGCTATTTACGGTTGGTGTATGGCTATGCGTCCACGCTTTCTCTGGAAAAAGAACTCAAAAAAGTAAGTGTAAACACAGGTTTGGAAGTGGGTGATGTGTTTATAAGAGGTGGCTCACCAGGACACTGTTTTATTGTAGTAGATGTGGTTAAAAATACACAAGGAAAATCATTGTTTGCGCTGGTACAAGGCTTTATGCCCTCACAAAATGTTCATGTTGTTCACCACAATGGGAATATTTGGTTTGAACTAGGGCAGGATTACAGCCAAGATTTACCTTATGGTGAGCTGATAAGTTCCAAGTATTTAAAAAGATTTTAAATCTCTGCTTTTACCAAACGTACTGGCCTTTCTGATTAACAGTAAACTTGGGTGGTATCTTATTTTCTTCAAATAAGCTATAGCCTTTTTCTATATTTTTCCAAAATGATACCAAATTGGGATTGGCTTTATACTCCTCATAAAACCGTTTGCAATGTTCACTGGTCATTTTGAAAGGGAAGATATGAACAGGAATTTGCGTCTGTCCGCTGTTTTTGGCCTCTACCGCCATCACATAGATTTCTTGTATACAATCATCTGTTAGAGGAATACAACCTAAAGTCACACAGCTGCCATGTATATAAATGTTGCCACCTGGCGATTTTTTATTGCTTAGCACCCTATCGGAGGCGTTGGGGTAATTAATGCCGAAAGACAATAAAAAATTACTGTTAGGATTAAAATGGTTTACGTGATAAAATCCCTCAGGTACTTGCAGGTCATTGAGTTTTCGCTTGGGGCCAAGCACACCAGAAGCCTCACAAATTTTGTAGGTCTTCACAAGCGTAAATTTGGTTTGAGAAGCCCCCTTAGCCCATAGTTCAAAAAGCCCTTCGTCTTTGAATGCGCGCCAGAATAGCTGGTAGGGAGCTGTAATTTGGTGTGCTTTGAGAAGAGCCTTCACAGTAGATTCTTTACTCTCATAGGCATCACGCACACGCGGATACTTTTTTTGAGCCTCTTTAAAACTTTGCCCAAAAGTAGTTAAATTATTAAAAATCAATATTATAAAAGAAAGAGCTAATTTACCAGACATATATTTAAAAGCAGTATGGACAAGTAATTTTGGAATGAAACGAAGTCTGATTGCAATTAGTTGCAGCTGAAGTTTTATAAAAACGATACATTAAAAAAATGTGATGCGAAAAGTTTATAAAGCATTTATTATAAAAACATCTAGTATGACAGATTTAAACTCATGTGATATGACTAAATACAATGCTATAAAAGTTTATACAAAACTAGATTGCAGTATTATTTTAACACAGTTAAAAGACCTTTAAATCAAAATCGTGTTTTTCAAAATGCAGGCATACGTTAATTTTATTTGTCCAATTCTCTAAGGATTTATGGATAAAAAAAGCAGTAAAAAATTTGTTTAAAACTTAAATCATACTTACATTTACGCATTACATTTAAGCTTATTTGTTTTCTAAAGCTTTAATGCGCTGTTCCATTTTTGGAGTTCGCGGCTAAGCTTTGGCAAGAATTGGCTTAAGGTTGTTGTATTGATTACTTTCCATAGTAGCGTAACTATTGTATTGTTGATTTATTAATAACTTAATTTTTTTCTCATGAAAAGAACATCTACAATTTTAAAAGGTTTGTTATCCTTTTGCGTAGCGTTTTTTGCGGGTCATGCGTCATTTGCCCAACTGGTTGGTGGCGA
>RDZD01000038.1 GCA_004293815.1 Cytophagales bacterium | reverse complement strand
GGACAAAGCCAGCTGGGGCGCATATCTGATTAATCATGGTGCGGGGCATTTAGCAGGAATTACCGTGCATGGTAATCAGAACTGGGGAAGCGACCATATACCATACAGTAGTGTGATGAGAAGCGGCGAGGATTTAGAAAAAGAACTTACAAGTATTCAACAAACTAAAGCAGCTTTTCCCTACAATGAAGTTATTAATTCTCCAGCCAATAGAGACCCTAAGGGTATAATACAGACAACTTTCAGAGAAGAATTTGGCACAAAACCCTCAAATCCAAGAAGCCCAACCGTAAGCGAATATAAAGAAGACTAGTATGTGGATTATATTGGTTCTGCTTTTATTGAGCAGTATTCATGCATTCGCCCAAGATGACTACTGGATGCCACTAACTAGAATGGACTCGACCTTTTTTATAAGGAAGTCTTTTTATGAACAGCTTTACGATCCGCCAAGTATCATGCTAGATGATATATCAGATGGTAACACTAGACTGAGCACTTATCTCGGTAATACGGCACGTACAATGGTGATAACAACTAAATATTACAAAGGTATCCCTTGGTGGTTCATGGACTTTGAACACCAATTTGGGAATTTGACCACATGGCTTATATATGTTGCAGAGCGTTATGATGCGGATACCGTGCTTAGAGTAGAAAATTTACACTATGAACCAGACAGTATGTCTGCTAATGTTATTTTAGCAGACTATGAACGGAAGCGATTAATGCCTTGTCGCGTTATCATCAAGCTCAAACATGATAGTATGGAGGTGTTTATCTTAGAAATTCTGTTAAAAAAAACAGAACTTTATATATTCCGGCACAGTATACTAGATCATATCCAATCACAATTTAAATTTGGAGATTGAATCTTTCACCTTTCTTGGTATTCTTTACCGACAAAGGCAAAAAAGCTCCGCTATTGCAGGACTTGTATTATTTACATCATCAACTCATTTCCCTTAAAAAAATCCTTCAACGTCCTTTAAGGAAGCATTCCACACCCGTGTAAAAATGGGCTTAGTGATTAAAGGCTCCTTGAATATGGCTAAACAACTTTGAGAGTGCGGCGAGAAGCAATGTCTGCGGCCAGAAAAATAGCCTCTCGCATGGGTGTAGGATCTGCAATCCCTTTTCCCGCAATGTTGTAAGCAGTGCCATGATCGGGTGAGGTGCGTACAATGTTTAAACCTGCCGTAAAGTTTACACCTCTGTCAAAAGCCAGTGTTTTGAAAGGAATCAAACTCTGGTCGTGGTACATGCCCATCACGCCATCAAACTTACTTTGGCTCATCTGTCCAAAAAAACCATCAGACGGAAACGGGCCAAGCATCAAATAACCTTCTTCTCGCAACTTTTCCAGTGTGGGCGCAATGATACTTTGCTCCTCTGCTCCCAAAAGCCCTTGCTCGCCCGCATGAGGGTTCAGACCCAGAACGGCAATCTTGGGTTTGGCTATACCAAAGTCATGTTTGAGAGTGTGTGAAAACACTTTTAGTTTTTCATAAAGCAACCCTGCTGTTATACTCTGGCTCACTTTTGAGATAGGAATATGCCCTGTTAGAGTCGCTATTCTGAACTTCTCTGCCACCAAAGTCATCAGGCTTTTGCCCGAAAAATGATGTTCATAAAATTCGGTATGACCCACAAATTTAAAGTCAGGGTCTTGAATATTAAATTTATTGATGGGAGCGGTTACAACAGCATCTATCCAACCTTCCTGTAGGGCTTTGACAGAATCTTTGAGAGCAGCTAGCGCACACTGCCCAGCCTCTGCACTGCTCTGGCCAAGCTCAATGTTTGGATTATCGTTTGGCCAACTGTTTATGAGATAAACTTTATTCTCGCCTGTATGCTCTGGTTGAGCTGTTTGCGCTATTTGGTAGGGAAACTCTATGTCTAATATCTTGCGATGTTTGGCAAAAACCTTGGCAGAACCAAAAATGATGGGCACACAAAAACTTTGTATGCGCGACTCTTTGAGGGTTTTGATGATAACTTCTGGCCCTATGCCGTTAAAATCGCCAATGGTAATGCCTAGACGAAGTTTAGGGTGTGATTGAGCGGTCATGGTATATATTTGGTAAACAAAACAGATGAGAACTAAAATAGCTCTAACAACAAATTAACACTATTTTTTGAGACCAAATTTTTTTAGTGCTCAGTTAATTCTGATTAAAACGGAAAAAACACCAGATAGTTATAAAAAAGTAGAGATACGGCTAAACGCATCTCTACTTTGGTGGCAGTCAAGGTTTACTTTCTCGAATGAAGCCCAACCGTATTGCCTTCGCTATCAATGAATATGGATACAAACCCAAACTCGCCAATATTCATTTTGGGCTGAACAACTTTTCCGCCAGCCTCTTCAATTCTTTGTTCTTCGGTCACACAATTTTCTGTTTCAAAATAAATAATCGTGCTCGCGCTTGGCTGCATATCTGGCTTTTCTACTAAAGCTCCCGAAATATTGGGGCTTGTAGGGTTGAATGGAAAAAGAGATTGTCTGCCCCATTCCAGAGGCAAGTCAACCAGTTTAACATTGAAAACAGTTTCATAAAATTGTTTTGCTCTCTCAAGGTTCGCTACTTGAAGATCGAACCAACCCACAGGATTTGTATTGCTCATTGATTTGAATATTTGAGTTCTCTTGCAAAATTGCGGTTCAAAATTACAGAGAGTTCAAGCCTCAAAATTGTAAAAATGGGACTAGTCTCTTTTTTGGTCAAAAATCAAAGACATTTTTAAGTCATCACCATAAAAATCTTTTGGGGTTATGCCCGTAAACTCTTTAAAATCTTTGATAAAGTGTGCTTGATCAAAGTAATCATTCTCGTAGGCTAGGCTGGTGAGTGAGGTCGTATTCTTGGCTAATAAGGCTTTTAGAGCTGTTTGTATCCTGATTGTCTTGGCCAATTGTTTGGGACTTAATCCTATAGCTGAGGAGATCTTTCGGGTCAGTTGTCTGCGGTTGATATTCATTTTTTGAGAAAACTCTTGGACAGTAAATTTTCCATTAGCTTCCAAAATGGTCTCTATTGTGGCCTTTACTACAAAATCAATGGCGCTCTTATCTGCCAAGCGTTTGAGCAGAAATGCTTCTATCAAATAAATTCGCTCATTGGTGTCTTGGGCATTTAAGATTTTCTCACCTATTTCTACACCCTCTTCACCAAAAAGCTGAGACAAAGGCACTGCGGTGTTTTCCATGTCTTTGATGGGGATTGTTGTGAAAGGGAAAAACCCGTTTGGGTGAAATCGCACAACAAATGAACCCGTCAGTCCCAGAGGTTCTACCACATAAGGGCGTGTGAGTTGTCCTATGAGAAAGGACTTAGGCAACACAACACTTGCCCCTTCATGAGGGTGATGTTTGTAGGTGTCCGCATAATGAAATATCAGCTTCATGGTTCCGTCTGGCACAATCGTGTTTTGGCTTGGTGTACTTGCTTGGTCGCCTTCCAAATTCCAATAACACAAAACAAATTCTGCTAGCTCAAGTGATGGCTCAAAAATTTGTGGCTTCATGGGCTGCTCTTTGATTTAAGGGCATTTTTTGACAGTTAATGTATCAGAAAACGGATTTTGACGAACGCAGCAAGGAAAACTTGCCCCAATTGCCAAGCTTTTTGCCTACTGTCATCTTGATACTGGGATTATCCTTGCCTAAACCTTTTTAGCAGCTACTAAACAACTGCCGCCTATACCAATTTCCCGACCGTTTTTGACTTGCTCAAGCTCCCAGTTCCAAAGCTTATTGGCTAAATCATTCAAAAAGCCTTTATTGGCATGTGTGGCTTGTGCTTGATTGAGATCTATTCCGGGCTTAGGCTTGGTAAACCAACTGGGCAGTGAGCGCGTGAGTAAAATGGGTAGCGGCAACATGGAAAAGATATATCCTGAATAAAGCATCTGAAAACCTATCTTTTTTAGTTTATCAGCAAGGCCAGTGACAGTATACCGTCTGAAGTGTCCCGCATAGACATCTTCGTGCGACCACAAAAGTTTATATGCTGGCACTGTGATAAACACCACCGCATTTTTTTCAAGATAGTGGTAGATGTTCTTCAAGAAAGCCACATCATCTTCAATGTGCTCCACCACATCAAACATGCCTGCGCTTGGTATAGATTCTGGTCTAAAACCAGCATCTTCAAGCGTAGAACAAACAAGATGCTTGATATCTCGCTTCTGACCATTCAAACAACCCACTAAGCCTGGTTCTACCAAAACAGTTTCGTTACCAAGACTTTGTATCTTTTTTGCTACAAAGCCATTGCCGCCGCCTATATCAAAAAAAGGCTTCTGCTTAGCAAATTTACTGACCAAAGCAGCAATACACTCGTTACGATGTGCAAACCAAAAGCTATTTTCCTCTATTTGAGCACATTGAGAGTTGCCCTCTTCGGGGTAAGAAATCTGCGATTGATTTTTAGCAAAGAAAATACCGTTTCGCTCTTCTAAATTATTGGCAAAATCGTGAATGGTCATTTAAGCATTGTTTGAGTTCGTAGGGGGCGGAATGATAGTGGTCACTTTCTTCTTACCACTCAGTTTGCGTCCTGCCTTGTAAGCTAATAGTTGCATGACAGGCGTAATAACTAGCGTCAGGAAGGTAGCGAAGCTCATACCAAAAATGATAGTCCAAGCCATTGGGCCCCAAAAAGCGGCATTATCACCACCCACGTAGATATCTGGCTCGAAGCGCGCATAAAACCCAATAAAGTCAAAGTTAAAGCCTGTAGCCATAGGAATAAGTCCTAGCATGTTGGTAGAAGCTGTCAGCATAACAGGGCGCAAACGCGTATAGCCGCCTTCCACCAAAACCTTAATGTATTCGTCTAAAGGTAGCCTTTCGTTATCTGATAAGCCCAAATCCTGCTTAGTTCTTTCTTCAACGAGGGTAGTATAGTCTATAAGCACAATGCCGTTATTAACCACAATACCTGCTAAGGAAATGATGCCGATGCCAGTCATGATAATCACAAAATCCATTCTGAAGATAGAAAGCCCCAAAAACACACCAATCGTACTCAAAACAACCGAAGTCATAATGATGAAAGGCTTGAGCGCGGAGTTGAATTGGGTAACCAATATCAAAAATATAACACTCAGGGCAATGAGCATCGCATTGCCCAAAAACGCCATAGATTTGGCCTGTTCTTCTTGTTCGCCGCCAAAACGGAACGCATAACCCTTAGGCATTTCGTAGCCTGTCATTTGGGCTTTAATCTGATCTACAACTTCGTTGGGGTTATAACCTTCCACAATATTAGAGCTGATAACCACCATTTTATCCAAATCTTTACGCTTAACCTCACCAAAAGATGAGCTATAGTCTAGTTCTGCAATGGCGGCCAGTGGCACTTGATGCCATTTGCCTTTGTTATCACGGAAAGTTAGCCTTTGGTTCATCAAAAGCGTGATATCGTTGCGGTATTTATCGTCCAAACGCAGCTGTATGGGATAATCGTCTTCGTCTTCTTTAAACTTCGACACTTCTTTACCAAAGATAGCGGTTCTTAAGCCCATAGCTACCATACTCGTAGAGAGGCCGTATTTTCGCGCCTGTTCGCGATTAATGGTAATGAGAAGCTCAGGCTTACCGTTTTGTACCTCAATCTTGAGGTTATCTACGCCAGGGATTTGTGCTTTGTCAATAAATAACTTCATTCGGTCGGCCTCCTTGATGAGCATATTGTACTCCAAACCTGTGAGTTCTATGCTAATAGGCTTACCAACAGGCGGCCCATTGTTATTCTTCTCTGTAACAGCCTTTACACCAGGAATTTTCTTGAGTTCTTCGCCCAATGATTTCATAACCTCGGCACTGCTCTTGCCGTTTCGCTTCTGAAAATCAACAAAAGCGATAGAAATCCGACATTTGTGAGGGGTAATGCTGTTTGAAGGGCCTTCGTCAGGGTTGCCCGTACCTTCACCCACATACACAACAATAGACCTAACAATATCTTGATAAGGTTTTAAGTGTTGGTATACCTTCTTTTCTATAACTTTAGTAGCAGAGTCTGTTTTCTGTACGTCAGTACCGAGTGGGAATTCTAAGTAAGAGTGTACAAATTGTGGGTCGTTTTCGGGAAATAAAACCACCTTGGGCGCGGCCACAATGACCAAGCCAAGGCTTAAAAACAACATAAGTACAGAGCTTATAATCAATAAATATGGGTTTTTACCACGCAAAGCCCAGTATAGCACACTGCGATAGGCGTTGTCGAGCTTTACCAAGAACACTCCCTGTATCCACTCACCACCTTTTTGAATGATAGTTACCTTAGCAAAGCAGATAAGCGCAATTGTAACAAGCATATTGGCAAAAGTCATGTCGTCAGGCAGCAGAAAGTACAAAGGCACTGCTACAGCCGCACAAACTCCGCCGCCTACGAGATACTTTTTGCGTCCCGTCAAAGCAGAAAGTTTTTCTTGAGCAGGCGATTTCATATATCGTGCAGCCAAAACAGGATTGATTACCAAGCCTATAAACAGAGACGCTGTGAGTACTATCATAAAAGTTATGGGTAGATACTTCATAAACTCACCCATAATACCGCCCCAAAAAGCCAAAGGTACAAAAGCCGCAACGGTTGTGGCGGTAGAACCTATAACCGACCAAGCCACTTCCGCAACACCACGCTTGGCAGCTTCTACAGGACTATAGCCTTCATCCAACAAACGATAAACATTTTCTACAACCACAATCGCGTTATCCACGAGCATGCCCAAGGCCAAAATGAGCGCGAAAAGGACTACCATGTTGATGGTGATGCCCATAGACTCCAAAACCATTGTGGAAATGAACATTGAGAGCGGAATAGATATGCCCACAAAAATGGAGTTGCGAAAGCCCATAAAAAATACCAAAACGCCCACCACCAAGATGATACCTGAGATGATGTTGTTTTCTAAGTTGTTGACCTGCTGAATGATATATTCTGACTGGTCATTAGTGATGGTGATGGAAAGGCTGGCAGGCAGATAGGTCTTTTTGGCTCTTTCTATAATGCTGTTGATTTCCTCCGAAGCTTTGATAAGATTCTGACCGCTTCTTTTCTTGATTTGTAAACAAATAACAGGCTTGCTGCCCTCCTGAAGAAAGTTTTTGGTGGCCAAACGCGCAAAGCTTTTGCGTTCTACATAGCTATCGCGTACCTCTGCAATGTCTTTAAGATAAATAGATTGCATATCTTCAGCCTTAACGATGATGTTTTCTATTTCCTCCACACTGGCAAACTCACCATCTATACGCAGGGAGCGACGGTTGCCATTGGTACGCACATCGCCACCCGAAATAGTCATGTTTTCAGCGGCAATAGCTCCTTCTACATCGCCAAATGAGACTTTGAGAGCTTCCATTTTGAAAGGGTCGCAGTTGATTTGAATTTCGCGATCAATAGCACCTGTCAGTTCAGCTTTAGAAACCTCTGGCAGCATCTCTATCTCGTCTTGAAGATCTTCGGCATATTCTTTAAGTTTGTTTACCTCAAAGTCGCCAGAAAGATTCACCTCCATCACTGGCATCTCCGAGAAGTCTAGCTCACGCACAGCTGGTTCTTGGTCTAAGTCTGTGGGCAAATTGGTTTTAGCCTTATCCACAGCGTCTTTTACGTCGGTAACGGCTTCGGCAATATCTACAGTTTCTTCAAATTCAATAACAATAGACGATACATCTTGTGAAGATGTGGAGCTGATCTTCTTAACGCCTTTCAATGGCTTGATTTCTTTCTCCAAAGGTCTGGTAATCAAGTTTTCTATGTCTACAGGAGAGTTACCTGGATAAACCGTTGTAACAAACACGGTAGGCATCACAATCTCTGGAAAAGACTCCTTGGGCATGCGTATGTAGGCGGCAACACCCATCACACAAAAAATCAGCGTCATAATGATGACGCTTGTACCGTTTCTGATAGAAAAACTTGATATGGCAAAGTCTGTTGCTAACTCTTCTTTCTTATTCTGACTGTTAGACATGGTAGAGGTTTATCCTTAGACGTGAAACGTACGTAAAACGTTTGATAAGATGGTTTTGTTTTGAACAAGGACATGGGGCTTATCCTCAAATCGGCGCAAAGTTAAGGGTTTTATTTGAAAACCTTTTCAAAATACGTATTCTTTTGAGCTTAAAAATCATTCTCGCTTACATCTTGTGTTGTGATGAAGGATAAAATTGAACAATTGCTGAGTCTCCTTTTATCGCAATATTTTAACTTGCACCAAAGGATAGTTTTATAAGTGATTAAAAATCAAATTGATGTTCTTTGGGCTTTAGTTCAATTGGCTTGTTGATAAACAGACCACTCTTGTAAGAGCGCATCTGAGAGTGCTTTTGCAAGCGCATAATGCCCTTTTTCTGTCAGGTGACCGTCAGCATAGACCCACTTTTTGCGTTGCCATGCGCTCAAGTTGGGTGTGCCGCCCATGAGCTGATGTAGATCAAAAAATGCTGCCCCGTGTGCTTGCGCGAGTCCCTTGAGCAGGTTTGCAAACTTTTGTGCATTGCCATAACTTTTGTAGCTACCGCCCACGCGTCTGGCCATTTCTCCAGGACCCAAAATCAAAATAGATGCCTGTGGACAGATCTCTTTGATTTTCTGAATAGTTTTACCAAACTCTTTTCGCATAAAATCATATTCCTTTGGACTGTTGATATAGGGCATGGCATTTGCGCCAAATTGCAGAATAATTAGCCTTGTGTTGAGAGCGCGGTGCTGAGAGGCCATAAAGGAGGCATTGGCAGACAGAAATCCATAGCCAGAATGTCCTAAAAGGCCATAATTATCAATTTGAATTCCATTTCCGCTGCTGTAAAGATAAAGCCCAAAGACTTCAGTACTGGCCTGTGAGATAAACTCAAACTTGACTTTCTGGACAGGTTCAGACCAATTGGTTCTATGAAAATTTGCATTGGCTACCGAGTCTGGTTTGAGAGTATCAGAGGCGATGCGCTTCCAAGATTCTACATCGTAAACATTTACAATCAAAGGTTTAGTAGTTTTGCCATAACTCAAGTGATAACCTTTGTGTTTCATTCTATGAAATTTGAGTTTGATTGAAGCCGAAGGCGGCGAAAACTTGAAAGTCATTCCCGATGCGCCGTAGCGTTTCTTGGGATGTTTTTTATCAAAAAAAGAATATTTTAGCCAATTTCCGCCCAAGGTTTTATTGACTGAGACATTGATAGAACGCTCAATAATAGGGACAAAGCCTATTGCTTGTTGAGTTGGCCATGTTGAGGCTAGAATGCCGCGCATGTCAGAGGTCACGCGGTCGCCTTCTATTTGAGAGTCACCATAGAAAGCCACATGTACGTGTGCCGTGTCGGACTGGTTGGTTATGGCCTCAAAAAAGTTATCGAGTGCAAGTTTTTGGTTGGGAAGGCGGGTATTTAACAGAAAACGCCCCTCAATGAGCCTGATGTCAGCGGTGTTGACCTGAGAGGGTTGGTAATTTTGTTCAATTGTATGGGTAGTTTTTAAGCGATTAAGTTGTGAATCAACAGGTGCTTTTAAATGCTGCTGAGTATCCGCGTTACCGAAAACTGATTTTTCACTTGAATAAGGCATGTACGTATTGCCTGCAAAAATCTCTTTAGTGCTTTGAACAGGCCAAAATAAAAAGCATGCGCCCAAAACCAGCATGAGGAGCAAAAGCACAGCGAGAGAAAAACCAATAAGACGCATTTTGAAAGAATGAGATAGCCCGAAGTTGTTTCTAAAGGTATTACAAAAAATCTACCTAAACTCACGCAAGAGCGTTTTTTTTGCAAAAAACTGATGTTTTTGAGGAGACTTCTGCGTTAAAAACATCAAACATCTAATTTTCTTGCGAAGCCAGCCATCTTTCAGCGTCTTCCAAAGAATTAAAATCTTCGGCTTTGTTTTTGGTGGTGAGCAGCGTACGCTCTTGCCAGCCTTTTTCGATATTTGCAAGAGAAACCTGTCCAAAGATGCCCTTCGATACCACACGTGCTACTCTGAGGCGTTCAAAATAAGGGAGCTTGAGTAAGCGCGGAAAATAATGGGTTTGTAGCCATTGTTGATTTTCGGGTGCTACAACTTGGCTTTCGCTCATATCTATGAGCATTTTCAGTATAGGCTGGCGTTCCATGAGTTCTACAACTTGTGTCCAGCAGGTTTTGTATTTTTCGGCAGTAAGAAACCCCACAATGCGTACTAGCAAGATGCCATTACTGCTTTGCAGAGTTATTTGAAAATCATTTTTGAGCTGCGTCATGAGCAAATACCTCAGAGGGAATTTCAGCTAAACGAAAAGAGTTGTTATTAAAATGTGGATAGTGGATTGGTCTTGCAAAAATAAGACAATATTCTAAAAAAGCAAGATTTTATCTTAGGAGTTGAGTTCTATTTTGATACCTAGTACCAAAATATCGTCAATTTGCTGTTCGTTACCTTCTTGCATCCAATTTTCTATGGTGCTGCTAAGTATGCTTTTTTGCTCGCTCATGCTTTCAGATGCTATTTGCTCTAGAAGCTGCTTAAATTTTCTACTCATAAACTTGCGCTTTTGAGAACCGCCAAACTGGTCTTGGTAGCCGTCAGAATATAAATAAATGGTAGCTTTATGAGCCTCTATTTCATGTTGTTGATAACTGGCTTTACCAGTACTCCTACTGCCTCCAATGGACAAGTTATCACCTTTGAACTCTTTAAAAACAGGCTGTCTGTTTTCATCAGTGTAGGCTACACAAAAAGAATTCATAGCCGCAGCAGCTGTTATTTTCTTTTCGTGTGGATTGATAGTCACCACGACAATATCCATACCATCGCGAATTTCGGTTTCTTTTTGATTTAAAACACGAGGAATTTCGCTGTTCAGAGCTTGGAGTATTTGATGAGGTTCCATAAGACCTTGCCTGTTCACCAACATGTCTAGAGCATTCATGCCTACCATGCTCATAAGCGACCCAGGTACGCCATGACCTGTGCAGTCTGCTACAGCCAAAACACGTGTGTTGTGTTCTTCAGATTTTTGGCTGAGCCAATAAAAATCGCCTGAAACGATGTCTCGGGGCATATTGAGAATGAAGAAGCTATTCTCACCAAACAAGGCTATAAGATTTTCGTTGAGAGGCAACATGGCCTGTTGTATTCGCTTGGCGTAATTGATACTAGCCGTAATGTCTTCATTTTTTCGGGCAATGATGAGGTTGAGACTTTCGGCTACATCTCTCTGAGCAGCAATTTTTTCATTCTGAATATGTAGCTCTGCATTTTTTTCACTGATGAGGTATTGCTGTTCAGACAGTTGCTTGTTTTTTTGTCGCGAAAAAAGCAAGCCGACCAGCACAAGCAAGAAAATGAACACACCTAAGGCTATGAACCAATAGGAGTTACGCTGCTGCTCTTGCTGCCTTTTAAGAATTTCCGATTGACTTTGAAGCTCTAGTTCTTGAAGTTTTTTGTTTTTGGTTAGGAGTTGAATTTGGTTTTGTTTTTCTTGTTCTACAGCCATTTGCTTTTGGATCTCCAACTCTTTGAGAGCCTGTATACGTTGCAGCTCTGCAATAGCCTTATCTTTGTTTATGGCATTAGCTTTTTGTTGGGCTAGCAAAAGTTGCTGTAAAGCATTTTTCTTTTCAGCTTCTTCTTTCGAAAGTTGTGCGTTTTGAAGTTCTTTTTCACGCTGGAGAAGCTCTAGTTCTTTTACTTTCTTTTCAGCTTCTACTTTAAGTTGTTTGAGTGCCAGATCTTTTATTTCCTCGCCCACCATCAGGAGCTTGATTTCTTTTTCGGCTTTTTCTACCACAAACTGCTGCTGCAAAAGACCTTGCTGGCGTATTTCATTGGCTATGACGAGCGAGTCTTTGAGCAAAAGATGTTTTTGAAAAAGCTCTAAGGCTTTGTCATACTTTTCGTCTGCCTGAGCTAACAAGGAGGCTGTGTAGAAAGTTTTGGAAAGTGTGGCCTTATCGTTGTTTTTCTTAGCATATTTGGCAGCTAAGTCATTGTAATAAGCGGCATTGTAATAGTCTTTCTGACTCAAGTATACCACTGAGATAATATCGTAAATTTGTGCCATTTCAGCGGTATTGTTGCTCTGCTCCACAATGGCCACTGCCTCCAAGAGGTTAGTCATAGCAAGCTGGTAATCTCCATTATTTTGATGCGTGATACCCAGATTGATAAGCGTGGTGGTTTTGTTGCCAAGCGGCTTGATGGCATTTCTTTCTAGTTTGAAAACCTCTTGAAAGCTCTGAATAGCTTTGCTATAGTTTTTGAGGTGTTTCTGAGCGTAGCCAATATTGTTAAGCGTCACCACTTGTCCCTCAAGGTCGCCTAATTCAGTATAAATTTTTAAAATTTCTTGGTTATAGCTCAAAGCCTCTTCATAGCGTCCCAAGTACTGATTGACTGCCACTATTTTTCGCAGTACCGAAAGCTCAAGCGTATGTTCTTGATCGGATGTGGAGCGCGCATAGCTCAGCAACTTTGTGTATTCATCGAGAGCTTGCTCATAGCGTCGGAGTTTGACCGACATTTCGGCCATACTCATCATGGTGTTGTTGGTGGGCTTAATGCTGTTGGCCTTCTGAAAATATTCTAGAGCCTTTTCATATAAGTTTCCCTCCTCATAGACTTCGCCAAGCTCGTAATAAATAGATGCCAGCTGCTCATTTTTTTTGTTGGTTTCATTGATTCTGGCTATCTGTAAATAGCAGCGCAAAGAAGACACAAGGTCTTTTTCAGCCCTAAAAAAACGAGCCTTTTGCATGAGCGAGTCTGTATTCTGAGCACATACCTCCCACAGACACAGCAGTGAGAGTAATAAAACCCCCAACAACTGCCTACAAAGAGCATGGTATGTGTTGCTATTTATCATTTACTAAACTCGCGTTTGGACTACCTGCACAAAGCTATGCAAATATGTTGCTATTCTTGATTAATTCAGCTCAAAATTAATGCCCATTTGAATATTTCTTCCAAGCTGAGGATTATATGGCAAGTCTACATCAAAACCTGTAACATCAATACCGCCATAACCTCTGTCCCATAAGTTGATAACCTTTACAAAAGTGCTAAGCTGCTTACTGACGTTATATCTTACAATCACATCTGTGGCGCGATATCCAGGAGCTCGGCTGGTACTTCTCTTTACCAAGTCTTCTGGACTCGTCACGTTGCGAGCAATCCAGCTGCTGGAATAGACATTTTCTACCCTCATAAAAATTTTTTGACTAATCTGGAAACTAAAATTCCATTGTAGAAAATGGCGCGGCACCATGCGATAATCATTTAGCTCACCTGCATTGTCAGGAAGCGTTTCCGAGCCTCGGTTGTTTATATAAGAAAAATCTGCATTCAGTTGGATGGCGGGAATGATGTCTCGTAGCCTTGCGGTTATTTGAAAAGCAAAAAGTGATGCTGTAGCGTCGTCCGAGTTCACATAGGTTCTTGCTACAAGCGGTGATCCAGGAAAATTAACGGCATTTTGATACTTACTGGTGTCTACTGGTACAAAACGTCCATCAATTCGGTTGCTTATAAAATTATTGTAAAGTATCACATCAAACTCTATTTTTTTACTCAAGCGACCTCTGAGTGCAAGCTCACTACTGCCTGCACTTTCTGATTTAAGCTCTGTATTTGGCACTTGTTGATAATTTACTAAACCTTCTGGAATTGCGGGGTTGGTAATAGCCAAAGAAGTATAAACATTATTTGGCGAAGGTGGCTTAAATCCTCTGCCAATGGTAGCTCTTGCAGATAAATGATTGCTTATCTTGTAAAGAGCGGCTATGCGCGGATAAAAAGTAAATATGTCTAAGTTTTGGCTCTCTTCATAGGCGGTACTTCTATCTAGGCGCAATCCTGCTATGATGGTCCAGCGTTTAGGAGTCCAGAGGGCTTGAAAGAATGCGCCACCCGCAAAAAAATTGATGGGGTTGTGTCCAAAATCACCAAACACAGGGTCGTTGGGTATATCACGCCTTGTGAAGGGAAAATAGTTAGCTGTGTTAAATGGCTCATCCAAATCATTGCCTTCAGGAAGGCAACTAGAAGCCTTTAAATAGGCGCCAAAGGTGTATTCTAATTTTTGAGAAGGGGTATAACGCCATAAAGCTTCACCAAAAATATCATCAGAGGCGGCATAACGATAAGCTCTACCTGTTTCATCTGCGCGGTAATTGCTGCTCCGCGAGCTGAGTGGATTGTAGCGGTAGCGCATATAGCTTGCATTGGTAGTTAATGCCCATTTTTCTTTGCTCACTTCGTAAGTAAGCCCCAGACGGTGCTGACGATCTCCAATGTAAATATCAGAATCATGGTAACCAAAAATTAAGGGACTCTGTCCCAAAGAGGTATAATCTTGGCGGTACATGTCCAAAAAGTCAAATTTTAAGCCCTTGTATTCTAAAGCAAAACCAAGCAGCTGAGATTGTTGTGGAATTTTACCAAACTTAGGTCCAAAAGCATCCCCTTCATAATTTGGGTAATCCCCTTTAATTCGGTTGATGATAAATTCTGGATTGGCTTTTCTAAGACTATCCGCTACAGCTCTATTGTCTATTAGTAGAAGAAGTGGATCGTAGTTATTTAGGTCGTATTTGATATTGGTGTCTGCTCTACGTCCTAAATTACCAAAAACATTGTAACGCACGATGTTTTTATTTTTGCCCAGCTTGCCGCCCACCATAAAGTTAGCATGTTGATACCCATCCTCGCCTGTACGTATATCCGCCTGTGCATAAGCACTTTTTTCGCTCACCCTTGTAATGATATTGATAACCCCTGACATAGCATCTGCACCATAAATTGCAGAAGCAGAGCCAAATATAATTTCTATCCGCTCAGCCTGCGCTATGGGCAATTGCTCTGCAATAGCAATAGAAGACGATACCGAATTTTGAATAGGGATGTTGTTAATCAAAATCTTACAATAGTAATTGCCAGTGAGTCCTCGCATCAAAAAAGTTTCACCGTCTATGCCACTGCCAGGTTTAGAAACGCGCATTCCAGGAACAGATTTAAGCACATCAACAAGCGTGGTGTAGCCGTGTTTGATGATTTCTTCATGCGTAACTACATACGCCGTCACGGGAAGCTCCCCAAGGGTTTGGCTGGATCGGCTGGCTGAAACAATGGTTACGTCTGTGGAGCTTTTACCGCTTAAGACATCGTCTTTGGTGAGTCTAAAAACACGCGAGGTGTCAGACTGCGCTTCTGCTATAAAAGTGGACAGAAAGCATAAAAATAGTAAAATAACATTAACCTTTGTCATTATCTCTAGGCTAGTCTCGTAGCTATGCGTTGTAAAAATACATGATTATACTTAAAAGTAGTACAAGCGTTATTTGGGTTTTATGATATAAAAGACTCGTTTTGGGTATCAAAAGTTGCTCCTGCTTGGTTTTTTTTAGTATTTTTAGAAAATCCAATGAAGCCTTTTTCTTCTACAACTTAACACCCAATAATTTACTCTTGAGATATTCAACTATAAAAATAGCGTTTAAAAAACAATTGCAAAAAATAATCCAAATCTTTTTAAAGCACTTCTGCCCAAATACCTTCTGCGCAAATAGCTTCGCGCTCTTTTACCAGTTCATTAAACGTCCCTAGCTTGATAGTTGCATACCCAAAATTATGCGCCGCGTGTGCGATTTCAAAAGCTCTTTGAAGGCTCAAGCCCGAAACCATAACCAGAGTACGAATAACGTGCTCAAAAGAGTTGATTTGATCATTAAAAAGTACTAGTTCTCGCTCTAACTCTGCGTCCAAAAGCACCAGTAACTCTTCTTCTGTTATTGTCTTTGTCTGGTTGCTAAGTTCTCTGATTTTACTGGTCATAATTCACAAAAGCTTAAAAAAACAATCTCCAAGCACATTTACAAGAATACCGCTTTAAACACAAAAACGGCTGTAATGTTTCTAAAAACTCAAAATTAATAGAATAATATTTGGTAAACAAGTGCGTAAAACTAAAAAAAATACTGTTTTGCAGACTTTAACCCCAGACCCTGAAACAAAAATATTCTGTTAGAAGTATTGTAACGGGTCTTATCTAAATAGGAGATTGGTTTAAAGACTTTTTTGCGTATTTTTGCAGCCTTTCTGGGTATCAAAGACGTTGGAAAAAGAAGAAATAAATATTGTTTGGTTCAAAAGAGATTTGCGCTTGCAAGATCACGCGCCTCTAAAAGCTGCCATAGAAGCGGGTAAGCCCCTTTTAGCCATTTATATTTTAGAGCCGAGTCTTTGCCAACAACCCGACTGGGCACCTCGTCATGGCCTTTTTGTACAGGCCGCCGTACAAGATCTTAATAAGCATCTGGAGCATTTTGGAAGAAAGGTGCATTTTTTATTTGCTGAAGCTCAGGAGGTTTTTGCAGAGCTGGTTGCCCGTTTTAGCGTTGAACAGGTATTTTCTTATCAAGAAACTGGTACCAACTTTACTTTTGCTCGCGACAAACAATTGGCGAAATTCTTCAAAATTGAGCAAATTCATTGGCAGGAATTTGAAAACGATGCTATACAGCGCGGAAGTCTCTACTCGTCTAGTAAATGGCCGCTGCACTTTGAGAGCTATATCAACGCTGAGCTGGCTAAACCAGATCTTAAAGCTTGGCAAGCTGTTCATTTTGAGGCAGGAATCAACTTTTGGCTGGATATTGACATGCAAAAAAAACTGCAACGCTATCCTGCGAGCTTTCAGCCTGCTGGTATTACCAAAGCTCATCTTTTGCTCAAATCCTTTGTCAATAAGCGCGTAAGTGCCTACATGCAGTCCATTTCTAAGCCAGAGGACTCCCGCACTTACTGCAGCAGGCTGTCGCCTTACTTTGCCTATGGCTGTTTGAGTGTACGAGAAGCGCATCAAGCTTTTAGAGATGCCAACTACGACACACAAAGGAAAATTTTTAATATCAAAAATTTTCAAACAAGGCTTCGGTGGAGGTCTTATTTTATGCAGCGTTTTGAGCGTTATCCCAATATGGAGTGGCAAAACAGCAGTCCGCTCTATGAACAAGAAATCGTACAAACCCCTAATCCAGCGTTTCTAGAAGCTTGGAAAAAAGGCCAAACTGGGTTTCCGCTCGTAGATGCCTCTATGCGCGCGCTCATACACACAGGCTACCTTAACTTCCGTATGCGTAGCATGGTGGTCTCATTTCTTACACATCTGCTCTGGCTGCCCTGGCAAAGTGGAGCACATTATCTAGCTAGATTGTTTCTGGATTATGAGCCTGGTATCCATTATCCGCAATTCCAGATGCAGGCAGGCTCGGCAGGTATACACACCATTCGGGTTTATAATCCTGTCAAGCAGTCTAAAGAAAACGATGCCGATGCTACTTTTATTCGTAAGTGGGTTCCAGAGCTTGCGGGCGTGCCATATCAGCTTGTGCACGAACCTTGGAAGTTAACTCCTCTTGAGGCTTCTTTTTATAATTGCGAGCTTGGGAAAAATTATCCCAAACCCATCATAGACCTTGAGAGTACATCCAAAAAAGCCAAAGATGTGCTTTGGGCATATAAAAACAAGCATAGCAAACAAACCTAATAAGGTTCTAAATCTTTTTTTGAAATTTTAGGCTCAAAACCTATACTCAGCTCTACTGGTTTAAATAAAGCAAGGCTTTCTACAAAAATAATCTTTTGCATTTGTATCACAATTCAAAATAATAACTAAATTGCCACAAAGAAAGACTCTAAAATTTAGAAATGCACTATGAGCACAAATCCTTACATCATCACAGGCTACAGAACAGCTATCGGAAAAGCGAAAAAAGGAGGTTTTAAAAATACCCGCGCCGATGATTTAGCTGCTCATGTTATCAAGCATTTATTGGCTCAAGTACCTGATCTTCAACCTGAATTGATAGACGATCTGATTGTAGGTTGTGCCATTCCCGAAGCGGAACAAGGTATGCAGATTGGGCGAATGATTTCTCTCTTAGCCGATTTGCCTGTTCGTGTGTCGGGTATGACTATTAACCGCTACTGTGGCTCAGGCTTAGAAGCCATTGCTCTGGCCTCGGCGCGAATAAAAGCTGGTATGGCACATTGTATTATTGCTGGCGGCACAGAGTCTATGTCGCAGCTGCCTATGATGGGTTACAAACCTGCTCTCAATTGGCAGATTGCAGATAAGCACCCCGACTATTACCTCAGTATGGGACTTACCGCCGAAGAAGTGGCGCGCCAATACAAAATTGGACGCGAAGAACAAGATGAGTTTGCCTATTTCTCGCATCAAAAGGCGATAAAAGCCATCAAAGAAGGCTATTTTAAAGAACAAATCGTACCTTACGAGGTGGAAGAGACGTATTATGATGCCAAAAGCTCCAAAACACTCACCCGCAAAAGCATTGTAGATACTGATGAAGGCCCTCGCGCCGATACTACCCGTGAAGCTCTGGCCAAGCTAAAGCCTGTTTTTGCAGCAGATGGCAGCGTCACAGCTGGTAATGCTTCTCAAACCTCTGACGGAGCGGCATTTGTCTTGGTGATGTCCGAAAGTTTAATGGAAAGCCTTAAATTAAAGCCTATGGCCAGAATGCTCGCGTATGCGGCTGAGGGCGTAGAGCCGCGTATTATGGGCATAGGCCCAGTGGCGGCCATACCTAAGGCTCTCAAACAAACTCATCTCAAAATTTCTGACATTGAACAAATTGAACTTAATGAAGCCTTTGCTGCTCAGGCTCTAGCCGTTATCAAAACACTTGACTTAGACCCTAAAATCATCAACGTAAACGGTGGTGCTATTGCTCTGGGGCATCCTCTCGGTTGTTCTGGCGCGAAGTTATCAATCCAACTGCTAAATGAAATGAAGCGACGAAACCAGCGGTACGGTATCGTAACTGCCTGTGTGGGAGGCGGTCAAGGTGTGGCGGGTATTTTTGAGAGGTTATAAACAAAGCTCAATAAGCTCTAAACCATAATCCTGAGGATAAAGAATCCACTTTTGGGAATATAGTCCAAAGCCTAGCAATTTGGCTTGCTTAGGCCATGAAAATCTATCTGTATTTTTTGATAATAGAGCAACAAATTGCTTGTCAATTGTTTGGTATTGCAAAAGTAGCCATTGCTCTGTCACTAATGCGTACACATCGTCAATTCGTTTGGGAAGGTGATTTTTTGATAAAATCTGATCTACAATCGGCCAATGTTCTTTGCTGCAAAGCTGAGCTTGTTGTACGTCGTGATGGTCTCGTGAAATTTGTAACAAACCACTGGGGTAGGACATTTCAGTAGTTTCTGTGGCTTTTTGACAGAGCAAATGCCTCTCACCGAAATGTGTAAAAGAAGTATTCTCTAGCTCAAGAACAAGCTTTTGATCAGGGATATGCCAAGCCAAAGCTGCTGTTATTTGTAGTTGAGTTCCCAACGCATAGCGATGCGCATATACCACGTGATTCTCATAAAAAAGCGCGTCGCAGTTGCCTGTATGAGACCATTCTGTGGGTTCTGAAGCCGTCTTTTGTTGTAAGTCTAACTCCGAAAGCCATATAGCTTTACTTTGGGGTTGCCTAATGACACACAAAGCCCGATGTGGTTGAGAAGCATCGGGCAGTAGTTTCCAAACAGGAAAAGAAAATTTGAATGTATAATTTTTCAAGGATTTAGAGTCCAAAAAGCTTTTAGCTTGAAGCAAGAGCTTCTGCACCGCCCACAATTTCCAAAATTTCTTTGGTAATGTGTGCTTGGCGCGTCTGGTTGTAAGTGAGTTTAAGCTGTGTGAGCAATGAGCCTGCATTTTCAGTAGCTTTGTCCATGGCAGTCATACGTGCACCATGCTCAGAAGCCACCGACTCTAAAACCGCTCTATAGAATGTCAATTTGAGAGATTTTGGAATCAATTCTGTTAAAATCTCTATTTTGTTTGGCTCAAAAATATAATCCGAATCAGTATTCTCAGCTTTCAAGTTAGACGCGTCTGCTTTTTTAGGATTAGAAGATTTGTTTGAAGACGCATCGCTAACTTTAGGGGCAATAGGCAAGAAAGCTTCACGGCGCACCACTTGTGTAGCCACATTTTTGAACTCATTATAAACAATCTCTACAGCGTCATATCGGCCTTCAGCGAAGCCTTTCATGGCAAATTCAGCAGCAGGCTTGATGTCATCAAAGTTAAAGTCTTTTTTACCCAGAATAAGCGCATATTCAGAGTTTAGCTTATAATTGCGTTTGCGAAAGGCATCAAAACCTTTTTTACCCACAGTCATTATCTCCACACAGCCACTTTGTGCTTGTTGAGCATATTTTTCGGCTATCAAGCTAGCTGTACCTTTTACTACGTTGGCGTTAAAACCACCACAAAGCCCTTTGTCTGAGGTAACTACAATAATGAGTACATTGCGGATAGGTCTGATTTCAGCATAAGGATTTTCAAAATCACCACCATCAAGTGTAGCACTCACGTTCTGAAGAATGGAGCTTAGCTTGTCAGCATAAGGGCGAAGCTGCATGGCGTTGTTTTGCGCTTTGCGCAACTTAGCAGCCGCTACCATCTTCATCGCTTTTGTAATCTGCTGTGTAGAATGCACGGAGGCTATTCTGATGCGTACTTCTTTTAAATTAGCCATTATCTAAAACTCAAAAACGAGCATCTTTTTAAATCACGGCGCAAATGTAGTGGGTCTTTGCCAAAGAAAAAAACAATTTTGGAATTGTTTTGATTTACTGTCAAAAAAAAACACTCCTTGCATTTGATGTACATCCAAACGCAAACAAGCCAAGACGCTTTCTTTAGCGACTTGCTTTTATAAGCTACCTTGGCACACCTTTAACGATAGCTAAAGATATTCATCGTTACACTTTGCTTTTCAAGTGTTAGGCCATAAAGCTTTAGTTCGCTTAACAAAAGATCTAAATTGCCTTTTGTGATGATAAAATCATACTTGCCCGTCAAGCCTGTGTTGTTCTCTATAATGATTTTGTGCTCTTTAGCTAGCGTTTGTGTTATGGTGGACAAAGCACTATTAGAGAATAGCCAGTGAGTTTTGTTTTCACTAGAAGATTCAAATAACTCTTGTTCAGAGGCCAAAGCGGCAGCTAGTTTTTTGGAATCAGTGGGGACTAAAAAATAAATATCTAAAGTTTTGGGTTCCATGCTCTCTTTCAAGCCTAAGGACTTTAGAATATTTTGCTTGAGGTCGCTGACATAGACCGCCTCTTCCGTTCTGTTGGTGTTGCGGTAAATAATGTTGAAGTATTGCTTAGACAGCTCTTCGGGCAAATTGATTTGAAGCTCTTTAACTTTATTCAAAGCGGCTAGCTGCTTGCCTAGCTGCATACCAGTAGCCAGATAAATGCCTCTTTTTTCTAAAGAATTGACTAGCGTAGTATTACCACCTGCTTCAGCCAAAGCTAAACTGTAAAAATATTTGGTGGTAGGGCTTCTGATAATTTGCATACCTACCTCTTCGGTGTTGATGGGGGGCTGTATGGTGTTTAAGTCAGTGGGCGTAGTAGCTTTCTTTTCCTCAGCAGCTTGGCTTATCACAGGCTCACCCCTCAAAAACTGTTCTATCATGCTAGATGTCAGCTTGTCGGGCATGCCTATCCATTGTACGATATTCTTTTTATCAATCAACACTGTTTGAGGAATGGCTTTGACATTGAAGGCTGCTTCATAGCTCTTGCTTTGGTCTGAGGCCACAATGGTTTTAAATGGAATTCTGGACAAAGTACGCTTGACTTTTTCGGGTTTTTCGTAGGTGAGAGACACAAAAAGTAGGTTTTTTTGAGTTTTGAACTGCTCTTGTAAGCTGTTCAAATGCGGGACAGCTTCTAAGCAAGGAGCGCACCAAGTGGCCCAAAATTCTAAAACAAGGAACTTGCCCTCTAGCTGAGTGTTGGCAGAAGCATTAAGAATATAGTCTGATACAATAAGCTTTGGTGTCTGCTCACCTACTTTTAGAGGTGTCTGTGCCTGACTATACGAAAGGCAAAAGCAAGCAACTAAGACTAAAAAAAAGTGCATCAAAAAACGCATAAGTCGTTTATAGTTAAGGTTTAGTCTTTACTTTTTGCAATATTGTTCAGTGGTGTAAAACTTGTGGACTACAATATCCGCATTTGTGTTAATGACAAATTCGCTCATTCCTACATGGCTAATGTTTTTGGGATTCCAGTCGTAGCTATAACCGAGCTGTGTCCATGGATAATTTTGCGAAACATCTTTCTTGTTGCCTGTCATAAAATAGGAATTGAGTCGTAAATCATTAATCCACTGAATGTGTTCAGGTTTGGCATCTTTAGGGAAAATCAGGGCGCAAGCATTGTCTGTAATTTCAGAATCTGGACACGGTCTAAATAAATCCTTGGGTTGTACCCAAAACTCTATAAAAAACTTCTTATTGCCGTTTGGAGGCAAGCCCAAAAGCTGCTCTAATCGAAGTTTTGTGTCCTCTTCAAAGCGGGTTTTGTTCACCCACTGCTGCAATTGTGGAGCTGCTGTTACCCAAATTGGATACTTGGTGGTGTTATAAAAGCCAGTCTGCGGGTTATTTTTGTAAAAAACAGTATCGGCCTGCCAAGAAGCTACCAAAACATACTCCTTATTCTGGATTGTTTTCCAAATCAGAGAGGGGTTTTCTTTACTTATAGCCAGTAGCTCAGAACTTATCTCAGAGGGTTCAGGATAAGCCGCATTGGCAATGCCTTGTTGGTAGAGAGATTCTAAAGTGCTTGATTTCTGAGCATTTGCGCTCCATACGGCAAAAAAGAAAACGAGAACTAAGCAAAGTTTTTTCATAGTTTAGCTTTGGTAACAAATCAAAATACAACAATTAAGACTATAAAAAAAGTAAGGTTTCATGTCGGAAATCTTATCTAATACCCTGTTTATCCAAAAAAGCCTGATAGGTCTTGGCATTTTTGAGGTGGTCGGCATAAGTAACCGCGAAGTTATGTTGACCAGAAAAATCAGGTTTAGCACAAAAGAAAATATAGTTGTGTTTTTCGTAGTTCAGGACAGCATCTAGTGCGCTGAGTGTGGGCAGGCAGATGGGGCCAGGCGGCAGACCTGCATACTTGTAGGTGTTGTATGGAGAGTCTATTTCTTTGTGAACATTAAGCACACGCTTGAGACTGAAATCCCTATGGGCGAACACCAGTGTAGGGTCTGCCTGAAGCTTACCGTCTGTGCTATTGGTGGTTAAGCGGTTCACATACACACCTGCTACGCGGGCTTTTTCGGGACTATATTGGGTTTCCGCATCTACGATAGAGGCCAATACGGATACTTGTACAGGGGTAAGGCCAATACTTTTTGCTTTGTTAAGACGGGGCGAAGTCCAAAATTTTTGATACTCATCTTGCATTTTTTTAAGAAGATCCTCTGCTTTTATCGTCCAGTACACTTCATAGGTATTAGGCAAAAACATCGCCATGATATTGGTTGTGTCAAAGCCGCGCTGTGCCGTCCAAGCGGGATCATTCAATAACTTAAGGATTTCTGGAGCTTTGATATTGGTGTTTTTGACAATTTTTTCGGCCAAATCTTCTTTTACCCTGATATTGTTAAAGGTAATTTTGACGGGTTTTTGTGCCCCAGACCTAAGCATTCTTATGGCCTTTAAGTTGGGCGTTTGGGGTTCTATTTCGTAGTAGCCCTTTTTAACATTCTCGTTGTACTTCAAAAGTTTAGACACAAATCTGAATGATAGCTCATCGTGGAGTATGTTTTTGCTTTTAAGCTCTTTTACTAAGCTGTCAAACGTCATGTTGTTACTAATATAAATGCCTTGTTTTTTGTTGTTCTCTCCCACCAGTAAATTGGGCGTGTAGGCCATCTGGTAGGCATAAAAGCTAAAAGCCACCAGCAGCGTACAAACACCCGCAAAAACTCCCATCATAATTTTGAACCTCAGAGAGACTGACGACTTGGCATTTTGTGGTTTATTTTCCATTGAGTTTGAAATCGTGTTGAAACCTCATTTTGGGGCGAAATTTGCAAAAGATTCGCGCCTGTTCCAAATTTTTTTGCACTTTGTGCGTGCAGTGTATCCAAGAAAGGCTTTAGAATCGCACAAAACACTTTTTTTGTTTTAGCAAAGACAAACAAATACAGCACACAAAATGTCTTAAACTTGAAAAAATACTTGAACATGAGGGCTGCTTCAAGCAAAAAAATAATCTTTTATTTGTTTACAGCTTTGTAAAGTCCGTAATTTGCTACTTAAATCAAAAATAGCCAAGATGACATCATACATTCAAAATATTTTTTGGGTTTTGGGGCTTGTTAGCTTAGTGTTTCTAAGCTCTTGTGTTGAACAAGCTGGCATTAACGCGCTTACACAAGCTGAAAAGGACGATCAAATCCTACAAGACTATTTCCGCCGCAATAACCTCAACCCCACCAAGACCAAAGACGGCCTTTACTACATCATGATTAAAGAAGGCTCGCCTACTTTGAAGCCTTTCAAGGGTGACTCGGTGGTGGTGCACTACACAGGCAACTTGTTAGATGGTTACCGCTTTGACAGTTCTCGTTTTCGCGATGAGCCTTTTGGCTTCCGTCAAGGTCAGGGAAAAGTTATTTCAGGCTGGGAAGAGGCTGTTCTACTTCTGGGCTTGGGCGCAAGAGCCAACTTTTATCTGCCCTCAGAAAGGGCTTATGGCCGTACTGGCGTTGGCGGAAGTATTCCAGGCAATGCTATTCTTGTGTTTGACATAGAAATGATTAAATTCTTTAAATAGTTTCAATCTCATTATGCGAATATTTTTCCTAGCTCTTGCTTCTGCTGCTTGTGGGTTTATGCTCTCTGCTTGTGTAAAAAATACTCAAGTTGCAGAAAGTAGTACCTCTACCTCTACCGAAGATACCGAACAAAGTACTGAGGTAGTGATGCCGAACAGCGATTGCCATAACTGTGGCATGCCTTCTCTGGAGTATCCTAAATGGGTTTCGCGTGCCGATGATTTGTATTTCTGCTCACCCCGCTGTTTGATGATCAAATGTATGAAAGATCCTAAAATCAAAACAGCAACCACCATGACTGTTATTGAGTACTATGAAACTAAGCCTTTAGCGGTAAAAGATGCGTTTTTTGTCATAGGAAGCGATGTAACAGGCCCTATGGGCAATGATTTTATTCCCTTCGCAGACCAAAAAGCCGCCCAAGATTTTATGGCTGAGCACAAAGGAAAGAAAATACTTCGTTTTGCAGATCTCACCCAAGAGCTTTTAAACGAGGCACTGGGACGTTAAAAAGACTAAGGGTATGGAATTTATATTCAAGCGGTTTGGTGTAGTCACTATTGTGGCCGTCTATCTCCTGATAGCCGTTGGGGGAGTGGTTCGTTGCACTGGTTCGGGTATGGGCTGTCCCGACTGGCCCAAATGCTTTGGTCAGTGGGTACCACCTACAGACCTCAGTCAGCTACCCACAGACTACAAGACCAGATTTAAGGTGGTGGGCAAAGAAATTGCGGACTTTGATGTTTTTAAAACATGGACTGAGTACGTGAACCGCCTCATAGGAGTACTTATAGGCTTTTTTATTTTTCTGACGCTTTTAGGCTCTCTGGTATATTGGCGTAAGGACAAGCCCGTTTTTTGGCTGTCTTTGCTGTCTTTTTTGCTGGTGGCCTTTCAGGGTTGGCTAGGCGCGAAGGTGGTGGCTTCCAATCTAAACCCCTTTATCATTACGCTTCACATGCTTTTGGCTCTGGTTATAGTCATGGCTCTGATTTATGCTGTAACACGCTCTTATACACAGAGTATGCGTAGTCTGTACCCCACAGAAGGGCTGTCTAAGCTCAATTTGTTTTTAACTATAGCATTGGCTCTGTCGCTCTTGCAGGTGCTTTTGGGCACACAAGTACGCGAGGGAGTAGACCACTTGGCAGTACTCAACCACGATCAAAACCGACATCTTTGGCTGGACGAAATTGGCAGTTGGTTTATAGCGCACCGCACCCTAGCGTGGGCTGTGATTGCCGTGAATGCGTATGTTGGATGGCTCGCATGGACTTATTCCAAACAGACTGGGCCAGTGTGGCAGTGGACAGTGGTAGTACTGGTCGTGTTAGGCTTAGAGGTACTCTCAGGGCTTTTGTTGGTTTATTTACATTTGCCCAACTATATGCAGCCAGTACATTTGCTATTTGGTTCGGTACTTTTTGGGGTGCAGTTTATTCTGCTCATGTTGCTGAACAAACACCGCATAGGTCAACAGGCAGCTTAAGGTTTGTAGTATTTTTTTTGATAAAATAAAATGCTTTATGGATATTTGCTGCCATATTTATTCCATCTTTCAAAAATTGGTATTATGAAGCAGTATCTGGCAAAAATTAGTGTGTTGCCTATCAAAGAAATTCTAGACCCACAAGGCAAAGCGGTCATGCTTGGCCTCAATAACTTGGGCGTAAGCGGTGTGCAGGATATCAGAGTGGGCAAACAGATAGAAATGAAGCTGAGCGCAAACTCTACGGACGATGCAAAAAAACAGGTTGAGACCGCTTGCCAGAAGCTTTTGGCTAATCTGATTATGGAGTACTACGAGTTTGAAATTGCCGAGCTATAAGCCCTTGATTGACACCTGTTTTTTTACATGTTGTCAAACCACTATTGAAGCTTGTAAAAACTCATGTGATGAAAGGGCTAAACAAAGTAACTCTGATAGGTAATCTAGGAGATGCGCCTGAAGTAAAAGTTTTGGCAGAAGAGGTAAAAGTGGCTAAGTTTTCATTAGCAACTAATGAATTTTATAAAGATCAAAACGGACTACAGCAAGCACACACAGAGTGGCATACCATTGTGGCCTGGCGCGGTTTGGCGGTTTTGGCAGAAAAATATTTACGTAAAGGCAGCCTTGTTTACATAGAAGGCAAGCTCAAAACCCGCTCTTATCTGGGTCAAGATGGGAAAAAGCATTATGTTACGGAAATTATAGCCCAAGAAATCACGCTTTTGGATAAAAAAGAACATGGATAACGAAATCACTTACGAACTCAGCAAACACAACAAACAAAGTGTTATTTTTATTCGTTGTACGCGTTCACCCAAGTTAAGCGCATGGCTTCGTTCCTTGACAGGCGTAAAATGGAGTCGGACACACCAAGCGTGGTATGTACTTGATAATAAAATTTATAGGAAAAAACTAGGCATAATAACTACCTCTGAAGTGGGCAAGGAGACTTTGAGCCACATTCATGAGGTAAACTTACCAGCTTTGGAGAGATACATTGAAACATTGCAGCTCAAAGGTTACAGCCAAAGCACTATCACGACCTACAAGAACGAATTTGGGCAACTGCTCCAGACTTTAAAAAGTTATCAAGTAGCTGATTTAGATGCAGAGCGGTTGCGAAGTTATTTCTTGTATTGTGTCAATGAGTTAAAGCTTTCTGAAAACACCATACACAGCCGAATGAATGCGGTGAAGTTCTATTTTGAACAAGTTTTGGGACGCGATAAGATTTTTATAGACATTCCGCGCCCTAAAAAGCCTTCTATTTTGCCTAAAGCTATCAGCACTCGTGATGTCAAAAAGTTGTTTGAAGTTACCACTAATTTAAAGCATAATACCATGCTCAAACTCTGTTATGGTATGGGATTGCGTGTGAGCGAGATAGTGAACCTGAAAATTACGGACATAGACTCAGGTAATATGCAGGTTTTGATAGAACGAAGTAAGGGCAAAAAAGACCGCTATGTAAACTTGCCCGAAACGATTTTAGAGCAATTGCGAACTTACTACAAAGAATACAAGCCTACAAAATATCTTTTTGAAGGGCAAAATAGCGAACAGTACAGCATAAGAAGTGCGCAACAAGTCTTCAAAACGGCTATGAAAAAAGCAAAAATCAACAAAGAAGTAGGCATACATGGTTTAAGGCATAGTTTTGCCACGCATTTGCTTGAAAATGGTACGGATGTAAAATTCATACAAGAACTGCTGGGACATAATGACATTAAAACCACTTTGCGCTATACCCATGTAAGCGAAAAAAGCCTCAAAAAGATTCAAAGCCCTTTGGATAAATTGTAAAAACACTACGCCGAAAGATAATAAATTTAGCATAACAATACAAAAAACGAATAGCGTATTTTGCACTTTTCGAATTATTGCCTACCTAAAAAACGCATAAACAATACAAAAAGCGCATAACAAAGGCGAAAAAAAGAATAGCGTATTTTGTATTGTTTTGATTAATTGACGCGGTGAACACAACTACAAGCTCCTCTCTTTAAAAATTTTAAAAAAT
>RDZD01000037.1 GCA_004293815.1 Cytophagales bacterium | reverse complement strand
TAAAATCTGTCAGCTAGACAAGTTCTAGAAACTCAATGAAAGAAGCAGTCCCGATTGTAAAAACTTGGGACTGCTTCTTTTATTTTTGGGTGGGAATATCGCTACCAAACTAGTTGGACGATACTCTTAATTATTTTTGCCCCAATGCCTACAAAGTAAAAACGGTATTCTTTAAACAAGATGAAAAAACTATTACTGGTCAAATAGGTAAAAACTGAATATATTTTTTAACAAAAAACTAAAAGAACTTTTGATTTTATCATTAATTTTGAAAATTCTTTGCCTTCAGCCTGCATGCGGGTGTGTGTTTACTAAAAAAATTAAGCCCATAAGGCGTTCAGAATGACAACAAAACAAGTTCCATACGTGGTGGGTATTTGCGGCGGAAGCGGCTCAGGAAAAACCTATATCCTATCTCAAATAGCTAAACAATTTGGCCAAGATAACTTGTGTGTGTTTGGTATGGATAACTATTACAAAAGTAAAGAGGTTTTGGAGCGAGATGACAAAGGGGTGGTAAACTACGATGTCCCTCAAGCTTTGGACTTAGACCAATACGCCAAGGACCTTTGTAAGCTCAAAAATGGCGAGTCTTTGCGTGTGAAAGAATACACTTACAACAATCCAAATGCGCCAGAGAAGTGGCTGGACATTGCTCCTAAGCCTATTATTGTGGTAGAAGGGCTTTTTGTGTTTTGCCATGAAGGGATCAGAGAGCAGCTTGATCTGAAGATATTTCTAGACGTGGAAGACATCATAAAACTCAAACGCCGTATTTTGAGAGATAATGTGGAACGTGGCTACGATTTGCACGATGTGCTCTATCGGTACGAAAAACACGTTTTGCCTTCCTTTCAGAGATTTGTAGCTCCACACAAGGGCATTTCTGACTTGATTGTACCTAACCATAAAAACTGTGTGCTAGCCGTAGAAATCATCACACATTATCTGGCTACCAAAATCTAATCCGTGATGGTGGCTCTGCAACGCTAAAAAGTGTTAAAAATCAAATGCGTTGCTTAAAAAGCATTAGCTTTGTGGTTTAAAATAGATTCTAATGGCTTTTTTTTTACAATTGTGTGCTAAGCGCCCTCGGTTGCGCGTTTTCAAGACTGACATTGGGATTTCAGATGTCGTCTTGTGTGTGCTATTAATTTTGGTGTTGGGTGCATGTGCGAGCCAAGGTATCCCAACAGGCGGCCTCAAAGATGAGACACAGCCCAATTTACTTTTCGTTGCCCCCAAAGACCAAAGCGTGAACGTAAAAAGTAGAATGGTGGAAATGCAATTTGATGAATATATCAAAGTTGGTAATTTGCAAACGGCTCTTAACATAAGCCCCTATACTGAAATTGAATACAAGACTACAGTGCGAAAAAATCGCCTCAGCATTGTTTTTGAGGAAGACTTAAAACCCAACACAACCTATACTTTAGACTTTGGCGAGGCAATACAAGACATTACCGAAGGCAACAAAGCACTCAATTTGCGACTTGCTTTTAGCACTGGCCCAGTCATAGACTCACTCACTCTCAAAGGCAAGGTCTTTGATTTGCTCACAGGCAGACCTTTAAAAACCTGTACGGTATCACTCTACGATGCCAAAGATACTATGGACATAGACCAAGACAAACCACTCTACATAACCAGAACCGATACAAGTGGGGTCTATCAGTTCAAAAACTTGAGAGCTGGCGAGTATAAACTCTACGCGCTTTCCGAAGCTAAGCCAGATTTAATTTATAAGGGCAAAGATGAATTGATTGCTTTTTTGGATGCTAATGTACCACTTTATCAGAGCTTTGCAGGCTTTAATCTTCACACCGTTTATTATGACTTAAAACCGCTACAGGTAGCTTCTGGCAGAAGCAGAAAGCAATATTTTGAGCTTAAGCTCAACAAAAAAGTAAAAGATTATGCACTTAGCTTTCTTGACCCTACACTCGACACTGTTATTTATCACCAAATGACCAACGAGTTGATTACTTTTTACCACAAAGACAATTTACCTACAGATACCCTGCTAGCCAAGTTAGATGTGACTGACTCAGTTGGTAATAGAATACAGGACACTGTCAAAATCAAGTTTAACGAAAGCAAAAAAGCCAAGTTGGTGTCGCCTATAGCACAAGAACTACCCGCCACTGGCACAAAAATACTCAAAGACCAGCCCTTACCCATAAGTATAAAATTCTCTAAGCCCATAACAGGTTTTATAACAGACAGTTTACTCTATCAGCAAGACAAAGATAGCATTTGGAGCAAGTTTGCAGATACTGACTTTAAATGGAACCATAACCGCACCCAACTAGACATCACGCATGTTTTTAGCCCTCAAGAAAAAATAGATATCTCAGCCAGACTAGGCACATTTCTGAGTGTAGAGGGGGATACAGTGCCCTCTAAAGTTATCAACTATAGTGTGGCCTCTATCGAGGAGTTTGGCAGCATTCTGGGTGAAATTAAGGGCAATGCATCCAACTATATTGTACAGATAATCAACGAACTGAATGTTGTAGAGCAGGAACAAATAGTAGCATCAAAGTTTAATTTTCAAAGGCTTGTGCCAGGCAACAAAAAAGTGAGAGTCTTTGTAGATCGCAATAATAACAACCAATGGGACAAAGGCTCATTTCCTGATCGGAAAATGCCAGAAAAGGTGGTTGTTACCAAACAAGTGATTCCGCTTAAAGCTAACTGGGAGCTTATTATAGATCCAATAGACACCGAAGCTATTGACTTTTAAAAGTTTATTACTATTCAGCCAAACGGATTTCTATTACACTCTAAAATGGTGGATTAAGACATACCCTATTGTGACTCTCAAAACAGCATTTTTGGTTAAAAACCCAAACAAAAACCACTTTATATTTTGAATTTATTGCAAGATACAAAATTTTATTACTGTGCTAGTTACTAAAATTTGTACACTTGTTTTTTTTGTTGTAAATTTGATGCCCAATACTATGCTTTTGTAATTTGAACAAAACTCTACTCCTTTACGAAAATGGCTCAGCAAATTGCTTTTGTGTTCAAGTGCTGCATTGTTATGTTAATTTCCTTGCTAAGTTCTCAGGTAATGGCTCAAGATGCCTCGGCTTTTCAGGACGATCCTAAAAAAAAGCCAGCTGTTTGGGCAAAGCTCAAGGATAATCCCACTAGTTCAGAGATTTGGTACGAATACATGGGCAAGAAATGGACAGAGATGAGTCTTCCAGAGCAAGAGCAAATGAGTATTTTGAGGCAAGAGTTACTTCTTCGTAAACTCACTGAGGCTGATTCTGGCGAAGGTTCTGAGGCCGTGGCTTCTACCAACACCACCGCGACACCTAAAAAGCTAGACAGCACGAAAGCTTCTGAAATGGCCAACATAGAGGCTTTGTTTTTGGCTGAAGAATCTGAAATTACCGAATTGAAGAGCAATCTTTCAGAAAATTTTGTTATTTTGGAAGACCGCTACAGAGAGCTTTTTGCAGAATACGGCCAAACCTACAAATCCTATGACGAGGCTCACCCTGACGGCAAAAGGTCGCTTTCGGACTGGATAGACGAGCAAGAAAAAAAAGTAAAAGAGCTTAAACGCAAACAGTTAGAAGAGTTTAAAAAGAAAAATGGTTTGAAGTAATTCTCAAAACTAAGGTTTGACACCGTAGATTAAGAATGGCTCATATCCAATAATCTTTTCGTGTATTTGGCTCTTAAATTCTAAATTTGAAGAAGCCTTGTGTGTCTAAAATTTAGTAATTAAATATCTTTGTTAGCAAAAAGTTTCAAAAAAGCAGAATTGTGTGCCCATTTCTTGGTATCTAATTTGCAGTTACTGTAACTAAACACTAGATTACGGACTATAAAATTGCTTACAGAGTTACCGCAAGACAAAGAAAAAGCATTCTCATTTATGCCAGCATCTGATATTTCTAAAGTATCGTCTATGTTTTTTACACAAACACCCAACATGGTGTGTTTGACAAACATAGATGGCACAATTGTATACACTAATCCAGCATTTGAAAGGCACACTGGGCATACTGCTATTTCTCAGCCTGCTTTGCGTTTGCACGATTTGATAAGCGAGGAGTCTGAAGCTTTATTTTCTGAAACTTTTGCTACAGTTATAGGAGCCAGCGAAGAAATAGAAGTCATTTTGAGCACACCAAATGGTTATTTGTCGGTGTTATTACAAATATTTCCGTCTGTAAACGACACTTTTTTAGCAGTGGGCAAAAGCCTGGAGGCTCGAAAAGAGCTACCCAAAGCTGTTATTCAGGCTATGCAAAATAGTTTGCAAGGTTTTGTGGTATTTGAGCCTGTTACAAATGATACTGGCGAGGTTATAGATTTTTGTGTAAAAGGCTGTAATAAAAAGGCTGAGAAAATTTTAGAATTAGATAATCTGAAGGGGAAACACTGCTCTCAGCATCTGCATTGGTCTTCTGAGAGTAATCTTTATAAACTTTTTTTGCAGATCCTGTCAAAACAAGAAAGCTGCTACGAAACAGTGCCTTATTTTACGCCTAGACAGGAACTTTTGCGCCTCAGAATACACGCCCACTTAATAGCAGAGCCTCAACAGTATATTGCCCTTTCGTTTGATGATGTAACCATTCACTACAACAGCTACTATGAATTGGTGAACTTATTTGAGGCTTCTAGCGACTTAATTGTTATTATGTCTAAAGATGGCACTATCAGAGACATCAATCGGGCTTTCAGTGAATTGCTTGGCATTGAGGAAAAGTTTTTGCTTCAGCAGAATATAACAGAATTTATACATCGCGAGGATAGAAATGAGCTAAGGTCTTTGCTGTCATACGCCCTTGCGGGACAAGAATGCAGAAATGTGGAAATGCGTTGCAAGCGTTTTAATGGAAGCTCTAGAATATTGCATTGGAGACGTGTTTGGCATGACTCCAATCTAGGTGTTACCTATGCATTGGCACAGAATATCACAGATACCAAAATTAAAGATGTTCAGATAAGACGATTACTAGAAGAGTCTCAAAGACTTAATGACGAACTGAAGGATACCATAAAAGAACTTCGAGAAACAGAACGCGTACTTAACGAAAGTGTGTTACGGTCTGAAAACAAGCACATAGAACTCAACACAATCCTTAATACAGTCATTGATGCCATTGTTACCACAGATCATCTAGGTAACATCAGCACCGCCAACAAAGCTACCGTAGACTTATTTGGGTATACAGAGGCCGAGCTTCTTAAAATGTCTATAAAAGATTTACTCAAAAGACATTCAGAGTCAGACACTCGGTTTTTTAATAGCAAGAACGCCACTAGTTTAGCCATGATGGCTCAACACAAAAGCGGACAAGAACTTCCAGTGGCTATAAGCTTCAAAAAAGGCGTTTTGGATGACGGTTCACTGGTCATAGTTTCGGTTATAAGAGACCTCACAGATGAGCAAAAGGCTAATCAGGAGCTCAAGTCTGCTAAGGCGCAAATAGAAAATATTTTTCAGTCCTTAGACAACATCTTCTGGTCGCTGAGCGTGGACAAGTCTCATCAACTCTTGACTATATCTGATGCAGTAGAGCGTGTTTTGGGTTATCCAAAATCTGAATGGCTAGAAAAGGGGTTGATGTTTGGTCAAATTTCTGACCCAGTATCTTATCAAACCTTCAACTCAGCCGTCACCCTAGCTCTCAAAGACGGTAAGGCACAATGTGAGTTTAAAGCCAAACAGAAAGACGGAAAAGAAAAATGGCTGTTAGCCGATATGCGTTGTGTGGCTGACGAACACGGACTCCCTGTGAGAGTTGATGGAATTTTAACAAACATTACCGTTAGAAAAAATGCGGAAATTAGTCTGGCTAGCACCCAAACTATGCTTCAACAGATACTTGGTGCGCTCTCAGATACGATTGTATTTGTGAATTTGGAACGTCATATTCTTTGGGTAAACAAAGCGGCTGAACAACTTTTTGGTTATGCGGAACATGAACTGGTAGGACTGCCTGCCAAAAAAATCTATGCCAACATAGAAGACTATGACAACTTAAGTGCATCTATTTATAACCAAGATGGTAATTTACATTCACTTAGTTACGAGCTACTTATCAAGCGCAAAGACAATCAAACCATTTGGGTTGAAGTGTTTGGCAAAGTCGTTTTCAACAATGAGGGAGAAAGAATAGGCTTTTTGGGAGTTTTTAGAGATATCACTAAAACAAGAGACTTAGAAGCCGAAAGTGCTAAAATTACAAGCACCCTCAAGGAAATCAAAGAAACACTGGACTTAACAGAGGACGCTATTCTGATTTGCAACAATCTAGTGTCCCCTCTTAAATATGCCAATAGTGGTGCTACTAGACTCATGGGCTACTCTGAAGAGCAGCTCAAAGAGAAAGTTTTTACAGACCTCTTTATTGAATTCAAGAAAAATAAAATTGCTTTTGTGTTAAATAGCATCCTCAAAACCCATCGTCAACAAAACATTACTGAAGCGGAGCTCATACATGCTAATGGCAATAGAATACCCGTAGAGCTACGCTTACAGTATATCAGCGATGAAAAAAGCTCTTCTAGATACATTGCCATCATTCGCAATATCACAGAAAGAAAAAATGCAGAAACCAAACTCAAAGAAAGCGAACTAAGGTTTCGTTCCACTTTTGAACAAGCCGCTTTGGGTATTGGACACATCAACCTAGATTTCAAAACAGCTCATTTCAATGAAAGATTTTGTGAAATCATAGACAACAAAGAAGCCCACAATAACGCGCTGCCTTATCTGTGGAAGTCTATACACCAAGATTATAGACGACCTTTGCGACATGAATTCTTAAAACTCATCAACGAAGAAACCGATGGCTTCAGTAGCGATTTGCTTTTTATAACCCCCAAAAACAAACAAAAATGGGTGCATTTAAACGCCTCTTTAGTAAGGGACGACAAACAAATCCCAGTCTTTGTGGTAGCTTTCTTCACAGATATTTCAGCTGAAAAAAATGCTGAATTTAAGCTTAAAAACACATTAGAAGAGCTTAAAACACGAAACTTTGAGCTTGATCAGTTCGTGTACCGCGCCTCGCATGATTTGAGAGCTCCTCTTACCTCTATTGCTGGCATTATTAATGTCATTAGAATAGAAACCGAAAGTTCAAATTTTATGAGCTATGTAGACAAAATAGAAAACAGAGTCCAGAAACTTTATAGCTTCATTACCATGATTTTGAACTACTCTAAATCGGCCAACTCACATCTTGACCTAGCCGAGATAGACTTTGAAATGCTCATCAACGAGACTATTGAGGAGCTGAAATATATCAACAATGCCAGCAAGATTGATATCAAGGTGAATATAGAAAATCCAAAAGGCGTTGCTTACTACTCAGACCAATTCCGAATTGGCATTGTCCTCAAAAATATGATGTCTAACGCCATGAAATATATGAATGCGTCCCGAACCTACAACTTTTTGATTATAAAGGTAGACATCAATCCTCAAAAGGTGTTTATAACTATCTCAGACAATGGCATTGGCATAGAAGATGCTCATGCAGCTCGTATTTTTGAGATGTTCTATAGAGCAAGTGAAATGTCAGATGGCTCAGGACTAGGACTTTATATCGTTAAACAAACCATTAAACTTCTGGGGGGAGAAATCGCCTTCAAAAGCCAGCTGGGTCAGGGCACTACATTTCTCATAGAATTACCAAATTTTAAATCTACAGGCCGTGTGTCTGTAAAACCAGAATAGAGCGGCAATATAAAATACAAACCCTCACTTGCTTAAACCATATCGCCTCCTAAAAATCCGATGAACTTAACCTAAAAAGCCAAGTGATAATACCTGAGAAAGGCCAAAACAAGCAACCATACCAGAGCCGTTGGCAATAGAATCAACCAGCTGAAACGCATCAGTTGATCTAACCGCAATCTCGGAAAAACCCAACGCATGATAATTTGTGTCAAGAACCACAGCAGAGTTTTCAGAAAAAGCCAAAACACAGCCCAGAAGTTCGTTTCTGGCCAAGCTTCAACTGGACTAGACCAGCCACCCCAGAACAAACAAACACCCAAAAGGCTAGTAAAAAGCATCAGTCCATATTCTGAAAGCATCACCAAAGCCCAACGTGTGCCAGTGTATTCTGTATGAAAACCTGAAATTATTTCTGACTCAGCTTCTGCCAAATCAAAAGGTGCACGATTGGCTTCCGCTAAACTTGATATAAAAAAAATACCACATACGGGAAGTAAAGCGGGCATTGCGAACAGCCCCCAAGACCATAATCCGCCCCGACTTTGTGCTAACACAATATCTTCCAAATTGACGTGTCCGTACCAGAGCACCGCACCCAACAAACTTAACACAAAAGGCAGCTCATAAGAAACTAACAAGCCTAATCCTCGCATGGCCCCAATCAAAGAAAAATTATTGCCTGATGCCCAGCCTGCCATCATCAACCCAGTTACCTCTAAGGATAAAATACCTAGCCCATAATACAAGCCCAAATCGCTGCCCACACCGTGCCAAGATGCCCCTATAGGTATCAGAGACATGGCTCCCAGAACAGTAATCAAAATGAGTATTGGGGCTGTCCTAAACCACCACCAATGCGCATTGCTTAAAGCAATATCTTCTTTTTGTAAAAGCTTAATGATATCGGCAAAAGCCTGCAAAAGTCCATATTTACCTGTGGTGTTAGGGCCTAGCCGATCTTGTACAAAGCCTGCTATCTTACGCTCTACGTAACTGCCAATAAGGGCAGTGAGCGGTACACAAAACGCCAAAAACAGAGCAGATAACCACACGCTTATTTTCCCTGAACTTTAGTTGTCTATTGGCTTATAGAATTCGTTCAAACGTACACCCAAAACCAACATATCGTCAAGCTGCGTATCTACACCATCTTTTATCCAACCATCCATCAGAGATGCTAAAGCTTGAAGTTGCTCCTCCATACTTAAGGGTTGCATGGTTTCTAGCATGTCATAGAAGTTTTTAGACATAAACTTGGTGTTGTTAGGTCCGCCTATTTGGTCTTTGTAACCATCCGAAAACATGTAGAAAGTAGTAGCATCAGTAATAGGGATGTTGTGATTAGTGAAACTCTTATCCGTACTGCGTATAAGAGAACCTCCCACACTGAACCTATCGCCACGTATGAGATGCCTGTGCTCACCCTGAAAATATAGAAAAGCTGATTTGGCTGCTGCTAACTCCATTGTATTAGTCTCGTTATCCAACACACAGATAGCCGCTTCCATACCATCATGACTAGGATCTGGCCCATCTTGTTTAAGTATAAAGCGGATATTTTTGTCTACATCCAACAAGATTTGAGCGGGATTTACAACTTCTTTTTTTACCACTGTGTCAATGAGAGCAGCTCCGCATAACATACTCATAAATGCCCCTGGTACACCGTGTCCTGTGCAGTCGCCTACCACCAGAACCAGCTTTTGTCCTATTTGCTCAAACCAATAAAAGTCACCACTCACAATATCTTTGGGCCTAAACAAAATAAAGTGTTCGGGAATGATGGTATGTAGTTTATCCTCTGAAGGCAGAAGAGCGCCTTGTATACGCTTAGCATAGTTGATACTAGCGCGAATATCATCGTTGATATTCTTGATGGTCATACTGGCTCTTTCTAGATTTTTAGCTTGAGCCTCCAGCTCCTCGTTCTGATTAGCAATTTTAGCGTTAATCTGAATTAACTGCTTGTTGGCTTTTTTGCGTTTGTTGTTGACGTTTATGAAAATCACAATAGCGACAAGCATTGCAAAAGAGACTCCTAAGACAGCCCATATAAACGTTTGCTGATTTTTATTCTGCTCTACTTGTATAATTTGATCTTTCTTTAAAATTTCGTTTTCTTGTTCTCGTTTGTATATTTCAAAGTTATTAAACACAGCCACAAAAGAACGTGATTTGTCTTCATTAAAGATACTGTCTGTGTAGCTCACAAAAAGTTCTTGATATTTATAAGCCTGCTTAAAGTCCTTAAGCTGGCTAAAGTTATCAGCAAGTATGCGAGAAGCCGTACGAGCACCTTGTATATTATGCGAAGATGCAGCATTCTCTAGTGCTTTAATGGCGTACTCATTAGACTTGGCAAGATCCTTACGATCTTGGTACATTTTGGCAAAGTCATTGAGAGTGGTAGACTGACTTCGCTTGCTACTGGCATCAAAACCAGTCTGCAATGCTTTGTTCAAAAGCTCGAGAGCAGTCTTTTCATCTCCAAGCTTATGAGCCATAAAGCCAACACGGCTTAGAGGGAACGTAAGCTCGGTTGCCCCTACTTTTCCTGTCCGTACCTTCAGAACTTTTTCATATGCCGCTTTGGCCTCCGCATACATCTTTTGTTCTTCATAAAGCTCTCCTAAACGTGCATTAGCATAGCCAATTCCTTTCCAATCGTTCAACTTCTCAAAGATAGTTGAAGCTTTGCTACAATAAGCGGCAGCTTCTTTAAAATTGCCTTGCAAGCGGTGCACGTCGCCTATGTTGTTGTAAGCATAAGCAATTTCTTTCTGGTTATCAATATCCTCAGCCAACTTAACGGCAATATAGTAGCTCTGTAATGCGGCAGGATAGTTGCCTAAGTTTCTAAGAATAACACCTTCATAATTCCATATCTTGGGAAGATACTCTTTTTTATTCAGCTCATCGGCTTTTTTATGGGCGGTTTGAATGTGCTCATAAGCTATAAAAGCGTCATTATTTCGCAAAAACCAAGCTAGCTCAGTCAGGAGCAATACTTTTGTCGTATCATCTGCAACTGGTATGAGAGCCTTTAAACTATCAGCTTTTTTGTTTTGAGCAAGAGATGCCGTGCTCAAAATCATGCAGAGCAAAAATAAGCTTGCAGATTTTAAGTAAAGATTAATGAATTTATTTAAAATCTTAGACACGACCAGATCTATAAGAACAAATCAATAAATTGTAAATATACTTTAGTATGAATTTCAAAAAAGGCTATATGCATTTTAAATCCTCCGCAATTATAACACCAATCCAATCAATTGACAAATTCTGTTGAATGTTTTGTGCAAAACAATCTGTTTTTTTTCCAAGTACTCAATAACAAAGAGAGCAACATCAATATGATTCATGAGTCATATTGAGACAATGAGCTATAAATTGTATTACTTTGCCGCTCAAAATCCAAACTGTCTTGTTCCAATTTATCATTCGTCAGAATAATGTCTTACTTTGCTAAAAAAAACGTTTTCACAGCCCTTTGTGTCATCTTAACAGCCTTATGGAGCGGTGCTTGGGCACAAACCCTCTCTTACTACCTGCCCTCTCATCTTACGTATGATGCGTCTGTGCCTACACCCAAACAGGTTTTAGGCCACGAGGTGGGCGAATGGCATGCCAACTCTTTTCAGATTGTAACTTATATGAAAGAACTGGCGCGAAGCTCAAAACGCATCCAACTCAAAACTTACGGACAAAGCTACGAAAGCAGAGAACTGCTCACTCTCATCATCACATCAGAGGCCAACCAAGCCCGACTAGAAGATATTCGCAAAATGCACTTGAAGCTATCAGATCCTACCGAAGCCTCTAATGTATCAATCAGTGATATGCCTGTGGTGGTCTGGTTGGGCTATAGCGTACATGGTAACGAGCCGAGCGGTGCTAATGCGGCATTACTGACCGCTTATTATTTGGCAGCAGCACAGGGAGTAGAAATTGATAACTTGCTCAAAAATACTGTCATTATTTTGGACCCTTGCATAAATCCAGATGGCACAAACAGATTTGCTACTTGGGTAAATGCCCATAAAAGTCAAACCCCTGTGAGCCATCCTATGGCTAGAGAGTTTCATGAACCTTTTCCAAAAGGCCGATTCAATCATTATTGGTTTGACCTGAATAGAGACTGGTTGCCCTTACAACTCTCTGAAAGTCAAGGAAGAGTGGCCAGATTTCATGAATGGAAACCCAACGTACTCACTGATCACCATGAAATGGGTTCTGATAAAACCTTTTTCTTTCAACCAGGTGTGCCCGAAAGAGACAATCCCCTTACACCGCCTCAGAACCGTGAACTTGCGCTCAAACTTGCGCGAAAACATGCTGATTTTTTGAATAAAATTGGCTCACTGTACTATACCGAAGAAGACTTTGATGATTTTTTTTATGGCAAAGGCTCCACTTATCCCGACATTAACGCCTGCGTGGGCATACTCTTTGAGCAAGCTTCTTCACGCGGACATGCGCAAAGTACCGTTCATGGGCTTCTGGAGTTTCCCTTCACCATCAAAAATCAGTTCATTGTGTCTCTTTCTACACTAGCTGCCTCGTTAGAAATGCGTGAAGAGCTTTTAAACTACCAAAAAAACTTCTACACACAGGCTCAGAATACAGGAGCTTTGTCCACAGAAAAAGCCTATATATTTGGCTCTAGTACAGACTCTGCCAAAAATTATCACTTTATAGAAGTTTTAAAAAGACACCAAATAAAAGTTTATAAAACAAACAATGATTTTAAAATCAATGACTTGAATTTCAAGAAACACCACAGCTATGTTGTCCCTCTGGCACAAGCTCAGTACAGAACAATACAAGCCATTTTTAAGTCAGAATCTAGCTTTAAGGATAGTCTTTTTTATGATATCTCAGCATGGACTTTTCCTATGGCGTTTGATATACCTTATGCCTCTTTAGGAGGAAAGTCTTTGCCTGCTGGCTTAATGGGCGAGGAACTGATTGAGTTAAACATGCCCAAAGGACATTTGTATAGCAATAATAACAAGCAAGCCTACAGCTATGTGTTTGAGTGGAACGGTTATTATGCCCCTCGTTTGCTTAACGAGCTGCTCCAAGAAGAGCTTATTGTGAAGGTTTGCCACAAAAAATTTAAGGCAGAAACCAGCCTAGGCACTAGAGAGTTTGGACATGGCTCTATTCTTGTGCCTTTGCAGAATCAAAATATGAGTCCTTTGCAAATCAAAGAACTTTTAACCCGCCTTGTCCAAAGCAATGCAGTCTCTGTATTTGAGCTTTCGGATGGACTCACTCCCGAGGGGGCAGATTTGGGTAGTACCTCACATGATGTTCTAAGGCCAACCAAAGTACTTTTAGTTGTGGGCGAAGGAGTAGCGGCCTCAGAAGCTGGCGAAATATGGCATTTATTAGACACACGTTACAAGATGCCTGTTACAATGCTAGAAATGAACAAACTGGGTAGTATAGATTTATCCGAATTCCAAGTTTTGGTTATGGCAGATGGCAACTATGGCGGTATCAATAATGCAGGTGAAGAAGCCATAAAAAAATGGCTTAAAGATGGCAACACGCTTATAGCCATGCAAGGCGCGCTCAAATGGGTAAAAAACAAAGAAATAGCCAATTTTCATTCGCGAGACTTGAGCAGCAAAGATACTCTACCTCGTCCTTATGAAGCCAGAAACCGTGACAGAGGAGCACAGGAAGTGGGCGGAAGTATTTTTAAAGTGCAAATAGACCTCACGCACCCACTTTGCTATGGCTATCAAACTCCTCAGCTGCATGTGTTTAGAAATACCTCTAGTTATATGTCTTGGAGCGAAAACCCTTATGCCACGCCTATCCGATATGGTACAAACCCACTTGTGGCTGGCTATTTGTCTGAGAGGCATAAAAAAGCTGTAGAAAACACAGCGGGTGCGCTCATAAAAAGTTCAGGTCGTGGCCGTGTGGTGTTGCTCGCCGACAATCCCAACTTTAGAGCTTTTTGGTATGGAACAAACAAAATTTTTATGAATGCCGTATTCTTTGGCCACTTGATGCAAGAATAAAGCATCGGTTTCAGTTTTTAGCCAAAGCGGTCATGGGCTGGTCAAAGCTCATGACCGCTTTGGTTTCTGCTACTTTTTAAGCATGAGCCTAATGCCATCTAGCAGTCCCATATAAGGCACGCCTTTCTTGTGGTTCTGCACACTGATCCTGTAAAGCCTCTTCCAATGCCCAAAAAGATGTCTGTAAGCACTCAAAAGCTTCATGCTGGGGTCATAAATATGTGCAGGCTCAGAGTTGGCACCATTCAGCTCCAAAATCTTTATTTTGCCTTCATAAAGAGCCTCTAAACTTTCTGTTTTGAGATCATAACGACCGAAATAGTAGCCTTTTATATTTTTGCTAATGTCATCAAACGTATCTATAAGCTTGGCGTTGATGAGATGATTAGCGTTTAAAAAAGTGGTTCCACGACAGTGATTACCTATAGGCTCGACCACCACATATTCTTGAAGCTTTGGCACATAACCAATGAGTTCGGGATAACGTTTCTCTATAGATTCCACATAAAGCTTGCCTCTTTGCTCGGCAGCTAAGAGCTGACCCACAGAACTTTGTCCGTTACCAACCACACCCAAAAAGCCTTTCTGAACCACCGAACTAATGCTCCCTCTGGCTTCGTTGGGTAAACGATAATACATGACTCCAAACTCTAGGGGTTCAGTCAAAAAGCCTTGCAAAATAATAGGTGCTGGAGAATCCTTCAAATACAGCTCCAGCTCACTGGCGTTGTTAACTTTAACCACCCCTTTCCCCCTTTCGCCTAGGTCAGGCTTAGCCACAAGCGGAAAATCTAAACCAGCTTCTTGCAGCATACTAAGTGCCTTACCTTTATCGGCTTCTGTACCTAAAAACACCGTAGGCGGCAAGTATTTGGCATCAAATTGTTTGATTACGTTATACTTGGAGTAATTGGCTAAGCCACCCATTTCCATAAGAGGGTTGGCCGCACTAAAAAACATCAAAGATCTGGCTCTAATACCTAAGTAGAACCAATAAAAATAAATGGGAATATAAAAAAACCAAAAAGGCCAAAATTCCCACTCCACAATTTTCTTATACAGCTTGAGCATCTTTTAACAAAATAGGCTTAGCGTTGCCAGAATACAACAAATGCTATCAATCATTTTTTGAGCACACAAAGTTAGGCAATATGTTCTGAAAAACCTTACTCAAAATCTTGGTGCTAGAGATATTGAATCGGCCTTAAAAATGAGCCGCAGACTTAGCGGATAGCAACATCTTTCAATTGGATTCCCAAAACTTTGTTTCTTTACACATCTATAGCACAATGATTAGTTATTTTTAGCATAGAAACAACTGTAATTTGCTGTAGCAGCTTTTTTTAAACTAAAAAGGTCTCCTTCAAAGAAAGAGACCTTTTATTAGAAATAAATTTAGATGTCGGGGAGACAAGATTCGAACTTGCGACCCCCTGCTCCCAAAGCAGGTGCGCTAACCGGACTGCGCTACACCCCGATAAAAAAATGCAGAGAGGAGGGGATTCGAACCCCCGATACAGGCTTAAAACCCGTATAACAGATTAGCAATCTGCCGCCTTCAGCCACTCGGCCACCTCTCTAGGCGGCTATTGTGGCACAAAAGTAAAAGTTTATTTTTTGATTTCCAAAAAAACGTATAAATATTTACGGCTTTTTAGGCATAAAAGTTTCGCGTTGCGGATGTATACTTTTAAAAAAGCAATTAACCACCTGATAATAAACGTTTAAACAAGGGTCGTCTATCACGTATGCGAGCTATTTTGTATACTTCGCTCAAGCTAGAAAAAAAACCGCGTAAAATATTTCTGCACGCCTGTTGCAAAAAGGTCAATTATTGTTCTTATATTTGCAAAATGAAACTACAAAACAATCATTTAGCAGACTGGCTTGGTATGGTCAGCTCTATCATTTGTTTGATTCATTGCCTAATAGTTCCCTTCATTATCAGCGCAAACACGCTTTTGGAAGGGATAGATGTCCATTTTTTGCCTGAGGGACATGACTACTTTTTTATGCTCTTGGCTATTGTGGCTGCTTATTTCTCGACGCGCAAACACCTCCTCAATGCGCTTAGCCTTTGCATTTGGGGATTTGTTCTGCTGTTTTCTGTATCTGTACTGCTTGCAGACCGCTTTGACGTATTTGGCTACATGCTTTATGTAGCCTCAGCAGGTCTTTTTCTGAGCCACTTTATTCATGCTCGCCAAAAGCCAAAATGTACAATTTAGTGGCATTGAACATCATTTAATAAATTTTTGATGCCTTTGGATAGGAATTTTGAATTCTGTTTGCTTGTTTTGTATGTTAGTTCTTCAAAGAATTGGTTTTACAACTAAAACACAGTGGTCATATGACAATGGAAATAGCCGCTTATATCTTCTTTATAGCTTTGTTAGGAAGCTCCTATTTAGTGGGTCTTTGGCTCAAAAAAGCTAAATGGTAATTAGACAGAAGATTTCTTAAGCGTTTTTGTAGAAAAAATAGCCAATTAAAGTGTTGGAGCAAGTTTTTTAATGCCTTGCTTCCAACACTTTAGTTCGTTTTATTTGTGGCCATGTTTGGTTAAAAGATGAGAAAATTATTTGACTTTTTCTATAAGTATCAACTTTTGCTGGTCTTCGTCTTGTTGGAGGGGCTTTGCTTTTGGCTTATAGTAAGTAAAAACTCTTATCAGCGCGTGGTATTTTTTACATCTACCAACACAGTGGTTGGCTATTTACTCACAAAGTCGGCCCAAATACAAGGCTATTTTGAGCTTCAGAACATCAATGATCGCCTTATGGCAGAAAACGCCCGTTTACAAGCAGGACAATTCAATAAGCTGGCGGCTTGGCAAAAACCTGATTCTGCCTTTATGTTCAAGTATGAGTTTATTCCCGCCAAAGTCGTCAAAAACTCTGTAAGCTTGAGTCAAAACTTTATCACAATAGACAAGGGTGCTAAAGACGGCATCCGAACTGGCGACGGAGTGGTAACCTCTGAAGGCATAGTGGGGAAAGTGGAGCGTTGCTCTGACAACTATGCCATTGTGCGCTCTGTGTTGCATAACGAAAACCGCGTTTCTAGCATTGTGAGAGCCAAAGGCACTGACTATATGCTGTGTACCACTGTTTGGGATGGCAGAGACTACCGTCACGTCTTTTTGGAATATCTGCCCCAGTACAGGAGCATAGCAAAGGGCGACACTGTTCTTACTTCTGAATACAATGCAGTTTATCCAGAAGGCTTTCTGATTGGTGTAGTGGATGAAGTGCCGACAAAAAACTCCTCAAATCCTCGTATACGGGTACGCCTCAACCATGATTTTAGCCTCATACGCTATGTGTATGTCCTCAAAAATACCCATTCAGATGAACTAAAAAGTCTGGAACAGTTGCCTTAAAAGCAACAAAGCCTTGCCAGAAATTATCTTGCAAGGCTTTGTATGCGATACTGAACCTTTATTTATTGGGCCTTGCATACCACCAAACGGTAATTGAGAGCTTTTGATGCTTCAAATTGGGGCAAGCGAACCACATGGCTTCTGGTGATGATTTGATTAGGTTTAAGCGCAGCATCCATAGAGTCAATTAAAGAGACTCTCTTGCGCATGATCAATTCCTGATGAGCGTCAAACCAGCACAAATCTACTACTAGTTCGTGTACAGGCACTAGACCGTTATTTTGAACTTCTAAGACAAGCCTGTGGAAAGATTGATCAGAGAACTCGCTTTTGCTGAGTTTGCTGTCTCTTTCAGCAAAGCGAAGACTCACTTTGGGATTGCTCACAGCTTTCAAATCTACCTCTATCGGCTTACTAACCAACACATTGTTTGCTAAAACGGCGTCTACTACACTCAAGCGGACTGATGCAATTTTATTGGCCTCCAGCTCTGTATCTTTATAAAAATCCTGAACTCTAAACGGCAAAACATCCCCTTTTTGAGCGGGGCTATCTGTCAAACGCAAAGCATCTATAAGCTCGCTAAGAAGCACATTGTTTTTGGCATCTAGGAGTTCTAACTGAACTTTAAGACTAGAAACGGCTTTCTCTTGTATGCTTAAGCTAGCTTTGAGTTCATAACTCAAAGCGTCTTCAAATATGCGCAGAGAAGACTGCTCAACTTCTAAGTTCATTTTAGGGCTAGATTCCATAAACTGAACAGGCAACTGCTGAGCCTTGACGTGTTGCACCTCCACAGCACGCGCTGTGATGAGTTGCTGAGCATCTGCCTTGTTCATATTTGTTTGGATTTGGCCATCCACACCCAAAAGTACCACAGCTACTCCTATAACCATGGCAAACAATACGGAAGCCAAGGATATTGAGGCTACTTTCTGCTTTAAAGTAAGCTGAGTATTACTGCTCAGTAACTTCAAGTCGCTAATGAGACGCAGGGCGGCATCGTGTTTTGGATTCATCATCAAACATTTTTTTGCGTAAAAGAAGGCTCGATCTTGGTGGCGTAACTGCCTACTATCCAGCCATATATTTTTATAAGCGAGAGACAAGCCATAAAGAGCCTCCACGTGGTTGGGGTTGAGTGTAATGACTTGTTTAAATTCTGCAATGGCATCTTCCCAGTTAAAGTAACGGCAATACCCTTGACCACGCTCCAAGTGAGCCTTGAGTGTGCGTTGAATGCGAAGCCAGTCTTCTTCGTCCATACCCATCTGAAAAGCAAGTTGCTTGAGGTCTTGCTCACTGAGAGGATAGTCGTGATATGATTTTTGAAGATCCAAAATCTTGTCTGAATAATTTTTTAAATTATAATATTCTTGTGACCTCATGTTCGCATTGGTTTATTGCTTCACACTAATCTTCAAGGCAAATTTGAGGCTTATTAGCCCTTGGAGCAGACTAAATTCTGTTTTAATTCGATGAAAAGGGTATTTACTTAGGTGGTTACCATTCTTCCTCGCTAGTTATTTCTTAAAATGTTTCAGAGGATGGAACTTTACGTCGTCTTGATTCATTATGCGACGGTATCTGTGAAACAGGCAACCTTAAAAACGGACTTTAAAAAGCCCGTAAACAAAAACCCCAATCTTGAGGCTCTTTGCAGAGTTCTCAAGATTGAGGTGGTAAATATTGTGTACTGTTGTGGAAAAAACTACTGAATGACAATTCTTTGCGTTCTAACCTTCTTACCTTCAGCTATTTTTACAATGTAAGCACCTGGTGTAGTGTTAGAAAGCAAAATCTTTTGATTGTAATTTCCTACAAAATTTTCTTTCTTGTCACTATACACCTCTCTACCGTTGATGTCAGTCACGCTGACATTGATAGTGGCTTTCTTTTTAACGTCAAAGTTGATTGTAAAGTTGCCGTCGTTAGGATTTGGGTATACATTAAAGTTGCTTAAGCCCTTGATTTCATTGTTGTTATTCTTTTCCAAGTCTTGGCGTTTGTTGTTTCTTTCGCTTTTGTTTTCCAGCTCATCTTTCTTTTTGCAATCGGAGAGGATAATGCTCACAGAACGGTTTATGTTGCCATCAGCACTCTGAAACATATAAACCATGTTGCCCTCTTTAGACTCGAACTTCTCTAATTTGACTCCATTATTTTCCAGCTCTTTCACACGAGTATCAGAGCCATCTTTTGGCACAAAAATAAAACTATTGGGTGAAACATAGCTGTTGAAGTTCGAGAATTCTGACATATCAAGACTATCCAAACCATTCAACTCACGCAATTCTGCCAAGTCCTTTATTTTGATTTGCACATTTTTGAGACCTTCGCGCATTAGATTGAGGTGACTGCCCAAAGAGTCTTTAAACAGTTTGCAATCGCCTCCCAGTGTGCGTATCATGATACGGGGCGCACCTTCTGCACCGTTCCACACAGCACTATCGCTGATGATGCTCAAATTTAAATCATCATTGATGATTTTGATACTGCCCTTAATAGATTGAGCCATTTGCTCAACAGCCTCCTTGTTGTTTTCAATGTTGCCGTGAATAATCTCAATCTGCTTCTCAACGCCTTGCAACATTTTGTCTGTGTCGGAGCCTTTTCTGAAGTCCATAATGACAGGCGAGCCAGCTCTACCCGACTTTACTACGCCATTTTGGAGGTTGAGTTCCATATTTGAAAGCTCGTCAGCTTGTATTTTCTCAAGCTCTTTGCGGAGGTCTTCAGGCATTTCGCCCGTGAACTCCCGCTCTATAACCTGCTTTTTACCGTCTTTCATGTAGACGATTTTAATTTTGCTTTTCTTCTCTGCTTTGTCTACTGCATCCTGCGCCATAGCTGACACTGAAAAGCCCATTAAAAATGCAGTGCTCAAAACTGCCAAAGAACGTCTGAAATTGAACATAGTGTTATGTGTGTTTAGAGGTAAACGATAATATTAGTTTTACTACTACAAAAATAGTTATAAGATCATCAACTTGTACGCCCTAAACTGTTAAAAAATGTTAATTTTTTATACTTAGATATAAATCCTTGATTTAAAATAATTTACATCGCACAGCATCCCAGCGAATACGTAGGGAATCGTTAATCCTTCAGCTAAACTCAAACGCCCAGCTTTTCTTGCTGAGCTTTATAAGCCTTACAAGCCCAGTCCAGAGTTTCTTGAAGTGTTTGATATTCTATAGCCAGCACACGCGTAGCTTTTTGGCCATCATAGGGCACATTATTGGAGGCTGCTGCAATGGTATCTTTGGTGATGCGGGGCTCCGCACTGGTCAAAGCGCATTTGATACTTTCGAACCAGCAGGCTATTTTGGCCAAAATAGGACTTAGCCTTCTGGAGGGTGGCTTTACATCAAACCGTTTCGCAATTTCGGCAAATACTTCACGGTGAGGCTTTAAACCCGCACAAAGTATAAAACGTTCAGCTTTTTTCTCTTGCCTGATTACCTGCCAAGTGGCTTTGGCTATGTCGCGCACATCCACGTAGTTGAGTGAACCCGGCGGAAAAAAACTGTTCTTTTGCCAGATATAATGAAACACCTGAACGCTGCTTTTGAGCCAGTTGCCGTGTCCAAGCACGTAGGCAGGATTTAGAATGACAGCGGGCAGCCCTTCTTCTATTGCTCGCCAAACCTCTCGTTCAGACCAATATTTAGACTGTGCATACATCGTTCCCGCTACGTTGTTGTAAAGCGGTTCAGCTTCGCTGATGGCCTGAGTGGCTGTGGAAGGATTTCCTATGGCTGCCACAGAGCTGATATGAACAAATTGCTTCACTCCGCAAAGGAGAGCCATATTTACCATATTGGCTGTACCCTCTACATTCACCTTCATCATATTGGCATATCGTTTGGCGGCCATAGACACCACAGCTGCTGCATGTACCACAACTTGAACACCCTGCATAGCCTCTTGAAGCACACACACATCGAGTACATCGCCTTCTATCACTTCTAAACGGTGTAGAACCTCATCAATTAGCAAGGTTTCGGCTTGAGGTCGCAACAAGATTTTTACATCAAGTCCCTTGTCTAGCAGTTCTTTAACAATAAAACTCCCTACAAAACCATTTGCGCCAGTTACAAAGGCAGTGGTCTTTTGCGGCTCTGTGTTTATTTCCATTGAACAGAATTAAGCCAATACTATCAGTACTTGCCCCTTTTCCACACTCTGCCCTTTGATAACCTTTACTTCTTTAACAAGGCCACTGGCAGGAGCTTTAAGCATATTTTCCATTTTCATGGCTTCTAGAATCAGCAAATTGTCGCCTTTACTCACTTCTTGACCTACCTCCACATTGACATTTAGCACCAAACCTGGCATAGGAGCTTTAAGCGTACCGATTTTAGCAGAGCTTTGTTCGCCCATGCCCATTTTTTGGAGTAGTAAATCCAGACGGTCTTTTGCGTTTACTTTATAAACTACTTGATTAATTTTAATTTCAAAATCCTTGGTTTCGTAGTCAGCTTTTACGATTTCTATTTTATAAGACTTATCATTTTGCAAAAGATGATAACTATGCGCATTGAGCTGTACCATATCTTGCAGCAGTATGGCATCGCCTATGCTGATTTGTTGGTTATCAGTTTTAACCTCAAAACTTTCTTGGTCATTAACAAGGACTTTGTACATAGGCTTGATAAAAAAAGGCGGAGTAACAGCAGACTAAAAGCTCAGCTCATGCAAAACAACAGACAAAAAAATATTTTTCCAAAACAAATTCATAAATTCTAGCATCTAATCACACAATATCAATCTATAAAATTTGTTTTCGTCAATTTATTGCTCTTTTGCTTTGAGTAATCAACAAGAGGTTTAAATTTTCTAACTCGCTTCACAGCCAACTAATGTATTCCTAGCCTCTGAAATAGAAATTTTTCTTCAGAAAGCTAAAAAATAACCGCTAGACGAAAGCCGCCATATAGCTCCTGACTCAATCCTGAGTATTGTAAACGCGTACCAAACTGAGGGGATACATACAAGCCTCTCTCGGATGTGGGATAAATATCTAAACGGAAACCTACACTGCCCGAAAGCCTGATGGTTTCGCTGTTATCTAGATTATATGAGCCGCCAAAAGGTAAAAGATAGGGTGTGAGGCTTATGTTTTTACCTAGTTTTTGATGAAACTGAACTCCTTCGGGAATAATCAAAGCTAAAATCAAAGCATAACCTAACACTTCGCCAGAGTCAGCGGTATTGGCACGTCGCAAAAGAGACCCCACAAAATAGGCCGCTGCCATGCCAGCAGTGCCTGAATAGTAGCGGCGCGAGTAGGCGTTTTGTCCTGTACCAATGCTATAATACAAGCTAAAATATTCGTTCAAATATGCATTAAAGCCCAGACTATATTCTAATTGCAAAGTGGTATCCATTTTAAAAACCTTATGTTCTAATCCCAACTCTGCATGACGCTCATCGAATTCCCAAAAACTACCAGTCTGAGCAGAGGCAAAACCAACACACACTAAGTAAAGCATTAAGAAAAATGCAACGCGGCGCATAATAAAGATCTATTAAAAGTAAAAACGCTAGCGTTTTGATTATGAGAGACTTTTATCAACGGGAGCTTTGTATTTGGGTCCCCGAATGAGAATCACCACAACAGGCCCCAGTAAAATCACAACCATAGCCACCAAGTAAAAACCAACTTGCCAAAAGCCAATAGCTGCCTCATATACATTCCAGCAAGCTAGGCCAGAACACACAAAAGCCGCCATAAAAGGCACTATACTCAGCTTATCGCTCAAATCGCGCACACCGCAGAGCACTGTCATCAAAGCCCCTACGGCAAATGTGGCCAGCAAATACCACAAAGATTTGACCCAAGCGCGGTTATAAAGTGTCATCTGCCAATCTATATAGCGATTGATGGCTTCATAGTATCGTCCAGAGCGCATATTTTTGTTAAAAACAACCATTTGCGGTTCTGTGAGATCTAGCAAATGAGAGCCATCCGCCACAGCCTCGTCAGAAGGCAACATAGCCTGACAATTGAATGAAAAATGAAAATGTATGCCAGGAAGCGTATAAGTCGTTTCTTCGTAGTCGTCGTAATAAGTAAACTCTGTGAGATTGACAAGGCCGTCACTCGTTCTAACAAATATGTCTTCACGGTAATTGCCAGAAAGTTCTATAATTTTGGCTTCTAGTTTTTTAGCTTCTTCTAGGGTCAGGAAGCCCGCGTGGTCTTGAACAAATTTTCCTACATAAGGCTTGAGGGTTTTAGGCAAACACTCCCCTGTAAGTACACGAATACAGAGATCTGTCATGCCGTCTAAAAGCGGAGTTAATGCCCGTTCGCCTGAGGGGTTGGGTTGTCCTAGAGCTATCTTCTCCCGCTTTATGTAATTATAATCTTCGTCTACCATCGCAAAAAGCAATTTTGTTCGCCAAGCCGCATATGCTTCCCACTCTACCTTTGCTGCCAAGTCGCCCTCTGCCCAATAAATGCAAACACCTTCGCCAGTAATCAGATTAGATAAGCTGATACCCAATTGGCTTTTGTAGAAAGACATGAGAGTGGTGTCAGGCACAAAAGTCTCTGGATTTCCCATAAAAATTACAGTAACCGCCTTGTTGGGAATGTTATTAGCAGTTCTAAACTCTTGAACCACTTCTTCAATATTGCGTCTTTGGGGTGGTAAAAACGCCATAATGATTTTATAATCACTGTTTTTATTAAACAAATCAAGCTTCTCCTCAAAATAATTCATTGAGGGAAACGTCGTAGTGTTTACAGAAGATTCTAATATGTAGATATCTTTCAAAGCAGCGTTGCTTTGGGTAGTGTCAGCAGAACTTTGTGCATAAGTTATAAGCCCACTACACAGAAACACAGCCCAAAATAGCCATGTCGCAACTAATTTATGTCTATCCAAAAATCTCATATTCCTCTTGATCCAAATGCTTTTCTGGTTTAAGGCTCATTGACAAAGGTGCAATATACAATTTTTAGTTGCGATTTATGGTTTTTTATAAAAAAATGCCAGAAATATTCTTTAAATACAAAAGAGAGAGACAAACACAAGGCTTGCCTCTCTCTTTTGTGACTAAATCAAGTGCGAAGTTGGTTTGAAATCAAACGCGATCCGCAACAACATTTAGTTGATAGGGTAAGTAAAAATCATTGAACCCATGCTCACAGCTTCACGCTCATTCTTGAAGTTCATACGTTCTACTTTCTTCACGTCAAGTATCAAACGGTCACCCGCTTGTGCGTTAGCAGCTGCGCTGTTAAGATTGATTTCAGGCCCACTCATTGTAGTAGGACCAAAAATGGCTTTTTTACCACGACCAATCATCACTTCAACTTCAGTTACACGGTAGCGTGCATCTTTAGGCAAGAACTTTTTGAAGCTCTCGTCTGCTTCAGCAACGCACTGAACTGAACGTGGCATTGGTCCACCTACCTTAGAGTTGAGTTCTTTGCCGCCAGCCTTGAATTTAATTTCAGGCTTAGGAACAAGGCTCACCTTGAGTTCGCGAGTACCAATGAGGTCAGAGCCGCTGTAAACAGTCAGAGTAACTTTAGCAGCTCTTGGTACGAGTGTTACCATACCTTTTGGGCTGCCAGGAATTACTTCTGTATCTGAGCAAGTGAAACGTGGAGCATATACCTGGCCAAGAGCAGGTACTTGCACGTTAAGCTCGTTACCACAGCGGAGATAGAGAGATGCGACGTTGGCAGCCTGAATGTCAATAACAGGCTTCACAACAGTATACTTTTCTTCTACAGAGAAGGTTGTGTCACGGCCGCTAGGCGTTTTGATAGTGATAGAACCTTTCCAGCTCTTCTCAGCTTTGCCTTCTTTGTCGTAACCACCGCCCTGAGCAGTGAATTCTATTTCACCTACCCCGTCAGCGTTTACTTTTACACCACCAGCAGTAGAGGTCATACGAGGAGTGATAGTAGAAGACGTAGCAGCAATAAACATGCTCGCTTTGTACTTTGTACCAGCAGCTACCACTTTAGACTCCGCAGTGACACGCGCAAAGATTTTGTCAAACTTGATGTCGTTGATACCTACAAGCTTAGCGAGGGCTTCAATGATAGCTGTTTCTGCTTTCAAAGCTTCTGATTGCATTTGGCTAGTGATGGCCAAAGCTGCAACCATTGGTGTACCTTGGTAGCTCAAATAGACGAAGTCCTTAGTTTTTTGGTCGTCGTTGTTTTTGAAGATAGGGTACTCAGAAGCTGCCTTTGCGATTTTTTCTATCTTAGGCTTGCCACCACTTGCGCTATCAGGAATAACAGAATCTGCCACCTTTTGCATTTGAGCTACAAAGTCGTTGAGTTTTTTCTCGAGTTCGTAGCCTTTGCCGCTCTTGCTGCCTTCTGGTCCAATGAGCATTTCTTCAACAATACCTTGGTCTTTAGCACCTTTGTAACGACCGTCCTCTTCAACGCCACCAGAGGCTTTGATAAGGTTGTCGCGGTAAGTATTGAAGTAGCCCATCATGTCGTCTGTTACCTTCAAGACTTCTTCGCCTTTCTTGAAAACAGCTACGTCAGCAGGCTTATTGCCATTTTTTTCAACCATAGACTTGATACCTTCCAGCAACTGCTTGTTACTTTTGCGGCTGATAGCCACAGCATTTTGGAGTGTCTCGTCAATGAATTGAAACTTATCTAAGAGTACATTACTAACTTGGAGAGCGAGGAGGGCCGTGAGTACCAAGTACATCATACCAATCATCCTCTGTCGTGGGGTTTCTTTCGCGCCACCTGCCATTTTCTTTTGCTTGTTTTTAAAGAGTTAGAGATAATTTTAGCAAATTCAAGGAGGCTCAAATTACCCTTTCATGGCAGTGAGCATGTTGCCATAAACTTTGTTCAACGATGTCAAGTGAGTTGTAAGTTGTGCCATCTGAGTCTTGAGGAGCTCAGAATCTTTCATAGTATCAGACATGTTTTGCATAGCAGAGGTCAAGTTGCCGTAGAACTTGTTCATAGCCTTGAGGTGGCTGTCGGCATCTTTGATTTCCATTTCATACACGGCGTTCAAAGCACCCAAATTTTTGGTGATGTTTTGAACTTGTGCATGATAATCCTTAGCGTCTTTAGAAGCATTCGCCATTTCAGACATCGCGCTTACAGTGGTAGAGTATGCTTTGTTCAAGCTAGTCAAAGAAGCTGAAGCCGCTTTAACGTTTGTAGAATACTCATTTGTAGCACCCACAGCATTGGTGAGGTCTTTCATGTTCTTAGCCGTATCGTTCAAAGACTGAATGCCCTGACCAAACTTCTTGAATGCGTCTGTAGAAAGGTTTGCTTCCTTGAGCATTGCGTCGAGGTGAGTCAATACCGCTACGCCAGTAGTGCCTTCGTCTATCTTAGCCACAGGCTTGCCGCTGGCCAATGCAGGGTAAGCAAGCTCCCAGTGATAGTGCTGCTCAGCAGGAGGAGCAGGCTGGATACCACCGAGCAAGAAGAGGAAAGCTTCTGTGAGAAGACCCACGGTAAGCATAAGACCAGCAAATGGCCAGTGCATGATTTTGAAGAGTGCACCTGTTACAACGACAGCCGCACCAACAGAGGTAACTTTAGGAACTACCACGCGGTAAATTCTCTCTAAACCAGTTTCAACGTGTAAAGCCATTTTTTTTTTAATTTTAGAAAATGTGGTGAACAATTGAATAAAATTGATGAGTAAAGGAAACACAAACGACAACCTGTTTTCAGCCCCTCGCAGAAACCATAATAGCTTTCCGTAGTTTAGCTATCCATGCGCTCCTGAAGTGCCATAGCCGCTTGTACGGCCAGATGCCCGAATGCCTGCTCACTCTGCCTCTAAAAAAATAGCCATCGCGTTGGCTCACCGCTCCGTTTTTTCGTCGTTTTATGCACGAAACGCAAACCTCTACTACAACTGCTAAGTCTCTAAAAACATCATCAGCAGAAATGCTTGGAAAACCACCTATGCACATTACCAACCACTGCACTCCAAATGACTAATTCCAAAAGCCGACTTTGCATTATTCCCGGCAAGAAGACCTTGCTGAACCATAAAAAACCTTCTTAAAGAACCACATCAAAGAAACCAACGAGGCTAACCATGCTTTAATGTAACTCACGCAAACATCGCAAAGCTTTAAAAAAAATGCAATACCTCCAAATTTTCTTAGATAAAAATATAATTTTTTTCGGTAAATGAATCATTTTTTTTATACCAAGTCTATAAATAATTCATATACAATGACTTAAAAAAACAAGGTTTTTGAAAACTTTTCTGCTTCACAGTCAGTTAAAATACCATTATGATGTTATTTTTTGTCAAAAAATACAGAAAACAGTTATCTATTTTAAAATTAAAAATGGGTTATGCTTTTTTAAAGAAGGCACCAATCAAGCTTTTTAGTTTTTTTCTGATGTGTTGAATTTCTTCTTGCTGTTGCACATGCGGTAAGTTTTTGAGGCTTTCTTGAGTTTTATATATTCTTTCAGCCATTTGGGCACTCATAAAATCGGCTATTTCTTGTCTGTTTTCCAGAATAGGCAATAAATTTTGTTTTGTAACTTCTAAAACCAGTACTTCATCGAGAGGCTTGACCGTGGCGGTTCTGGCTTCTCCCGTAAGCAGAGCCATTTCACCAAATACTTGTCCTTTTCCGAGTTGTGCCACTTTCTGAGGTGCGGTGTCGCCTTGCTTCACAAAGACCCCTAAAGTGCCTTTAATGACCACAAAAAGCGAGTCCCCAGCTTCACCTTGCACAGTAATGCGGTCAGGCGGTGCGGTGATGATGATGCTGGAGTTGAAGGCTAAATACTGTATTTCTTCCTCATTGAGTATAGAAAAAAGTTCTAAACCGCTTATGATTTGAGCCTTGTCTGACGTAGAAAGCGGCTTTAGATAACTGTCTTCAGAAATGTATTTATCTGGATTTTCATACTGATAAGACGAAGGCTTGAAACTGACATGATGCTCTTTGAATTTATACCAAATCAGGGAATAAAAATCATTCAAAATGAGACTATCTTCAGGCACTTTGGTAAAAAACTCCAACACATATTCTATACCGTTCAGGCCGTAGCCTCGCACAAGGACTCTCGGTTCTAGGAAGGCATAAGACGAGTGCGACGCGGTTTCTAACATGAGCCTTTTGACAAGCTCTGGCGGTACGTCATATTGGGCTAAAATTTTGATTTCCAACATTCTATATTCATTTTTTTTGAATACATTAATAATGGGTGCGTCATCTATCGTTTTATTTGGTATGATAACACATTGTAAATGACGGTCTATGATAGTCACAGAGTGCCAGTTCATGTCTTGTATGTAGCCACGCACCTTATCTGTAATGATGTAGTCCCCTTTTTTGAAAGAATCGTTAAGACTCAACGACAAACCTGAAAACACACCGCCCAAAGTCGTTTGTGCCGACAAGCCCAAAATAATAGCCAAAACCCCTGAGCTGATAAATAAACCTGCCAAAGACTGCTCAAAAACAATTTTATAAACCAGCAGCGATATAAAAAAGTAGATGACGAAATCTGTAAACTGAATGATGTATTTATGAATCACCGTATCTTCGCCACGGCGCATGATGCCATTCCAAATAAAATAGTCTAGAGAATTCGAAAAAATAACGCCTATACAATACCACCAAACGGTTTTATAACCATAAAGCAAATAGCCAAGCGTTACGTTGAGTTCTTTGCTCCAAAATTGGTGGTTGAACTCTCTAATAACCAGCAGACTTGAAAGAAAAGTAAAAAGCCCAATGGCCAATAGTATTTTTTTCTGCTGTCCTCCTATCTTCCAAGATATGTATGCTTTAAAAGCTAAAGCAATCACTAAAAAAAGTAGTGAGTAACCTGCAAAAAGGGTGATGGTTTGATCAAAACTCATAGTTTTATCTTGTCATAAAAATGTGGCATCAACACCCCCAATGTGGTTTTGATTGTATTTCTGGAAAAAATTATTCACTTAAATCAATCTGCTACCTTGAGCTATTTTGATTGCTCTGAGCAAAAATAATGCTTTTTTTTATAAGATAGTACCATAAGCTGCAAAACCCTCAGCAATTTTACATTGTTTATGTTCTCTTCCTGCCCCAAATATTGAGCTGTAGCTCCATACCATTCTGATAATGGCCTCATGGTTTCATCTATGATGTAAAGGCTGTACATCGCTCTTGAATGTATAAATTTTTCTATTCCATATTTCGTCGTAGGCAAACACGAAAGAGTTGGCATCTGGTATAGATAAAGTATAGTCTTCTCTCAAACAGTGCTTAAATTTAACGCTGCGGGGGTTTTATTCTAGTATTTCTCAAAAAGCTGTCCTTTCCTCACGAGTTTTTGAGCTGGAAAT
>RDZD01000017.1 GCA_004293815.1 Cytophagales bacterium | reverse complement strand
CTCATAATTTCTTTAATTTTCTTCATAGTAATACGAATAATCTATTCCTTTCATATACATTTCTCGGCTGTTGATGTCTGTTGTGAGGGCATCTTTTAGCAAATTGAATAGTTCGGTGCTATTGCTTACACTTTTTACCATAGCGTTCATATAAGCAGTTTTGCTGATTTTGCTCCAATCTATGCAACATTTGAGTTGTTTTTTCAGGATTAAATCCAACCAAATACGGGTACTTCTGCCGTTTCCTTCCATAAAAGGGTGGACAACGTTCATTTCTACATATTTTTTTACTATTTCTTCAAAAGTATTTTCGGGCATTAGGTCAATTTGTTTGAGTGCATTATCAATGAATTGCACCATTGCAAATTGAAAACCGCCTTTAGCTATGTTTTTAGTTCTTATTTGCCCTGCAAAGTCATACAATCCACCAAAAATATAGGCGTGTATTTGCTGTAAGCCCTTTGTAGTGCCTACTTCTATGCTTTCAATAAAAGAACTTTCAAAAAGGGCGTAGGCTTTGGTTTTACTTTTGCCGTCTATGGTTTTGTCGCTATACGTAAACCATTCTATAAATCGGTTAGCATTTTTACTGGGGAACTGTTTGCCTAAGGCTATGATGCCTTCGTAATCAAGCATATCTGTTAAATAGCGTTTGCCATCATTTGCTAACAATTTCAGTTGGGTAGTGGTACTAACCAACTCACTATTTTCTTTTTTGAGTTTGGCTTTTAGGTATTTCCAATAGTTACGGTTTTTGGTATAGTCATCTTGATTTCGTAATACAGCAACAATATCCAATACAGAAAACCACCATTTGGCGTTTTCTTCGTCCCAAATTGCCCGTACCTCTCGGTCATTAAAAAAGCGTATAGATATTTTGGTATTAGATTTCATAGCCAATTTTAGCAAGGTTAAGTTTAATGGCTTCGTCCAACGCTTGTGCTTTTTGCATTTGCTCTGAAAGCGTAGCGGTTAGCATTTTCATTTTTTCCTCAAACGCTTGTCCGTCTTCTTCTACTTCTTTAAAATCAATGTATCTGCCCGGTGTAAGAATGTAGTTATTTTTGCGTATGTCTTGAATGTTAGCGGATTTACAAAACCCTGCAATGTCTTTGTAGTTGGCTTCAAAATCTGCTTTGCTTCTCCAATTGTGGTAAGTGTCCGAGATTTTGGTAATATCTTTTTCGCTTAACTCTTTTTGTTTACGGCTTATCATGGTGCCTAATTCTCGGGCATCAATAAAAAGTATTTCGTTGTTGCGATTTCTTAATTTGGTGTTGCCTTCTTTGTTGCGAGATAAAAACCACAAACACGCTGGTATTTGTGTGTTGTAAAACAGTTGCGAAGGCAAAGAAACCATACAGTCCACCAAGTCGTTTTCAATTAATTCTTTTCTGATTTGCCCTTCGGTGGCTGTTTCAGAACTCATACTGCCGTTTGCTAACACAATGCCTGCCGTGCCATAGGGTGCTAATTTGCTAATAAACAATTGTAACCAAGCGTAGTTGGCGTTTCCTGTTGGCGGCACGCCGTATTTCCATTTGTGGGTTTCGGCTTTGTTGATGTTGTAATCGCTTACATTGAATGGCGGATTGGCAATGACATAATCCACTTTCAATTCAGGGAATTTGTCGTTCATCAAGGTATCACCCAGCTCAATTTTCGCGTCAATACCACGAATAGCCAAATTCATTTTGGCGAGTTTGTAAGTTGTAGGGTTGCTCTCTTGCCCGAAAATAGAAATTTTGCCTTTGCGGTGTTCGTGCATTTCAATAAAGCGTTCGCTTTGTACAAACATTCCACCGCTGCCGCAGGCGCCGTCGTACACACGTTTTTCAGGTTCGGGGGCAAGCATATCCACCAATATTTTTACAATGCTTCGTGGAGTATAAAATTGACCGCCTTTTTTGCCTTCGGCATCTGCAAACTGTCCCAAGAAATATTCAAACACAAAACCTAAAATGTCTTTCCCTTTTCCGTCTTTGCCTTTGCTTAATGTGATAGAACCAATTAAATCAATCAATTCTCCCAATCGTTGTTTGTCCAAGGCTGGTCTTGCATAGTCTTTTGGTAAAACGCCTTTTAGTGTTGGGTTGTCTTTTTCAATGGCATCCATGGCATCGTCAATGTCTTTGCCAATGGTCGGCAATTTTGCTCTGCCTTGTAGCCATTTCCAACGTGCTTGTGTTGGAACGTAAAAGGCGGTTGATTCACCTTCACTATTGCTAGATTTACAAATGTCTTTTATTTCCTCAACATACTTTTGGTTTTCCCAGTCAGCACCAATTTCATCAACAAAGAATGGAGCTTTTGTATCAAAAGCATCAGAAATGTATTTTAAGAATATCAAACCTAATACCACGTGCTTGTATTCGGCAGCATCCATATTGTTGCGCAATTTGTCGGCTGCTTGCCAAAGGGTTTTTTCTAATTCTATATTGTCAGTCATTGGTTGTAATATTATTTTATCATTTACACGCTGCAATTTATGTTTTTTATTCTTGTTCAAGGCTTAAATTGTCTTCAAATTTTTTGTTTTTGGGGTAGATTCATAGCGCATGATTAAGGTAGAATTAAAGTTTGGTATAAAACGTGAGTCTTGTTTTGGGGATAAAATCTTTTAAATTTTAGAAATAGCAAAGGATTTTTCTACTCAAACAAGACTTTTTGAAGCTTTCTGCGCTATCTCAGCCAAAAATTAAGCCTAGATAAGCGAAATTATACTGATAATATTTCGTTTTAATCTTTGAGCACGTAATTTTGCGTTTTATATTTTAAAACATACTGGCCCCTATGCAATACACTGTAAAAAAACAAGGAGAGTTTGAATACATAGATGAAGGCAGTGGCGAAGTGCTGATCATGCTTCATGGCCTTTTTGGCGCGCTCAGCAACTGGACTGATGTCATAGAGCATTTTTCTCCAAAGTATAGGGTGCTTATTCCTATGATGCCCATTTACACGATGCCTCTCAAACAGGCCGACTTGAATGGCCTAACGGACTTTATTGAGTCTTTTATAGCATTTCAGAACCTCAAAGAGTTTAGCCTGATAGGCAACTCCTTGGGCGGGCATATAGGATTAATTTTTACCCTCCGTCATCCTCATTCGGTTAAACGCCTCGTCTTGACGGGCAGCTCTGGGCTTTTTGAGCATGGTATGGGCAACAGCTATCCGCGACGCAGCAGCTATGAGTTTGTAAGAGAGCGCGTGGCCTATACGTTTTATGACTCCACTATTGCCACCAAAGAGTTGGTGGACGAAGTGTTTGAGGTTACCAATGACAATTCTTCTTGCTTGCGCATGATTTCTATTGCGCGCTCGGCTCAGAGGCATAACATGGCCAAAGACATTCATGTTATCAAAGTTCCTACTTTGCTTGTTTGGGGCTTGAATGACACCATTACCCCGCCTGTGGTGGCGCACGAGTTTAATAACCTTTTATCGAACAGTACGTTAAAATTTGTAGATAAGTGCTGCCATGTGCCCATGATGGAACATCCAAAAGTTTTTAATAAATACTTTGAGGATTTCTTGAATAACTCATAAAAAAATACTCGTTTTGAGTAACTTGATTAGTTGAGCGGCTTTATTGCAAGAATTATCGAATCAACAGCCAATAGTTTTTATACAACCGAACGCCAAAAAGATGACAAACACAGTAGATTCTCAAGACCAGATGCTGGCATCTGACCTCATTAACAAAGATTTACCGCCATTAAAACCTACCGACACCGTCAAAAAAGCTTTGTCGTGGATGGAAAGCTTTCGCGTAAGTGAGCTGCCAGTGGTGGACAAACGCAAATATTTGGGTGTGGTACAAGAAGAGATGCTTTATGAATTGAGCGACTCTAACATGCAGCTTGGCGAGCTAGAATTGGAAGCGGATAATATTTTTGTGAAGCATAACACCCATTTTTACGATGTGGTAAAAACAGCTGAAATGAATGATCTGAAATCGTTGGCTGTTATAGATGAGCAAGGGCTATTCATGGGTACTATCTGTGTCAAAGACTCTCTTGCCAGAATGGCCAAAACGTATGCTACGCAGAACCCTGGGGGCATTTTAGTGGTTGGTATGGATTATTATGACTACTCGCTTTCCAACATAGCGCGGCTTATAGAAGAAAATAATGCCAAGATACTGAGCAGCTTTCTGGAGGCTGACTCACAAGACAGTCAGCGAGTTAAGCTCACACTCAAGATTGATCAAACAGACCTTACACGCATTATTGCTACCTTAGAAAGGTTTGAGTATACCATATTGGCCAAGTTTGATGAGGCCGAAATCAACGACTACGAAAAAGATAGGTTGGATTTGTTATTTCGTCTTTTGAACATTTAGTTCTTAGTTGAGTTATAGCTAAAAAATCGTTCAAACAACTTTTTATATGGCTAACTTATCAAATACTAAAGAAATTGTTAATCGTGCTGCAAGCAGTGGCATCATTACTTTTGATATTGAAGATTATTATGCACTAGGCGCGAGGTCTATTTTTGACATTAAAGATTTTTTGTTTCAGGGCATAGTACTACGTGAAAAAGACTACCGAGAGGCTATTAAAAATCTGGATTGGTCTCAGTATGCAGACCATTACGTTTCTGTGGTGTGTAGCACCGATGCCATTGTACCCATGTGGGCTTTTATGATAGCGGCCAGTTATCTTCAAAAAGTAGCTAAACGCGTATTTTTTGGGTCTTTGGCGGAACTCGAAAGCCATCTTTATGCAGAAGTGCTTTCTAAAATAGATTGGGAGTTTTATAGAGATAAAAAAGTGGTTATTAAAGGCTGTAGTAAGTTTCCTGTACCACACTGGGCTTATGTGGAAGTCAGTGTTAGGCTTGCGCCTATTGCCAAATTGATTATGTTTGGGGAGGCTTGCAGCAGTGTGCCTGTGTATAAAAAATAGTTTTGAGTTTAGTTAGGCACTACAATTTCGTTATCTATAACCACAGCGGTTTTCTTGCGGCGTTTTTTTATTCTGAAAAGCTCTCTGACGTGCTCAAAATTGATAGAGTAAAGAATACTTGCTCCAGCTGAGGTGTTGCCCCGCAAAGCAGCATTGAAGTTAGAGATGTTATTTTTATGAAAAGCCTTTACCCTCAGCCTGCCGCTTGGTGTTACCAGATATTCCAGAGTCCAGTCGCCAAGCACACTCGAGGCATTGACGTTGTTTTGAGGGTCTGTGAAAGTGCCTTCCCGCGTGATGCGCATACGCCCCTGCATGAAGGAGTAGGACAAGCGCAGTTGTATGGCACGTATGGCATCGGCATTAAGACCGTTGAGATCTAAATCAAATTCTAAGTTTTCGTCCACCTGTGACATCCAGTTGCTGAGCTGGTTGGTGAGTAGCTCACTCACGCTCCCACCTGCATTGATACCCTGAAAGGTATTTTGAGAAGCTAGTTTTTTTAGAGCAATCAAGCTAAAAACCTGTCTATTAAGCTCTTGGATGTCGTTGTTGAGCCTGTTTTCAAAAGAACTAACATAAGATTCTAAAGATACTGTTGCGCCCGATGCAGGGTCGTTTACTACGCTAGGATATTCAAGTACATCAATACCAAAACCAATATCTGGCTTGAGGAGATCACCTTTTAGAAACATATCTACACGAATAGGATAGCGACGGCGTATGGCAGGAATACGCATGATGCTGCTGTCGGCGTTGGTAATGATGGGCATAAGCGAGGCTGCCTGTGTATAAGTGGCTTGAATGTCTAAAATTGCACCAAAAGGGTCACCGTTCCAAGTGATATGACTGCCTGGCATCACACCAAATTCTTTGTCGATGACGTTCAAAAAAGTAAAGTTGTAAGCCCCTTTTAGAATTTTGACATCGCCAAACATCGTAAAATTGCCTTTAGTGTCTATTTCCATATTCAATTTACCATCACCATTGCCACGTATGATGTCGCCAGCTTTTTGGTCAAAAATGATTTCGGCAAAAGCGTCAGGTGTAACCTCTAAGTCAAACTTCATACGGAGTTTCGTATTTTCTTTCTCTTTGAGTACTCTGGTATCGGCTATTTTAACTTCCTTGAGCGTGTCGGGCGGCGGCAGATATTCTATAAAGGCTTTTTGTTCAACACTTTCGTAGGTGTCAAGGGGCAAAACAACGTGTGTACCATACTCGCTCCGCGCGCGAACCTCAATAAGAATATCTTGAAGTGAGCCGCTTACTCTAAAGTTGCCAGTTGCATAAGCATCGCCGTAAAACGGTTGTTGACTCTCGCGATTTGTGCCCAGAACTTTCATTTTAGACATCTCGCCTTTTACGTCCAGAAGTAAGTGCTCAAAACCGTCATCATAGTAAGCACCGCCATCTAGATAGCCCATTTGGCCTTTTTCATCAAAAAGATGAATGCGTTTGACTCCAATAAAACCTTCTCGGAATAAAACTTTGTCTTCAAAAAAGTATTTGGTGTTGAGATAATCCACCTTAAAACCGCCTTTGTGAATAAAAGCTTGTCCCTTAATAACAGGCTGTGCAAAAGGCCCGTTGATATTTACTTTGCCTACAATTAGACCTTGCATTTCCGAAACGATACCTTTGGTAAAGGCTTGCAGTATTTCCATTTTGGTGCTGTCAAACATCACCGATAGGTTAAAATTGTTGTCGCCCTGAGGTTTGATAGAACCAATTGTTTTAAGCACTGAAATTTTGTCGCGAAGCAGGTTTGCGTTGAGTTGCAGTTCCTGACGGGCATTGTTCCAATCTACAAAGGCTGTAATGTCTCCTATTTGGCTGCTGTCTATTTCAAAATGATCCATTTTGAGCTGACCGTCCATTTTTAGCGTGTTGTACATGTCGGTGAGCGTCATCTGTGCATTCGTAGTACCACGCACTTCTCTACCCATAAAAAGACTCAAAAACTTCATATTCAGGCTGTTGATGTCTACGTCTAGCTTTTTTTGATTATCGCTAGAAATATGCCCCTTTAGGGTGATGGCCTGTTTGCGACTGTTAAACTGAATGGGCTTTTCTATGTGAATATCCTTGCCTTTTATGCCCACCAAAACACTCTGTTCGCTTTTCCAGTTGTCGCCAATAATCCTTAAAGCTGGTTTTATGACGCGTAAGCTAGCAGAGTCCTGCATGAACGCATAAACGCCACCCATAGAAAAATAATCATCTGATTTGGCGTGTTTGATGTAGGTGTTAAAATTGACTTGGGGTGTGCTCCAATCAAAGTTTAGTTTGAGCAGTTGGGTTTGTAGAGATGTGCCAAATTCTTGCTGACCGCTAAAAAAACGCAAAATAGACGTGCTCGGGCTGCGGCTTTTTTCTCTGTTAACCACAAAATTCATACTATTCTCCATAAACACGTATTCATCTGAAATATTGACGGTGTCTATGTTGCAGTTTAAGCTAAAAGAGAGGTTCGTTTTGCGTTGCCACTCGCCCACAATGCGCGCGTTAGGGTCTATGTGACTGTAAGGCAAATAACTGTTTAGAAGCGGATCAATATTTTTTAAGTTCACAAAATAGCTCAGCTGATAAGTGCTATCTGCTTGATAGGCCATGCGTGTGGAATCATTAAAAAAGCGTTTTGTTCTCAAGGAATCATAGTTGAGATGTAAATCCAGCTCACGCCACATATCCAGCGCGTCTGCCAAAAGGGCGTTGGTTGTAAAAGAGCCAGTCATGCCCGCATCAAAATAGTCGGTTTGGAGCAGAAGGGTGCGTAAAAAATTATCTTGCTTGGCCGAAAGCGTAATATCTTTGAAATCAAACTCTTTGCCCATGACTTTTAAGCTGCTATTCTCGAGTTGCGCAAAGCCTTTGAGATGATCTGGATTGACACCAGAAAATTGCGTTTTGAGCTTAGTTTTGATTGTCAATTCGTCCTCGATAAAGCCCAAACCCTTGAGATCTAGATGGGCTATGTCCGCATTGGCAATAAAAAAAGTATCTTTTAGGTCAGCGTCTACATCCGCCACAAAGTTGATATTGGGGTCATGGAGTTCAAGCAGACCCATAAACTGTTTATTTTTGAAATCGCCCTTGACAATGCCATTCTGATAATTGTAACCCATGACCTGTGCCTGTGTGATAGCTACATCTAGGTTGAGTGCGGCTGTATTAACATCAAAACCAGTGCCCTCAATGTGTCCATTCCAAGTGGCCTTGCCTAGAGTTTTGATGTCTAGTAATCGGGCCAAATCAAAGTTGAGTGCCGAAACGAACCCATCATAAATTTGTTTTTCTGTATCTAGTTCGCCATCGGCTTGTAACATGCCCAAGGCTGTATTGAAGTTGCCTTTGGCTTTAAAATTATTGACTTTGCCGCCAAACTCGCCGTTGAATACAACCTGTCCAAGTCTGTTCAAGTAAGGCAGGGCGGTGGGTGGCAGATAGGTTTTAAGATCTTCAAAGCTCAAAGCCGCATTTTCTACGTTCAAATTGATATTGGTATTTTTTACGTCAGGTAAGCCCTCGAGGCGAAGTTCGCGAACGGCTAGCTCGGTGTCTTTGAGCTTGATTTTGGCCTTTGAAATATTCAGTTTGTTCACTGTACCCTCCACGTGAGCCGAAATAAGAATGCGTTCATCGTAGGCTTTTAGGCTAGGCGAAAAGCAAAGCAGCTCCTCTGTTTGAATCACTGAAGAGTCTAAAAAAGACTGTATTTTAACCTTCTGATTGAAGTTTGCAAAGCTTTTAGGACTTTCGTAGCTTAGTAGCACCGAATCACGTACTACACTTTTAGGTGTTTTCAACAAGAAATGACCCAAGGCCATGCTTTTATTGCAATATCTAAAAAAGCCTTTTAAATAGTTGATTCTCACAGAACTCTTTGCATCAAAAGTTTTTACCTGATCCATGTAAAACTGCACAGTATCAGTCATTAGCTCTAAATTGAAAACTTTACCGTAGAGGCTGTCTAATCTAAAATGAGAATAGTCGAACATTCCTGCCGTCAAAGAATCTTTGGTAGGGTCGTGGTAGCTGTAATAAGCGTTTTGAAGTTCTATTTGGGGAATGGAAAAATAAAAACGCTTAGTGCTTTTTGGCGGTTTGTAGTTGAGTGCTTTATAAATATCGGCTGTAAGTTCTTGGATATTAAATAATTTACTGTCTTCTTCTACGACCATATTGAGGCCGCCGTCTCCCAAAATGATTTTAGTAAGCTTAAATTTTCCAGTGAGTAACTTAAAAAGATCAATATCAGCATTCAAAGATTTGGCCGTAACAAGGGTTCGCCCTTTACGATCCAGCACCAGCACGTCGCCAAGCTGTAGGTCGCCGTCTAAATCAAAACCTAGATAACCAATGTGATAGGTAAAATCGGCACGTTCGTTCAAGTAATTGGTAGCGCGTTTACCCAAATAGGTTTGAACTTTATTGTTAAGCAGCAAAAAGGCCAAGCAGCAGCATACGATGAGCACACGAAGAACCATCACAAACTTAAAATGCAGCAGATTGAGGACAAACTGCCAAATTTTTTGAATTTGTGAACGCGGCGCAGTGCTAGGTGTATCGTTTGTTTTGACTATATTTGAACTTGGCTTTTCCAAAATTTAAAGTGAAATTCAAGTCTTCAAATTTACGCAAAAATTAGCAAATAGTTTGTAGTAAAGCCTATAAAAGTTCTAAAACTCTCTTACTCAAAAATAGTCAAGAGCCAATCAATGAAAAATTAATGGGGATATAAATGACTGGTTTTCAAAAATAAATCATCAAAAAAACTTTTATGGAAAAACCCGCACTTACTTTTGGCAAATGCGGGTTTTCCGAATATGAGTTAAGGCGTATGAAAGCAAGTCTTAACTAACTTTTTGTACTTGCTCCACTACAGCTTTGAATGCATCAGGATTGTTCATGGCCAAGTCCGCGAGTACTTTACGATTCAGCTCCAAGCCAGACTTGTTGAGTTTGCCAATAAAAGTGGAATAAGACATACCGTGTTCCCTTACGCCCGCATTAATACGCTGAATCCAGAGTGAACGGTATTCGCGTTTTTTTAATTTGCGGCCTTTGTAGGCGTATGTCAAACCTTTTTCAACGGCATTTTTGGCTACCGTCCAAACATTTTTTCTACGTCCCCAGTAACCTTTAGCAAGTTTGAGGATTCTTCTGCGGCGTTCTCTAGACGCGACGGAATTGACTGATCTAGGCATTTTAAAAGAGTTTTTTTTAGGTTTCGGCGGTTGTTCTCACAACGCTTTTTAAATGATTGAATAAAATTGGGCCTGTACCTTTGCGTAATTAATTACGCAAGAAGCATTTCTTTGATGGCACGTTCATCAGAAGGGTGAACAAGAGCAAATTGGCCAAGAACGCGTTTGCGTTGCTTAGACTTTTTGGTCAAGATGTGGTTGTGAAAAGCGTGTTTGCGCTTTACTCTACCCGTACCAGTCAATTTGAAGCGTTTTTTGGCTCCTGACTTTGATTTTAACTTAGGCATAGTGTTTTACCTTGAACAATTAATGAAATTAAATAATGTTTGTTTTAAACCAAGTCTTATTTAAATCTTGTCATCAGTGTCTTTAGGGGACACCTTTTCCACGCGCTCAGGTTTTTCAGGCTTTTTGGGAGTGCTTGGTGCCGCTGCTTTTTTGGGCGAAAGCATGGCTATCATGCGTTTGCCTTCCATCATAAACGGGCCGTCCACTTTACCATAGTCATCTACCACCTCCATGAAGCGGTTCAAAAGGCTAAGTCCTCTGTCCTTAAACACGATAGCTCTACCCACAAACTGAACGTAAGCTTTTACCTTATTTCCTTCCTTCAAAAAGGCAATAGCGTGTTTGCATTTAAACTCAAAATCGTGGTCATCAGTATTAGGAGTAAATCTAATCTCTTTGACAACAACTTTGACATTTTTAGCTTTTAGCTCTTTATCTTTTTTCTTTTGCTCGTATTTAAACTTAGAATAATCTACAATTTTACAAACAGGAGGCTCAGCGTTTGGTGAAATCTCTACCAAATCTAGATTCTGATCCTCTGCCATCTTAATTGCATCTTCTCTGCCATAAATACCCGGCTCGGCAACATTGTCACCAACCAAACGAACCTGAGGAGCTTTTATCCTGCGGTTAATTTTGTGGGTTTCTTCTTGTACTTTGTTGTTTTGAAAACGAGGTTGAAAGGGCTTCACTCAGTAGGTTTTAGGGGTGGAACTTTAATGAAATAAAATGAGTAATTGGTTATAAACACGCAAAAGTAATGGTTTGTAATTAGTTTGCAAAATATTTCTATGTCTTTTTATAAAAAAAAATGAGGCTTAGAGAAAGTTTTCAGGGTATTTCGTAACCGGTTCGTTGATAATTGTCTTAAAAGATTTACTTTTGCGCACACATGCCTAAGAATTCTCCTAAAAGCCCTGCTCGCAATGCTCTCCAACGCGAATCTTATCTATCAAAGCAGTAACTCGCTTGTTTATAGCGTACTTAATAGCGAGTTTCAAACGCCTGTTATTGTTAAAGTTTTTCAACAAGAAAATGCTCAGAAACAGCAAATTGCTCAGTTTGTGAACGAGTACGAACTTCTTAAAAACTTGATGATTGAGGGTGTTCGCAAAGCTTATAAGGTGAGTTCGGTGGATAACAAACCCGCTATTTGGTTGGAATATGTGCCAGGTTATACTGTAAAGGAATATTTCATTGACAAAAAGCAGTCTTTAGATACGTTTTTTAAATTCGCTTTGGGCGCGGCAGATCGCCTTTTAGCTCTTCATCAGCTGGGCTTTATTCACAAAGATGTTACGCCTAATAACTTCATTTATGACCCACAAAGAGATTTTTGTTATATCATAGACTTTGGGATATCTAGCCGTATAGAGCTGAAAATGAGCAATATGGGCAACCCAGAGAACCTAGAGGGAACGCTGGCTTATATCTCGCCCGAACAAACAGGCCGCATGAATAGACCTGTAGACTATCGTTCAGACCTTTACTCTTTGGGGGTTGTTTTTTATGAAATTTTGGTAGGTGATTTACCGTTTCAGTTCGAGGATCCGCTCGAAATGGTACACGCTCATTTGGCCAAGCAGCCTATACCCCTTTATGAGCAAGAGCCTAAAGTGCCTGTCATGCTTTCCAAAATCGTACTCAAACTGATGGCCAAAAATGCTGAGGAGCGTTACCAGTCTGCTTTTGGTTTGAAACATGATCTGCAAATTTGCTACGATGACTTTAAGGAGCGCAAAAAGATATCCCCATTTGAGCTTGGTGAGCAAGATTTTTCTACTTTTTTTAAAATTCCTCAAAAGCTTTATGGACGAGAGCGCGAGATAACTCAGCTTCTGGATTCTTTCCGCCAGTGCTGTGCTGGACACCGTGAATTACTGCTAGTCTCTGGTTCGGCGGGTGTGGGCAAATCCGCTCTCGTGCATGAAATACATAAGCCAATAACAGAAAAAAAAGGATATTTTGTAGAGGGCAAATTTGATCAGTTTCAAAGAAATAAGCCATATTCGGCATGGCTAAAATCTTTTAATGGACTTATCAATCTTATTCTGACCGAAAAAACAGAACGCCTCATTTATTGGGAAAAGCGTATAACAGACGCTTTGGGAGGTTTGGGTGCTGTTTTGATAGAAGTTCTACCTACTTTGGAGCTGGTCATAGGGCAACAACCTGCTCTTCCTGCTCTGGGAGCTGTAGAAACTCAGAATCGATTCAATTATGTGCTTAAAAACTTTGTAGCGGCCTTGGCCTCTGAGGAACATCCTCTGGTGATTTTTATAGATGATTGGCAATGGGCTGATCAAGCTTCTACAAGTTTGCTCGAGCTTTTGCTTAAAGACAGCAAAGTGAATTACCTCATGGTGATTGCTGCTTTTAGAGACAATGAAGTATCTGAAAAACATTTGTTTAGTTTGACTATTGCTACTTTGGAGTTGGCGCACATCATGCCAAATTATATCCAGATAGGTAATTTAGATTATGAAAATACCAATCTTTTTGTTGCGGACGTGCTTTTGCAAGAAGTCTCGAAAGCTAAAATGCTTGCTAAGGTAGTATATGAAAAAACACAGGGCAATCCTTTTTTTCTGAGCCAGTTTCTTCAGTCGCTTTATGCCGAAGGCTTACTGATATTTTCATACGACCAAAAATGCTGGGAGGCAGACTTGCTGCGTATCAATAGCCTCAATATTACAGACAATGTCGTAGATTTGATGGCTGCCAAAGTGAGTAAACTCAAGCCAGAAACCAAAGAACTTCTAGATATTGCGGCCTGTGTGGGCAATAGTTTTGATTTGATGAGCTTAAAAAACATGTCAGAACTTGACACGCCTGAGCTGTTATTGCGGTTGGAGCCAGCCTTAAAAGAGGGCTTGGTTTCGCCTATTTCAGAAGCTTATAAATATGCCATTGCAATGGATTCCAGCGAGAGTTTGGCCAAGGTTCTGTTCAAGTTTGCTCATGATCGGATACAACAAGCGATTTATACCCTCATACCCAAAGAAGAAAAATTCAATAAGCATTTGAATATAGGGCGAAAGTTATTAAGCATTTACTCTAAGGAAGAAGCCGAAGAGCATGTTTTTGAACTTTTGCAACACTTTAACACCGCGCTTGAGTTGCTTGTTTCAGAAGACGAAAGGTACCAAGTGGCACTACTAAACCTTTTGGCGGCCAAAAAGGCGAAATCTTCAGTAGCCTACGCCTTAGCAGAGGAGCACATATCTCAAGCCTTTAAATTGGTGAATAACACGCAATGGCAGCACAGGGGTGATTTTTTGCGAGAATTACATCTACAGGGCATGGAGATAGCCTATTTGAATAAAGATATTGAGGCTATGGAGCAGCTGGCCTCTGAACTCATGAAATATACCAAAGACCTTCAACAAAAGATAAAAATATACGATGTCAAAATTGCAGCTTATTTTGCAGTAGGCCAACTCCCAAAATCAGTTGAAATAGGCTTGGAGGCACTGACTTTATTGGGTATAAAACTGCCCTCAAAGCCCTCAAAAGTGCATATTCTAGCGTCTTTAGCCAAAACACGCATTTTGCTTTTGGGTAAAACCCCTGACGACTTGATGCGTCAGCCTATGGCTGAAGATGAAACAGCGATTCTTTCTGCTGAAATTTTGGCTAACATTATCCCAGCAGCTTATTTTTCTACACGTGAGCTGTATGTATTGCTCTTGCTCAAAACAGTCCGTCTAACGGTTAGATATGGACACATGCCTGCCAGTACATTTGCCTTCTGTACTTATGGGGGGCTATTTATAGGGCTTTTTGACAATATCCGATATGGTTACACCTTCGCTCGACTGGGAGCTTTGCTTACCGAAAAACCTCTTCTTAAAGCCTTTTCTAACCGCACTTTGGTTACCTTTTCAGGTTTTGTTAAGCATTGGCGCGAACCTATAAGGGAGTCTATTTCTGATTGCAAGCTGCTTTCCACTAAGTGTTTGGAGAGTGGTGATTTTGAGTTTGCTAGTAATGCGCTTTTAGTAATGATTTATGGAAAATGGCTAGTAGGCACACCGCTAGAAGACTTTTTACAAGAAATTACAGCTTTGCGTCAGCAAGTGGGTGAGCTAGGGCAAAAGCGTGTTATGCAAAATATGGACGCTTATAAGCAGTTGACTATAAATTTGTCATCTCACACTGAACGCTCAACTCTTCTGATAGGCGAGGCTTATAATGAAAACACGACCGAGCCGCTAGATGCCAATGCTAGGCACAGAATTTATACAATAAAAGGCTTTTTAAATCTCCTTTTTTATGAGTTTGAGGCTGCAAATCAAAATTTTGCTATAGCACGCGAAGATTTGCAGAGTTCGGTATCTTCTATTCTTTACGCCTACTATTTCTTTTTGGAGGCTTTAGGTTTGTGTGCCGTTATCAAGCCTAGTGATCTGAATGGTTTTAAAAAAGAACTCAAACTTCTCAAGAGTAATATCAAACGCTATGAAAAATGGGCTGAAGAAGCCCCTAGCAATGCTTCACACCGCTACTACCTACTCAAAGCCGAATGGGCGCGTATACACAGGCGTGAAGGCGAAGCACGGACTTATTACGACGATGCCATAGCTGCTGCTAAAGACAATGGGTTTCTGAGTGATGAGGCTATTATTTATGAGTGTGCTGGCAAATTTTATTTGGGTTTGCACCAACACCACACGGCACGTTATTATCTTCGCGATGCACTTAACGCCTATCAAAAATGGGGAGCAAATGCCAAAATAGCACACTTTAATGAGCTTTACGGGCAGCATCTCAATATTTTTGCCGAAAAAACATTGAGAACATCTTCTACTACCATACAGCCTAGCAGTTCTTCTTCAAACGTGCGTGTAACTTTCCGCCAAACCAAACGCACGACTACCCAGTATCTAGACACGCAGAGTATTCTAAAAGCCACTCAGGCTCTTTCAGGTGAAATCATGCTCTCTAAACTGCTAGAGAAGCTCACTCTACTCATTTTGGAGAACGCTGGTGCAGAAAAAGTCATGCTTATTGATTGTAGGCAGGAAACCAGAATGCTGCAAGCCGAAGGCCACGTAGGCGGTAATGTGAAAGTTTTGCAACGTCAAGATATAGAAATAAGCCCGCGTGTACCTATCAATGTACTCAATTTTGTGAATAGAACCAAGCGTTACCTGGTGCTCAATGATGCGGTCAATGATCCCGTTTATGGCAGCGACCCTTACATCAAAGAACAGAATGTGAAGTCTATTATTTGCCTACCTGTTGTCAACAAAGGTGTGTTAAACGAACTGCTTTATCTCGAAAACAACCTTTCTGTGGGAGCTTTTACAGAAGACCGCGTTGAAACCCTAGATGCACTCACTGCCCAAATTGCGATTTCTATTGAAAACGCCTTGCTCTACGAAAACTTGGAAGAGAAAGTGCGGGAGAGAACAACTGAAGTGGTGCTCCAGAAAGAAATCATTGAACAAAAAAACCAAGATATTACAGACAGTATCAACTACGCTCAGCGCATTCAGCAGAATATGCTACCTTCAATTGCGCAAATGCAGGAGTATATTGCAGAGATTTTTGTGTTTTTTAGACCCCGTGATATTGTCAGCGGCGATTTTTATTGGTTTGTGCAGCGGCAGAACAAGATATTTTTGGCAGCCGTAGACTGCACTGGGCACGGCGTACCAGGAGCATTCATGTCTATGATTGGCAACGGTTTGCTCCAGCAGGTGGTATTCGAAAAACAACACACCGAACCTCAAATTATTCTAGAAAAATTACGCAAAGGCGTAAGGAATACCCTGAAGCAAAGCGAAACCGACAACAGAGACGGTATGGACATCGCCTTGGTAGTGCTGGACAAAGAAAATAGCTTGTTAGAGTTTGCAGGAGCCAAACTTTCATTGATTTGTATCCGAAATAAAGAGCTACGCGAAATAAAAGGGGACAATATCATCATTGGCGGTGATGTCAAGCTGACTCTAAACACCTCTTTTACCAAACATACCGTGCCATTGTTTAAAGAAGAAAAACAAGCCTTTTATTTGTTCTCAGACGGCTACCAAGATCAGTTTGGCGGTCCACATGGCAAAAAATATATGAAAAAACGACTCAAACAACTTCTTTTGGATATTTGCGAGCACGATATGGCCAAACAAGAGCAAGTTTTGCATCAAGAGCTCAAGTCTTGGATAGGCCAAGATCAAAAGCAGATAGACGACGTAATGGTAGTAGGTTTTAGGTTATAGCACCCCCTATAATTTTGCCTTGGCTTTTTGGAATACTATAAAAAATGCAGCAATTTTGAAGTCTCAAAAACACATTTTCAAATCATTAACTTTATTACAGACTTTTATCCAATGCAAACAACGGCTATCACTAAACTTTCACCCACAGAAATACTTGAGAAAAAAAATGCAGAAGCCTTGTTGGCAGGCGGCCAAAACCGAATAGATGCTCAGCATAAAAAAGGAAAACTTACTGCACGCGAACGCATAGAACTGCTCTTAGACGAAGGATCTTTTGAGGAAATAGGTAAATTCGTGGTACATCGCAGTAAGGACTTTGGTTTGGATAAAGAACACTATTTGGGTGATAGTGTGGTAACGGGTTATGGCACAATACACGGACGTTTGGTGTATGTGTTTTCGCAAGATTTTACAGTTTTCGGTGGCTCTCTTTCTATGGCACATGCCGAAAAAGTGTGCCGCATCATGGACTTAGCTATGAAAAATGGTGCGCCTCTGATTGGTCTTAACGATTCGGGTGGTGCCAGAATCCAAGAAGGTGTGGTATCTTTGGCTGGCTATGCTGATATTTTTTACCGCAACACCCAAGCTTCTGGCCTAATTCCTCAACTTTCAGCTATTATGGGGCCTTGTGCTGGCGGTGCAGTGTACTCTCCTGCCATCACCGACTTTATTTTTATGGTAGAAAACACCTCTTATATGTTTGTAACTGGGCCAAACGTGGTCAAAACCGTTACACACGAGGAGGTGAGTTCTGAAGATTTGGGTGGCGCAAGTGTACACAGCAGCAAGAGCGGTGTCGCACACCTATCCACACCCAACGAAGTAGCCTGCATCAGCGAACTCAAACGAGTGTTGCGTTATATTCCTCAAAATTGCGAGGAGATTGCTCCTGTTTATCCTTACACGTCCAGCGGTCAGGAAACAAGAGAAAGTCTCAACAGCATTGTGCCTGAAAACCCAAATCAACCCTATGATATTCGGGAGGTGATAGAGCAGGTAGTGGACGAATCGTCGTTTATGGAAATTCATAAGGACTATGCCGAAAACATCATTGTAGGTTTTGGCCTTTTGGCAGGGCGGAGCATTGGCATTGTAGCCAACCAGCCTGCTCATTTGGCGGGTTGTCTGGATATCAATGCCAGCAAGAAAGCCGCCCGTTTTGTGCGTTTCTGTGATGCTTTCAATGTACCTTTGTTAGTTTTTGAAGACGTTCCTGGCTTCTTGCCTGGAACTGAGCAAGAGTGGAACGGCATTATTTCAAATGGAGCCAAGTTGCTCTACGCTTTCTGCGAGGCCACAGTGCCGCGTATTACGGTCATCACGCGAAAAGCCTACGGGGGCGCGTATGATGTTATGAACTCTAAGCACATTGGAGCAGACATGAACTACGCTTGGCCGAGTGCAGAAATTGCTGTTATGGGGGCTAAAGGGGCTGCCGAAATTATTTTCCGCAAAGAAATCTTGTCTGCTGAAAACCCTGAAGCCAAGCTTCAAGAAAAAGTAGACGAGTACAGCCAAAAGTTTGCTAATCCCTATAAAGCTGCTCAAAGAGGCTACATAGATGAGGTGATTGTACCTGATCAGACGCGTCAAAAGCTCATCAAGGCTTTCAAAATGCTAGAAAACAAAGTTGTGAATGCGCCACGTAAAAAACATGGCAATATTCCTTTATAGACCTATTCCCTAAAAGGGATTTTTCGAAGAGCAGCTCAGGAGTTTTATCATTATACCTAGCTGCTCTTTTTTTCAATAAAACAATCTAAAAAAATGCGCCATGCAAACCTCAGAACTTTATAAAACTCTTACCCAAAGCCCTTTTTTGATTTCTGGTCCCTGCGTGATAGAAAGCGAAGAAAACGTGATGGAAATAGCTGAAGCTGTCCAAAAAATAGCTCAAAAGCTCAATATCACATATATTTTCAAGGCATCCTTCGACAAGGCCAACCGAACCTCTCTCAACGCATACAGAGGGCCTGGCATCCAAAAAGGTATGGAAATCCTTCAAAAAGTTAAGCAACGCTTCAACTTACCCGTTACCACCGATATACACGAAACTTGGCACGCTAAAGAGGTAGCAGAGGTGGTAGACATCATTCAAATTCCTGCATTTTTAGCGCGCCAAACCGATCTTCTTTTGGCCTCCGCACAAACTGGCCGCATCGTCAATGTTAAAAAAGCCCAATTCTTAACTGGCAAAGACATGGTACACGTGGTAAAAAAACTAGAAAGTACCCAAAACAAGCAGATTATACTCACTGAAAGGGGAACCTCTTTTGGTAACAATAACTTGGTGGTAGATTTCAGAAATGTTGTTGATATGCTTCAATTTGGCTATCCTGTGGTAATGGACGTAACGCATTCGGTGCAAAAGCCAGGTGGTGAAGGAGGGAAAAGTGGCGGCGACAATCAATACGCACCTTATTTGGCCAAAGCCGCTGCGGCAGTGGGAGTGCGGGGCTTTTTTTTCGAGACACACCCAAATCCAGCCTTAGCACTTTCGGATGGCCCCAATATGGTACCGCTTTCAGACCTTGAGCGAGTGGTGCGAGATACGCTCAAGCATGTTTTGTAGGCTAAAAAGCAACGATACACAAATGTTTTACACAAATTCATAAAAAGTACATGTCTTTTTTATGAATTTGGAACGGTTATTTCTTAACTTTACGTAATATATTTTAAAGCTTAACCTCTAACTTTTAACTCAGATAATTTATGTCTAAGTACTCAATTGAAGAATTTATCAGACAAAATGCGTCACCTGCTAGCACAGGCAGCTTTTTTGAGCTAGAAAATAGCAAAACGCTTCGCATCAATCTTACCCAAAAAGTACTCACCAAAGTGGGTGCGATGATAGCTTATACGGGCAATATCACATTCAAAAAACAGGGTTCTACAGAGCAAGGTTTGGGTATGATGTTCAAGAAAATGGTGTCTGGTGAAGGTATGACCATGATGCGCGCCGAAGGTAATGGGGTCTTGTATTGCGCTGATGGTGGTAAAAACGTTAAAGTGTTGCATCTTCAGAACCAAACTATTTCTGTGAATGGCAATGACGTACTGGCTTTAGAAGAGTCGCTCTCTTATGATATTGTCAGGTTAAAAGCATCTACTGGTTTTGTGAGCGGCAACGCTTTCAATATGAAGATATCAGGTACGGGCATGGTGGCCATCAGTGTACACGGTGACCCACTCATGCTCATAGTTACGCCTGACAAACCTGTATTTACAGACGGTGATGCAACTGTGGCTTGGGATGGTGGCTTACAGCCAGAAATCAAGACAGATATTTCTTGGAAAGATTTCATTGGAAAGAGCAGCGGCGAGAGTGTTCAGTTTGCATTCAGAGGCAATGGCTGGGTGTTGGTACAGCCTTACGAAGAACAACCGATTGCTACCAAAGAATAAGGCAAGTAGCTCTTTTTTGAAAATTTAAGCAAAAAGATCTGCTGTTTCTAGACAGACAGCTCTAAGGTGCAACTAAAGAACTTATCTTTTGTTGCACCTTAGAGCTGTCTGTTTTTGACTTTAATGGCCTTTGATTTAATATTTTAAGTACTCTGATTGGCCAAGCTCTTTTTAATGCTTATTTTTGCGACTCTGTTTCGTTAAAACAAAGACTAAATTTTGTTGTATAAGTCTTAGAACCAACAGAAAACCTTCCCTACTCGCAAATAAAACCAACATGGAACGTATAAAAAAGAATTTTGGGCTTACTGGCCAAGCAGCTGTTTTTATTTCGGGCTTGTGTAATTGGCTAGAAAATAGACGCTTTGGGGTTGAAAGAGTACCAGCCTACACCGTTTTGTATATTCTTTTTGGCAAAATTAAGAAAGAATCTCTAGGGCTTCGCGCCAAGGCGGTAGCTTTTAATGCCACTTTAGCTATTTTCCCTTTTGTCATTTTCTTATTTACGCTCATTGCTTATTTGCCCATAAAAGGTGTGGAAACGGTGGTGTTTTACGAGCTTCAACAAATTTTAATGCCTGATATTTATGAAGCTCTCATGCCTTTTTTGGAAGACTTGCTCAAAAATAGGCGTGGTGGTCTGCTCTCCTTTGGTTTTGCGATGGCTATTTTTACGGCCACTGACGGTGTGATGTCGGTGATGGGGGCTTTCAATCACTCTTACAAAGTCATAGAAAAAAGAAATATGTTACGTCAGCGATCTGTGGCATTAATTCTTACTCTCATGCTTTCGGTAATGTTTATTGTCATGATAGGCTCGCTTTTGGCAGGCGAGATCATTATGGGCTATTTGGTAGAGCAGAATGTTCTTAAAAAGAATTTGCTTTTTTATAGCATTACAGCTCTGCGGTTTTTATTGGCTTTTGGAGCATTGTATTTCTCTTTGCTGTTTATCTACTATTTTGGCCCCAGTGTGCAACATAAATTCAAGCAGCTTCGCGCGGGAGCTTTGCTGAGCGCAATGGCAATATTTCTTGTAACGGCAGCTTTTTCCTACTACGTAGTTTATGTAATCAATTTTCAGAAGATTTATGGCTCTATAGGCACTCTGATTGGCTTCATGTTATGGCTGCATATCGCCTCATACAGTCTTTTGCTGGGTTTTGAAATGAATGTGAGCGTGCAAACAGCTAAAAGCTTAACACACTGGCTTCGAAAACAAGAAGACGAAGATGATTTTGTGGTGGGGCGGCCTGAGTTTTCTCAGTTTGGACAGCCTTCTGACTCTGATAAAAAATCCTAAAAACTATTGATTTTTAAGGCATTTCTTTATCAGACATTCGGGTGAGTACGAAGATATAGAACGCGATAGCTGCTATCACGATACCCACAAAAAACATGATAAGCATGCGGATATCTATCCAGTTGCGGGCAAACATCACAAAAGCGATGAGTGTGGTAAGCAAAGCAAATATACCAGCTCTAAGTCCCATATTCACATTCTGACGCAGCCTACAACCAAACCGAACGAGGGTTACAATGGCCGCAAGCTTAAGACCCAGCATGGCACCAATAACTGTTATCAAGCTTGCTGGCCGTTTGAGAATAGCCTTGGGGTTTCTAAAAAAAGCCATCAAAGACATAGGCGAACGCATCAAAAGCCCTTTATTGCTGATTTTTGCGCTGCTTTCTGTCTCCTGCGCAGTGAACTTTGCTGCCAGCAAGTCCCAAAGCTGAGTATAGCCATTATCATAGCCCAAAGCCCAGATACCCACACCACCTAAATTTTTTGAAAGTACCCAGTCATATTTTTTGGCTAGTGAGGTAGAGTCTTCAAACCAGATTTGCCTGTAATCATTGCCAATACGATATAAGAAATATCGGCTCATACTGACCTCGTCTTCACAACAAAAAATGGGACCATGCTCATTTTGTATTTGGCTGTAAGTAAGATATTTTACAAAGCGTCTAGTGGCTGATGGAACTTTGAGGTCATACGTTTGCCATTCCACACCATAATAAGGGAGACCCATAATAATTTTACCTACAGGAATACCAGAGGCTACGTAGTCTTTAACAGCCAGCTCAAGATTGTATTTCCACCAATATCCGCCACTACCCACAGGTGAAATAGGGCCTGCTTCTCGGCTATTAGCTCCATAAAACTCATAGCCCATAATCACAAAATTTGTTACGTGAGGTGTCAGTTGTCGCGCGTCATAAATACTGTCAATATCTACAGCGGGTACACACAAGGACACAATATAGCGCGGATTTTCGCGGCGTAGACTTGTGGATAAATCGACCACAAAATTATTGAATTGCTTGCGATAAGCTTTGGGAATAACCTCAAAATCAATATCGACACCATCAGCTTTGCGAAGACGTAAAAGAGCCTTCAGCTTTTGAATGCAGTTGGCTTGAGCTTGCATATTGCCCAAAAACGAAGCATTGTTTACTGCTCCAAAATTCGTTACAGTAAGCAGTACTTTAGTATTGTACTTTTTAGCAGAGTCTACCAGAGAGGTAGTTTCCCACTGATGAATCGTGTTATAATCACCTGTACGTGGATTTAGTTCATAAGAAAAATAGGATATAACCGAAAGCAAAGAAAAATTGTAGTTTTTGTAGGCTTCTCCCATCCAGTAAGGGTGCCAACCAAAAACGGTTTTGTCAGAGCGTCGTTGATAGCGTCTTTGGCGCACAGGATCTATTTTCAACTCTTTCATGCGCGTCCAATAGTTCTCAGAATTGCCCTTGCTGCCGCCTGAAACAATGGTTTTACTGACCATAAGACGTTTGTAATAGGCCAGTGTGTCAATGAAGCCCTTTTCACGGTCAGGGAGCATAATCTCCACGTCAGGAGCAGGTGGAGGCAACTGCACAGTGACCACCACAGTATCGGTCTTTTTTTTGAGAAGCTCTTGGCTAAGGGTTTCTATTTTTTTGTCCTTGTTAAGGAGCAGCTCTTGCTGCTCTTTTTGTCTAAGTTCAGCCTCTTTTTTACGTTTAGCCTCTTCTTCCTTGCGTTTTTTTGCGTCATCCATATAACGTTGAAGCTGTGTTTTCACAGTATCAACTGTCTGAGCATATACATGAAAGCTAAGCAGCTGCAAGCATAAGAAGACTAAAACCCTAAACGCAAACTTCATATATCAAGAAAAATAACTATGACTAATGATTGCAATTACGCATTTAGGAAGCATTAAAAAAAGTATTTTGAAAGTTTTTTTATGGCACATCAAAAAAATAATTCAAGTGTTTGATAGCCAGACAATACTACAGATAGCTTGTCTCTTTCTGCCATTAACTAAAAAAGCTCTGCTTCTTGATAGAAGCAGAGCTTTTGACTTTAAAAAAAGAATCTAAGCATTAATCTCAAAAGCTTTTTCGATTAGCTCTGCTTGCTCTTTGTTGTGTATTTTGTAGTAGCCTGTGGCGGGTGATGCGCTGGCACGGCGAGCTACCAGTTCCCACTGCCAACCCAAGCGATAGCTCATACGCAAGATGTGTAACCAAGCACCCATATTTTCAGGCTCTTCTTGTGCCCAACAGAATTTCGCTTTGGGATACTGAGCTTTGATGACTTCTATTTGACCTTGCGCAAAAGGATAAAGTTGCTCTAGGCGAACAATGGCCACATCTTTGCGTTTATCGGCAGTCTGTTTTGCCTGCAAGTCGTAATAGAATTTGCCAGAGCAGAACACCACTTTTTTGACTTTCTTTTTATCTGTGGCAAATGTATCAGGTAATACCTCTCGAAAACCTCCGCTTGTAAACTCCGATAAGTCTGATAGGCACGCAGGATGTCTCAACATAGATTTTGGCGACATCACCACACAAGGCTTGCGGAAATTCCAAGCCAGTTGACGACGTAGAAGATGGAAGAAGTTGGCAGGTGTAGTGCAGTTGGCCACCACAATGTTATTCTGGGCTGCAAGCTGCAAAAAGCGTTCGGGGCGAGCATTTGAGTGTTCAGGCCCTTGCCCTTCGTAACCGTGAGGTAAAAGCATAACTAAACCATTCATTCGCTGCCACTTAGATTCAGTGCTCGTGATAAACTGGTCTATCATAATTTGTGCGCCATTGGCAAAGTCACCAAACTGAGCCTCCCAAAGCACCAAAGAATCGGGGTTAGCCATGGCATAACCAAATTCAAAGCCCAAAACGCCATACTCTGAAAGTAAGGAGTTATAAATTTCAAATTTAGCCTGGTTGCTTTGTATATGATTCAGAGAGTTGTAGCTCTGTCCAGTTTCAGAGTCAAAAAGAACCGCCTGACGATGAGAAAATGTACCGCGTTTCACGTCTTGGCCAGTCATGCGCACCATTTTGCCCTCTAGCATCAATGAGCCATAGGCCAAAAGCTCGGCAGAAGCCCACGTGAGCTTTTTATCTTCAAAAAATTGCTTTTGGCGGTCTTGAAGAACTTTTTCTATTTGCTTGAGCATTTTAAAACCCTCTGGAGCACTGTGCAGTGCCTTACCCACTTTCTGAATGGTATCCTCAGAAATGGCCGTCTGTGGCGACTCATCAAAGTCTTCGCGCTTAGAAAAACGCAAATCCTTCCATTCCGACTCAAGTTGATTAATGACTATGGGCGTAGTACTAGCCCTTACCTCATTGAGAAGTTGTTGAAGCGTATCGCGGAAGTTCTGTTCGAGCCTATCGGCCTCCTGAGCTGTGATAGAGCCTTCCGAAATAAGTTTTTGCACATATACTGTGCGTGGGTTGGGATGCTTGGCCAGTACATTATAAAGCTGAGGCTGTGTAAATCTAGGCTCATCGCTTTCGTTGTGACCGTGCTTTCGGTAACACACAATATCTACAAAAATATCGCGTAGGAACTTCTGACGGAATTCAATAGCTAACCTCGCTGCAAAAACTACTGCTTCGGGGTCATCGCCATTCACGTGAATTTCTGGAGCTTCAATGATTTGAGAAACATCTGTGCAGTAAATGCTTGAGCGCGCATCAGCAAAGTCTGTTGTGAAGCCTACCTGGTTGTTGATGACAAAATGAACAGTACCACCTGTGCGATAGCCCTCCAGATTGCACATTTGCGTAACTTCATACACAATGCCTTGCCCAGCAACTGCGGCATCGCCATGTATAAGAATAGGGAGCATTTTAGATACCTCACCTTGGTAGGTATGATCAATTTTAGCCCTAGAAAAGCCCTGTACCACTGGATTGACTGCTTCCAAGTGCGAAGGGTTGGGAGCCAGTTTTACTAAAACTTTTTTGCCTTGTGGGGTGGTTATGTGAGAAGAGTAGCCCATGTGGTATTTTACGTCACCGTCACCCACTGTTTGATCTAAGAGCGCAAGACCCTCAAACTCTCTAAATATCAAGTCATAAGGTTTGCGAAGGGTATTGGCCAAAACGTTCAGCCTGCCGCGGTGCGCCATGCCTACCATGACCTCTTGTACTCCCAGCTCTGCGCCTTGGTTAATGACTACATCTAAAGCGGCAATGGCTGCTTCGCCACCCTCCAATGAAAATCTTTTTTGCCCCAAAAACTTAGTATGAAGAAAGTTTTCAAAAATCGTGGACTCATTGAGCTTTTCAAGTATCTGCATTTTTTCGGCTTTGGTAGCTTTGTAGTTAAAATACTCGCGCTCTACTTTGAGCCTAAACCATTCTGCTACTTCGGGTTCGCGTATGCCTGTAAGCTCAAAACCTATTGAACCTTCATATATTTTCTTGAGAACCTCTACTATGCGTGAAAGCTTGACCTTACCCAAACCAAGCTCTTCGCCTGCCCAAAACTCGGTGTTGAGATCTTTCTCTGAGAGATCAAAATCTTCGAGCTTGAGGCGTGCCTTGCGGTCTTTTCGCGCACGTACGGGGTTGGTGAGAGCTTGCAAATGGCCTCTAGAACGATAACCATCTATCAATTTTCTAACGGCTACTTCTTTTTGAAGGCTGTTATTATCAATAGAAGCGGGCGCGGCACCGTTGGTGCCTTTGGCAGAAATTTGAGAGAATTCAAAGCCGTCAAAGAAAAACTTCCAAGAGGTTTCCACCGCCTCAGGATTGGCCTTGTAGGCTTTGTAAAGATCGTCAATGTACGCCGCTTCGGTGTAATGTAGGTTGCTCATAGCTTCTTGTAGGTGTAAAAACAGCAGAACTGTGCATTCAAACAAAATTTTGGTAGCGTTTCAAAAGGATGTTTGGAGTGCAATTATAGCATATTTGAAATGCAATAAGCTCAAAAATACAATACCAAGCAAATTTTTTGACCTAAAAATACTTTTCGCTCTTGCTCAATGCTAAAAAACTCACAGGGGCAAATCTTCATTAGATAGCAAAACCACTGCCTTGACCAGATCACGAAGGGGTTGTACTCTGATGAAAATAAATACTATTTAGACATCTTCTAAATTTATAGTTACAAGACCTTTTTGATAAATAAATTTGCTGTGTTCTCAAATTATTTGCTTTATCTTTGAACATTATTTCTGCCCCCCACTTATTTTGCCTTTCACAAAGAGCGTCTTTTGTACTACATAAGCTATTGATTTATTGGGCTTTACTAGCTAGTGTTATCTATTCACACATGAACAAGTTTTTTTTGATGATAGCTCTGCTCCTATGGCAGGTTATACCCGCATTTTCTCAAAATCAACCTACGCGCTTCACCATTACAGGGGTGGTAGTAGACTCTCTTAATCCGCTTCCGGGCGCAACGGTGATGTTGCTTACACGCAAGGATTCTGTGCTGAGTAATTTCACTCGTGCCAATTCTGAAGGGAAATTTGAGTTTAAAAATATTAGAAAGGGCGATTATTTACTCAAAACATCTTTCGTATCTTACATACCTGGCGAGGTAGTGGTCGTTTTTGGCGATTCTGAGGTGATCAATTTGGGTGAAATAAAAATGAAGGCTATTGCACAAGAACTGATGGAGGTGGTGGTTAGAACTGCGAAAGCTCCGCTCACCATACGCGGCGACACGATTGAGTACAATGCGGCCTCTTTCAAAGTTCCACCTGGTTCTACAGTTGAGGATTTGCTCCGCAAGCTGCCTGGTGTGGAAGTAGATGCAGAAGGCAATATCAAAGCCCAAGGACAAGACGTAAAAAAACTGACTGTAGACGGTAAAACCTTCTTTGGTGATGATCCCAAAACGGCTACAAAAAATTTACCCGCCGAAGCCATCACAAAGGTACAGGTCTTTAATGACAAATCAGAAATGGCCAAAGCAACTGGAATAGACGATGGTAAAAAAGAAAAAACGGTAAATTTACAGCTCAAAGATGAGTTTAAAAAAGGAGGATTTGGCAAACTCAGTGCAGGTGTAGGACTTCCAGATGAAAGAGCTGAACTCAAGGCAAACTATAACAAGTTCAATAAAGTACACCAGTTTTCTCTGATTGGCATGGCCAACAACACCAATCAAATGGGGATGTCATGGAACGATTATCAAGATTTCAGAGGAGCTGGCACATGGTCTGCCTTTGGCAATAGTGTGGACTTTGGTTTTGAAGGAGGTGGTCGAACTTTTTACATGGGTAATGACAACGCTGAAGAGGGGTTGAATATCCCTATTGGTGGCGGTGCAGGCAGAGGCTTTTCTCGAAATGTTTCTGGCGGGGTGAACTATAACCTAGAAACCAAAAAAACAAAGATTAGCAGCAGTTATTTTTATAATGGCACAGATCTCTTGCTAGACGCTTTGCGCTCGCGTGAAAGTTTTTTGCCCACTAACTCTTTCACTTCTATTGATACTAGCAGTCAGAATAATGTTTACGGAAACCACCGTTTGATGTTCCGCTTTGAACAGCAAATAGACTCCACACAGTCGCTGACGTTATCATCCTCTAGCCGCATGGGCAATTCACATAATACATTAGTGAGTGACCAAGCGTTTGTAAGCAGTCAAGGGAATAATTTTAACCGCACAAGTATTGACAACGATAACAAAAACAATTCGCTGAGCAGCGAAAATTGGATTTTGTACAATAAAAAACTCAAGAAGAAGGGCAGAAGCTTTGGTGCCAGCGCATCATTTATTCTCAACGGGGCAGATGCTGGTGCTATACAAAATGCCAATAACTTCTTTAATTCTTCTCTGATTACTAGCCAAGTTCGTCAAGAGAACAACACCATCACCAATCGCAGACAGCTTAAAAGCAGCTTGATGTTTATTGAACCGCTCTCTAGTCGCGTGTTTCTACAGAGCTTCTTCAACACCAGCCTGCGCACCGAAAAAGTGGAAAGAAATGTGTTTGACCGAGCCACAGGCGAAGAAATTAGACTAGATTCTCTGAGCAGCTACTACACCAATCAAATTCGCTATAACCGTCTGGGTACAAGCTTTAACTACAACCACAAAGGTGTGAATATGTCTATGGGTGTAGCAGCTCTGCAAATTGACATTCTGGGGGATGTGTCTAACCGCAAAGGTGTTGCTCCTTTAAACGAAGTGAGACGCTCTTTTCAGAGTATTACGCCTAATTTCGACCTTAACGTTGAGCTAAAAAATCAGGCCTACTTCAATGTGAATTACAACATGAATGTTTCAGAGCCTCAGACCCGCGATTTACAGCCAGTTATAGACAACAGCAATCCTCTCTTTATACGCGAAGGTAATCCAGATCTCAAACCAGAAGTGAGACATAGTGTGGAAATGGCGTACAACAAGTTTAATATGACCACTTTTGTCAATCTCTACGCCAATTTAAGCTACACTTACATCAACAATAGCATTGTTTATAACCAAGTAACCGACCCTAAAAGCTTCTCGACACTCACCAAACCAGAAAATATCAAGGGCGGGAATATGTTCAATAGCTATGTTGGTTTTGGGTTTCCTATCAAGAAAACCATTTGCACAATGAACCTGAACCTTAATGCTAGTGCAGGACAGACACCTGGCTTCATTAACAATGACCGAAACGAGACTTTCTCGCAAAACTATAACCTTAATACTAGACTCACGCTCACGCCCACCAAGAGCTTTGCTTTGTTCGCAGGAGGTGGTGTAGGCTATAATAAAGCAGCCTACTCATTAGAAACCGCGCCTAACCAAGAGTTTTTCAATAACTCCGCTTATGCTGAAACTAACATTAGCTTAGGAAAGGGACTTTACCTGAACAGCCGTTTCACATACAGTCTGTTCTTGAATGAGGCTTTGGATTTCCGTCAGGAAGTCCCTATCTGGAATGCTTCTTTCTATAAAGTTTTGGGTAAAAAACAGCGCGCCGAAATCAGACTCAATGCTTTTGATATCCTGAATCAGAATGTGGGCATCACGCAGAATGCGTCCCAAAATTTTGTTTCTCGTGAAGAAGTCAATACTTTGGCACGCTACTTCATGCTGGTTTTTACTTACAACATGCGTGGCATAAAGCCTAAAATTACCAAAAATAACGAGTACTTTTTCTAGTCAAAGGACTGTTTCCAACAAAAAGTTACCATCAAGATTTCTTAAGTTCTTGATGGTAGCTTTTTTAGTTTTATGTCCAAAAATGAATTTGTGTTCCTATTGCCAAGAAACAATGTCGACAAAGATGAGAGTTAGGACTTAGCTGAGGAAGGTAATGGCCAAGATGCTGACCTTAAAGTTTTTGAAGTGCTGATTAAATGATAAATTTACCCTGCCACTTTGCATTAGTTTGAAGACTATATAGGTTGTAGTAATAAATGCCTTTGCTTAAGTTTAATGGCCAGTTTTTCTGGAACTTTGCAGAAGCCGCAGAGCACTCTTGCTCTAAAACAATTTGTCCTAATGCATTCATTATCCTGAAAGAAAGCTTAGGTTCAAGATGTTCAAATTGTGCATCTAGAACCACTTGTCCCTCAGATGCTGTCACAAAAACAACCGCATTTTGTTCGCTTTCTGTAGGGCATATAGCCTGTACAAGCTTAGAGTAGGTACTCTGACCGTCCAGATCTATTTGTTTAATGCGATAGTAATAATTGATGTTATTCAGAACATCTTTATCTAAAAAACGGTACTCATGTTTGGCAGACGAGCTGATTTGCCCCTGAATTGGTAAGGACACTTCTTCAAACTGCTTGGCATTCAGGCTTCTTTCCACTATAAAGTGGCTATTGTTAGTTTCAGAGGCTGTAGCCCAAAGCACTTCAATGCCTTGTTCGAGCGGTAAGGCATACACCTTCCAAAAGTCTACTGGCAGTATATTGTCGCAATTATTGGCACTGGTGAGATTGGTATAATCGTAGCTTCCTGCACTTACTTCGTTCAAAAATATTTGATTATTGGCCGTGTTGGCTGCGCCTGGTGTTTGATTGGGCGCTGCTGGGGCAATGGCAGCGTTGTAATTACCCGATGTTTTGTAGCCGCCACATTCAAAAAAGAAAAAAGAGCCTGTGCCGCCTGGCCCTACGTTAAATGAGCTTCCTCCGCCAAAAAACGTTGGGAAAGGTGCTGTTACGTCGCCATAAGAAAAACCATGAAAGAAAGTGCCATCTGGTCGGCGAGTTTGTATAGCATCTCCAGCGTTACCTAAAGAAAGCGATGCGCTCCATGAAGCTGCTGTGGCTGGCACTAAACCTCCCGCACAAGGCAAATAGCTCCCATCTCCAGTATTGGGGTTGGTATTGCATACAGAGAGGCAGGCATTGGCAGTAGAAAGTATATACACACCATCACCATTAGCATCAGTTGGGTCATCTGGTGGAATAAGAGGGTTGCGATCGGAAGCATTATAAAGCACAATAATAGAGCCTGGTGGTACTGCAGAAAAACACGCGCCAGTTATGACAATATGGCCAGAGGTAATACCTACGCCTGTACCTACAGCCTCAAAATTCCCATTGTTGTCGTCTATGATCCAGTTGGTGAGATTTACTGGTGCAAGAGGTGTTGCGCTGCTTCCCACCACGACAAACTCCATATATTCGCGAGCACCAGATAGACCGTTGGACACTTCGTTTACAATGAGACCCTGAGCCAAAGATTGTTTGGTGTTTAGAGACCAAAACAACAAGACAATACAAAAAATGAGAAAGTAACAATTTTTCATACAAGTAATTTGGAAATTTTCTGAATACCCTTAATTCAATACGCTGTATTTGAGCAACAAAGGTATGTGTTTTTAAAGAGTCTTTCTTGTGTTTCTTGTAAAGGAATTGTTACAATTGCATGTCTTGAAACTTTAAATTTGATATTTTAAAGCCCAAGGCCGCAACACTAAAAACACTCTGTCTGTCAATCTAGCATTAAGACTTGACAGGCAGAGTGTTTTTCTATACTTACTGTTCGTTAGGCTTTGGAAAGATTAGTTGCTTGTGGCCTTTTGTGCTGAGTTATATTTTTAATAAACAATTGTCCTTTGCTAAACAAGTCGGCAATGCTTTCAGCATCAAGAATGGTGTTGTTTTTGTTGATGAAAATGCTGTGTTCATATCCCTCAATGAGCTGAACTTGAGCTTCTTCTAAGAATAAAACATCTTCACGATCAATAAAAGCTAGTGCTTCTTTCATCTTATCGCTAAAAAGCCAGTAAGTACCTTTTTCGCCCTTTATCATTTGCCCTTTACTAGGCTTAGCACCCATGAGTTCCTGCATGTTATCCTCGTTAATAAGCAGAAAGTCAGGCACTTTTTCTGCTATCTGACTAATGACAACTGCTGTAAACTTCCTATTAACAGACTGGAAGTTTTCACCATTTTTGTAGCTAATATCAGATGACTGCAGATGCACTGAACTCGTTTTGGTAAGTGGTGCATCCACAAAATTTTCTTGCAAACCAATGTAACGGTTCTGAAAGAAATCCATTTTTTGGATAAAACTAGCAGGAGTTTCAGCTTGAAAAGAATAACAATAATCATTTTTTTCAGCAAAAGCAGCCAAGGCTCTTTGACGCGGTGTCAAACTTTGAGCTATTTGTTCTATATTTCTAATGCGTACACGCGCAGCTTGATGGTGATGCGACACTGGTTTGAAATATTCCAAACCATAAAACGACATGCTGCCTCCAGCATAATTATAGTCTTGCTTGAGCCTTGTAGCGTTGGCAAAAACCGTGTGATCTATAAAAGTAGCGTCAGAAAAATCTATACGTACCGTCTGGCCTACAGGAATGGCCTCTATTTTGCTTTTAAAGGACAAGTAATTGGTAAACACCAAAATGCCACTCGTTTTCAGGGTATAGTTACCTTCACTGATCTGCTTGAGTGTAGCTTGTGCGGTGAACATCTTAATCGGATTATACATACCGCTTCTAATGGCATTGATGAGCATTTTTATGCCAATACCAATGAAAATACCTTTGAGTAAGTCTGTGAGTAAAACCCCCAAAATAGTAATCACAAATATAAAAAGCTGCTCAAGACCCACCTTGTACATGTGTGCAAACTCATGTGGTGAGGCCAGTCTGTAGCCTGTCATCACTAGAATACCAGCCAAGCAGGCTCGCGGAATCATGTGCAACACATTGGGAATAAGTAGAACACAGATAAGAATAAAAAAGCCGTGAAAGAAATTAGCCCATCGTGTTTTGGCACCATTGCTCACATTGGCAGAGCTACGTACAATTTCAGCGATAATAGGAATGCCACCAAGAGCACCAGCCACTACGCTGCCCAAGCCCACCGCAACAAGGTCTTTGTTCAAATTAGCCTTGCGCTGGGCAGGATCCAGTTGTTCTACTGCTGACGCACTCAAAAGCGACTCTAAACCTTGTATGATGGCTATCGTAAAAACACATTTGATGAATAGACCTGTAAAAAGCTTCCCAAAGTCTGGGAAGTGTATCATTTGGCTGGCCTCTGGAATAGACACTAAAAAGTTTTGCCCCGTAACGTAGTCCGCTCCCATAAAGTTATAGTAACCCAAATAGGCACCAGGAAGTGTGGGGTCAAGATCTGCCTCATAACCTACTTTAAGAAAATGAGCAAGTGTTATACCCACTACCACCACTAAAAGAGGGGCAGGAATTTTTTTGATAATAGGGTTTTTAATGACATAGTTCATCAAAATCATCAAAACAATACTCACTAAACCAATGATAGCCACGTAAGGGTTCATTTGGCTAAAAGAGTGAGGCAACTCAAGAACCAAGTCTACTGGTTGTTTGCCAAGAGGGTCTACGCCAAGGGCAATGTGAATCTGCTTAGACATGATAATCAGACCAATAGCCGCTAACATGCCGTGTACTACCGAAAGCGGAAAAAAGTCCCCTACTTTACCTGCTTTTAAGAGTCCAAGAAGGACTAAAATCCCTCCGGCACACACAGTAGCTGCCAACATATAAGGATAGCCCACCGAAGTATCGCCATCTCCGAGCTGCTCTGTTACACCCAAAACAATGACTATCAAGCCCGCTGCAGGACCATTGATAGTTACAAATGATCCGCTAAAAAGCGATACAATGATACCACCACAGATAGCGGCTATCAAACCTGCCACGGGCGGTACACCAGAAGCGCCCGCTATACCCAGGGATAGAGGCAGTGCTATCAAAAACACGACAAAGCCTGCCACAAGATCGCTGCGCCAGTTTTGGCGCAATCCTGCTAGGCCGTCTAGTGGAATATTTTTTTGTTGATTGAGATTGCTACTCATAAGATTAATTATATTGCGCTTTTTGAAGATTTTTTAAATACAGTGTATACCTTCGTTTTAGAAAGGTTTTTTTATTAAGTACACTGATTCTGAACAATAAACAGGGGTTGTGATGTTCTAAAAACTAAAAACGCAAATTCTGATACAGAATGTAAAACTCAGGGCGTTCACCCACAAAAGCATTGCAAACACCGTACTTGACAGATTTCTTGCAAAGGAATAACCCACAAAGTGCAGAAATTCGGAAATTAGCAAAAATATCTGCTGGCAATACATGAGCTGTTAATTCATGTGGTGAAAATCCTGAGTGGGACTCCTCTTCTTTCTCTTCAAGAATCTCTTCCTGTGCCTCTACCCAAAAGAAGCGGCTAGAAGCAGGTGCATTGAATGGATGAGAGGATCTTAAATAAGATTTTGACGAGTCATATTGAGCTTCGTGGCTGTCTAAAGCTCGCTCCCCCACACGCAAAATGCAGAGTGTGATGAGGCAAACTACAGCATATTTAAGAACAGCGTTCATACAAAGCAGGCCAACAAACTTTAAATCAAAGTAATCATGTAATCAAAACACTACAAAATCCGAATGCTTTCTGTTGTAAACGGAAAAAATATAAGATTTTACATAAAAAATAAAAATATATTTATGGCTGGCTAGAAGAATAGGTTTGGGCTTTTTTGTAAGTCGTACCCACAGTCATATAACCTGGCAATTTTATTTGCGTACCTGCCACATTCAAAGAAGGTCTAATTTTTAGTTGAATGCGCTTTGAATCAATGTTTTGTTGGCTCATATCGCCAGCCAGATCAAACATCCAGCTCATAGACTTGCCACTAAACAATTTATTAAGATTGATACCCAAAGATAGAGGCATGACCGCTGTACCACCATTGGCTGACACCGCAAAACGCTGGTTTAAAGCCCCTCTCATGACCTCGATATTGTCTATCAAAAAAATCCAATCCACACTATTGATGGCTGCATTACTTGGATTTGGGTTGCGAACATCTACATTCAGCGTCCAGTTCAGAGCCAGTTCATTGCGGTCGTAGGCTAGCTTAAGCTTAGCAGCATCTAAAAGCCCAAAGTCCGTGATGCTTTTTGAACCATCGAGTGGAATACCTGCTAAATTTAAGCCTGCAAAATCTCGCATCTTAAACTCACAGTTGAACAAAGTCTGAAGCTCTCTGACTGCTTTGCAAGATGAAAAACTCAAAAAAACAAAAATGATAAACAAGAAAGGTCTGATACGCAGCATGGACAAGAGAATTTGTTTTTGAACAATACGAAGGCAAAGATACTTATTTTTGAATGATGTCAACAAAAACGGATTACTTTTGGCTATAAAATTTATTGAGCCATCAAAAAAAGTTTGTTGGCATTTTATAATAAACTCTAGATTCTATACATTACTTTTGCGGCAGGGGCTTGTACTTTTTGCTCAACACTTTTTCGTTCCTTTTACCTCTCATGCAAAACCTATCCGAACTAAAGGAATTCCTTCTAACTCCGCTACCAGTGGTGATTATACCCCATCAAAAGCCTGATGCAGACGCGTTAGGCTCGTGTGTAGGTCTGGCAGGTGTGCTCACGCAACTTGGCCACCAGGTTAGGGTGGTTTCTCCTTCTGATTATCCAGAATTTCTGGACTGGATGACGAGCGAAACAGAAGTACACATTTATCAGAACAAGCCAGTGGAGTGTCAGAAGCTGATTGATGAAGCCAAGCTGCTTGTTTTGCTCGATTTTTCTGAAACTAACAGAATCAAGCCTATAGCTTTTGAAAAGTTGAATATTGAACAAAAAACCTCTCTTCTGCTTGATCACCACATTGGCAAAACCATTGAGGCGACATTCGAGCATTGGACGGTTAAAGCAGCGGCCACAGCTGAGTTGGTTTATGAGCTGATTGACATGCTTGGGTTGAAGCATTTAATCACCAAAAATATTGCAGAGAGTCTCTATGCAGGCATGATGACCGATACTGGATCTTTCAAACATCCCAGTACCAACAGTAAAGTACATCGTATTGTGGCAGAATTGATTGACTTGGGAATGGACAGCTCCAAGGTGCATCGTCTGATTTACGACAATAATTCTATAGACCGCATGCGGCTTTTGGGCTTTGCCTTAGCTGAACGCATGGTCGTTTTGCCTGAATCCCAAACAGCCTATTTTACACTTTCGCAGCAAGATTTAAAACGATTCAACTTCCGAAATGGTGACTCTGAGGGCTTGGTAAACTATGGCTTGTCTATCAAAGGGATTTCTGTGGCGGCCATTTTTATAGAGTACTCTGACGAAATCCGCATTTCTTTTAGATCTGTAGGCAATTTTTCTGTAGCGGATTTGGCCAGAAAGTACTTCAAAGGAGGAGGACACAAAAACGCATCAGGAGGACACTCTTCAGAGTCCCTGAACGACACCGTTCAAAAGTTTTTAGATTTACTCAAAGCATATCAGCCAGAAATTTTGGCCAATATAGCAGACTGAGCATATCAAAAAAAATGTTTAAGACGCTCAATTACTAAAACGTTTTTACAAGTTCAAAATCCACTTTCTAGCATCTTCCTTAGAGCCGAAGAACTTTGTCGTAAACACGGCTTTGCTTTCTTTTTCGTCCATGAGCTGCTCTGCCGCTAGCTGTGCTATGATATCTTCCGAAAGCACTATGGCCAAGTTTAATTTTGGAAGATGGGCAAATACATTTTGGTTTACCCATTCCTGAAGCTCTGGCACAACTCTAAACCTAAGATCTTTCTGGCTCACCAGCACCCGTTTGATGTCGTGATTTTTGAATAACCCGTAATAGCCCAAGAACTCTGTCTTATACTCCTCTGCGGTCATCATTTCGGTAGCTGGCTGCCAAGCCACTTCTGCATACTTGGTGTCAGCATAATAGTCGGCTTCCAAGTATTTGGTTTTGTAAACGTTCATAACATTTAAAATCAATAAGTGATGTAAAAAATCAAAGTTTTTTATTTATAAAACAAAACTTGTCATAGGTCATAAAAAATAACCCAACATGACGCAAGCGCAAAATCAGAGAGGATTCTTTGGGTGAAAAGTTAGGCTAATCACTGGTGTGACTTTCTTTGAGATAAATCTATCACCAAAAACCATGCAAAGTATCATTTTAAATTAAAACATTTGCACATACAAATTTTTTATTAGAATATTGCTAGATAAAATAAAGAGTTAACAAAATCTAATTTTCAGGGAACAATGGCAGAAAAAATAACAGTAGAAATTATCTCAATTGGCGATGAGATACTCTATGGACAAATATTAGATACCAATTCTCAATGGCTAGGAGAGACGCTAACTTCTGCAGGTTTTCATGTTGTACATCGCACTTCGGTGGGTGATACATCGCAAGCTATCGCTAATGCGCTCAAGGCTGCGCAATCAAGAGCTAATATCATTCTCACCACTGGCGGACTAGGCCCTACTAAAGATGATATTACCAAAAAAACCATTGCTAGTTATTTCAATGTAGATATGCAGATGGTACCTGAAGTCTTGGAACATATTCGTGGCCTTTTGGCTTCCCGTGGGCGTACACTTAATGACCTCATCAGCCAACAAGCCTTGATGCCCACCAATGGCAGAGTGATGCACAACCGCACAGGAACAGCACCTGGCATGTGGTTTGAGCACGAGGGTCATGTGTTTGCTTCTATGCCAGGTGTTCCCTCTGAAATGAAAACCATTTTTGCCGAAGAAATACTGCCTGCCCTCAAGCAAAAATTCAAACCGCCCGTTATTATCCACAGCAAAATCAAAACCTTGGGAGTACCAGAGTCTGTCCTTGCCAATATGATTGAACCATGGGAAGACGCTCTGCCGTCTCATATCAAACTAGCCTATTTGCCTTCTGAAGAACGTGTTATGCTTCGCCTAACAGGTACTGGACAAAGCAAAGAAGCATTGGAAAAAGAATTAGCGGAACAAGTGGCTCTACTCACACCCTACATTGAACCACATATTTTTGCTTACGGTGAAGATGATATGGAAGATGTCGTGGCAAGAATGCTCAAAGAGCGCGGACTCACCTTAGGTGTAGCAGAAAGTTGCACAGGCGGTATGATTTCTCATGTCCTTACCCGTAAAGCGGGAGCCTCTGACTATTTCAAAGGTGGTGTGATTGCTTACAGCAATGCCGTCAAGACTAGTGCTTTGGGTGTAAAAAATGATGTTTTAGACCGCGTGGGAGCAGTAAGTGAGGAGTCTGCACACGATATGGCTCTGGGCGCACGCTTGGCTCTGGGTGTAGATATTGCGCTCTCTGTAACGGGTGTGGCGGGGCCTGATGGGGGCAGTGATGCCAAGCCTGTAGGGACAGTTTTCATTGGCTTGAGCACTGCACAAGGCACATTTGCACGAAAGTTTTCTTTTGCCAAAGTTAGACGTTTAAACATGGTCTTAGCTACTCAGAATGCCCTTTTTATGCTTATCAAACACCTCAAGGATAACAAATAACCCAACTAAAACTACTAGATTTGGGCAGCTACCCGCAAAACCTATTTTTGATTCTCTTTCACACCACTCAGTCAAAAAAAAGTAAGGTGTTTTGGTGATAATGGCAGCCTTATTGATTACACAAAACTAAAAAGTTATTTATTCTAATCCATTTTCACCACAATGCTTAAAACGAAAGTTTTCATCTTAAGCCTGCTGCTGAGCCTTGCTGTATTATCCTGTTTGCAAGCGCAGTATCTGATTCGCTATCCTGCTCTAAGCCCAGACGGCAGCCGCTTGGCTTTTTCTTATCAGGGAGATATCTGGCAAATGCCCACCAACGGAGGGCAAGCCTACCGCATGACCATACATGAAGCTTATGAGGCCATGCCAAAATGGAGTCCTGATGGTCAAAATATTGCTTTTCAGGGCAACCGTTTTGGTAACAATGATTTGTTTGTGATGTCGGCCAACAGTGGTAATCCTATGCGCATCACTTATAATTCCTCAGCAGAGACCCTTTTTGATTGGACTTCGAACGGCCAGTTGCTTTTTGGGACAAAAGGCATCTTTGCTGAAGTGGAGTGGGACGGCGAAATTCATACGGTTTCTGCCAAAGGCGGTACGCCACAGCGTTTGCTCGATGCGGTAGGGAGTCATGCATCCATGTCGCCAGACGGACGTTTCATTGCTTTTATGAGAGGCCCTAACGACCCTTATCGCAAGCGTTATCGCGGTTATGCCAACAAACAAATCTGGCTCTATGATACCAAAAATAAAACCTATCAAAAGATAACATCTTTTGAAGGCAATTGCACCTTTCCTGACTGGGGTGGCAACAGAAGTCTTTATTTTATTTCCGAAATAGACGAAACCTATAATATTTATGCATTAGAAGTAGACGAAAAGGGGACACCAAGCACCTCCACACGCCAAGTAACCAAACTCAAAACAGATGGTGTGAGACACTTTGACGTTACACCTGACGGCAAACAGCTTGTTTTTGAGGCTGATGACAATATTTATACCATTAACCCTCAAGTAAGCGGCTCCAATCCGCAAGCTTTGAAGCTAGAGTTGATTAAGGACGAGCGTTTTGACCCAGTAGAAAACAAAACCTTTAGCAATAATGCTTCTGAATACGCTGTCAATCCTTCCGAAAAGCTGATGGCTTTGGTGATACGTGGTGAAATTTTTATCACAGAAAATGACAAAGAGAAACCAAGAGGAGTGCGCCTGACCAAACACGCCTATTATGATCGCGATATTGCTTGGCTCTCTGACTCAGTCCTATTGTTTGCCTCAGACCGGGAAGGACAGTATGATCTCTATGCGGTACTTTCTGATGACCCAAAAGAAAGTAACTTGTTTAAAACTCTCAAACACAAAACGGTACGCCTTACTAACACGCCAGACAACGAGCGGGACATAACGATTTCTCCAAGCGGTAAAAAAATTCTCTTCATGCGCGGTACAGGGACTCTTATTGTGGCTGATATTGCCGCCAATGGCACAATAGAACAAGAGAAAAAACTCATGGAAGGCTGGGCCAATCCTGCGGGCTTAAGAGTAAGTCCCGATTCTAAATGGCTTACTTTCAGTATGGAAGATTTAAATTTTAATGAAGAGGTGTACATCATGCCCATAGATGGAAGTGCAAAGCCTTTGAACGTCAGTAAGCACCCGCGTACAGACACCTCGCCTGTGTGGAGTGCTGATGGTTCTAAGCTAGTTTTTCTATCCGCTCGCAACAATAATGATTTAAATCTTTGGTTTGTGTGGCTTAAAAAAGCAGATGCAGAGAAGACCAAAGCTGAGTGGCTTGAGGAAAAGGATGCAGCTAAAGATGAGCCAAAATCTGATGCAAAACCCGAATTAAAGTCTGATAATAAAGATAAAAAGGATACTACTCAAAATAAAAAAGACAAAAAAGAGGAAGTGAAACCGCTTGTGATAGACCTTGAGGATATTTCAAACCGTGTGGTACAGGTCACAAGCCTGCCAGGCAATGAAACAGATCTGAACGTGTCTAAAGATGGTAAAACTTTCTATTTCGTAAGTAATCGTCCTGGCCGTGAAACCTACAACGCACAAAATGATTTATATTCTGTGAAGTGGACGGGTGAGGAGATTACCGCGCTCACGCAAGGCGGCCAAGCACCATACGGTGTGCGTTTCTCACCCAGTTATAAGTTTCTGTACATGATGAAAGAAGGCGGTACTATCCAGCGAATCATGGCGGAAGGCGCAAAAACAGAGCCTGTACCTTTTTCCGCTTCTATGCAAATCAACCACAAACAAGAACTGGAGCAAATGTTTGAAGAAGGCTGGCGTACTATGCGGGATTTCTTCTACGACCCTGAATATCATGGTGTGAACTGGAATGGCATCAAAGAAAAGTACAAAGGCTGGGCACTTAAAGCTTCTACCAAAAAAGATTTTCGTGATGTGTTCAACATGATGCTGGGCGAACTCAATGCCAGCCACTTGGGCATGTATGGAGGCGACCGCGAACAGGTGCAATTTGATCAAACGGGTTTGTTAGGCATAGAAATAGAACCTGCCAGCAATGGGGTGCGTGTACTCAGAGTGCTTAAAGGCTCGCCTGCCGACCGCAATATCAGTAAGTTAGATGTGGGAGATGTCATTACAGCCATCAACGGTGTAAAGCTTGATGAGAGCCAGAACTTTTACGCATTATTGAATCAAACAGCCAATCAAAAAGTACTTTTGAACGTGAGTAACTCAGGCGGTAGTACCCGTGAAGTAGTCATTCGCCCTGTGAGCAACTTAAACGACGCGCTGTATGAAAACTGGATTAACGAACGCAAAAAACTCGCTGATAAGTACTCTAAAGGCAAAGTAGGTTATATTCACATACAAGGAATGGACTGGGAAAGCTATGAACGTTTTGAGCGCGAACTAGTGGCTAGCTGCGAGGGTAAAGAAGCAGTAGTCATTGACGTACGCTTTAATGGAGGAGGCTGGACAACAGACTACTTGATGTCCATTCTGAGTACCAAACAACACGCTTATACCATTCCAAGAGGTGCAGCCAAGGATCTGGAGAAAGAAAAATTAAAGTTCAAGTCCTATTATCCTTATGGGGAGAGATTGCCGATGCCTGTGGTTCTCAAGCCTGTGGCCACTCTTTGTAACCAAAATAGCTATTCCAATGCAGAGATTTTCTCTCATGCCTTCAAAACCCTCAAAATGGGTAAGCTAGTAGGTATTCCAACCTTTGGCGCGGTTATTTCTACGGGCGGTACGAGCATGATAGACGGCTCTTTATTGCGCCTACCTTATCGCGGTTGGTTTACGGTAAGCGAAGATAAAAACATGGAAAACAACGGTGCTGTGCCTGATTTTATTTTAGAAAACGACCCCAACCACAAAGCTCAGCAAGAAGATCAGCAGCTCAAAAAAGCGGTAGAAGAGCTTCTCAAAGAGGTTAAATAGCATAAAAAGGAAAAGAGGCTGTTACATTCTAACGGCCTCTTTTTTTGCCCAGTCTCGGTATAGAATCTGTTTCTATTGGCCATTGACTTCAAATTGATTATAACACCAAACAGACTTAAGTAGACTTTTTTTGAAGTCTATAAGCCAAATTGTTTCCTAGAATAGAACTAATTGTATAACTCATTGACAAGGCTTTTTTTTATGAGTTGTAAGTTGTACTTTTGTAGTGCTGTTTTAATAATATTTTACAAAGCGTTTATTATCAATACTATGCGCAAAGTAGCATTTCATACCTTGGGCTGTAAACTCAATTTTTCAGAAACCTCTACCTTGGGTAGAATGTTTGAAGAACGTGGGTACGCACGAGTGGAAGAGCACGAAAACCCTGATGTTTTGGTGCTCAATACCTGCTCAGTAACGGACAATGCAGATAAGAAATGCAGACAGATTATTAGACAGTTTCGTACTCAAAGCCCTCAGGCTTATGTTGTTGTAGTGGGCTGCTATGCGCAGCTTAAGCCACAGGAGATAGCCGACATACCAGGCGTGAATGCAGTTTTGGGAGCAGCCGAAAAGTTTAGAATCTTTGATGTGCTCAACACATTCGAGAAAGACAGCACCGTACAAGTTTGTGCCTCTGAAATATCACAAGCCAACACTTTTACGGCGGCCTACTCTTTGGCTGATCGCACCCGCACCTTTCTGAAAGTACAGGACGGTTGCGACTACCACTGCTCATTTTGTACCATCCCTCTGGCGCGTGGGGCTAGCCGAAGCGACACGATAGACAATGTACTCAGAGCCGCCCGAAAAATAGCGGAGTCTGGTACGAAAGAAATCGTCCTGACGGGAGTCAATACAGGCGACTTTGGCTTGATAGAAGGCCAAAGATTATATCATTTTTATGACTTGGTGCAGGCTCTGGAGCAAGATACTCCCATAGAACGCATCAGGATTTCTTCTATAGAACCTAACTTACTGACAGACGAACTGATAGATTTTGTGGCGCAGTCCAAGAAGTTTATGCCGCATTTTCATGTGCCTTTGCAGTCTGGTTCTGATAAAATTTTGAAGTTTATGCGCCGCAAATACCTCTCAGAACTCTACAAAAGCCGTGTGGAGCGCATCAAATCGCGTATGCCTCTGGCTTGTATTGGTGTAGACGTTATTGTAGGCTTCCCGAATGAAAGCCAAGAGGATTTTCTAGACACCTACCATTTTCTGAACAGTCTGCCAGTATCTTATCTCCACGTGTTTCCCTATTCCGAACGCGCCAACACACGTGCGGCAGACATGGAAAATACCGTAACCGCTACTCAAAAGAAAGAAAGGGCTGCTATGCTGGGAATACTTTCTGAAAAGAAAAAGAGGTTCTTTTATGAACAAAATTTGGGACTAGTTCATAGCGTTTTGTGGGAAAACGCACCTAAAAATGGACTTTTGGAAGGCTTTACCCAAAATTATGTCAGGCTCAGTACGCCCTACAGACCCGAGCTGCCCAATACCACTCAAAATGTTTTAGTAGAAGCCGAGAGATTTATGTTTCAAATGGTCTAAGTAGTTCGAAACGGTATTTTGAGGGCAGATACTGAATTTATAGACTGTTTTTTTAAACATTGCACTCAATTTTTATTTAGTTTTATACAAAAGAATGCGAACAAGTATCTACCCAAACTTATATTTTTATGTCAGATTTGAGTTATTTACCCTGTCGTTTGAGCGGATACCCTGGTAGCTATGTGGTTACTCTGCTCATCGCTGAAACACATGAATTGCAGCCTCTTTTTGAGGAGTATGGTTACATTGGCAATGGTTACGCTTGGGAGGGTCTGCTTAGCCTTTTAATCAATGAGCAATATAATTCGCTCAGTGAGAGTATAGAGTTTGATTCTGAGGCGGATATGCTCGTGGTTTATCTCAAAACAGAAGCAGAACAATACAAAGTGGCCGAAATCATCAGAGCGCTTTACCAGGACCAATATCAGCTTCGAGAATTGATTAAAGTGATAGACCCCGATACTTTGGGCTGTTAAAACGCAATTTTTTTTAGACCTTTGCTGAAGGTTGGGTATGGCTCAAGCGTAATTTTGTGTATGTTTGGGCTGTAAGTAAATGACGCAGGGTATTCTGCTTCTATTTTAAGCATTCCTCAATATCAAACAATACAGGCTAAGTGTTTGTAGTAGACATCATCAATTTTAACGCCGATGCTTCGTGTCTGACCGCCAAACGCTGGTTAGAAATGCTGACTGGCAACAAAAAATCAGAGTTTTATCGCTGGATAGAATTGTACGTATTTTATCAAAGAAAGGTGGTCTTGGGCTTTCCTGGTGCTACAGTGGCAGACGTGCAGTGTCTTTGCCCTGAAGCTTGGCAGCTTGTCAATGACAATTCACATCTTTTTGAAGTGCTACTTCGTCCCTACAGTCACGATTTAGCTGTTTTAAGAACAGATTTGGGCTTTGAGGAAAACTGCAAAGTAGGTTTTGAGCTTATCCAAAAAACTTTTAAAAAAGTTTCCAATTGGTTTCTGCCACCAGAGTTTATGCTGACCTCTAGTCAGCTCGTTCAACTGAAGCGTTTGGCTGTGGAAGGCGTTTTTATAAATCCAGGACGCTTTAAGGGACAACGTCAAGACCGCCTAGCCAAAACACCGTATTTGATACAGACTTTTGACAATGAGCTTTTCCCTTGCATTCCGTTCAGTTATGAGCTCACAAAAGGCTATTTGAACTCTTTGCACACCTTTTCTGCTGAGGATTGGAATATAGCCAATAGTGCACTAACTGACCAATTTGCTTTTGGGTGGCGCGATGGTGAAAGCCCATTTTTTATTCCTGACGGCCTTTTGCGTGAGGAAACTTGGCTGCGCAAAGAAAATATAAAGCGCAGTCGTGTACTGCTTTCGGAAGCTCTCTTATTGCTCAAATTTGTGCTCCCGCATGGGGATGCAGGCACTTACACCCAGTATCCCGCCCACACGCTTATGCCCTGGATGAGAGAAATGAGAATGCTAGGTTTTGTACAAGATTTATGGTGGCAGGAACAAGAAATAGCTCATTTCGACTCTCTGACCAAATTTTTGTGGTTGCAGAGTATCAACTCTGATATTCTATCTGCTATAGAAAAAGATTCCCCCCAGATACAGCTCAAAGCTTTGGAAACAAGCTCAGAATACACAGATTTTACCATTTGGCGGAGCGAACGCGGAACAGAAGGCGAAGAGTTTCTCTGGCTCCTAAAACAAGCCAAAGCAGGCCAAGACCTTGAACCTTGGCTCAAAGAAAGCCATAAACCGCACTTAATCAAACTCAAGAACCGCCTAAAAATATGGAAAGATGGAAGCCACAATCACGCATAAACAGCAGCAATTTGAAGCACTTTTGCTCATCAATGCCAACACAGACATTTGGCAAGTCTTAGATTTGGTAAGCAACGCCAAGGAAGCTAAGTTTTTGATAATCAGTACGCATTTCCTCTTTGAACACGAAACAGACTTCCTGCAAAATGCTTGCCCAGCAAACTTAGAGTTTTCTTTTATGGCCTGCTGGTTTTCGGACGAAGAAGCCACGCAGATAGACCAGCAGGCTGTGCAGAGCACCGCAAAGCGGGTGAAAAACAACACCGCACACCCCAACTACATGTATATTTTGTCAGAAGAAATGCTATTTTTTAAGCACAAAACCCTCTGGAAAAAGCTACAAAAGGAACAGTATGAGTTCAAAACCATTTATTATCAGGCAGATGCCACCACAATCTACAATCTGGGAATCTCCATAGAGTTTTGGAAGCAGATACCACAAGCCAAAACCCTCAAAAATTTTAAGCTAGACTACGAAAACAGAACCACCGCCCCCCAAAAACTATGGAGCGGACTCCAAACAAAAATAGCGGTACTCGGCACCCTCACGGTTACGGTGGTGGAAGACACAGATTTTTTTTATGTCTTTCTGATGCTGCCCCGAAGGCTCAAATGGACTGCCGACATCAAAATAAGCACTCTCAAAGTGTCGGTCTGGAAACACCTGGTGTGGAGCCTCAAAAACAACAAACTCGCCAAAGTTTATAAACGCATCTTTGACAAAATAGCCCAAGATCTTACACAAGGCTCGCGCAAGGAAGCAAGGGCTGCCGTCAATATGCACGACTTTGGCGCATCGCGTTACTCAGAGCTGCGAAACGACATCTATATTTTTAACGACGCTTTCAGATCCACCAATTACTTCGAGTATGTGGCGCGTGGCTTACCTTTCGGCACCATTGTGGTCAGAGATATGTACGATGACAGTTATTGGCGAAAATACCATATTCCCTGCCTAAAACCTACGTCTTTCTTACAAAAAAACTTTATGCAAGTCCGTCAGGGGAATTTTGAGGGCATTAGAACAGTGGTTTTGCTGCTCCAACACGCTGGCGACTGGTCTGCCACCATCAATCGCTCCGATACCGACATCCTTTTGCTTAGCTTCGTAAAACTAGCCGCCACCTGCCCACAGCAGACCTTCATCATTCGCCTCCACCCCACCATGCAACACCCTCTTCATGAGGGGCAAGACGCGGTGGGGCGTGTGGAGGAGCTGGTGAGGCAGAGCGGATTGCCCAACCTCGCTGTGTCGTTGCTCAGCTTGGAACAGGATTTGGCGCGCGGCGATTTTTTTATATCCGAATACTCGCTCACGCTCATTGACGCGCTACAACGCAACAAGGTGGGCCTCATGGTGAATCTGACCAACAGACGCTCATTTATGGTAGACTATGAAGCTCTAGGCTTTGTGTATGCGCATGGCATTGGGGCTTTCTTTGAAATGAGCCATGAAATTATGAAAAGACCAGACATCTTTTTGGCACTCCAGAGAATGGCCGCAGAAAAGTACAATGCACAGTATGCCAAATTTTTGGAATCTGGTAACTAGCAGAATAGAGAACTGTTAGGAGATTTATTAAATTTACCATACTTTTGTTTTTATAACGCTCTACTGTTTATCAAATGGGCGGATTAGAATTAACCGCGTTTAGCAATGATTTATACCCTAAAAACAGCATTTTTATTTCTACTTAAAGGACATTTCAAATTGGCCTTTTTGCTCTTTAAAAAGCGTTACAAGCCACTGCGAGTAAAAGTAAAGAGCTATACATTGTCTATACCTGATGCTAAATCTTTCGTATTTACGTACGATGAAATTTGGAATAGGCAAATATATACATTTAAGTCGAGCGATTCGTCCTATATCATTGATGCAGGCGCTAATATTGGTTTAAGTGTACTTTTTTTTGTGGAGTATTATCCAAAATCTCAAATTATTGCTTTTGAGCCAGACCCTAAAATTTGCGATTATTTATTAAAAAATATTCAAAATAACCGTATTCAGAACGTGCAAGTGATTCAGAAAGCTCTTTGGAATAACGAGGGCACGCTATATTTTAGGTCTGAAGGGGCTGACGGCGGGCATTTAACTGAACAGCTGTCTGCCCAGCCTTTGAGTGTGCAAACTGAGCGGTTGTCAAAGTACATACAAAAGCCTGTGGATATGCTAAAAATGGATATAGAGGGCGCAGAATATATTGTTTTAGCTGAAATTGCCCCCTGTTTACATCTAGTAAAAAATATTTTTATTGAATATCATTCTTTTGATAATCAGCCACAAAGTCTTTCAAAGATATTAGATATTTTAGAAGAACACAACTTTCATGTGTATGTGGAAAGTATTGGAATTAAAAGCTCCAGGCCACTTTGGGAGCTAAAAACAATGAATGGTATGGACTTGCAGCTTAATATTTGGGGAAGAAAAAGAATATAAAAAATTGCAAATAAAAAATTGCTATTTTATATTTGCACAGTAATCAGTTTAATAACCACACAGCACAATCTAGTTTATTACGCTTGTATTTCTTTTTTATTAAACAACACCTGATATGCTTAAAAAATCTTTTTTAGGGTACTTAGCTGCAACTATTCTTAGCTGCTTCTATTCGCTTGCACATTCTTCAAACACGCCACCAGGTTTTGAACAAAATACGGGTCATTACCCTAATAACGTAATAGCAACTGGCGCGTTCAAGAATAATACCAATTTGTTTTTGGAAAAAGATAAGATTACTTACACTTTAATAGGCTCATTGCATGATGAAGCGCATGAAGCGCATATTGGCTGCGATAAAAGCCATGATCAATCTTCGTTTTCCTTTCAAATGAACTGGCTCAATAGTAATAAAGCTGCGTTCAAAGGTATAGATAAGCGCTCATACCAAGTAAATAGAATTTCTGAAAATGGGGCATTTTCTAGCAGCGTGTATAACAAGTACATGTACAGTAATATTTTCCCAGATATAGATTTTGTAGCGCAGCAGCATGAAGGCAACTTCAAATATGACTATGTTGTGAATATAGGTGGTGATCCTAACTCCATAAAATGGGACTATAAAGGGGTTCAAAATTTTGAAATTACCTCTGACGGTCGTCTAAAACTCTTCACACCACTTGGCTCAGTGGTAGAAAATAAGCCTCTGGCCTATCAAGTACGTGGTTCAGATAGGTACGTTATAGAATGTACCTATGTGGCGTTTGCTAATGGCTCTTTTGGCTTTGACTTTCCAAATGGTTATGATAAAACTTTGCCTTTGGTTATAGATCCCACTGTAGAAGCGTCTACGCTTATGGGGTCTTTCACACATTCAACCAATGCTTTTTGCTCAGACTATGACGCGAGCGGCAATATTTATGCTGCAGGTCGCGCGTTTGGCCCAGGCTACCCAACTACTATTGGCGCACTCCAATCGGTTGTTGGCGGCCAGTGGGACGCGTGTATTACTAAGTTGAATCCTACTGGTACCGCTATACTCTATTCAACTTACCTTGGTGGAAGTGCCTTTGATGAGGTTCATAGCATTACGGTTCGGCCTGATGGCTCAGTATATGTGCTAGGTATAACAGCCTCCACCAACTTTCCGACGCGAGCAGGTGCTTTTGACGCAACTTACAACGGCGGCTCATATGATTATTTTGTGTCCAGAATCAATTCGTCAGGTAGTGTACTGATCAATTCTACCTTCCTAGGCGGTAACAATAATGATGGTGAAAACAAAATACTTGAAGCATATGGCGACGAGGGTAGAGCAGATATTTTTGCAAACAGCTCTGGTGTATGGCTTTGTGGTACAAGTTTTTCACCAAATTTTCCAACTACTGTAGGTTCTTACCAAACCGTGCATGGTGGTGGTCAGGACGGCGTAGTTGTCAATATGAGTTCCACATTAGGAAGTGTTCTCTACGGTACTTTTATTGGTGGCGCAGGTAATGATGGTGCTTATGATTTGCTTCCACACACATCAGGCAACATTTATGTTTGCGGCTCTGTAGCTAGCGCTGCTCTGCTTCCTCTTGCAACAGCTACTAGTTTTGACCCAACTTACAATGGTGGTCGCGATGGCTTTATTGGTCGCTTTAACGGCACTACTATGGCGTTTAATGCGTCTTATTGGGGCACAAGCTCAACTGACCAGTTGTTAGCTTTAGACCAGCTTAGCACAGGTGAGGTTTATGCAGCAGGTGCCTCTAAAGGTACTCTAGCTGTCGTTGGTACCACATATAGTACTGCCGGAACGCAAGCTCTGATAAAACTGGCTGCAAACTTGAATACTATGTTTATTCAAACGTCTTTTGGAACAAGCATTGTCGGCTCAGGCTATAACTTTAATACCACAGCCTTTATGGTTGATGACTGCGAAAGAGTGATACTAGTTGGTGCGACAGGTGTAGGCGGTTCTTTAACAGGTTTACCACTTACGCCAGGCTTCTTAGACTCTAGTGCTGGATTTTATATGGCAGCCTTTCTTCCTTCTGTTTCTGGCTTGCAATATGGTAGTTATTATGGTGGAGCCAGTGATCACTCTCACCCAGGACAAGGCCGTTTCGATAAAAACAACTTGACTTTGTACCAGACTTCTTGTACGCCAGTCGGTGCCATGTTTCCCACACTGCCTGGCTCTGTAGCTAGCACACAGGTAAGTACAGAAATGGGAGTTTTCAAAATAAGGTTTGGTGATTATCCTAGCACTTCTCTACCTGCTTTATGCGTGAGTGGCCCAGCATCGGACTTGAGTACCCTAGTAAGTCCCTCTGGTGGAGTATTTTCAGGCTCAGGCATGAGCGGCACTATGTTTGATCCCGCTGTGAGTGGTGTGGGTACTTTCACTGTTACCTACACTTATACCTCACCTGCGGGCTGCACAGGAACAACTATACTAACTTTAACAGTAACTCCTGCATCACCAATCACTGTTACGCCACCACCTGCTCTGTGTACAAACAGTGAAGCAATAGACCTTAATAGCTACGTAAGCCCTTCTGGAGGTGTGTTTTGGGGGGTAGGTGTAACTGGTACGATGTTTTTTGACCCTGCAACAGCAGGGGCGGGTACGCATACCATTGGCTATACTACCACCTCAGGGTGCTCCGATACTGTTTATCTAACCATTACCGTAGAACCTAGTACCCTTATCACCACCACACCGGTTCCTTCTTTATGTCTGCCTGGTGTCCCATTAGACTTGAATAGCTTCGTAAGTCCTTCAGGCGGAATATTCGCCGGTCCAGGTGTAAGCGGCAGTATATTTGACCCCACAGCAGCTGGTTTGGGCACTCACACCGTTAGCTACACGATAGCTGCAACCTGTCCTGATACAGCTTACTTGACTATCGTAGTGGGCGACACCATTGGCATTACCACCACCGCCCCTCCCGCACTGTGTGCAGGTGGTGCAGCCTTAGACCTAAACAGTCTTGTAAGCCCCTCGGGTGGTATCTTTTCAGGTGTTGGCGTAAGCGGCTCTCTGTTTGACCCCTCCGTGAGCGGTGTGGGCACCTTCACCGTGAGCTATACCTACACATCGCCTGCGGGCTGCACAGGAGGCACAACGCTTACTTTGGTGGTTAGTCCAGTTCCTGTCATCACCGTTACAGGCCCTATGCCTATCGTGATATGCCAGAATGCAACTCCTTTGAGCTTACTCTCCTTTGTAAGCCCCAATACAGGCACCTTTACAGGCTCTGGCTTGGTAGGTTCAGACTTTGACCCGCAATTGGTTGCGCCCGGCACCTATCCCGTACTTTACCAGTATACCGACTGCGCAACGGGCTGTGGAGCTTCTGCTACCCTGTACGTTCAGGTTGTGTCTGCACCTAGCGTGAGTATAGCGGCACTTCCGCGTATGTGTAGCTTCAATCCAGCACTGAACCTCAGCACGTATGCCAGCCCAGCTGGCGGCACATTCAGCGGCGCGGGCGTGAGCGGTACCAACTTTGACCCAGCTGTGGCGGGAAGCGGTACGCATCTCATCACTTACACGTACACCGACCCCACAACAGGTTGCACAAATTCTGTGAGCCGCAACATCACCGTTAATGCTTCGGGCAGCGGTGCTACATTTAGCAGCATACCAGACGTTTGTGTGAGCCTTTCATCAGTAGACTTATCGCTCTTTACGAGCTTAGATGGCGGCACGTTTGCAGGGCCTGGCGTTACAGGTTCAGTGTTTAGCCCAGCAGCAGCAGGCGTAGGCACTCACACCATTTCTTATGTATATGGTTCACCTTCAGCAGCGTGTTTGTTGGGTTGTGGCGACACCCTCTTTGCCACAGTTACCGTAAGGCCAGCACCTACTGCGCCTCAAGTAAGCAGCTCGCGCTTTATCTGTCTGGGTACTCCTGGCACGTTCATTGCCTTTGGCTCAGGATCAGGCGTTACCTACGAATGGTATAATGCGGCCAGCGGCGGCACACTCATGGGTACAGGTCCCGTACTGACTTTACCGACACCTGCCTTGGGTACCTACATGATTTGGGTACAGGCCACAGTGGGTGGCTGTACAAGCCCCCGCACAGAGGTTCGTTATGTGGTAAGAGCCTGTTCTAGCAGCTTTAAAGTGAGTCTAACCAGCAAGGGCAGCAGTGCTGTGGGTGTTGTGTTGGCAGCCGAAAGCAACATTGCCATCAAGCAGGGTTATGTGTGGCTGTGTAATGGCGATACACTCAAGACCCAAGCCAAAGCCCTTTTGGAAGCCAACAAGAGCGGATTCTATCAAGTTATGGCTCAATCTGAAAAAGGTGAACTTTCTGTTAGTGAAGCGTTTGAGGTAGTCATAGCCACCGACACGAAAGTGGATCGCAGCCGCTTGGTTATCTATCCAAACCCTAACCAAGGAGCTTTCAGTGTGGCATACCAAAGAGCTGATTTGAGCGGCAAGGTAGAACTTGCTGTGATAGATATGAATGGCCGCGAAGTGTATAAACAAAGCTTAGAGGCTCTGAACGGACAGGTTTCCACGGCTGTTTCGGTTAGCTTCTTGCCATCTGGCACTTATGCGGTTAGGCTTTCTGGGCAAGGTGTTTGGGCCGTAGAGCAGTTTGTAAAGCAATAAACGCGCTTCTTTTATAGATTTTTAATCAGAAGCCAAGACTGCCTTTAGGTGGTCTTGGCTTCTGATTTGAACTGTATTTATCTAAATTGCAGCCATCAAACCCAAAGAGGTCGTCTACCTTCTTTTCGCCACATCTTTCTCAACCGTCTGGCACTTATGCCGTTAGGCTCTCTGGCCAAGGTGTTTGGGTCGTAGAGCAGTTTGTAAAGCAATAAACGCGCTTGTTTTATAGATTTTTAATCAGAAGACAAGACCACCTTTGGGTGGTCTTGTCTTCTTTTTTGGGCTGTATTTATCCAAATTGCAGCTATCGAACCCAAAGAGGTTGTCTACCTTCTTTTCGCCACGGCTTTCTCAGCCGTGTATTTTTTATAAAAACACACGCCAGCAAGCTTCTAGGTTGGTATAGGCTTGCTGGCGTGGCTGTTTATAAATAACGCAGAAAGAGACCCGAAATTAGAACACTATGTCTAAGTCAAGAAGATCGCCCATCATATCGCCACTTGCGTCGCGATCTATCTGCTGGCTCTGAACCACTCTGTCCAGAAGAAGAGGCTCTTGAAGAACAATGCTGGAGAGCGTATACTTCATGTAGTTAACCCATATCCAAGGAAAAGCCAAACCTAAAGTGAAGGCAGATAAAAAATAAGACGTAATACCCAAAGTGAACAGCTCTGTCGCTTTGAATTTTGCATGGAAACGCAGTACCTTACCATCTTGCTTCAGTATAGTGTGGCCGTAATCGTAGTTTAACTCATCACGCATGGCCGCAAAACCGTACCAGCCAAAGGTAAAGAGGATGAGTAGCAAATTTTTGAGCCTCATCATAAAAACTTCAGAGCCAACGCCGTCATATTCAAATTCCAAATGACCAAATCGGATGTGTTGGTAAATATAACGCTTCGTGGCCACAAACAAAAAAGGAGAGTAGAGACCTAGGGTAACCAAAGACAATAGCGCACCTGGTATAAAAATACCATAGAGTTGCTTTAAATCCCCCTTATACCCAAGCCTAATACCACGCCAAGTAGTTCGTGAAAGGCGATAACGCAATGAACCGTGTATAATCACGGGTAATAGCGACAAAATACCCGCATAAAGCACAAAGTAACCAACAGCAATCAAAGTGTCATTGTGGAGTATAGTACCTGTGATGTGAATGGAGTTGAGCAAAATAAAAGCCAGAGCAGCCATCAGAAAACCTTTAAACATTTCCTTGCCTGTGCCATGAAATACAAAGCGACTGCCGCCCAGCTCTAGGGTTCCTATCTGATAACGCATAATAGAGGCTTTAGCCCAGGGCCAATATAAGCCCAGCGTGACGATAGTGAGAAGAATATTGAGAGCTGTAGCAGTAAAAAGCTTACTGCCTTCAGCAACCGTAAACAAACGAAAAGCCGTAGAAGTATCATTTCTGGCGTTTTCTGCGGAGTCTTTGTGATACATAAAGAGCTTTAAAAGATTTTAGTGAGTCTAAAAAACGAGATTGTATTTTTGCAAATAACGAACAAAAATTAATCAATATCAAAATTTGAGATATTTTTATCAAAAAAACAAGTCGATGCTTACTTGTTAATCTACCAAACTATAAGTAAAAGTTTCGTTGTCGCCAATGTCCACTTGTACAAACTTATAAAATGGTGCAGTGGCATTTGCCGCTGGTGAATCTGCATCTTTCAAGTCAAAAGAGGCCTGTGTATTGCTAACAGCATATTTAAATGTACCATCACCTTCTATTTTTGCACCAGACGGAATTTTTTCTGCATAAAAATAATAGTATCGATGCTGTAACTTGTCTTTGAGCAACACTATTTTTTCATTTGGCTTGAGTTCAAACCAACCTTGTGTGTGATAGCACTGCTCTTTGTCATTTTCTAAATAGTAAGCGGCTGCCAAACGTAAAGTCTGGGCTGTTTTGTTCTCCACTTGTAACTGCGCAAATACCGCAAAGTGGGTCAATAAAATGATAAAGAGGATTCCTATGGTCTTTTTCATACAACAAAAAGCAATAACTATTGCATTATATACGTACCATCATAGCTTTTTGTTGTTAGTTGCGCGTGCAAAATATTGTCTTGCATAAATTAAGGATTAATCGTGAAACCTACGCTCAAAGAGTCGGTATTTTTACTCATATCTGTGGCTATGACCGTAAGACGGGCAGAGACTGGTCTGCGCAAGCCAGTGGCTGTATAGGTTGTATTCAGACTGTAAGATTTCTGACCGTGTACATCAGGGGACTCTTCAAACAAGATTGCACCGTCGCTTTTTTGCTTAACAACTACCCTGAGCGCATGAAGCTCCTCGTCTTCTACCAAAGCAGAAATAGCTACAGGCACACCACTGGGTGAATCAAAGCCCTCAACAGGACTTATAATCTTGATAAGAGGCTTTTGAGTGTCACTAGGGCCGCTGTTTTCCTTTGAGCAGCTCATAGCCACGAACACAACGCAACACATAATGGATAGATATTTCAAGTACATCATCTTTACTTTTAAATGAAAGTCAAACTAAAAAATAGATTGGTAAATTATTTTTAAAGCATTAATTATCTGCAAACTAAGCGTCTTAAAACAAAATATCCAAACAGAAATATATAAAGATTAGGCTTTTAAGCTAGGAGAAGCCATGTTACCAGTCCTCATCCGTATAAAAATAGGGCGAGTAAGGTGATGTAAGTTCTCGTATGCGGGCTATGCTTGCTTCATCGAGCTCGTGCTTCCATGCGTGTACAAGGGCTTTGCTATGACGAAAAAGCTGATGTTGAACCACTTCGGTTTTGAAAACGTCATTTTGTTCGGAGGTTGTTTTCTGAATTTCTTGAGCTATGCGTTGGTCAAAAACAAGCCCCAGTTTATTGTAAAGCTTTTCCATACTGCACAAAGGCTCACTTGCCAAATCCTCATAACAGAGGAAATGCCAGTTGGGATATTGTTCTTTAAAAACTAAGGTAACGTGTGCAATCATATTCCATATCCAAACAGCGTTTTCTATTGCCGAGTGCTCATTTTGACTCAAAAAAATAATTTTTTCCTCGAATGGCTTCAAATAATCTCTGATAAGGGCAGGTTGGTTGAGAAAGTGCTTATAATCGTGTCGCCAGTTCATTTTGAGAACGCTACTCACGTATGCAGCAGGGTGACGAGTGAGTACAATAACCTCCGCTTGATACTGCTTGTGAATCCAAGGAGCTGAAAAAAACGCCAAAGGATCTTTGATAAGTGGACGAACGTGTCGCCTGTTTTGTTTCCAGAGCTCCCAGCAGTGTAGCAACTCCCAGTAGAGTTGCTTAAGACTTTGGGCTGAGGCCAGTTGTTTGAGATAGGCCGTTTTGAGTCCAAAAGCTTTTGCGAAAGCTTCTGGGGCATAGTTTGGACTATTTTCGGAAATATAATGAAACCAGTATTTGAGATAGAGAGGTGGGCGACCTTTGTTGATACTTAAGTTAAAAGGCTCTTCCACATACCGAAGTTCCTGACTGAGAGCCAGAGACTTACCTAGCCAGGTAGTACCCGAACGATGCGAACCAGTGATGAGTATGGGACGAGACAAGGACATGAAAAAAACAAGATGCAAAATATAAGCCGCAAAATTAGTACCTTTTTGGCAGAACTGCTTGGCTCAATAGCTCTTTTCTTAATATTTACAAGAGGGGGAGTGTGGGTGGTAAGTTTTTGATTTTCAGAGGGAAGTGATCTGCTTTTGGACTTAAAAGCACATTTAAGCATACTCTTTTTCATCTAAACAATGAGTGAAACCCGCATAAACAAATACTAGATAGCGTCGCGTTTGTCTTTAACAATATCTAACAAAAGCTCTCTGGCGCGATGCAATTGGGCTTTGACTGTGCCTAGAGGGGAGTCTAATCTCTCAGCAATTTCCTCGTAGGAAAGCTCTTCAAAATAGCGTAACTCTACCAATTGTCTGTATTTTTTGGGCAGTAGACTTACAAATTCTTGTACAAGCTCTATTTTTTGGTTTTTAATGGTGCGCTCTTGGGGATCTAAATTACCATCCTTTACGTCCAAATTAACAGACTCGCCACTATCGCTGGCGTAAGAGCCATGTATACTGAGGATTTCTATTTTCTTTTTTCGGATAAAATCAATGCAGTTGTTGGTGGCAATCCTAAAAAGCCAAGTACTGAAAGTGTAATCCTTCTTAAAGTTTTTAAGACTCTTAAAGGCTTTGGTAAAGGCTTCAATGGTCAAATCTTCTGCATCATCGGTATTCTTTACCATTTTGAGCAGCATAAAATAAACAGAGTTTTTGTACCTCACCATCAACTCCCCAAAGGCTTTCTCATCTCCTTGAACAGCCTTGTCAATGAGGTCAAAGTCCTTCAGAGCTTTATTTGAAAAGCTTTTTTTAGAATCAAACTCGAAATCGTCCTCTATTTCCATTTCACAGGCTGCTTGCGTAATATCTCAAACAAGTTCACAAAATAATACAAAAAATATACAAATTCAAACAAAAAAATCAAAAAGATTGACAAATTAATTTTCAGCCTTTTAGCTAACAGCCAAAGACCCAGCGTAAAACAAAGATAACGAAAGCCCAAAAACCAGCCAATCGCAGGGTGCTCTTCTATCCAAAACGGCATGATTGAAATACCGCCCAACATAGCCCATTGAGAAAGTTGCCAGAGTCCCAAGCGCAGTTTGTGTTTAAATAAATAACGTTTTCCTGCGCTCAAATGTCTGTATTTTTGACTACGCCAAGCACTGTATGAGGTTTCTGGCTCAGAAAGGGTGTGATAGGCAGGCTCAGCCACACAAAGCGTGTTGTGCGCTTGGGCATGCTGCCCTACAAAAAGATCATCATCGCCTCCTTTTAAATGCTGCCAAGCACTAAAGCCCTGTTTTTGCTCAAAAAAAGACTTGCGATAAGCTAAATTTCTGCCCACGCCCATGTAGGGAATGCCCCACGCACAGGCAAGCCAGTATTGAGCGGCTGTGTAGAGCGTTTCGTATTGTATAAAGGCATTGAGCCAAGTAGGCAAATACTTGTAAGGAGAAAATCCTAAAACAATTTGAATGTTATGGTCTTGAAAAGGCTTTGTCATGCCCTCTATCCAGTCTGTAGAGGCAGGCACACAGTCAGCATCAGTGAGCAAGATAACAGCCCCACGAGCAGCATGGATACCTTGTGTGAGGGCATTTTTTTTGCCATCGAGCGCGTCAGGTTTGTCTTGAAGGTTTATCACGCGCAGCTTATCTATTTTTTGCTGCCAACTGTCTAGCAGACTGGCACTCTGGTCTGTGGAGCGGTCATTAACCACCACAATTTCAAAATCATGATATTTTTGCCCAGAAAGTGCTTGAAGCAGAACCTCTAAGTGGAGTGCTTCGTTACGGGCTGCCACCACGACGCTCACTGTCAGTTTTTGATTATCAATAGGTTTGATTTTGGGAGAAGTCCTAAAAAAAAAGGACAACCAAGTCAAAGAAGCAGAAAAGCTTATTTGAAGAAGCCAAAAAAGACTCAATAAAAGCAACAGGGAGTCCCAAACAGACATTTAAAAAGAATTTCGGCCTAAAAATGGCTCTAAGAGCAGAGAGAGGGGGATTCGAACCCCCGATGCAGTTTCCCACATACACACTTTCCAGGCGTGCTCCTTAAACCACTCGGACACCTCTCTAAGAATTGAGGCGCAAAATTAAACACAAAAACCAAATATTCAAACTATAAAAGACGTTTGTGTAAAAAATGCAGGCTCAAAAGCATTCAACTCAGTCTTCTTGATAATTTAAATCTTCGTGGAAGGTTTCCTTTAGCCCCCAGAGTGATATGAATGCCACCACGATGGTAAAAAGACCCACATAAATAGCAGCATTGAGGACACCATAAGAACTATTTAGCCACTGAAAAAGTACCGTAAGTGGCACTAGCGCACCTCTTACAAAGTTAGGCACAGTGGTTGTAACAGTGGCACGCAGGTTGGTACCAAACTGCTCGGCGGCTATGGTTACAAAAATGACCCAAAAACCAGCTGCTACACCCAAAAAGCCACATAACCAATAAAGAGTATTGGCTGTTACGCCACTTGCGCTCAAAAAAAACGATACCGCTACGATGTTTGCGGTGAGGAATATAAACATGACTTTGATTCTGCTTTTTAGAATCTGGCTGAGTAAACCGCTGAGCAAATCACCCACCACCAAGCCGCCGTATGCAAACATAATGGCTGTGCCAGCCGACACTTCGCCCACCACTCCCATAGACTTGGCAAACTCTGGCGAAAAAGTTACCAAAATACCTATGACGTACCACGTGGTAAGGCCAATAAAAATGCAACGCAGGTATTTGATAAGCCTACTTTTTTTGGTAAAAAGTGCAAAGAAATTGCCGCGTGCGACCCCTTTTTCTTGGGTTTCGGCAAACATGCCTGACTCCGCCATGCCTATACGCAAGAGCAGTAGGCTCAGACCCAAACCTCCACCTACAAAATAACAAACGCGCCAGTCAAAGTAATTATGTAAAAAACCAGCCACTACCGCACCCAAAAGCCCTATAACAGCCACTATCATAGTGCCGTAGCCGCGTTTTTCTTTAGGTAAAACCTCTGCCACTAGCGTAATGCCAGCTCCCAGCTCGCCCGCAAGGCCAATACCTGCAATAAAACGCCAAACGGCATAACTAGTGATATTATCCACAAAGCCATTGGCAATATTGGCCAGCGAGTAGGTAAGAATAGAGCCAAATAAAACAGACAGACGACCTTTTTTATCACCCAAAACACCCCAAAGAATGCCTCCAACCAGCATACCAAGCATTTGCATGTCTATCAACAAGATACCTTTGCTGGTAAGCTCCTCGCCCGAAAATCCAAGCGATTTTAGACTCTGCACCCGCACGATACTAAACAAAACAAGGTCGTAGATATCTACAAAATAACCCAAAGCAGCAATAATGACTGCCGTGTTGAGCAAATTGGGATTAGAAAGAGGTTTGGCAACTGTCATGTAAAAAAACGCTTTGATGTTTGGTCTGGCTTTTGTAAATACACCATCTGGACGCAAAATAAAAAGGATTATTTGATTTACAAATAAAAAAACAGTGCTTTGTAAAAATCATATCCACTCAATGGTAACAAAACTGTTTCAAAAGCCGTATCTCTTGACATAAAATTTAAAAGAATAAAATAGATTATTTATGAACTACTTTTTGATAGTAGGTGTTTCTTTGGCTGTACTCATTGCGGTGGGCTTCCCTGTATACTACTACCTTAGTCTCCCCAAGACCGTGATGTGTTTTTCAGAGAGCAATTTTTTGAGCGCGTTGGAATATGTGAAATGGAAGCAGTATACTTCAAAAATAGGCAAAGTGTTAGTCAATGATTATGTGGTGACTTTAGAGGAAAACGGTGCGGTTATCGTATTCTCGAACAAAGAAGACTGGCCTATTTTTAAAGTCACAGCCTCTCAGTTCATCATAATGCCCATTTATCATACAAAAAGAGTGCATCGGAAAAGCCATAATGCTTTCTGCGCATTGGTGAATTTAGCCAAAAGGCGTGGCTATTAGCCCAAAAGTTTCAGATAAGCCGCTGTTTAAATTTCTCAAGGCTGAGCAAAAGCAATAATTTTTTAAAACTTTATCACAGATTGCATTGGTGCAGCAGCCCTAAGAAGTGCCCAAATAGCCTCAAAAAGCCTTTTTTGTAATCAGATAAAAAAAAGTATAAAAAAAGTTAATTTTTTTTAACGGCCTGTACAACCTTTCGTTTGTCAACAGGGTCATTATTATGAAAGCGGAAATTTCCCGCACGGGAAGATGAGAAGCTCGGAGTTCTGTTTTTTATTTTAATCGTCCATTGTTAACTTTAAATTTATAATTTAATTTTAACCCGTAGTTGGAGTTTAGAAACGCAATCACACACGCCGTCGATTCAGAACTTAAAGTTACTTACCTTTCCGCAAGATATCAAGGTGCTCTTAAAATCAAGAGCACCTTTATCGCTTTTAGGGGTTTTAGAGATTACAAAACTTCCTCCTCTGAGTCCTGCGCGTTGCTTTCAGCTTCTTGTTCTGGTGTAAGCTGTATCAACTCGCTAGGGAATGTGAATTTTAAATATTTGATAGTCATTCCTTTAGCGTTCCACTCTTTCTCGTAGCGTGTTGTTATGCCATGATGTTCGGCCAAAAGATCCTCGTTTTGATAAAGGTTATCTGTGGATACTATATTCTCCATGCCCAGCAATTTGGCTATGTGACAAGAATATTCAAAAAGATTGGTATTGTCTGTTTTTAGCCTAAAAAGGCCATTTTTTTTGATAATCTTGCTATAAAGTTTTAAATAGCGCGGTGCAGTTAGACGACGCTTTGCATCACGTATGCGCGGGCGTGGGTCAGGAAACACCAGCCAAATTTCGTCTACCTCGCCTTCATCAAAAAACTTTTCAAGTTCCAAGATAAATGTGCGTAAAAAAGCCACATTTTTCAGACCTTCTTTGAGAGCTAGCTGACTGCCTTTCCAAATCCGATCACCTTTTACGTCTATCCCTATAAAGTTTTTGTTGGGGTAGTGCGAAGCTAGTCCTGTGCTATATTCGCCTCTGCCGCAGGCTAACTCTAGCACAATAGGATTGTTATTTTTAAAAAACTCCTTGCCCCATTGCCCTTTCATATATTCAAACAGGGGCTTGCCAGGCTCTATGATATTTTCTGCCTGTGAGTTTTGCGCAAAACGCGCCATTTTTTTACCTCTACTCATAGTTTTTTGGGTGGCTTTCTCACAAAGTTCAAATAATGCCTTGCGTGCTTACACCAATCGTATCCATGTACTTTTAAAAAATTCTACCATTTTCAAACAGGCCGCAAAATTAGTACAATAACAGCGCGTTTGCGCATAAAGAACTCATTTTTTTATTGAACAGCGTTTAGCAAAGAAATTTTTGGGCTGAGTTTTTTAGGTTTTACCCTGCGTCAGAAAAAAATAGACCAGCTAGTTTGGTTCTTTTTTTTACAGCCAGTTGATGTATAATAGATTAATGGCCATATTTGCTCAGATTTTTTGTCTAATTCTAAATTGCTCAGTTTATGACATCTCTGTTCAAAAAAATGAATTTTAAGAATCACGCTCATATTTTGCTGCTCAATAGCCCACCAGAATTTGAAGCGGAGCTTGTAGCGATGCAAGAATTTATAACGGTTTTCCAAAGCCATAAAGATTTGGAAAGCTTAGAGTTTGTGATAGCTTTTGTAACACAGCAGGTAGAAATTGATGCGTTTATGGCACAAATAACCCCTAAGCTTGGCTCAGATGCCGTTTTATGGTTTTGCTATCCCAAAGGAAGTTCTAAAAAATACCGATGCGACTTTAACCGAGATACGGGCTGGGCTATCATGGGAAACTATGGCCTTGAGCCTGTGCGGCAAGTAGCTGTGGACGCAGACTGGAGTGCTTTGCGCTTTCGTAAAGTGGAGCACATCAAAAGCTTCACGCGCAGTGAGAGTTTTGCACTCTCCCAAGAAGGTAAAAACAGAGCCACTAAAAAATAAAGTATCGAGCTGTTTCTAAAGCAAAAAAAATGAGCCACTTCAATGAAGTGGCTCATCAGCCAGTACCCGGGATCGGAATCGAACCGATACAAAGTCACCTTTACTAGATTTTGAGTCTAGCGCGTCTACCAGTTCCGCCACCCGGGCTTAAAATCTGCTGCAAAGGTAGACAAAAGATTTTAAAATGCAAATTTCAGGGTTTGAAAAACATAAAATTATTTTTCAGTAACAGCGACTTTTGCCAATTCAGCGTAGTATTGATAAAAATACGGCAGTGTTTCAATGCCTTTATAGAAGTTAAACAGACCGTAATGCTCATCGGGGGAGTGTATGGCATCTGAATCTAAGCCAAAGCCCATAAGGATAGAGTCAAGACCCAAAACCTGTTTAAACATAGCTACGATAGGAATACTACCACCACCGCGAGTAGGAATAGGTTTTTTGCCAAAAGTTTTCTTAAAAGCAAGTTTAGCGGCTTGATAAGGTACAGAATCTGTGGATGCTAAGTAAGGCTCACCTCCATGGTGATAACTTACCTTAACTTTTACCGAAGGAGGCGCAAGCTTTTTGAAATAGTCAGCAAACAAATCAGATATCTCTTTAGAGTCTTGGTTTGGCACCAAGCGCATAGAAATTTTGGCATAGGCTTTAGATGGAATAATCGTCTTAGATCCTTCGCCAGTGTAGCCACCCCAAATACCGTTTACATCTAGGGTAGGTCTTACGGAAGTTCTTTCTAATGTGGTATAACCTTTTTCACCGTGTATGTCACTGAGATCTAGTTCTGCCTTGTAATCATCTAAGCTAAAAGGCACATTGGCCATTTCTTCGCGCTCGTCAGCCGAAAGCTCTACCACCTTGTCATAAAAATGAGGTATTGTGATATGTTCGTTGCTGTCTTTAAGCTTACTTATCATCTCACAAAGGATATTAATGGGGTTAGCTACGCCGCCACCATAGATGCCAGAATGCAAATCGCGGTTAGGGCCTGTTACTTCTACCTCCATATAGCTAAGACCTCGCAAGCCTACACCAATAGAGGGTATATCATTGGCAATAAGACCTGTATCGGAAATTAGGATAACGTCTGCGCTGAGCTTGGCTATGTTATTTTTTACATAAGGTTCAAGGTTGCCTGAGCCAACCTCTTCTTCGCCCTCAATCATAAACTTAACGTTACAAGGCATTGAGCCTTGTTTCATCATAGCCTCAAAGGCTTTGACGTGCATGTACACTTGCCCCTTATCGTCACAAGCACCACGTGCATAGATTTTTCCATCGCGCACATCAGGCTCAAAGGCGGGAGTAGTCCAGAGATTGATAGGGTCTGCTGGCTGCACATCATAATGTCCATACACCAAAACAGTGGGCAAATCAGGAGAAATTATTTTTTCGCCGTAAACAATAGGATGTCCAGCTGTAGGACATATTTCCACACTATCAGCACCAGCATCTTTTAGCTTTTGAGCCAAAAACTCTGCTGCTTTAAGAACTTCCGCTTTGTAGTTCGAGTCTGCGCTAATAGATGGGATGCGGAGCCAGTCGCAAAGCTCTGCTAGAAATCTCTCTTTATGCTCATTCAAATAGGTTTCTATCATAATTAAGGCTGTTTTTATTTGTTGATGGCTACTTTTTTAAGAATAGAGTCAATGATTTGGCGAGTGCTGATACCATCAGCTTCCGCCTCATAGTTTAAAATAATGCGGTGGTTGAGTACATCATAAGCTACCTCTTTGATGTCTTCAGGCAGAACGTAATCGCGTCCCTCAAAAAATGCCACGGCGCGCGCTGCACGGTGCAAGTTAATACTGGCTCTTGGCGACGCACCATACTGAATGTAACGCGCATCGTCTTTGAGACCATAGTCGGCAGGGCGACGAGTGGCAAAAATAAGTTCAATGATATATTCTTCCAAAGAAACCGACATGTTTACACTGTTGATGAGCTTTGCAATGGCCTGAAGATCTGTTTTATTCAAAACAGTCTCGGGAGCAGCTTTGAAAGAAGTATTGGACATACGGCGCATAATCTCTAGCTCTGAAGCCTTGTCAGGATAGTCTACAAACACCTTGAGCATGAATCTATCCACTTGTGCCTCGGGCAGAGGATAAGTGCCTTCTTGTTCCACAGGGTTTTGTGTAGCCAAGACCAGAAAAGGACGATCTAATTGGAAAGTACTTTCACCAATGGTAACCTGCTTTTCTTGCATGGCCTCTAAGAGTGCCGACTGTACTTTGGCGGGCGAGCGGTTCACCTCATCGGCTAAGATAAGGTTAGAAAAAATTGGCCCTTTTTTTACCTCAAAACGACTTGTGTTTTGGTTGTAAATCATGGTGCCAATAAGGTCAGCTGGCAAAAGATCAGGCGTAAACTGTATGCGCTGAAAGTCTAGCTGAAGCACTTGAGCCAGTGTGTTAATAGTAAGCGTTTTAGCTAATCCCGGTACCCCTTCAAGCAAAATATGCCCATTGGTAAAAAGTCCAATCAACAGCCTGTTGACCATATTTTTTTGGCCTACAATGACTTTACCTACTTCAGAGTAAATATTTTGTACTTTGTTCTGATAATACTGAATATCTTTGCTCTCTGTGCTATCGCTTGTTTTATAAATTGGGTCGTCGCTCATTTTTAACAATTAGACAAATACGGAACAAAAAATAATTAAAAACTGAATTGAGCGCAAATATATAGAATTGCCAAATTAAATTTTATTTTATAATGTAAATTTAGTCAATAAATTTGAGTCTTAAAAAAGTAGAACTACGAGACATGTAAAAAAACAGCCCAAAAAGATTTGGTTTAAAGAATTAGCTGTCATTTTAGATGTTCTTCATTTTGATGCCAGAGGCTATGTTTTACAAGCTACTTATTACCAATTGATTTTGAATACGATAACTAAAGTGTTTTTGTAATAAATTTGGATTTGTTTGAATAAGTTCTTAAATTGCGCCCGATTCATCAAATGCCTGATTATCAAACTTTAAATCGCAATAACCAACGCTCAACAGAGATGGGCTTAATGCCCATTGTACACAACTCTTATTTATTTGGCTCATTATTTTACTAGTTTAAAGCAGCGATATGGCCCTATTTGGCAAAAAAAGTAACCCGATGTCCTCTAGCGATATTGAGATTAGCAGTATCATCGGCAAAAGTACGGTTGTGGCAGGGTATATGAAGACCACAGGCAACATCAGGATTGATGGTATTTGGAAAGGCAATATTGAATCCAAAGCCAAAGTGGCCATAGGTGACGGTGCCATCATAGAAGGCAGCATCTATGCCCAAAATGTAGAAATACAAGGCGAGGTGCTGGGAGATATTGTGGCTCTTGACTCGGTTGTTTTGCGTGCTTCAGCTGTTGTGAGAGGCAACGTGTACAGCGTTAGGATGGTTATGGAGTCGGGTGCAAGCCTCAATGGCGAGCTTAAAATGAACGACAGCATCACCAAGACAGCTGAAAGAGTCATACAAGGTATTGTACAGGAGGTAGCGGTGGAACGCGCAGATACACGGAAGGTTCAACCTCATGCAGCTCAAGCCTAGTCCGTTCTTAAAATACTCAGGCTTGGCCTTTGAAATGATTGCGGCTCTGGCTCTGGGTGCTTTTTTGGGCAATTGGCTAGACGAAAAAAATAATAACCAAACATCTTACTGGACTTTAGGGCTATCTTTTTTGTTTTTAGTAGCGTCTTTTTGGCGCATGGTGATTAGCCTTCAAAAGTCTAACAAGTCAAAAGACTGACATAGGTCTTCTTGCTCAAAGTATGCAAAAAAACTGTTTTTTGGTAACAGGTGCGCGTGCTCCTGTGGCCTTGGAGTGGGTTAGACGCTTATACGCTCAGGGGCATGATGTATACACGTGCGACAGCCTCGTTCATAGTCTTGCGGGCTGCTCGGCTGCGGTTAAAGCTTATCTGCGCTTGCCCGCACCTGCCCTAGAACCTGAGCGTTTTGGAATAGAAGTACTAAAAATCATTCAAGAATACCATATCACGCACGTTTTGCCTACCTGCGAGGAGGTGTTCTACTGGGCTGCTCTCTGGCAGAAAGCACAGCCTCAAGCGCAACTTATAGCCCCTAGTTTTGATAAATTGAGAACTTACCACAGCAAATACTTGTTTGCAAGACTTGTACTCAAATTTGGACTTCATGCGCCAGCTACCCAACATATTAGCCATAGAGAGACACTCGATATCAAAGAGTTATCCCAGAAACAATTTGTTCTAAAGCCAGAGTTTTCGAGGTTCGCTACACGCGTTTTTATCCAAACCCCCCCCCAGAAACTCATAGAAATTCCGCAGAACTTATCCATTGACTCTCAGAATACATGGGTGTTGCAAGACTATATTGCAGGCAAGCACTTTTGTAGCTATGCGTTTGCGCTTAAGGGACAGCTCAAAGCTCTGGCTGTTTATGAAGCTGTTTTCCGTACAGGACAACATGGAGCTTGCTATCATTTTCAGCAAAAAAACATCCCTGAAATAGAGTCTATTAATCAACATTTTATCGCTTCTGAGAACTACCACGGCCAGTTGGCTCTTGATTTTATTCAATCTGAATCAAATGGAAAGTTTTATCTTTTAGAATGTAATCCCAGAGCCACTAGCGGCTTACATTTATTGCCTGAGCAAGCTTTTTGGGTAGATGAGTTCTCTGGCAGCTTGAAGCCCAAGGAACATCAGGCTGCCATGTTAGCCGCCGTCATGCTCACAGATGGACTTCTTAAAAACTTGAAACCCAAAAAACTTAAATTGTGGTTTCAGGCTTATCAACAAGCCCAAGACGTGATTTGGAGCAACCAAGACCAAACGCCTTTTTGGCAACAAGCCAAACTTTATCGCGAATTTTGGCAAATAGCTAAACAGCAAAAAATCAGTATTTTGGAAGCCAGCACCTATGGAATTGCATGGGATGGAAGCAATATTATTTTCTAACAAGAATCGTTAAACAATTTTCTTAATCGAAAGGCATTTTTCTTTTTTTATGGCCTTTATTTTGAGTTATGTACAAATTATAAATAAATTACGGCTCGTTTGTTTTTATACAAGACCTATTTTTAGTGAATAAAAAAGTATTTCAGCTTATCATATCTGGTGTGATTCACCTCCAAAATTCTAATTTGAAAACTATGAAAATTATTCTGAGCATATTCCTATTCTTTCTAACCACTGCTTTGCAGGCACAGCTTCCGCTCAGTACTTCCAATAAAAAAGCTGCTGCGCTCTATAATGAAGCCCAGAATTTGATGCGTGCGCGTGCGCCAAGAGGCTATTTTGAGCAAGCTGTGGAAAACTACAAGCGTTGTGTGAAGCTGGACCCTGATTTTTTTGAGGCACATCTTTCGCTTGCCACCAGCTACAACATGATGCGCGATCCCGCCAATTTAGAGTTTCACCTTCGCAGATGTGCCGAGCTGAAAGGTTCAGATCCCAAATACGCATTTTTCAACTATGAAGTAGGTGAGTTTGAACTTGCTAAAGGCAAATATGAGGCGGCCAAAGCTTGTTATGAAAAATATTTGAGCATGAACCCTTCAGATAAAAAAGTTGTTAAGTTGGCCAACTTGCGACTCAAATCATGCGATTTTGCCATGGAGGGCATGAAAAAGCCTTTAGAAATCAAGCCCCAGCTTTTGCCCGAAACGGTTAATGCGTTTCCGCTTCAATACTACCCAAATGTATCAGCAGATGAACAGATGCTGTTTTTTACGATGATGGCAGACCCGCGTGGTCATGAAGATTTGGTACTCAGCCGCAAGCTAAACGGGCAGTGGCAAAAACCAGAAATTATCAATGAATTGGTTACTTTGGGCAATGAAGGCACTTGTGCCATTTCGGCTGATGGTAAGTGTCTGATTTTTACGGTTTGTAGCAATATGGACGGAAGGCTGACTATTGGTTCTTGCGACTTGTTTATCTCCTATTTTCGTGGAGGCTGCTGGACCAATCCTGTAAACATGGGTATCAATGTCAATTCTCGTGAATGGGACTCCCAGCCAACGCTCTCGGCTGACGGCAGAACGCTTTACTTTGTGTCGGCACGAGGCGGCGGCTATGGGAAGTCTGACATCTGGATGAGTAAAAAAAATGAAAATGATGAGTGGTTGGCTGCAACAAATCTTGGTGCGGTTATCAACACCAGCGAAGATGACGTAAGCCCTTTTATACACAGCAACGGTCAGAGCTTGTTCTTTTCTTCAGATGGACACGTGGGCTACGGCAATCAAGATATTTTTAGATCAGATAAACAGCCAGATGGCACCTTTGGTGAACCTCAAAACTTGGGCTACCCTATCAACAACAACGAGCGTCAGGAAGGGCTTTGCATTAGTTCTGATGGTAAAAAGGCTTATTATTCTGCCGACAACACCGCCTCGTCTGAAAAATTGGCCAGTTCTAAGCTCTACTACTTTGAAATTCCTGAACAGCTTCAAATAAAAGCCTCCAGCAGTTATGTACGTGGACGGGTGTTTGATGCCAAAACAAAAGCACTGTTGGGCGCGCGTATAGAGCTGGCCAATCTCAATACCAAACAAACTGAATCCATTGTCAATTCAGACGACAAGAGTGGGGACTATCTTTTTGTGTTGAACAAAGGCAGTGAGTATGCCCTCAATGTAAGCAAGAAAGGCTACTTGTTTCAAAGTTTGACTTTTGATTATACCAAACCAGAAGACAATAAGTCGCTAGACATTGATATTTACCTAGAGCCAGCAGAAAAAGGCTCTAGCGTGGTGCTCAAAAACATTTTCTTTGAGTCTGCCAAGTGGGACTTATTAGAAAAATCTGCTGCTGAGCTTGCCACCCTGGTGAAGTTTTTAAACAACAATCCAAGCATGAAAATAGAAATCTCAGGCCATACAGACGACGTGGGAGCTAATGAGGCCAATAAAATACTTTCAGAAAAGCGCGCACAAACTGTAGTAGACTATTTAGTGAAGGCAGGCGTAGACAAAACACGCATTGTAGCCAAGGGATATGGCGAAACGGCTCCTAAGGTGGAAAATAGCAGCGATGCCAACCGTGCTCTAAACAGACGCATTGAGTTTAAGATTTTGTAATGAGAGTTGTCTTTTTGCAATAATAGCTACTTGGGTGCACGCAGGTAGAGCACAAAGGCTATGATGGCAAACAGCACGCTGGGGCCGCCTACTGCAAAGGCGGGGTGTAGGCTGTCGGCCTGGCCCATACTGCGGCCTATAATGACCAGTATCAAAAACACAAAAGCCAGTGCAAAACCAATAGCAATTTGCACACTTGTACCCTGACGTGACTTTTGAGCAGATACCACCACGCCCATCATGGTCAAAATAATGATGGCAAAAGGTGAAAGATAACGCTGGTACTTTTCCACATAATAAATGCCCAAGTTGCTCATGCCGCGCGCGAGCTGCTCCCTAATGTACATGTCTATTTGTGGGAGTGTGAGTGTTTCTTGGTGTAAGTGTTTGCTTTCAAAGTCATTGGGTGTAATGGCCAGAAGAGTATCCATGTTGGTACCAGACGAAATACGCTCTGTTTCATTATCAAAATAATGAATTTTATAGCGTTCAATTTTCCATCTGTAAGTGGTAGAATCCCATACAATGAGGTCGGCAGAAAGTTTTTCTATCAACTGTTTTTGTTTAAATTTTTCTAGCGTAAACTGATAGCCTGTTGCGTTAAGGTTATTGTAGCTTTGCATATAGGCATAAAGACCGCTATCTAGCTTGAAATGCACATGGCGGGCATCAAAATAAAACTTAGAACGGGTATAGTTGATTTCAAATTGGGCTTTTTCTTTGTTTGATTTTGGCATCACCCAGCCATTCAGAAAAAACGTAATACCCGCCAGAAGCAACGCACCTAAAAAATAAGGCCAAAGAATGCGCTTCAGGCTTATACCCCCACTCAAAATGGCAATAATTTCAGTGTGCCCAGCCAGCTTGGATGTAACAAAAACAGTGGCAATAAACGCAATGAGGGGTGTTATGAGATTGACGATATAAAGTATAAAATTGATGTAATACTCAGAAAAAACTTGCCAGAACGATAAATTATGCTTGATAAAGTCATCAGTTTTTTCGCTGTAATCTATCACACATACCACCAAAACCAAGATGCCCACTGCAAAACAGTAGGTGGTAATAAATTTTCTGAAAATATAAAGGTCTAGTAATTTCATAGAGGATAAGTACTTCCAAAAAAGGCATCTAAACAAGCCTAAAAAGGGAGCACAAAGCTAGCACTAAAAATAAATAGTTGCTTTTTTTTAACACAAATTATATTTTGGGGCGCGAGTTGAGCCAAAGGCGAGCTTCTTCCAAGTTGTCAAAATAATGCGTAATCGTGTTGGCCGAAGTGTCTTCTTCTATGGTTTGCTCAATGGAAAGCTGACTGATAAAAGTAGAAGACATGATCATAGCCAGATAGCGGGTGTGTGTGCCAAAAGTACCTTTGATATTGTGCCCATACCATTCTTGCACCTCAGGATTAATGAGATAATGAAAAAATTGAGTATCGCCTAGAAAGCCATGTGGCTTGTAGGTTTTGACAGCTTTCCATATTTCTGAAATTGAGACTTTAAACATCTCATCAGTCATGGTTTCGGTTTGTGGTGTCCAGCAAGCCTCTACAAGCCCATCATTTTCTGACCACGAGATAGTAATATAGGGGTTTTCGTAAAGTTTTTGCATAAAAAGTATTGATAAAAAATGGTTTGGCAAATGAGATTATATTTTCTGAAAAATAAAAAAATATAGGCATTTTTTTTGTTTTAATTAAATTAAAAAAGCTCCACCTCTGATTACTTTGAAAACCAGAGATGGAGCTTTGACGATGGCTCTTAAGCAAGTGCTTAGTTTTTAGGAGGCTCTATGCCCATTTTTTTAAGAACCAAATTTGTAACATCCAACGAAGGATCAGAGTAGAGAATACTTGATGCGCCAGAACCATCTGTGCCGTTGATGATGAGGGTATAGCCATTTTCTTTGGCCACATCGTCAATTGCTTTCTGAACTTTGTCATAAAGAGGGTCTAAAGCTTCCTTTTCTTTCTTTTGAAGGTCAGCTTCAGCCGTTTGCTGAAACTCATAGATGCCTTGTTGGAGCGTCCTGATTTCTTTTTCACGTTCTTGAATGACCACAGGAATCATGGTACTTCCTTTTGTTTCAAGGTCTTGGAGTTTTTTCTGAATATCTTCTTGTCTTTTTTTAAGCTCGTCCTCGAGCATTTTTGCATAAGACTGTATTTCAGTTTGTTTGACCTTGAACTCCGGCATAGCTGGAAGTATTTGAGCAGCACTTGTATAACCTATTTTCAAGGTAGTGGTTTGTGCGGCTGCGCTCCAGGTAATCAGCAAAACGCTGGCCAGAGCAATTACGAATGATTTAAAATTGAACATGAAGATAGATTTTGTAAAAAAGCAACACTTAATTTTTTTGTTGTTAAGACTAAAAGAAAACATCAAAAGCTCTCTCTCAATAACCGCAAAAATACAAAAAACGTGCTTGAATTTGCAAATAAAAAACGAGAAGTGCGTCCCAAGCGCGTAGACACACAAAAATTATATTTTTTTAACAGAAGCTCAACAATTTGTTTAGAAACAGTTTACACAATAGTCAACGATGAATGTGCCCCATATTAGAGAATACCTATTCGAACGCTGTTCATCATGTTCTTGGCAGGAATCTGCCATTGGGCTTTTTGAGCACTAGGACAGTTGAAGTTAAATACATACTGTTGGCCGTTGGCAATGGTGTATTGCATGTAATGGTAACGAGAAACCTTGCCTTTAGCAATAATAGCTTTGGTATCTTCAGGAATTTCACCCACAAACTCTATTATGTAAAAAACTCTACCGTTTATTTTGACCTCTTTTTCTTGAATAATCGTCACTTTGGTGTAGGCATTCATAATGCTAGATTTACTAAACTTGCCCAGCATAGCGACATCGCGTTCGCGCCACTCAGTTTCCGTCATGTTGATGCCCAGATCTATTTTGCCGTTGTCGTTGGTAAAAATTGCGGTAGGACGTTGAGTGGAAAAGTACTTAGAGGCCACTTCATCATCGTTCATCAAATGAAAGCCCTTAGGCACGCTCATACTCACGTTGGCAGCTTCCACACGTGTACGTACGAGCTTGGCAGGCGGTGTTTGGAAAGCAAAGCACAGCACCATAAGCACGCTCAAAACAGCGAGAAAGAAGTTTTTTAACATAGCTAAAAGAGATTAATTGTTTTTACACAAGCTATAACGGCAACTGAGCCTAGAAATTTGGAGAAATGTTATGCTTTTTATAAAACTTATCTATAATGCCCACGGCCTCATCGGCAGTGTCTACGATACTGATAAGATCTAAATCTTGAGGGCTAACGTTGCGCTCGCGTTTTACTGCCACTTCTTTTATCCAAGTGAGCAAGCCTTCCCAGTAGCTACTACCCACCAAAACAATAGGAAAAGGCTCTATCTTTTCGGTCTGAATGAGTGTATAAGCTTCAAACAGCTCATCGAGCGTGCCCAAACCGCCTGGCATGACAATAAACCCCTGCGAGTATTTGACAAACATCACCTTGCGTACAAAAAAGTAATCAAAATTGATAAGACGCTCAGGATCAATGTAAATATTGCCATTTTGCTCAAAGGGCAAAACAATGTTGAGACCCACCGATTTGCCCTTGGCCTCTTTTGCACCTTTGTTGGCTGCCTCCATGATACCTGGACCACCGCCAGTAATTACGCCATAACCTAGATTGACTACCTTGGAGGCAATCTCTTCGGCCAAACCATAGTATTTATTGTCTGGGGTGGTTCTGGCAGACCCAAAAATAGACACGCAGGGGCCTATTCTAGCCAATTTTTCAAATCCCTCTACAAACTCTGCCATCACCTTAAAAATAACCCACGCGTTATCGCTTTTGATTTCGCTCCAATCTTTGAGCGAAAGGGATTTCATCTTGGCAAGTTCAATGTTTTTTTGATTTTGTTCCATTTGACCAGTATTTTAGAGTGTACATGTTTAACATCAATTGGCACTCGGTGAGTTGTTTGTGCCAAAATCTGAACAATGATATGGAATAAAAGCTAAATCTGTGCACACTTGATATGATTTTTTCAACTACCTACCAAGTATTGGAAACATAGAGGGGTCTCTTTGAGCCTATCTATTTTTTCGCCTTTGCCTTTTTTTGTCTTCTTTTTCGTCCTGAATCAATTGCTCTAGCCTGTATTCTTCGGCTTGTGCGTCTGATACGGGCGCGAAGGTTTCCATGTTTACAATGATGGCCTCAATTCCTTTTTTTTCCTTCAAAGAATTTTTATACGATTGGGCATGTTCTATACTATAAAGAGGGCCTAGAAGAAGTCGGAACATTTTTCTTTTGTCGCTCATTTCGTATTGGGTGATGAGAATATTATCATGCCAATTCTCTTTGAGCACCATCACGTTTTTCATCAGATTTTCATAGTCTGAAAAGACACCCACTTGAACAGCCAAAGTACGAGCCTCCAGCTGATGTTTTTCTATCGCAATTTTATAAACAGCCTCAATTTTAGCCTCTTCTTGCAATTTAATTGAGAGTAAAGGGTCATTTTGCGCCATAACGCTCGGCGAATTAGTAGTTTCCGCCAAAGAGCTACCAGGTGCGTCTTGATACTCTGTAAGGGTGGCAATAAAACTTTTGGGGGGGCTGACACTTTCTATTTTGTGCGTTACAGAAGCATTGGGCGCAAATAAAACCACACAGGGAAAATCTGTAATGCCATACTTTTTGGCCACAGGCTCGGCATAAATCGAAAAAGCACGCAACCGCATGGCCAAGTAACGTTTGCTAATATAGGTTTGTACCCATTTGTTGGCCAGAATGCTGTCCATTTCTACCGATTTAGGGGAGTTGTCGGCCTCAAAAAATATCAGGAAGGGCTTTTGCTCTTGCTTGGCCTTCTCTGACAAATTTGCAAAGCTACCCTCAAAGAATTCAAGAGTCAGAAACTGCTGTGCAAAGCTCTGAAAAGTGATAAAGTAACAAAACACACTCAAAAGGGTGAGACGTTTGAGATACTGCTTTTTGTTCATGTGTTAAAATTGATTAGAGCTTCTGTTGGCGTGATACAAAAAAGGATACCCTGCTTGGGGCACATAAAAATACTCAAAGGTTGCTTAACACGCGGATTTTAAGCAACTTAAACTCATCAATAGTAATCAAACCTTTTTCTAAAAGCTCGGTCAGTTCGGTGAGTTTTTTTAAAGCGTCGTCTGTTTTTTGGGTAGCAGCCGCTTGTTCTTGGGAATTGGCTGACTGTGCCTTGTAACTGGCATTATCAGCGGGTGCATGTCCACTGAAAGGTTGTTCTGGTTTAGAGCCTGCATTTCCAATAGGGCTTTCATCTTGAAAAAATGAAAACTTCTTAGTCTTTTTTTCTAGCTCAATTGATGCCTCCGCAGCTACTTTCTTGCCTTGTTCAAATTCTTCTTGCAGCTGTGCTTGTACTAATTCTGCCTTAAAATCTGTTATCTGGCCACCGCCTTCAAAATGTTTGACAAAAATTCTGCCTATGGCGTAAGTGGACGCGCCCGAAAGGATAGCCAGACTTTCACCACCAAAGAACTTGCCCGCTCCTGGTATAGTTTTGATGGCTTCACCTTTTATTTGTGGCAATATGCTGGCAGAAAGAGTATTAAGCCAGGATTCAAGATGTGTAAACTGGACTTGAATATTATAAATGGCGGCAAGTTGGCGTACCATATCCACCTGTATAGCTGTGACTAGCACTAAATCAGCTATAGGAACAGGTAAGATGCCCGCCCCTACGGACAGCATGACTGCACTCTCCACCACTTTGTCGGCTTTTTCTTGGTTGTCTTCTATCTGTAGTTTTTGTTTGAGTTTGAAGAGAATAAAGTCGAGCATGTTTTTGTGGCTAAGATGATGAAAATAAGGATTTAACGCCCAAACATAGAGTCGTCTTTGTCGCGACGGGTAGGGTCTTCGAGAGGGTACTCTTTGCGAAGCGGAAAATAATCCATATCATCAACGTTCAAAATGCGTACAAGGTTCGGATGCCCGTCAAAAATTATCCCAAAAAAGTCGTATGTTTCACGCTCCTGCCAGTTGGCGGTAGGGTGTAAATCCGACATCGTAGGTACTTTAGGCTTCTCTATGGGGACAAAAACCTTAATCCGAATTCTAAAATTGTGAATAAGGCTATGGAAGTGATAAACTACACCCAACTCCTTGCCTTTGGCATTTGGGTAGTGTATGCCGCAAAGTGAAGTCAAAAACTGCACTTGAAAGGTTTTGTGGTCAAAAAGATATTTGGCCACTTCTATGATGTGGGCGGTATCTGTAAGAAACGTCAGTAAACCACTTGGCTCACTCTTATCAAAGACGGCGTTGCCGAAACGGTTTTGGAGATCGTCCCAGACTTGTTCTGAAGTAATCATTTATTTGATGTTGTAAGATGCTAAAAGAGCTTTGTATTCTGGCGACTCTCTTCGTCTCAAAGATTCTGTGGATGCCAGCTGCTGAATTTTTAAAATGCCTTCAATGATTTGCTCAGGACGCGGTGGGCAACCTGGCACATACACATCAACAGGAATAATTCTATCTATGCCCTGCAAAACGCTGTAAGTATCAAAAATTCCCCCGCTTGAGGCACAAGCACCCACTGAAATAACCCAGCGAGGCTCTGCCATTTGCTCATAAACAGCTTTAAGAATAGGACCCATTTTTTTAGCAATAGTACCCATAACCATCAGCAAATCAGCTTGTCTTGGTGAAAAGCTAACACGTTCGGCACCAAAGCGTGCTAAGTCATAGTGGGAACCCATAGTAGCCATAAACTCAATGCCACAACAGGAGGTAGCAAAAGGCAAAGGCCAAAGAGAATTTTTACGGGCTAGTCCCACCGCGTTACCAAGCGTGGTAGCAAAAAAACCTTGTCCTTCTTCGCCTTCAGGTGCGTTAACTATATTGACGTTTGACATTGTTCTAATTTTTTTGGGGATTGTTACAAAACAAAATAAATCATACTATAAAACCATTGCTGCAACGTTTTTGTTTTGTCTAGCGAGATCCAAAATTCTTATTCTTCCCACTTCAAAACGCCTTTTTTGATAATGTATAAGAAGCCTACCAAAAGCAAGGCCATAAACAAAACCATTTCTACCAGATAAGGAATACCCTCGCCGCTAGCCAAGGCCGATTTGAAATTAACCGCCCAAGGATACATGAAGATAATCTCCACATCAAACAATACAAATAGAATGGCCACCAAGAAATACTTTACTGCTATGGGTGAGCGGGCATCGCCCTCTGACTCTATGCCGCACTCAAAAGACTGTGTTTTTTTATTACCCAACACTTTTGGGCCTACAAGGTGTGTAAGCGTCATGGTAGCAACCACGAAAGCCATAGCCACACCAAACTGTATGAATATAGGAAAATAATCGGCTGGTATAGAATTCATATTGCAAGGATTATGATTTTCAGAACATAACGTTATCTATCATGGTCATAACTTGGCCCATAAAAGACCATCTTATTGATTGCAAAAGTAGCAGTCAATCTTTACAAAACATATTTTTTTCAGTCTTTTTTTGTATCAAACTCTAAGTTTTTGTTCCCTTTTTGGCACATTTGTCTTTGTTTGTACTTGCCCATACAATCAGTCTGTACTAACTTCAAGGTAAGAGCTACTTTTATGAGGGCAAACGTCTATTATCTGGTAAAAAGGCATTTGTTTTATTAATGCTGAAAATAAAGTAGTTATCTGTATAGTTGATGGTCTTAAGCTTTAGAAGAGAACTTCTTCTTCTAAAATATTTTAGGCCATTCCAGTGTATGCGCAGCATCTAAAAGCGTCTGGCCGTTCGTTATTTTTTCGGCACTTGGAAGCTGCAAGAATGTAGCTATTTGTCTAAAAATGGGTGCAGCAGAAGCCGATTGTCTGTAAGCGTGCAATGAGGTATCCCCCTTAGACTTAGATAGCTTTTCGCCATTTAAACTTAGTATCAGAGGGTGATGATAAAACAGCGCATGCTGGAACTCTGTTTTGCCAAGTAAATTTGCTAAATGGAGCTGGATACCCGTACTTGCCCATAAATCTGCCCCTCTAATAATCACATTCACACCCCAGAAATCATCGTCTATTACAGAGGACAGCTGATAGGCTGCTTTACCGTCGCGTTTTTGTATACTAGGATAGGGGGCAAGATGATGCAGATGTAGGTGGTGCGTGCCTGCTTGCCAGTCTCGTAACTCTAGTGCAAGAGCTTGAGCAGTATCTAGTTTCCAAGCGGTCTGCTGCTCGGATTCGGCTTGGGGCGGGGATTCTAAACAAGTGCAGAGTTTGTTTTGTTGAAGTTGTTTACGGCTGCAACGACAAGGGAATAAAGCATTTTGTTGCTTGAGTAACGAAATGGCGTGTTGATAAAGATCTTCGCGATAGGTTTGAGAAAACTTATCCAAAAATTCTTGTACAGACGAAGGGCCACAGCTCGGCACAATACCCAGAAAGTCTAAGCTATAAAAAATATCCTCAAGGTATTCTGGCCTTATCCTCTGCTGGTCAGCGTCATCAATGCGGAGAAGCAACTCAGCTTGATGAAGTTGACTCCAAAGCCATGTGAGAACAAAGGAATAAGCATTGCCAATATGCAAAAAGCCACTTGGCGTGGGAGCTATCCTTGTGCGAAGTGGCTTTGACCATTGTAGAGACTCTACGAGCATTTTTTAACGATCCTGAACGCCATCATTTTCTTTAGCAGCGTCTAAGTCCATAAGGGGATTCATTTTTTCCAGAATTTGTTCTGTAAGAGCCAAGCGGGTAGGATAAACACGCTCTACGGCACTCACCACTGCATCTACACCACTCTGAGGAATAGGCAAGCCATTAGACGTTTCGCGCGCGTAAGTGAGAAAAACGATAGCCGACATAGCACTGTAGGCGTGGCGTATGTCTTGCTCGTTTTTGTGAAAATTTTCGGCATCTATGCTAGCCATGAGCAAGGCAATAGCCTCTAAACGTGACTGATACTGGGGCGCAAGAGAGACTAAAGCTGCTTTACTCCGTTCAAAACTACCATTCTTTAGCTTGGCATATTGCTTTTGAGCAGATTGAAGAGTACTAACTAATACCTCGTCTGTTTTGACATCTAGCGCAGCAGCACTAAAGCTTTGAGCATGTGCCAAGAAACAAAAACAAGAGAAAATAATACAGAGAAACGTTTTTTTCATAGTTGTTTTGTGAGTTAAAGTTTAAAATAAACCAATCAGTTATACTCAAAAAAGCCTCCAGTTTTTGTTTTAAAGTTTCAAAACCGCCATAAAAGCTTCTTGAGGAACTTCTACACGACCTATCTGGCGCATTCTTTTCTTACCCTTCTTTTGTTTTTCTAAGAGCTTGCGCTTTCTGGAGATATCCCCGCCATAACATTTAGCCGTAACATCTTTGCGAAGGGCTTTCACTGTTTCGCGTGCAATGATTTTAGCTCCTATACCTGCCTGTATGGCAATTTCAAACTGCTGGCGGGGCAGTAACTCTCTAAGTTTTTCGCAAATTCTTTTGCCCCAGTCATAAGCTTTGGAGCGGTGAACAATGGCTGAAAGCGCGTCCACATTTTCGCCGTTGAGCATGATGTCGAGCTTGACCATATCAGACTCTTGTGGCTCAATGAGTTCATAGTCTAAAGACGCGTAGCCACGCGAAATAGTTTTGAGCTTGTCAAAAAAGTCAAAAACAATTTCTGCTAGAGGCATCTCAAAAATCATTTCTACACGGTCTGTGGTTAGGTAAGATTGGTTTTTGATGATTCCACGTTTTTCTATACAAAGAGAGATGATAACTCCCACATACTCTGCCTTAGTGATGATAGTGGCCTTAATGAAAGGCTCTTCCACTTGCTTCATCTTGCCAGGTTCAGGCATTTCTGAGGGTGCACTAATTCTTACCACATTGCCATTGGTGAGCGTCACTATAAACTGTACTGAGGGGACAGTCGTAATAACGGTCATATCAAACTCACGCTCTAAACGCTCTTGCACAATTTCCATGTGGAGCATTCCCAAAAAACCACATCTGAAACCAAAGCCCAAAGCCATAGATGTTTCAGGCTCCCATGTGAGCGCGGCATCATTGAGCTGAAGCTTTTCCATAGACGCGCGGAGCTCTTCAAAATCGATGGTGTCGACGGGATAAATACCCGCAAAAACCATAGGTTTTACATCTTCAAAGCCTTTGATGGGTTCTTTTGCAGGCGAATTAAAAAGAGTGATGGTATCGCCAACTTTTACCTCTTTGGCTACTTTGATACCAGAAATTAAATAGCCCACATTGCCCGCTGAAATCTCGGGTTTGGCTTCGTAGTTGAGGCGCATAATACCCACTTCATCAGCGTCATACATGCGATCTGTGGCCATGAACTTAATCTTGTCTCCCTTGCGAATAGTGCCATTCATAACTCTAAAAAGAACCTCCACGCCGCGGTAAGAGTTAAAAACAGAGTCAAATATGAGAGCTTGCAGTGGCGCATTGGGATCGCCTTTGGGGGCGGGAACTCTTGCAACAATAGCAGCCAATATCTCTGGAATGCCTATGCCATCTTTAGCACTGGCCAAAATAATATCTTCTCGGTCGCAGCCAATGAGGTCTATAATTTGATCTCCCACCAGTTCTGGTTGCGCACTTGGGAGGTCAATTTTATTCAAAACTGGTATGATGGTCAAATTACTGGCTATGGCCAAATAAAGATTGGATATAGTCTGTGCTTCAATGCCTTGAGCAGCATCTATAACTAAGAGTGCGCCTTCACAGGCCGCTATCGAGCGCGACACTTCGTAAGAAAAATCCACGTGTCCAGGCGTATCGATGAGGTTGAGAACGTACTTTTCGCCTTTGTGTACATAGTCCATTTGTATGGCATGGCTCTTAATGGTGATGCCGCGCTCACGCTCCAGATCCATGTTGTCTAAAAGCTGCTCTTGCATATCGCGCTCGGCTACGGTATTGGTAGTTTGGAGTAAGCGGTCGGCGAGTGTGCTCTTACCGTGGTCTATATGTGCAATGATGCAAAAATTACGTAGATTTTTCATTTTCAATTAACTTATGAAGCTCTCTTCAGGCCGTATTTTTTTTAAGATGTTCAAATAAAAGCCCAACACAAATTGGCTCTAAAAATGCTTTAGTTAAAAACGGAATGCGATAAGGTTTTGTTTTAAAGCATAATCAAGTGTGCAAAAATAGTCAATTTATTTCAAAAAAAAGTCAGGAAAAAATTATTTGTACACAGCCACTACAAAATAAACGATTTCTCTTTTAGTTTTGTAACTAAAATACTTGCTCCTGAACAGGCCAAACTCCTGCTAGAATTCTATCTGAACCCTCCCTCCTCATGCCATGAAGCCACTTCCTGAAACTAAAAAAAGTACTATTTTCTTGTGTTTATCTACGTTTATTTTCTTGTGCTTTGTAGGTTCTTATAGCACTGCTCAAGAACTTAATTGCAATGTTATTGTGAATGGTGAACGTGTTCAGACACAAGAACAGCAAGTTTTTGAACAGCTCAAGCAAGCTATTGCGCAGTTTATGAACACCACGAAATGGACAGACGAACGATTTGAGGATGTAGAAAAAATACAAGTTAATATCGCTCTTACGCTCAATGGTTCTAACCGAAAAGAAAACCAAGTAACCAATGTTAGCGAAGGGCTTTATACCTCACTCATGCAAGTGCAATTTACGCGACCCATATACGGTACGAATTACACCAGTCCTGTTTTTAGCTTTATAGATCAAAACTTCAACTTTAGATACAAGCCCAACGAGCCTTTAATTTTTATAGAAAATACGACTAACAGTAACCTTACAGCCATGCTTGCTTATTACGCTTATATGATTTTGGGAATGGACTATGATTCCTTTGGACGAATGGGCGGTACAAACTTCTATGAAAAAGGTTTAAATATTGTCAATAATGCGCTGGGTGCAAGTGCTTTGAATAATTTAGAAATGTCTGGCTGGCGTAATGACGACATCAGAAATAGATATTGGCTGGCCGAAAACTTTATGAATCCGCAGCTAAATCCTGTGCGAGAAGCTTTTTATGCCTATCATCGCAGCGGACTGGATAAATTTGAGAAAAGTCCAGAGCAAGCGCGTCGCATTGTCCTAGATGCTTTCTTGAAAATAAAGAAGGTAAAAGAGATAAAACCCAATGCTCTCATTATCACAGCTTTTATGGCGGCAAAGGCGGACGAACTCTATCAGCTTTTCTTGAAGTCAGACTTAGAGATGAGAACAGAAGCCGCCGACATGCTCTCAAACATTGACCCCATGAATAGTGGAAAATACCGTAAGTTACTGCGTTAAAGTAGCTTATTGTTTAGTTTTCCACCACCACAAAACAATAACAGAGAGCAAAATCACCAGCAGAAGCCATTCTTCTGGTTCGGACATGCGTTGTTCTGAATCCGCGATATCCAACTGCTTTTTGCCGCTCAGTACCTCTTCTTGCTTGCGGCGAAGCATGATTTTTTGGGCTTCGGTTTCTAAGGCCAAATAGGCAGTTAAATCTGATAAGACTTTTGTTTGAAAGCTTTTACGCACCAGACTCAGCCAGTTTGCCTCCGCCACATGTGGGAAACACAAAAACTGAATTTGCTGTGCCTGTAGCTCTAAAGCAGACTCTAAATCATTTTCTAATACTTTATCATCAAAAGGGGTGTTCTCTTGAATTTTAAACCAGGTTTCAGCTTCGCCATTATTTTTGAAATAGGCTTGTGGCTTATTTTTGCTAGGCCATGCCAAAACTTCCACATCAGGTGGTAAAGCCAAGTCGTTAAGCGTATCGGGCAATGTTGTTTGCAAAAGAGGGTAAGAAAATACGCTTGGTTGTGTATGGTTCAGGTAGTATAAATGACTGTTTTCTAGGAAGGTAAAAGCTAAATCTTGAAAGTTATTGGGCATAATGGCACTTGCAAAATTTGGGCTGATAACTACATACACAGGATAAGTCGTTTGTGGCTTCAAATAATGGTCTATTTGCAGAGCTTTGATAGCTTTCTCGAGATAAAAACCATAAGGAACTGGTTGTGCAGATAAAAAGAGTTCTTTATATTTATCTAAGCTGACTGTTTTACAATTCAAATCAACAGATGATATTTTATGTTCAGATAAATTTAAGTTTTTATTGGATATAAATTTCTCTAACACCTTAATGCTTTTATTTAAAGTAAGAGTTTCTTGATTAGAATTGTCTATTAAGAAATGATAACGGGGCTTTAAAATTACTTTATCTAGTTCTATTTTTTTATTTTTAGAGATATAAATATAATTTTTTGATTCTAAGATAAAATTTGACTCTGGTGAATTTTTAATTGTATCACCTAAAAATATTTTACTTTGATCAATGTTTAGTACAAATGGTTCTTTGTGTAAGAACTGTATGCCTGTTTTTCTTATTTCATTGTTTGAGAAAGGAAAAACTTGAAATCTAATTTGATTAAAACCTTCATAATATAAAATGCCTGGATCACGTCTTGTACTTACGATTTGATTATAAATCCAAAGAGCCGCTTTCTTTTCTGATAAAATTCCTTTTTCTTTTCGGTCACCTACCATCAAGTAATAATCATTGATGAAACAACCTGCTGGCAAGTTGAAACGGGTTGAATACTCGCTTTGATTACCGAGATTGAGCGTGTCATCGCATTGAATGTTCAAATGAAGCCATGTTCGCCAACATTTTGCTTCAGCATGGTACTCGCTTTCCACTTCATAATTTTTGATATTGACCAAACTGTCTTTTCTGAAGTCATCATTTGAAACATTGTAACGGCCTTGATTCAAGAAAATAGATTCCAGACGGGCAATTTTTTCGTCTGAAAGACTCATTTTGTCCAAGACTAACCATTGGTAGTACATGTTGATAAAGGGCACATCGTGCTTATTCATAAAAAGCATGGCATTTTCACGGCCTTTTCTTGCGCGTATGACCTCGAGTGTGCGTTCCAGATTGTGCGTGTTGATGTTGTATTGTTTTTGATAATTGGGGTTGAAAGCGCAGTCCAGTGCTTCGTGCAGTATAGCGCGGTCGTTCCAGAATGAAGCTGTGATGATGAGGGGGAGTATCAAAACACTTAAAAAGAAAATCAGATAAGCACTTTTATTGAAATTTCTGACAAGAAAAATCAAGTCGCTATACAGTAGCTGCACTTGTATGATAAATACTGCTGAAGGTACAAAGATAAGCACCCCCAATCCGAGTGCTAAAATGCACAGCAAACCAAGAGGCGTGTAAGGCAAAAACAACAGGAAAAAGTACAAGATAAAAGGGAAAAAGACCCCTCGCAAGGCAAAAATAAATATTCTGCCCAGTAAGTTTTCTACATTAGGTAGGCAGAGTACCAAGCCGTTAGCAATAGCTAAAATCCAAAACCAAATACTAGTAAAGTTACCAAACGCATTGTCTAAATAGTAGTTCAAAGTAAGACCTAAGCAAGGTGCTAGCACTGCGATTAGTCCAATTTTCCACATAGAATTAGACTTTTGCAGGGTACTTACTGAGTGCTTGAGAGCCAAACGATGAATAAAGTAAGCGGGTACTAGCATTAAGGCAGCATAACCTATCGCAAAGAGAAAGCTCATAAAATAGCCATCAATAGTCATTTCTGCGTTGATGGCTAGCGTATTGATGATAAAAAATAAAGAAAATATGCAAAATGGAACAGCCGCAGAAAGCAATAATTTAGGAATAGACTTGGCAAAGCCTTCTGAGTGCTGCGCCCAGACCACCAAAACCAATAAGCAATAAGCCACTGTGGGCATTAAAAACGTTCCTAGATAAAGCTCAATGTTATCAGTTAGCATCCAACGAGGAGCGGACCAACTGTACAGGCGTTGCTCATAGTGCAGGAAAGAGACGCAGTAAAAAAGCGTGGTCAGAAGCCCTGTTGGCGCAAAAAAGATGGATACCTGACGCTTTGATAGGCTCAGCCAAGTACCATAAAACAAAACACTTAGACCAATGGCTGCCAAGCCAAGCAAAAAGTTTTGCCACAGGCTTAAATCCTCTTGTCCTAAGATGGTGAGCAAAACCTCATAATCTTTGTAGAGCAGCCCTAGCAACAAGACCAGTGGTAAGGTATTGACTACAAAAAGCCATTTGGCATTGAGAATATTCTTCATAGGGGTCTGGTGCGAATCAAGTACAGCGAACTTACAGCCTAGTCAACTAGTGAAACGGTAACAAATATACGAAATTCTCTCAAAAATACTGATGCTGTTTCAAGTTTTGTGTCTATAAAACTTGACTTATCTATGAAATCAAAACAGCTTTCTTGCAAAGAAAGCTGTTTTGAAAATCAAATTAAAAATAAATGATGTACACCTTACTCATCATCTTCAGAGTCATCAGCACCAGCGTGCTGGCCGCGTAACTCAGAAATGGGTTCGCCTTGTGCATTGGTAGTATTGTTGGCTCGCTGAAAATTCACTTCCACATCCTGACCAGCTTGGTTCACAATACGGAACTCAGAAAGTCCAAGAGAAGTGTCAGCAATACATTTGATCCATTTTCCATATTTCATGAACCATTGCATGCGTTTGGAGTACCACCCTTTGGTGAAGAATGCAAAAAGATAAGGGTGCATGAAAAGGCTCAAACCTTTTTCATTTTGTTTGGTAAGCAAATAATCAATACGGCCTTCAATCACATCAGCAACTCCAATTGAAGCAGTGATTTTACCTGTCCCACTACAAGTTGGGCAGTTTTCGAGAGTGACAATATTGACTTCTGGTCTTACTCTTTGCCTAGTAATTTGCATGAGTCCAAATTTACTGAGCGGAAGCACTGTAAACTTAGATCTGTCTTTGGCCATTTCTTCTTTGATATGGGAAAAAAGCTGCTTTTTGTGCTCTAATTTCCGCATATCAATGAAATCTACTACAATGATACCGCCCATATCGCGCAATCTGAGTTGTCGCGCCACTTCGCTAGCAGCCTCTATGTTTACTTTGAGGGCTGTAGATTCTTGATCGGCTTCTGAAGAAGATTTATTACCGCTGTTTACGTCTATAACGTGCAGAGCTTCAGTGTGCTCTATGATGAGATATCCGCCAGAGGGTAGACTAACTGTTTTTCCAAAGAGTAATTTGAGCTGTTTTTCGATACCAAACTGTTCAAATATTTTGGCTTTACCGTTATAAAAGCGGACAATTTTTTCTTTTTCAGGCGCTATATCGTGAATAAAGCTTTTGATGGAGTCTGCCATTTCTCGGTCGTCCACCACAATGCTATCAAAACTTTCGTTGAGCATATCACGAAGCATAGAGCTAGTGCGTGTCATTTCGCCAATTAGCTTTTCATTAGGCTTTGCCTGCGCTAATTTAGCCGCGCCTTTGTTCCATTTGTCTATAAGGGAGCTTAAATCCCTATCGAGTTCCGCTACATCTTTTCCTTCGGCCATGGTGCGAACAATTACACCGAAATTTTCGGGTTTGAGCGAGTTGAGGAGCTTTTGAAGCCTTCTCCTCTCGTTTTTGTCTGTAATTTTTCGTGAGATATTGACCTCATTTGAGAAAGGTACTAGCACTAAATAGCGTCCTGCTAAAGATAACTGACATGAAAGTCGCGGGCCTTTTGTGGAAATAGGCTCTTTGACGACTTGTACCAATATCTGTTGGTTGGTTTTGAGCACATCAGCCATTTTACCTAGTTTGTCAATGGGCGCATCCAGTGGATAACTGCCCAGTTTGAGCTGTGGTGGCTTTTTGTTGGCCACTCTCACGCTTTTGGTATACTTGAGAAGCGTGTTGATATTAGGACCAAGGTCTAGATAGTGCAGGAAAGCATCTTTTTCGTAGCCTATATCTATAAACGCAGCATTGAGTCCGGGTACTATACGTCGAACTGTGCCCATGTAGATATCGCCCACCGAAAAATTTTCGCTATTGTTTTCGTAATGGAACTCAACAAGACTTTTGTTTTGTAAAAGCGCAATCCTACCGCCGTTTGGCGAGGAGTTGATTACAAGTTCACTTGTCAAGGTTATTTAAAGTTTTAGAGTGAATACTATTCAAAACAAAACTAAAATGAGCCAGTAAAATAAATTTTTCTGGCTTTTGAGGGTTGCTCTGATTCTTTTGATGTTTGAAAAAAAATAGCCATTAACAATAGGAGTTGAGAATACTGTTAAGGAGTGCTTCCAAGAAGCACTCCAAACGCATTCTTGTTACTGTTGCACGAGATGACTAGCTTTGCAACGAGTATTTTTAATCAAGAAAACCTATTTTTTCTTGTGTCTGTTTTTTCTGAGACGTTTTTTGCGCTTGTGAGTGGCAATTTTATGACGTTTTCTTTTCTTTCCGCAAGGCATAGCTTTAGGGGTTTAGAGTGAAAAAGATACTTTAAAACAAATTATTTTTATTTAAGATAACACACAACTTTGGGGTAGGTGTTTAAGCGAATTTATTGTCTAAGCTCATCGGCAAGTCTTTGCGCCTCAAGCTTAACAAGTGTATCAGAGGCAGTTTTAAGCACCGCATCCAGCTCTTTGAGAGCGAGATCCTTTTTGCCTAAATTGGCCAAGCTGATACCTAGATTGAGTCTGGCATTTTGGTCATTGGGATACTTGGCCAAAAGAGCCTTAAAGCGCTCTACGGCTTTGTCATACTGACCAGACTGTATAGAGAGCACCCCAAGCTGGAACAAAGCTTCCTGATTACTGGGATCATCTGTTAGCACCTCACGCAAATAGCGCACCGCATTCATAGGTTGTTGAGAAACTGTGAAAGTGAGCGCGTATCGAACTTTAGCACTATGATTTTTGGGTTCTGCTTTCAGAACCTGCTCATACATAGCACGTGCGTTTTCAGCAAGCAGAGTATTTTTTTGAGGATTTACGGCAAAACCAAACGCTTCAAAATAGCCGTCGGCAGCTCGCAGATAATCTGGAGTTTGTTGGGTTTGTTTGGCGTAAAGCGACAAATAGTGTGCCGCACTGTCAAACAAATTGGCAGCACGGTATACTTGAGTAAGAGAATCAAGCACCTCTTTTTTACTTTTTGCATCCGTCGTGTCAAAGAACTTTTGGCGAAGTAAATCTATCGCCTGTTGGGCGGACTCTGAAACAGGGCTGTGATGCTCTGTTGTTTCGGGGTCGGTAGCGTTCTGGTCAGTCTTGTCGGCTGTTGTTTGATTTTTTTCTGTTTTGCCTAAATTGGTATTGTTTTCTACAACCACTCGTGGCAGGCACATCAAAAAAACAACTGCTGCAAATGCAGCACTCAGAACAGCAATTTGAACTTTGTTCATTTTACTTTCTAAAAAGGATTGAAAACACTACTGCATAACTAAAAGTTCTGCAGTAGTGTTTTTGATAAGGGCAACAACTAAGCAGAAACACCACTCTCACGAGCGATTTTTACTTTTTCGCTGCTCTTCACAGTTTCTACGAAAGACTTCGAAGGCTTAAAGCTAGGTACGTAGTGCTCAGGGATTTCAATAGAAACCTTTTTAGAGATATTACGTGCCACTTTTTTAGCGCGACGTTTGTTGATAAAGCTACCAAAGCCGCGAACATAAATATTCTCACCTTCTGCCATATTTTCTTTAACCACGTCAAAAAAAGCCTCCACGGCCACTTGAACGCTCATTTTGTCCAGAGTAGTTTTCTGGGCAATTTTTGCAATAATATCAGCTTTTGTCACCTTGATTAAAAATGTTTTGTTAATTAACTTGCTATAAATCAATTCTTTTAAGCGGTGCAAAAGTAGTAGTTAAAATCTAGAATGCAAAACATTTTTTTAAAATTTTATAAAAACTTTTATAAAAGTTTAAAAATGAACCCAATAAGCCTCTTTAAGCAGTTTATTTAGCTCTGCCTTTCAGAACTTTAAGAACATCTGTTAGGCAAGATTGGTGCGTGTTGAGCAAAAGCAGTAAATGAAAAAGCAAATCCGCTGCTTCTTCATTGAGCTTGGGGGTATCCTTTTTGATGGCTTCAATAACGGTTTCCACAGCTTCCTCACCTACTTTTTGTGCAATCTTCGCTGTTCCCTTGCTTAGCAGCTTGGCCACATAAGAGCCTTCTGTAGGGGCTTGAATACGATTTTGAATGGTGCGTTCTAGTTCTGTCAAAAAAGCCAAATTGCTTGAACTATTGGCCTCACCCCAACAAGTGTCGGTTCCTGTATGACAGGTTGGACCTTGAGGTATCACCTTGATGAGCAAGGCATCTTGGTCGCAATCTTCTTCTATGCTCACTACGTGGAGTGTGTTGCCAGAAGTTTCACCTTTGGTCCAAAGTCTTTTTTTGCTTCTACTCCAGAATGTAACGATACCTTCTCTTTGGGTTTTAGTCAAGGCTTCGGCGTTCATGTAGCCCAGCATCAATACGCGGAGTGTGTTAGAATCTTGAATGATAGCGGCTACTAAACCGCTTTGAGGGTCAAATTGAGGCATTTTTTTAGCGTATAAAATTGTTAAATACCAAAAACCTTAGCCCAAAGGTCTAGAAAAATAAAAGGGAATAAGCCTAAAGACAGAATACCTGCCAAGAGAAGTACACAAAGTACTTTTTCAGAGAGTGGCATATCTCTGTTAAGAGGGGGCAAATCTGGATTCTGCCAGTAAGGGCCGAAAAATAAGCGTTTCACCGCCCAGAGTCCGTAAGAGGCCGAAAAAAGCATGGCTGCGCATACACCTAGCCCTAAAGTCCAGCCAAAAGCTTTGAAACTACCAAGTAAAACGAGTATTTCGGCTATAAAACCTGGACTCAATGGTAAAGACATGGCCGCAAACAAGCCCATAGCCATGAAAGCAGCCCACCAAGGCGTTTTTATCCAAAGCCCTGAGTAATCTTTGATTTCTAAACTGCCACCCCTTTTTTGTAGGCTTCCTGCCAAAATAAAAAGTAAAGCAGACACCAAACCGTGTCCAAGCATTTGATATGAAGCTCCGCTTAGGGAAAGTACGTTATTGCTGCCAATACCCAGAAGAACAAATCCCAAATGCCCTACTGAAGAATAAGCTACCAGAGATTTGAAATTGTGTTGCCCCAGAGCCGCCATACTGGCATAAAAAACACTAAAAATCCCCCAAAGAGCTAACCAAAAGCCATGACTGGCTATTTCTTCAGGAAAAAGAAGTGCACAGAACCGCAGCAAGCCATAGCCCCCAATTTTTAACACAATGCCAGCCAAAAGTACTGAAACAGGCGTAGAAGCCTGTACGTGTGCGTCAGGCAACCATGTATGAAAGGGCACAAAGGGAAGTTTAATGCCAAAGCCTATCAAAATGAGCCAAAAAGCATAGTGTCTATATTCATCAGCAGTACCTAGCGGAAGCTTTGATTGATACCAGTCTAACCAATCGAACGAAAATGATTGTGTTTGAGCCAACAAGATGCCGCCTCCCAAAAGCAAAAGGGAACCAAGTAGGGTATAGGCAAATAGCTTTACTGCTGCATAAACTCGGTTTTTCATGCCCCAAATACCTATTAGAAAGTAGAGAGGGACTAGCATCAGCTCAAAAAAGACATAAAAAAGCAAGAAATTGAAACTCAGTAAACTACCCACTACGGTAATATTCAAAAGGCCAATAAGCGCGTGATAAAGGCGGGCTTTAGACAGACTTTGAGCTTTAGAAATCCACGTAGCAATACCCAAAAGTACAAAATTGAGTAACAACAAAGGAGCGTTGAGAGCATCAAGTACCAAGTGTATGTTTAGCTCGAGCTTGCTGCTACCCATTTCTAAAGCCAGCCAAGGAGTTTTGGTGCTCGCCCATGTCCACCAGTTGGCCTCAATAACGGCTTGGCTATCTGGCCAGAGGACAAGCAAGCAAAGTAATTGCGCAGCACACACACCTAAGTTAACCCAGCTTGCAGCCTGTTCTCTTGCTTTGGGCAAGCAAAAGATGAGCATAAGGGCTAAAAATGGAAGTATGAGAAGTGCGTACAGCAGCATTGGGCGTACTCGATTTAAATTTTGGTGTATTCAAAATCTGGAGAGATTTCTAAAAATTCAGCAAATTTTTCATGGTCTACATGTACACCTTGGGTTTGGTTGCGTTCAAAAGCGAGTTTTTCGGGGTCACCAGGCACCATCACACGCTCGCCAGTCAGGTGTGGCTCTAGGCTGCGAATGCGATCGGCCATGTTTTGAAGGGCTTGCGAAAAGTACTCTGGTTCGGCAAAGTGCTTGATGCTAAAGACTATGAAGAAATGACCTATTTCTCGTCTGGCTTCTGGTGCACTCGAGAACATGGGCAGAATATCTTTGCTTATGGGGCCTGAGGCTAATAATGCACACAGAATATCTACCATCATACCTAGCCCGAAGCCCTTATAGCCTCCCGCAGGCTCGAGGCTTGTGGCTTCATGGGGGTTAGTAACAAACTCTCCTTCCTTATTATAAGCCCAGCCGTATGGAATATCAGCATTGGCAGTTCTGTAATTTCTGATTTTGTTCCAAGACACCAAAGATGTGGCCATATCCAAGCAAAAAGGCTCTTCATTAAGCATTGGTGCTGCCATACAAACAGGATTGGTTCCAAAGAATGCAGTTTTTGCTGAAAAAGCCTTGACGAGTGCGTCGGCATTGGTAAAAGAAAAAGCCAGATACCCTTTTTCGGCGGCATGGAGTGCAAAATAGGCCGCTGCACCAAAATGCGAAGAGTTGCGAACGGCCACTGTGCCTACACCTGTTTGATTGGCTAACTCCATGCACTTCTCAATGGCAACAATGCCTGAGTGATGCCCTGCTGCATGATCAGCATCTAGCACAGCCGCAGAAGCGTGAAGAGTGGGATAACTAAACTGTGGCTGAGCGTTGATTCTTCCTGAAACCACCGAGCGGCAATAATGCGGGAAAAGATTGATTCCATGCGAATCCACGCCTCTAAGGGAGGTTTGTAGTATGGAGCTAACTATGTGGTTTGCAGAGGTTTCGTTAAGATTTCTTTCTTTAAACGCTCTGATCATCAGAGGTTTGAGCTGGATGGCGTTGAGTCTGATAGGCAGCATGAGAGGGTCTGGTTTGGGAGGTGCAAAAATAACAGCAATTATCCACAAACACTCGTAAATAGGCCAGAGATCGGATAAAAAAAACTAGTCCTTACCTCACGAGTTAAGACTGGTGATAATTAATTGGATTATTTTAATATCTGGCATCTATGAAGATGATACGGGGAATATACGGCGATGATACGGCGAATCTATAAAAATAATACAAATTACTCATATCATTTATTCAATAAAGAACGAATCCTTGAAACAACACTCTCTAGCTCTGAAAGCAAAATAAGAAGTTGTTCTTTATCTGTATGACTATATTGTAAGTAATCCTCTATACGCTCATCTAAAGCTATAAAAATACGCTCTAGCTGCTCATAACTTGGTAAAGTTTTGCCTTTCTCTATTATTGTTACATAAGGAGTACTTACCTCTAACTTCTGGGCTAACTGCTTTTGCGTTATCTTTTTTTGTTTTCTTAGCTCTTTTATTTTATTGAGCAGAAAAGTTTTATCCATAAACTAGAATCCATTAGAGAGCAACAAAACTAACAATTTAAAAATAAATAGTAAATTTTGTTCAATTAATTTGGAATAATCTCATTTATAAATTATCTTTTTATTATAAAACATTAATAATAATTAACTATTATGAAAAGGCCGATTATTTGGTGCGGTTTGGACGTAGCCTCTAAAAGATAGACTATATCTTTCTTTTAGAGGCTACAAACATAGATAATCCCAAATTTAGTCCGCATGGGATTATGAGCAATGGTTTGTATAATGGGATGAGGAAATTTGAAGAATTTCTTGAGAAAACCTATCCAAAAGAGAAGTATGAGGTTAGATTTTGTTTGGAAGTGACGGGGGTTTACTCATGGTATTTTATCTCATACTTTACGCAAAGTAATGATAAAAAAAACGATTATTTGCGTGCCACCATCACCAAACTGTTGCGGATAACTTCTACTTTGAACTGGTGAATGTCTTTTTTCTTGAAAATAGCTCGCAAACTATGCTCTGTAAAAGCAGATTTGTGTTGTGGGTCTGGTTTGAGAGGAACTACACAAATAACAAAGCGTTTGGTGATTCTACAAATTTCTAAGAGAATTTTTTCACCTTCCTGCACATGCTGGAGCACATCGAGCAAGGTAACCACATCAAACTGCTCGTTTGAAAAACAGGACATGTCTGTTAGAGGGGTTTGCTGGCCTCTAATGTTGGTAACGCCTCCTTTGTGCATAAATTTAGCCAATTCAGCATACTGGCTATCTATATCTACAACGGTGGCAGGCAAAAACCTGAACTCATCCATAACACGCCAAATAAAGCTGCCCTGAGGCTCAGAAATATCCAATAAATTATCGGGCTGAATACCTCTCAGAAAGCCCATCACTTTGGTAATCTCGGGCGAGTCTATGCGGCGTTTAAGAACGTCTAAACTCATGTTTTTGCGAAGCCCAATCAAAATCAATTCGTTGATTTCTTCGGGGTTCAAATCTTCTAACTTTTTCTGAAAAAGATGGGATGTATTTTTTTGTTGTTCTAAACTGCCTCTTACCATAGCTGCCGCCATGATATTGTAATAACTCTGATAATGTTCCATACTTAATTTAGTCTTGGATTGGCGCAACTGCTGTAATCGCTTTAAAAATTGCTTTTAGCTTTAGCATAACCATTGAATAATTTGTAGCAAAGAACTCTGTTAAAGAGCAAAAATCAAAACAAAGTTTCAAAAAACCTCCAATGTCCGCCAAAAAAAGTGATTTGCTTGCTTGCTCTTACTCAAAAAAGCCACCGCCCAACACCTCCACAACCAAACGCAGGTGTTCTAGAGATATATCATTTCGTTTAAATATGCATTTTCTTCAACAAAAATCAGATTTAGCCGTAAAGGTGCGCTTATTTAAGATCTAAATTTCAATTCTTAAAGTATCAGTTACGCTGTTGCCTTTGTAAAAGTAAGGGCGAATGATTTCACCTCCACCTGTTGGATAGAGACGGCGCATATAATACTCAATCCAAACGAGGCTATTGCACTCATCTACTATCTCTGCTTTAGGATAGAGGTAGATAGCTGTACTGTCTAAGCGACCAAATATAGGCCCGTTCGCAGTCTGAGCTGTTATTTCTTTCAAACGAATCAGGAAATTTTCTTGTCCATTTAGTTCCCAACCGCTCTGTTCCCATTCCACAGGGCCAAAGACAACTCCATAGTTTTTGTGTGGTGTAACAGAATAATCCCATGACTTTCCTCGCTCGTAAGGTAAGGTTTTAGTTCCCCACGAACCTTTATGAGTAAAAATAGCCACAGGCTTTTCGTCTTTGATAGACTTGAGCCCAAAATCAGAACCAAGATATGATAAGTAGGGTCTGCCCGTACCTTTTTCCACCAGATAGAAGTAAAACTTGCGATTTGGACCTAGCTTTGTAAAGGCATTAGGCGAACCCTTTTTGCTCTCCCCGCAGTCTTTTTTGCAGCTGACCAAGCTAAGGCTCGCGATGACAGCCGTCACCAAAAGCCAAGTGTTTAAAGTTTGTAGTAGCATAAAATAGTTTGTTTAGGAATGAATCTTGAATAAAATTTTAAAAAACAAGGTAATCTGTGACATATTGCAGAGCTAATACCAAGCGTTATTGCCAAACCAAGGTAAATTTACTGAGGTTACAGAGTCTAAAGAACCCGTACCACATTTTTGACGAAGCTGTCCTTGCCCCCAAGATAG
>RDZD01000008.1 GCA_004293815.1 Cytophagales bacterium | reverse complement strand
ATCTTAAAATGAGTAGTGTAGGTTGCAATTAACAATACACACAAAAAAACGGTTGCCTTAAAAAAGGCAACCGTTTTTTTGTGTTAAGGCTTGGCTCAGACAGTTTTCTAAATCTTATTGCCTAAATATGTAGCGGCTCAGTGTTTTTTTAGTTTCAAAAATGATAACAAAAAATGGCTTAGAATTTGATAAAGTCTAGAAATGAATTAAGTTTAAGGCTTCAATTATCAATCACATTTCTTGCATCATCAGTTTTAATATCTACATATGAAAGCCCATTCCTTTTTTGTGAGTAACGCCACAGAGACTCTGCAATCTATCCAGAAAGCTCGCCAGAATGGCTTGCAGGCAACTGTTGCTGTTGTTTTTAGCTCACCTGCTATTGATTACAAGGCCATCTGCTCGACTCTTTTACAAGAAAACATCGAGGTTTTTGGCTGTACCACCGCTGGTGAAATATCTAACTCAGAGGTTCAAGAGGAATCAGCTGCTATTATGTTGATGGATATGCCTCGTGCGCACTACCGTCTGTTGGGACGTGAATTCAGCGCAGGTGCAGGAAATTTAAAAAAAGTGGCTGCCGAATTAGGTTCTGAAATAAGCTCTAATTTTGAGAATAGTTTTGTGCTTTTAAATGTGTCTGGATTGGGATGTGATGGTGAAGAAGCTGTGCATGGGCTGAGACAAACAGCACCCACGGTTCAGGTGATAGGTGGCTTAGCGGGCGATGATTTCCAAATGCAGTCTACCTATATATTTTCTAATAATTTGATTACTCCAAGCGGAATTACAGCTTTAGTTTTAGATAAAAAACGCTTCCAAACGGTGGATATGGCGACTAGTGGTTGGAATGCTGTGGGCGTAGAGAAAACTATCACAAAGGCGAGTGGCAATGTCGTGTATGAAATAGACAATGAACCTGCTATTGATGTTTTTGGAAAATACTTTAATCTAAGCGACAACCTTTCGTCTCAAGAAATTGTCACGAAAATTGGCGTAAAATATCCCTTGCATCTTGTTCGCCCTGATGGCTCAACGGTTTTACGCGCTCCTTTATTAGGCAATGCTGAAGATAAATCTCTGGTTTTTGCGGGCGGATTACCTCAAGGAGCTAAAGTGCGTTTTTCGGTGGCCCCAGACCTTGAAATAGTGCACCAAACCATAGAGCATTTTTCTGTCTTAAAACCATTAATGCAAGAAGCTGATGCGCTTTTAATGTATTCTTGCAAAGCTCGTCACCTCACATTAGGCCCTATGATAGATTTTGAGGTGGCGGGCGCGCAAGAAATCTGGGGGGGTGCTCCTCTTATTGGTTTCTTTTCCTATGGAGAATTTGGTACCCAAAAAGACAAAGGGCTAGATTTTCACAATGAGACTTGCTGCTTGGTGGCCATCAGAGAAATTAAAGATTGATGAAAGAACGCTTTGATTTTATTAGACAATTGCTTTCTAAATCTGAAAGCCAACAAGAAAATGCTTTGGAGGAAGCCCAGAAGCACTTGAAGGCTATTGAGAAAGAAATGAATGTGCTACAATTTAAGTTTGATAGAACTATTGCGGAAAAAACAACTTTGTCTAATTTTTTAACGCAGATTACTAAGGATTACGAAAAACATATTTTAGAATTAAATCAAGCTAAAGAGTTTGTTGAACATTCCTTAGAAAAGCTTACTTCTGGATTGGCTTATGCCAAAAGGATTCAAAAAGCTGTACTTGGCGATACCTCGCAACTTAAGAACTTATTTCCAAACTCTTTTCTGATTTATAAGCCGCGTGATGTAATAAGCGGGGACTTTTTTTGGACGACTCATCTCCAAAACACTCCTTACAACCCAGAAAAAGGCATAAATAGCAATTCTCTAAAGGTTGTTGTGGCTGCAGATTGTACAGGACATGGTGTTTCGGGTGCTTTTTTGACTCTCATTGGCATTACGCATGTCAACGATATCATCAAAGTACGCGATGTACATCAGCCACATCAAATTTTAGATGAGCTAGATTCGCTCATCAGCATAAGCCTACACGAAAACGCTACTAACGAGCAAATAAGGGACGGCATGGACATCGGAATTACTGTTATTGATAATACAAATAAAAAAGCTTATTTTTCGGGTGCTAAGCATAGTCTTTTTATGCTCAGAAACGGTGAAATGAAACGTTTTAGGGGCGATAACCATACCATAGATGGGCGGGCGTTACAACGCGGCTTTAAAAAGTTTACACTCTATAGCTTTGATATAGAAACAGACGATGTCCTCTTTATGTTTACGGATGGTGCAGCAGATCAATTCGGAGGAAAGACAGAAAAAGGGCCTTCTAGAAAGCTAACCTCTAAGAAATTTAGAGAAATGCTTTTAAGCACTTCTTGCGCCAATTTATCAGAGCAAAAAGAAAAGATTCAACAGTTCTTAGCGCAGTGGCGAGGAGATGAGCCCCAGACAGACGATGTCTTAATCATGGGAATAAAAGTATAAAATAAGATTTGATAGTCTGAGTATTATTGTCCTTCAATGCGGATATAATGGCTTTTACCACCTGATTTCTCGAGTAGTACAATTTCTTTAATTGCTATACCCTTATTCGCACTTTTACACATATCATACACCGTTAGCGCAGCTACAGAGGCTGCCGTCATTGCTTCCATTTCTGCGCCGGTATTGGCTTTGAGTTTCACCTTTGTATGAATATGTATCTCGCCCTGACTAGCCGCCTCTATGGTAATTTGGCAATCCTCTAACAAAAGTTGATGACAAAAAGGAATCAGTTCATGGGTACGCTTGGCTGCCATAGTGCCAGCAATGATAGCGGTTTGAAAAACTGCTCCCTTGGCCGTATGGAGCTCTCTTTGAGATATTTTATCAATAAGCTCTTCACCTAGCCAGACCCGTGCACGCGCGTGTGCAAAGCGCAAAGTGGCTGGTTTGTGATTGATATCCACCATGCGGGGCTGGTGCTTATCGTCTAAATGAGAAAAATCTGTCATATCTGTTTATTCTAAAAGCTTTTCGATATCTGTTTTATTGAGTTGCTTGATAAAACCTTCTTCTGATAGAATAAGTTCATCAGAAAGTATTTTTTTGCTTTTTTGAAGCTCTAATATCTTTTCTTCAATGGTTTCTTGACTAATAAAACGGTAAATAAACACGGGGTTCTGTTGTCCTATGCGATGTGCACGGTCTATAGCCTGCATTTCTGCTGCAGGATTCCACCACGGATCAAGCAAAAAAACATAATCAGCTGCCGTAAGATTTAGCCCCACACCACCCGCTTTGAGCGACAGCAAGAAAACTTTAAGGTCAGCATTGTTCTGAAAAGCCTCTATGGCCTCAGCTCTACCTTGTGTTTGCCCATCTAAATAGCTATAAGGCAAACCTAGAGCTTCTAGTTCATGCTGAACGAGTTTAAGGTGCTTTACAAAAGAGCTGAATATCAATATTTTATGATTTCCATCTAATGCGCTTGTTATCGAAAGCATGATGTCGTCAAGCTTTCCTGAGTCGTGAACGTAATTGGGATCAATCATGCGTGGATGATTGGCCAACTGGCGAAGCTGGCTAATACCCTGCAAAATGAAAATTTGAGATTTAGCCATACCGTGCTCTTCTATATGCTCCAAAATGCTATTCCGGTAAGCAGATTTGGCTTCTTCATAAACTTTCTTCTGATTTTCAGACATTTGTACGTAACGCACATGCTCTAGTTTGGCTGGTAGATCTGTTGCTACCTGCTTTTTGAGCCTTCTCAGGATAAAGGGCTTGACCATAGCACGCAGCTGATCTAGTCTTTCCTGATTGCTCTTTTTTTCTATAGGCACCAAAAAGTTTGATTTAAAATGCGCAAAACTGTCTAACAAGCCAGGATTGGCAAAGTTCATCAAAGACCAAAGATCAGATGTGGAGTTTTCTATGGGCGTACCTGTAATGAGTAAATGATGGCTAGCTTTCAGATCAAAAACGGCTTTGGCTATTTGAGACGTTGGATTTTTAATATTTTGAGCCTCGTCAAGTACCACATAGTCAAAGCGACATTGCTTCATGAGTTCAGCGTCAGCACGGAGCGTGCCATAAGATGTAATCACAACATTTGCCATCTCAAAGGCCAGAGTAGAGGTGGCACGGTCGCTGCCCCTATGAACATATACGCGCATTTCAGGAACAAAGCGACGAATCTCCATCTGCCAGTTATAGAGCAAAGAGGTGGGCATCACAAGCAAAGAGGGGCGTTTTTCCTCCATACGTCCCGCCAATAAAGCTAAAGTTTGGACGGTTTTACCTAGTCCCATATCATCAGCCAAGCAACCCCCAAAGTGGTACTTTTGCAAGAATTTCAACCAATCGTAACCACCCTTCTGATAGGGTCTAAGCGTGCCTACGAAGGACTTTGGCAATTCCTGATCCTCTATACTCTCAAAGCCTAGCAACTGTTCCAAACCACGCGAAAGCTGTACTTTTGCAAGCTGTGATTCTCTGAGTTTTATTGCCAAAACCAAATGGTGCTTAGAAAGCTGTAGACTATTTTCCTCAATATGCTCCACCGAAAAGTAGAGCAAATCATGATATTGCGCAAACCACTCGCTTGGAATGACCGCTACTTCACCCGAGGGCAATAAAAACTCGTGCTGTCCTTTGGTGATATACTTGCGAATTTGCGAGAAAGGAATTTCATAATTTCCAAAAAAGACCTTCGCTGCCACATCAAACCAATCTTGTTTTTCGTGAATGACTAGATTCATTTTAGATTCGCCCACAAAATACCGCTTAGAAGCAATATCAGTTTGTATGACTTCGATGTTCTGTTCTTCCAAAAAAGCCGAATGGACGTTTAGCCATGAGAAAAACTGTCCTCTTTCAAGCTCATTGTAACCTTTGCGCAAATCTAGACTACGTTCATAAAAGCAATCCAGCAACAGCTTTTCTTCGTCCAAACGCCTTTTGATTTTGATAAAGTTTATCTTGTCACCAGAATCATCCACTTTGACACAAAAAGGATGCTTATCAACAATTCTAACTTCATAAGCTCCATAGCTTAGCTCTAGTTTGAGATAAAAAATTGCATTGGTGCTTAGGCTCTCTTCATTTGCAGTATTTTCAAAGAGTAGGCCTGTAGTAAGTTCAGAAAAACAAAGTTTAGCGCGGAGATTGTGTGCCTCCTCTTTGATGCCAAAACCTTCGGCATGCACCTCAAAGTCTGAAATAAGCGGAGCTACAAATTTATGATAGTAAGTTTTTTCTACGTTCTGAGGTATCTTAATAAATTTTTTTGTAAGAAAAGGTTTTAGCTTTTTGCCGTCTATGGCCTGTTTGAAATGAAACAAACGATCATTGACCAAAAGATAAGCAGGTTCATTACAAACTACCGCCGTGTCTTTTCTTTCCCTAAAGTCTAGTCGCTTGCCTTGGTGTTTGATAGTGGGGAAGTAGTGGGTGTTGTCGGGGTTTTTAAAAAAATGAAAAAGTATGCTTGCAGGCTCATCTTCAATATATAGACGTTTTCTTGTAGGCATACCGTCATTCCCCATTTCAAAAATCAGACGGTTTTTTAACAGTGTAATGATTTGAGCTTTACGCTTTTCTACATAATCCAGCACCAGCTTAGCAATGGTTTTATCACCTTTCTTGGCATCAAAGTTTTTTAAAAAAAACTCTGCCACAGATATTTTTTTTGTGGAAAACGCCTTAACAACATGCTCTTGACGGATTTCATCCATAAGAGATACTAAGTCCAAATCGCGCTTGTCCAACCTATGTGCAAAATCTTGTACATTACTACTCGACACGTGCTGATAAGTGAGCGTGAGTCGATTATTGGCATCTAGCTGAATAATGAAAGGCTGAAAGAGCACTCCCAAAAATTCGTGCTGAAAGAGCGAATAAATAATAATAAAAGGCTGTTGAGGCGAAACATTCATAAAAACGACAATCCCAAAGAGCTATTCACTGCTCTTGACCCTTAACCACAAAACAAGGCCACAAATATAGTTGCAGGGACGCTGTATTACAACGCCCCTGCAAAAGATAAAAGATTTTAGCGATTTGTGAAGGCGTAAACACCCTCCTGCCCTGATTGAGTATAGCCTCTAATAATCACTCTGCCTCGTGAACTTTCAAGTACCTCCACAACTTCTTTTGGGCTTTTCATGGGGCGGTCGTTGATGCTCACAATGATGAATTCATCTTCAATACCCGCCAGCTTTCCGTCTTGATTGTCCTTGAGCAAAACTCCATTTTGTATACCTATTTTGCTGCGCATATACTTGGGGGCAGTTTCAAAAGACGCATTTAGGCTCTGAGAACGCAGTAAATCTGTCTTAATAATTTCTGCTCCGCCATTGATGTTAGTGAGCGTTAGCTTGAGTTCTTTGATTTCACTGCCGCGCTCCACTTTGAAGCGAACCTCCTGACCAGGTCGGTAGTAGCTCATTTGCTCGTCATAGTCAGACTTTGAGTTGATACCCACACTATTTATTTCCAAGATAACATCTCCTTTTTTGAGGCCAGCTTGCTCGGCCGCACCTTCTGCGTCAAGTTGAAAAATAGCCACACCACGTATATTTTTTAAATCAAGCCTATTGGCAATTTCTTCCGTAACTTCTACGACATCTGCGCCTATAAACGCTTTTTGCACAATGCCATAATTTTTGAGGTCTGCCACTACCTTAGCCACTACATCCGAAGGTACAGCAAAGCCATAACCTACATAAGACCCATTTTTGGAATAAATAGCCGTATTGATGCCCACCAACTCGCCTTTATCGTTGACCAAAGCTCCGCCGCTGTTGCCAGGATTAATAGCAGCATCGGTTTGAATGAAAGACTCTACTGGAAATTGACCCGCATCTCTGCTATCTAACTTACGCCCTTTTGCACTCACAATGCCTGCCGTAACGGTAGAATTCAGGTTGAAGGGATTTCCCACCGCTAGCACCCACTCACCAATACGCAGATTTTGAGAAGAGGCAAAACGAATAAAGGGAAGTCGCGAACCCTCTATTTTTAGCAAGGCCAAATCTGTAGAAGCATCTATACCAATCACCGTGGCCTCATAATTGCGCTTATTGTGTACCACCGTAATGCTTTTGGCGTTTTTTATCACATGGTTGTTGGTAACCACATAGCCGTCAGCAGAAATGATCACGCCAGAGCCTGTGCCTAGAACTTCATGGTTTTGTTCAGAGTTGCCAAAAAACATATCCATCCAGGTAACATACTGGCGGCCTGCCTGCGAAACTGTTTTGATAAACACCACCGTGGGCGTGCTGATAGCAGAAGCTTCAATGAGATCAGGAAGGGTTTTTACCCCATTGTAGTTGGCTTGTTGAAAAAGTTTATCCTCTGCCACTTTGCTATTCTCTGAGCTAAGTACGGCACTACTCCACTGCGTTTGGTTAGTGGCAAGATAAAACAAGATTGCGCCCAGAATCCCTGAGAAAAATCCTATAAAAGCTGTTTTGAGTGTGTTTTGCATATGTTTTGAGTGTGTTTATTGTTTTTTTAAAGCTCTTGTATATTTGCATCAAAACGCAAAAACTATTTTTATAGTTTATTATTAAGTGTTAAAAAATCTAAAAAATTGGCAGAGTCTATAAATTATTTTGGCAAAAAGCTCGGAACTGATTGCCGCGATCTTCGTAGTTTTTGAATAAATCAAAACTTGCACAAGCGGGAGATAGTAACACCACATCGCCATCCTGAGCAAATGAAGTCGCTTTTTGAATGGCTTCGGCTAGGCTGTCTGTATCTGCTGTGAGCGGAATAAGGTCTTTGAAATAAGCTAGTAATTTTTTGTTATCCTTGCCCAAACAGACCAGTGCCTTGACGTGTTTCCGCACCAGTGGCTCAATGAGTGCATACTGGTTGCCTTTGTCTACGCCGCCCGCTATCCAAACAATAGGCTCTTTAAAGCTCTGTAAAGCATAAAAAACAGCATCCACATTGGTAGCCTTCGAATCATTAACGTATTTAACACCTTGTTTTATAGCAACTTGCTCAAGCCTATGCGGTGCATTCACAAAGGTTTTTATGTGTTGCGCTATTTGCGAATCCGGAATACCCGCTTTTTGTGCTGCCAGAATGGCCGCAGCCATATTAAACTCATTGTGTGGGCCTTTGAGAGGTAGTTCGTCCAAAGCCAAACGCAAATCCCCTACCACCAAGAACCCGTTTTCTATACGTGCAGGGCTTTGCAAATTTCTTAAATCTATCCCCACGCGCTCCACGCTAGCCGTATGCGTGCACAGGAGTGGGTTTTGAGCAATATTACTGTCTTCGGCATTAAAAATAAAACAGTCGTTGGCTTGTTGCTTATCAAAGATTTTGAACTTAGACGCGATGTACTCGCGCATATCGTAGTTGTAGCGATCCAAATGATCTGGTGTAATATTGAGTAAAAGGGCTATGTTGCAATGAAATTTATACACATCATCTAGCTGAAAGCTGCTAATTTCTAGCACATATTCATCATACGTGCCTTCCAAAACTGCTTTAGCAAAGCTAATACCCACATTGCCAGCCAAGCACACGTTCCTGCCACTTGCCTTAAAGAGATGGTAGGTGAGAAGAGTCGTAGTCGTTTTACCATTTGTGCCAGTTATGCCCACAATCTTGGCCTTATCCAAAAACGAAAACGCCCACTCCATTTCCGAAAACACAGGAATGCCCTCGTGGCGGATAGTTTTCATGATAGATGCGCTTTCGGGTATGCCAGGACTTTTGACTACCAAAGAAGTGGCGAGGATTTTATTCAATGAGTGTTGGCCTTGTTCATAAGGAATATCAGCCTCTTGGAGCACCGCCAAATAACGTTCAGGGATACTTCCGCCGTCCGATAAAAACACTTTTTTGCCTTTGCCTTTGGCCAAAAGAGCTGATCCAACGCCACTTTCGCCACCACCCAAAACCACTACATCGAAAACCATAGTTTTGTTGTTTCGTTAATCATCTTATTTTTTTTGTGCTTCAAAGTTAGCTCCCTTTTTGCGTCTTTGCAAAGCCAGAAGCAATATTCTACGTTTCAATCAATGCTTTGTAGACAGGCTATGGCAAATAAAAAAATCTAAAGTTTGAGTATACTTTTTTTAATCATAGCCTAAAAACCAAGTAGTAAAAACATAAAAAAACTTAAATTTAACTAACCACTAGTCGCCTATAAACATTAAGTCGTAAATTTGCATTGCTTTTAATGTTTGCCGTACAACAAAAACTTAAAGATGTTACTCAAGCCAGCTCCTGTTTTTCACTTCAAACGTGCTAATTTCCTGATTTTACTTCTAGGAGTATTGATGCTTTGTTTTGGCTTTTCAGAAGCCCAAGCGCAGCAAGACTACAGCAAAGCCGCCCGCGAAAACATGAAAGGCTTCAACTTTTTTAACAAGAAAAAACGTGTTCCTAATCCTGACAAGGATTTCCCGAAGCGCAAAATGTATCCGCGCAAAGACCAGCGACCACCCGAAGACCCCAATGCTAAAAAAGCCATCAGGCCAGTTACGGCAGACACCATCAAAGGCGGCAAGCGCATAGAGCTAGTTTATGCAGGTGTGCTGGAGGGCGATGTGCTTTTTGAAGAGCCAGTGCGCATTGTGAGGCGCGACACAGCGGGACAGGTGCACTTCATACACAAAAACACCGTGCTTTTTTGCGATAGTGCTTTTCAATATATCACGCGCAACAAAGTCATGGCTCTCGGCAATATCAAGTTTATAGAAAACGACAGCATGACTATTACAGGCGATACACTCTACTACGATGGTAATACACGTCTAGCGCAACTTAGAGGCAATGTTCTGGTAGTAGATGAGGTTCGTACCATTAAAACGCGGCACTTAGATTATGATCTCAATGCCCGTGTGGCCTACTATTTTAATGGTGGTAGTGTGGAGGATGATAGCTTAAAGCTGACCAGCGAACGCGGCTATTATTACACGGATACGAAAAAGTCTGAGTTCAAAGGCAAAGTCAAAGTAGTAGGCGAAGAGCTTAACCTCAAGTCGGATTCCCTAACCTATGACGCGAATACAAAAATTGTCAATTTTGAGTCAGAAACCACTATCAAAACGCGTGATGGCACTATTATAGCCAATGCGGGCAGCGAGTATAATACGCTTTTAGGTACAAGCAAGATGGTGGCTAAGCCCGGCGAAAAGGTGCGTATAGAAACCAAAGAATACATTATTAGTGCCGATTCTCTAGACCGAGACAACCTAACTGAAAAAGGTAAAGCGCGTAAAAATGTAGAATTTTATAGCAAAAAAGAAAATTTCACGGTTTATGGAGATGCGGGAAACTATGACGGTCTTACGGATCGCGTAGAAGTTTTTGGGCGTGCTCTGCTGGTTCGTCCCATGAAAGGTGATACGCTTTTTTTAACAGCCGACACCCTCATTGCCTATGATGATACCTTAAATCGCAAACGCGAAATGCACGCCTATCCTCGCGTAAAAGTTTACAAGTCAGACATGCAAGCCATTTGTGATACCTTACACTATATGCTGCGTGACAGTGTCATACAATTTCGTCAAGACCCTGTACTGTGGAGTTTATCTAACCAGCTCACAGCCACCCTTATTGATGTGGAAATGAGCAATAACATCTTGCGAAAGATGTATATGAAAGAGCGTGCCTATGTGGTGTCGGAAGACACTTTCAAAAACTACAACCAGATAAAAGGCCGGCATATGACTGCTTTTTTCAATAAAAAAGGGCGACTCAATTTACTGGACGTAGTGGGCAATGGCGAATGTATTTACAATCTGCTAGATGAAGCCAAAGATGATGTGCGCTATCAGGGACAAAACAACATCAATTGCAGTAATATGAAATTCTATTTCAATGAAGAAAACGCCAAACTCAGACGAATCGCTTTTCTTCAAACTCCTGAAGGTCGCGTTATTCCCCCACACGAACTCAAAGAAAAAGACCGAACTTTAAAAGACTTTAAATGGCGTAGCAGCGAAAGACCTGTTCTAGATTCTGTGCTGGGCGTACACGCCAAGGCTTTTTATACTGCTCAGCTTCTACCCAAAGGGGTTTTGGAGGCTGACGATAGTCTCAAAGTTTATAGAGAGCGCAACATATTGACTTTTTTTAAGGTCAATGCCACACCTAAAGACCTCAAAAATGATGTTTTTGTGCAAATAACTCCCAAAGATGTGAAAGATTTAGGGCCAGAGTGGCAAGCTAAAGGCGCACAAACGATTATCTTCAAGATTCCAAACTCCGCTATTCAGCATGGTATCTTAAATTTTGTGTATGAACTGCCATTTTACGAGATAAAGTCTGTCATGGTGGGTCAGCAGATAACAGGTAAGGGGCGTGTTTGGCAAAAGAACATCATCTTTAGGCGTGAAGCACAAAATATAGAGTTTTAGACTTTCGCAGAGCTGAATTTTATTTTATGCGCCATTCACCTAATAGCGCATTTGGTCTCTGAGCGGCTTCTATTAAACTCAAACGCCATTCAAAGCTGTTCTTATCAAGTTTTTTAGCATTATCAGCACTCAAAATCTTGACACCTTTACCTGCTTTTTGAATAGATACAAAAGAGGCATTTTTAAAAATTAGGTTCTTATACTCTTCTTCTTGCTCGGCATCTTCCTGGTGGATTCTAAAAACACCCTGAGTCAAATTTTGTATATAGCTAGAATTCAGGCGAGTACATGTTTTATTTTGATAACTAAAAAAAATAGACTCTTGAGTAGAAGTAGAATCCACTTCACTCATAGTTTGTAATACGCGATTGAGAGTCTGAGTGCTGGCAAATGAAAAAACCAGCCCGCTTATAAAGTTTTCACGGTCTTGAATACGCTTGGCATCAGATACACCGACCATACTGTTCAATTCTTGAACGGCTTGTGCAAAGCTAGAATCTACTAGAACCAAAAAGTCTTTTTCGCTGCGCGAAGAATCTGTTACGCTCTGATGCGCTTCTATAATCTGTTTAGAAGCACTCAAATCGACAAAAAGCGCATAAGTACCACTTCCATCGCTGCGCCATGTGATTTCTTCATGAAGTTCTATACAGCTTTGCAAACACAAGAAAGCTGGTGTAACGAGCAGCCAAAGTAGCTTTTTGAACATAAAATAGGTTTTAATTATTTTTCAAACATGTTTTTAGGCAGAAGGCTGCTTATTCTAATCTGTGAAAGAGCCTCAATATACCCTAAACTATTTTTTACCTTTTTTGAAATACGCGTCAAGCCAGTCTACTAGTGCTTCTTTGGCCATCTGAGTAGCTGTAAGCACTACTTGCTGCTTTAGAAGCTGCAAGATGCCATTGCTGGGCGTATTCTGTTTATTTTGTGCATGATTCTTTTGAGCCTGCTCTAAGCCCTCTGTTTTTTTGTTGCCTCTTTTAAACGGCAACATGACTAGTTTAAACGCCTGATAGCCTAATAAAGCACCGCCAGCAGTGATGAGTACGTTTTTTAACAATTTAGAGCTTTCTTGGCCAGTCTCCTCAAAATGAGCTTTTAGCTTGAGCTGAGTTTGAGCTTTGCGCTGAAGCAGAGCCTGTTTTTCGTTAAGTAATTCCTGCTTAAGATTTTTCATGTGGCGGGAGTGTGGGGGACTCAGAAGTGGAACTCCTTGTGCTCTTGAGAATTTTTAACATAACATTTTCCAACATGTTTTTGAGAGAGCGGCGGAAAATCAACAGCAAAATCAAAATGAGAGTGTGGCAGCCACCAAGCACAAAATAACCCAAAAACAAGCTCTTAGTGAGTGAGTTGAGGAGTTGTGCAAAACCTAAACTCAGCATCAACGTAGCAGCAAAACACACTGCCCCTATCACCAATATAGCCAACAAGCGTGAAAAGGATTCTGCCACACCTTGTTTAAGTTCTAATTTGGCCAACTGAACGTGAATCTCTACCAACTCACTGATATCTTGAGCCAGCCTGTCTAGTTTGAGAGATTCGCGCAGTTTTTTTGTGCTAAAGTCCATAGTGGTATCGCCGAAAAACAATTAAGAGGCAATTTTAACAGGCTTGCTGCGAACTTTACCCATTTCAGAAGTTTTAAACTTAGTTTCTACAAAATTGCGATCTATAACAATGTTTTTTTCCTTAGACGAAGGAGCGTCAAACATCAAATCTAGCAGCACCGACTCGCAAATAGATCTCAATCCGCGCGCACCCAACTCAAATTCTATAGCCTTACTCACAACAAAGTCCAGTGCGTCATCTGTAAATTTGATTTCGATATCTTCCATCTCAAAAAGTTTGGAATACTGCTTGGTAATAGCGTTTTTAGGTTCGGTCAGTATCATTCTTAGAGCTTGTGCATCTAGGTTTTCTAGGTGTGTAATCACAGGTAGTCGGCCTAGCAATTCGGGAATCAAACCAAAGCTTCTTAGGTCTTGTGCCGAGACAAAGCTCAAGAGAGATTCTTTGCTAAAATCGTGTGTTTGTATGTCTTGGCTAGAAAAGCCCAGCGGACGCACATTGATGCGCTGCGCAATACGTCGCTCTATACCCTCGAAAGCTCCTCCACAGATGAATAAAATATTTTCTGTGTTGATAGCAATCATTTTTTGCTCGGGGTGTTTACGTCCTCCTTGTGGCGGCACATTCACAATGCTGCCTTCAAGTAACTTGAGTAGAGCCTGTTGCACACCTTCGCCGCTCACATCTCGAGTGATGGATGGATTATCTGATTTGCGTGCTATTTTATCTATTTCATCAATATAAACAATGCCACGTTCTGCAGCTGCTACATCATAGTTGGCCGCTTGCAGTAAACGTGTGAGTATGGTTTCTACATCTTCGCCCACATAGCCTGCCTCGGTGATGACGGTGGCATCAGCGATACAGAAGGGCACGTTAAGAACTCTTGCTAAAGTTCTTGCCATCAAGGTTTTACCTGTTCCAGTATGCCCCACCATTAAAATGTTTGACTTTTCAATAATAGTAGCGTCTTCACTGGCTTGCTGTGCAAGGCGTTTGAAGTGATTATAAACTGCCACAGAAAGTATGCGCTTAGCTCTATCTTGACCCACAACATATTGATCCAAGTGGTTTTTGATTTCACTAGGTTTTAGAAGTTTCGCAAGAGCATCTTTGCCTATGGGATATCTTTTTGTGCTTGGTATACCCTTGGCTTGTGCATCTTTTTGCACAATTTCTGAAGCCTGTTCTACACAAAGATTACATATTTGGCCTGAAACGCCAGAAATCATAATTTGAGCGTCTTTGGAAGGACGGCCACAGAAATCACAAAAAGAGTCTTTGGTCTTTGCCACGAGCTTGATTTTTTTGGGTGATTGATAACAGTAGTCTGGATTTTCGCTAAAATTAAGCTACAAAAGTAGCATAAAATTACTGTTATTCAAAAAAACATAAAAAAATACAGACCAGGAACCCCAAGGCTTTATTCTATAGCTATGGTCATCAAAGTTGTCTGTTGCTATTTACTTAATCAGACCTACAAAGAAGCTTGCTACTTGCTTCTTAGAGCAGTTTTAAACGTGTTTTGATATTTTATAGCGTTTTTTTTGAGGCGTTGGCCGACACAAAAGCCCTGTTCATAGGACATAAAAGCAGAGTAGTTGCCTTCGGTATAGTTCTTGCAAGATTTCAAATACACTTTGTGTTTGGAATCCCAAAAGTGCCTTTGGTGTTCAAAAGCTGCTTTGTGCTGCAAGTTCCTTCAAAAGATTTGTCTGCAATGCTCTTTGAACAAGAAGTTTTTAAAAAAAGCTTCTTGGCTGTCTTTTGTGTGCTTTCATAACCGCCTGACTTCAAGTGTGTGTTAAGACCAATTTTTAAAAAAACGCTACTAAAAAAACAATTTAATCAAACATTTTATGAAAAAATCTGCTTTTGTATTGAGTTTAGTTTTTGCTTTTTTGTGTATGGCTATTGCTCCTCAGCATGTTATGGCTCAAAAAGAAAAACTCAAAGCTGATAAGTTTGCTACCATCACCATTGCAGTTATCAACAGTTACCGCCCTTTTCACATTGCTTTTGTGCGTTACTACAACGCAGATGGCGACCTGCTCCTCAACACCAGCGAAGAGTTTAGAGTAGAAATATCTAAATCGGAGCGTCACAAAACAGGTAGCGTTCGCAAGACCATTCCCGTTTATAACGACGCTCAAAAGATTGTTGTATCGGTTAGCAAGTGTACTAACATGCACGAAAACGAATTTTTGGTATCCGATTTTGAAGCATCTAACAATGAAGCCACCTTTGTTTTTAGAGGCGAATTTGACGAGCCTGTGCGTGTAAAATTCATTGGTGTACAACCAGATAAACCCGCTACATTCAATATCTCTGGCCAAAATACTAGCGTCATTTTTTATGCTGATTACAACAACGTAGAAAAAATACTTGAGGACGAGGCAGACTTGTCAGATCTTCGCGTGGAAGGCGATCGTACCGCACTCTATGAGTACAAAGTAACAGGAACAGAGCGCAAAGAAGATCCTGTAACGCGCAGCAAAGTGTTAGAGGTAACCGTTGAATATGTTGATAAATCTCTGGAGGCTGCTAATAATACGCAGAATCAACAAACCAACAAAAAAGGCGAGAAAAAGAAAAAGAAGAAGAAAAAAGAGTAAATCAAGACACATCTATTCATCATAAAGTACTCTCGGTGATAGCCCTTGTTTGAGCGGGCAGTCTCTGAGAGTACTTTTGTTTAGAAGCTTTACGAGATAACAGGAAGGCAGCTTTGTGTTTCTACGCTGAGTAAAAACCTGACGAGCTTGCACTATCTGGTGTTTTGTGTATTTAGCTTTTTGGTAAAATCTTTTGCGATGCTAGAGGTTTTACATTACATTTGCCTAGTCTGTTTTTAGAGTTCTGCAATTTAGCTAGGTTGATTCTATGTCTGGAATAAGGTTCTTTTTATGTATTTTATTGGCTTTTTTCGCGGCCAACCACCCTCTACGCGCACAAGAGATTGAGCGTGTCAAGATGCACCTAAAAGCACTGTGCGCACCTGAGATGCACGGACGTGGATACGTTCAGACGGGCGATGCGGTGGCAGCACAATACATAGCCAAAGCTTTTTTAGGGGCGGGACTAAAGCCGCTAAAGTCAAATAAACGAAGCTTTTTTCAATACTTCAATTTTGACATCAATACGTTTCCAGCCCGTGCCTCTCTCAGCTTTGGGGGACAAGACTTAAAAACAGGTGAGGATTTTATCGTTCACGCCGCTTCGCGAAGCGGCACAGGCCAACAGCTACCACTAAAAAGCCTTAGTGACAGCGTTTTGTTATCTAACGATAAAACTTTTTTAGAGAAATTTTTAAAAGAAGATCTTAGTCAACAGGCCATTCTTATCAGCGAAGCACAATACAAACTGCTCAGCGAAGGGAGTAAAAACCACGATTTGTTTCGCAAAGTCATTACCGCACCAGCTTTGGTAGTTCTAGCTCAGAAACTGACCATGACCCTCTCACAAGAACAGTATATGCCGCCCACATTTATTGTCTTGCCCGTAAAGATGAATGTTAAAGCCAGCGAAATCAGCTTTACACTTGACGCAAAATTGATTCCCAGTTACCGCTCTCAAAATGTTTTGGGGTATTTGGAGGGAAGCAGCAAAAGCGACAGCACAGTTATTTTTTGTGCTCATTACGATCATTTGGGGCGTTTGGGCACAGAGGCTTACTTTCCTGGAGCAAACGACAATGCCGCTGGCGTGGCTATGCTTTTGGAACTCATTCATTATTATAAATCCAATAAACCGAAGTTTAGAACGGTGTTTATTGCTTTTGGAGCAGAAGAAGTAGGGCTAATAGGCTCGGAGCACTACGTCCAGAATCCTCTCCTGCCGCTCAGCAACATCAAGTTTGTGCTTAACTTAGATCTTGTGGGTACGGGCGACAGGGGTGTGACGGTGGTAAATGCCACGATTTTACCCAAACAATTTGCACAACTGCAACAAATCAATGAGCAAAAGAATTATTTATCAAAAATTTCAGCGCGAGGCCCCGCTGCGAACTCGGATCATTACTTTTTTACATTGAAGGAAGTTCCTGCCTTTTTTTTCTATTTGATGGGCGGTATCCAGGCCTACCACGATGTGCATGACAGAGCCGAAACACTTCCTTTGACGGAGTTCAAAGATTTTTTTGAATTACTCAAAGACTTTGTCAAATCACTTTGAGCATATAGCCACTTGGAGCAAGAGTGTTTTTTATACTTTTAAACTCGTTTTTTTATACCTGAATTCAACCATACTTATGCTTGCTTATCTCTTTTGTATATTAACCTGTCTATTTTTGTTTCAGAATTCAGCTAAAGCGCAGAGTTGGTCATCACTTTATCGCCAAGCCGATTCGCTCAGCTACCTTGACAACGACAAAGAAACTTTGACAGCTTTTTACATGGCTCTAGAAGCCGCTAAAACAGAATTTGAGCCAAATTCAGACAAAGTGCTGGACACGCGTAATCGCGTTGGAGAGAGTATGATGTTAGTGCTTTCTAATACTGATGAAATACGGAGCTTTTTGCAAGAAACCATTCAACAGTGCAAGATAAAAGACGATAAATCTGATTATTATATTCAAGCTGTACTCAATCAGACAGATTTAGAGCTAGAGAAAGGAAGTACGGGACAAGCATATCTGCTATGTCAGCAGATACTTCCGCTAGTAGAAACCAATGGGCAGACTAACCCTCTCTTGCGTAGTACATGCCTTGAAAGGTTTGCCAAAATTTGCGTTACGCAATCAGATTTTCTGGCTGCTGAAAAATATTATGAAAAAGCCGCTACACTGAGCCGCACAGCCTTAGGCGAGAATAGCTCGGAACATTTGAGAGTTTTGTTTTTTTGGGCAGACGCTTACATTAGCGTAGAAAAGTACAAAGAAGCAGAAGCTCTCATACAGCGCATCTTTGAGTTGGACAAAAGCAGTGATAGCATGAAAAATATCGGCAGAGCAAAAATACTTTTGGCCAGAATTTACTCAAAGCTTGACCGCTATGCAGAAGCAGAGACGCTATACAAAAATATTATCAAAGAAGAAAAAGCTGCTGGTAAGGGCAATAGCCAACGTGTGCAAACGGTACAACAAAATTTGGCCGCGCTTTATACTCAAATGGGTAATTTTGAAACGGCACTTCAAATTTTTGACGACTTGAAGCAAACAGTAAGTCTCAGTCACGGAGACAAAAGCGATAAATATGCCACTTTGTTAGGCAATATTGCCAAGGTGCATCTCATGCTGGGCAATTTTCCTATGTCTGAAAAATTCTTTCGTGAGTCCGCCCAAATCGCCATCGAGACAGGAAGAACCAATACCACCCAATACATCAGCCTATTGGGTGCGGCTGCTATTGTGTATGAAAAGCTAAACCGATTAGACACAGCCTCACAACTCTATGCTATGGCTATAAAACAATCGGCAGAGGTAATAGGTAATCAGAGCAGACGATATGCCGACGATTTGTTCAACTATGGGCTTTTTCTCCAACGTCAGCGCAAACCGCAAGAGGCTGAACCTGTATTAAGAAAAAGCACTGAAATATTGAGAGTTTTGCTTGGTAATGAGCACTCTAGCTATATGCACAACCTATCAGCTTTAGCATTGATATACATGCAAACTGACCATAAAGCTCGTGCGCAACAGGTTTATGACACCTTAAAAAATTGGGCTTTAAAACAGCCTGATATTCATTTCGCCACCCTTTCAGAGCAACAAAAAGAGTCTTATTCTGCATCCTACATTATGCCATATCTAGAGGGTTATTATGTTTCAACCATCCAAAGCGACCCGCAAAAGTATGCCGAAGAGCTTTATAATGCACAAATAGCCACCAAGTCTTTTCTTTTACAGTCTGCACAAAAGCTCAAAACTACCGTACTCAAGAGCAATGATAGCACGCTTAACGAGCTCTACAAACAGTGGATAAATCAAAAACAAAAAATCATCAACGCTCTAAGCATGAGTATAGAACAGCGTAATAATGCAAATATTAAATTGGATTCTATACAACTACTGGCCGAAGATCTAGAAAAAGAATTAGCCACAAAAGCTAAAAAATTTGGTTATTTAGCAGAAAAGAAGCAACTAGTTTGGCAGGAAGTACAGCAACAACTCAAAAAAGACGAAGCCATCGTAGAAATTCTACGCTATGCTATCAAAGGCCAAGCCTATTACGCTGCACTAGTTCTTTGTGGAAATGCTCTCAAGCCAATAGTTGTTCAATTTGATAAACAATATTTACTTGAAAAAGAAGCTCTAACATACTTTAATAATTGCATTCAGTACCAACTCCCTGACACGCTCTCCTATAAACGATTCTGGCAGCCCATTGCCGCACAACTGAAGGGCATTAAAAGAGTTTATCTATCACCTGACGGAATTTATAACATCCTTTCTGTTAATTCTTTATGGAACACTGAGAGTAAAAAGTATTTGTTTCAAGAGTTAGAAGTTGTTCAGGTCATTAACAGCAAATCTATTTTACAAAACAATGCAATTCAAAAAAAATCATTGCAAAAAACAGCTGAACTGATGGGCTATCCGCTTTACCGCACTCAGACTGACAGCCTCAGCACCCAAAAGCTTGTTCAAAAACGAGGTATAAACATGAATGGTATTACGCCACTACCTGGTACTATGAGAGAAATAGAACGCATTAGGGCACTGCTTAAAGCACATAATTATCAGGTAAACGTGCAAACTGCCGCACAAGCCAGTGAAAAAAATATCAAGAAAATCAAATCGCCTACCCTGCTGCATATTGCTACACACGGTTATTTCGTAAGCAATAGCCAAGGTAGTGCCAAGAGCATGTTAAATGCGGGCTTGCTGTTGGCGGGTTGCTCAGACCCTGAGCCCGAACAAAAACAACCAGAGCAAGAAGATGGTATACTTACTGCGTTAGAGGCTATTGATATGGACTTATCTAATACTGATTTAGTGGTGCTTTCTGCTTGTGAAACTGGGCTTGGGCGAATCAAAGCTGGTGAAGGGGTGTATGGCTTGCAAAGGGCTTTTATGGTGGCTGGTGCCAAAGCGGTACTTATGAGCCTCTGGAAGGTGGATGATGAGGCTACACAACGCTTGATGGTGGCCTTTTATAAAAACTTGCTGGCAGGCAAAACCAAGCGTCAGGCATTCAAAAATGCTCAAAAAGCTCTACAAAAGCAATATCCTGACCCTTACTACTGGGGGGCATTTATCATGGTAGAGTAAAACAAGCAACCCAGATATCTTATTTTTTGCTCCGCTCATAAGCACCTATATCGGGTTTTGCGTCTCTGACCTGTCCTTTGAGATCTTTCTCAAAACCAGCCAGCGGCATAGCCACGTCAATCAGCACGCTAAGGCTGTCGGGGGTTAAAATCCGATTTTCTATACTGCTCAAGCGCAGATTATTCTCTTTGTTGAGGATATTCTGGCCACTGTCCAGCACAGTGCTGGTGGTACGGAGGTAGTTGTTGCGAATCAATGCCTCGAATGGTAAACTGTTATCGGGCAGAATCAGTAACTCATTTTTACCCTCGCTTGCGCCAGTTATGACATTGTTAATGAGCTGAATGCGCAACGCGTTCTTTGTGGTGTCATTAAAAGCAGCCGACAAAACCACCGCTGGCTTTTCAAAGAAAAAGTCTCCAAAATTGGCCATTGTATTGTGAATGAGCGTATAGTTACCGCCCGCTGTGCCCAAAAGGGCGTGCTCAAGACAGTTATAAAATTCTGAGTTTCTCACTACCAAGTCAGTGTCAAAGGCTACAATACCCGAAGAGGCCATGTTTCTGATTTGGCAGTCCTCTATCACCAAATCAGGCGTGCGGTCTGCGTCGTTTACACCTACAAGAATGCCAGTTATGGCATTTTTTAAAATAACCCCTTTCATAACAGAACCTTGACTATTAGAGCCAAAGATAATGCCGCCCCATTGACCACTGATTTCTTTATAAGCGTCCTCTAAACGCACGCCGCTAAAAGTGATAGGATTTTCTACGCTGCCTAACGCTCTGAGCTGGCCTCCCACAAATAGGCGCGCATTGGCATCAAAAAAAAGTTGTGCGCCCGCTTCAATGGTGAGTACACAACCCTCTGGCACCAAGACATCGCCCTGTATACGGTAGGGCTTGACACTGCTCCAGCGCGTATTGCACTCCAAAACCGAGTCCCGCAACACCCTTACGTCCTGCGACCAAGCAGAAAGCACTACGGTGGAACGCAAGCCTTCCTGATCAATATCCACATAATCAAGCAATTCAAGGGGCGCATTACTGCCAGATTCTGCACTTTTAAGACTCACTTGTATGAGCAAACTATCACCACCAAGTAGTTTAATGTCCTTGAGCAAATTGGTTTTATAACCATTGATAATCAAGGCGTAGGGTGAGTTGGGACTCTGCAAAGCTACTTGCTTTATTCTTACCGCCGTATTGCCTTCATTATACACTCTAAAACTGCGCGTAAAGCTAGGCCATTCTGAAATCAAAGTATCAAAAAATACTGAATCAAGGGATACTTTGAGAGCTCTAGGACCACCCAGTTGCTCGTCTAGAGGGCGGCACTGCTGAAACGTCCAAAGCCCCAGAAGGATTGATAAGAGCAATAGTAGTTTTTTTGTAGTCATTTCTGGCAGTACTTTTTATCTTGTAATCAAAGAGAGGGTTATTTACCACGATGTCGCCGCCTGACCACTTCGTAAAGGGCGATTCCGCAAGCCACCGAGGCATTCAATGACGTAATTTTTCCATACATGGGAATACACACACTAGCGTCTGACATGCGCATCACATCGGGCGAGATACCGTCTTCCTCTGAGCCTAAAACCAAAACCAAAGGTTCATCAGAAAAATCACCTTCGTAAAGATCCTGAGTACTGTGGTCAGAACAAGCCACCACACGCAAGCCCGCACTCTTTAATTTTCGTAGCATCTGGGCGAGGTTGGTGGTTTTACAAACTGGTAAATGGTGTAGCGCACCAGCAGAGGTTTTGACGGCATCGCTGCCAATCTGGGCACTGCCTTTGGTAGGAACCAGTATGGCATCTACCCCAGCACACTCCGCTGAGCGCACCATGGCACCGAAGTTTCTCATGTCTGTGATACGATCTAGAGCCAAGATAAAGGGCATTTTGCCATTTACAAAAGCTTGATCTATAACATCTTCAATGTCGGCAAACTGAACAGGCGACAAATAAGCAATAACTCCTTGATGGTTTTTGGTTGTGATTCTATCTAGCTTCTCCTGAGGCACGTAGATGAGCGTAAGCGAGTGTTCACGTATGAGCCTAACAAGTGGCTTATGTGCAGACTCTGTTTCGGTTCGGCTCATTAGCACTTTGTCTATGGTGCGACCTGCCAAAATGGCCTCTGAAACAGAGTGTATACCAAAAATAAAATCGTCTTTCAAAATATGGAGGTTTTAAGCTGCAAAGATACGTATAATGCCCAAAATCTCAACAAGTGGAATATTATATTTAAAAATACGAATATCAAATATTTGTAATTTTCGCTTGATATTGCCAAAGCTCTTCAAACTATAAAAAGCGTGAGCAAGCTTGTTAAAGCCGTACTCACGCTCAGACATTACTTTTTCAAAAAAATTTAGTTCACTGCTTTTTTTCTGATACCACCCAAAACACTAATGATGGTATTAAGATCTGCGTCAGAAACAGTTACAATCGTTTGGGTGCTAGAAGTCAAAATCAACTCACCGTTTTTCTCTTCTACTTTCGGCTTGCCACCGCTCTTGGTGGTAATCGTCACTTTGTTATAAGCCACTTGTAATGCCTTGAAATCTGCAATCAAGCCTGCTACGCCTTGCTGAGCAGCATGAGGCTGTAAACCCGCCATAATAGTCTCAAGAATCAGCTTTTGCTCACCTATTTTTTCTTTTAACCTCACATCTTTGCTTTGGTTATATACAAGCGTGGTGAGATAAGTAGCCTCAATCCAACCACCAGTAATAAGCAAGGCACTCTGATAACCGCGCTTAGTTTCATTCAGATGGTCATTGATTTCAGAAAAGTTTTTGGTGGTCTCTTGGAGAAGTTTTTCAATGTTGTTGCCATTAGCCAGCTCGCTGAGCGTTTTAATTTCAAAAAATCTGCTCAGACTAAGACCGTCTGCTAGGGTTTTAACCGCATCCAGATAGTTTAGTACGTCTTGATTTTTTTTATAAAGGCTAGCCATACCCAAATCGGTGCTGTAAATACCCAAGTTTAGAGCCTTTTTGTAGTTAGTAGAGTAGTTATTTACAAAAGAGACGTTGTTAAGTTGATCTTTTTTGTAATAGCTATCGCCTAAAGACTTTATAATTTGAGAAATTTCCAAAGATGACGGAATAGAGTTCATCACATTTTCACCATCTTGGGCCTTTGCACTTATAAAAAAACTGCTTAGCAGAATTACAAACGCTGCGATAGGTATGCTCAAGGTTTTCATAATGTTAAAATTCAGGTTTGAAGAATCAGTTTTTGTGTGGTTAATATTCAAAGCTTGCATTTAAAAGTGCGCTGTGTTTGATTGAATTATTTTTAGCGGCCTAGTGTGACCAAACTTAAAAATAGCAACACAATTTGCGCTTAAAATGTTTGATGAAGAGTAAAACAAATTTGCAACCAAAAATACAAATAAAGAAGATATTCCACCAAAAGTACTCAATAAGGGGGCGTATTTGCAAACAATTAACATTTTTTTTATTTTGTTAAATATTTTCTGCTTTTTTTGACTGCTGTGTCTGTTTTCTAAACGAACCGTTTAAAATTAAATTGTATAATTATTCCAATTTTTTTTTTTGTTATTCCAATTAGATTTTTAAAAACATTGCATCTCAAATAACAAATTTTGAATTAATATGCTTATTTTAAGACTATTACCTACACACTTATAATCTCTATTGCCTACCCTCACCCACTCTGGTATATCAAAAATAAATAAAAACTGAAACGAGATTTTGAATGTAAGTAATTTGATGTAAAAATATTTTTTATTCTCTGAAACGGTTTTAACCAAGAAGGTCTGCTAGCATACAAGTGTCAGCAATCAAATGATTTCGCCTTTTGCTAAGAGTTTATCTAAGTAACTTTTTACTTTTTCAGGGTATAAGGGACGCGCTACAAAAAGCCAGCTTTCCTCAAAAAAGTTTGCTTCGCTAAAGGTGTTTCTATAAATCAATTTTTCATTGTCCCAGCATATCGCATTTTTTACTGTTGCCTCATATTGTTCATTTTTAGGATTTTGGCTAATGATTTCTAAATCAAAAGGCGCATATGCTTCGGGGTCGTAGGGGCCATTCACGACAAAGTTAAAAAAAACGCTTTCGTTTTTAGGTGGGTCATGGGCTTGGAGTATCTTGCCTACTTCAGGGAAATTATAAGGTAGATAACCATGACCTTCAATATACTCATACCCCTTTGTATGTAGCCCTATTCGTATGTATTCGCCCTCTACTTGATACCAAAACAGATGAGCGTCGTCTTTGTAAGCATAAAAAGTACGTTTAATTTTTAGCATGGGCGCAAGTTTGCAATGCCACAAAAGCCAGTCAGCAGAATGATAAATAGCTTCGTACATCTCAAGGGGTAGAGCGATGCTGTTCGTATCGCAGGGCGCGTAGAGGTAGGCTAGTTTTTTGTGTTTTTCCAATATTTCCGAAACCGTCTCTTGATTTTGGTAGGCAAGAAACAAATATTTGGGGCAGTACTCAAAACTTGCTATGGGTTCATTTTTTTTGAAATCTGTACCCAAAAGCTGAAAGTTTTTGAAGTACATTTCTCGTGCGCAGAAGCCGTTTAATTCAAAGCCTATCTCAAAGTCCAGATAACTCGTGGTGCGTCTATACCATGTATGCTGGAGTGGTTCGCTTCTGTAATTGAAATAAAAAGTATTTTCGGTTTCTACTTTATCTATTTTTTGTACTTCTACTATCCAGTCCGTTTGTAAAAATCCGCCGTATTTATCAAAATCCTGTCCTTTGTATGCCTGTGTATAATCTATCAATGCTTGATTGATGCGCAAAACTCTAGAAGGAAAGGGAACAGTAAGACGAAAAGAGAGGGCTTCTGTACCGCAAAGTGCTATCCACTCGCCCCATTCTGCAGTTTCGCCTACAGGCAAAACGCCCGCGATCTCAAACATAGAATAAACCGCAGGCTTACAGCTCAAACTATAAATGCCATTACCTAAATCTGTTATCAGTGTGCCGTAGTGTTCTGTTTGCATATCAGGCTTTATTGGATTGATGTTTTTTACCCATGCGCGGAGTTCACTTAGCCACAATGATAGGCTTATTTGGCAAACTGTTCAGAAATGTCATCTTAGCGATAATTGATACTCCCTTTTTCCGGCTCTAAAACTGTTTTTCTTTTGGTTGTATTCCCAAAATTAAACTTTTTTAGATCAAAAAGCACAACTTATTCACTACATATCAGGGAATTCAAAAAAATCTGCTCAATGAAAACAACTTTTAATAGCTTCTTTGCCATAAAACTGACAAATAATCTTCAAATATTTTGATAACTTGTTCATTTGCAAACTCTAGACTTCGGAGTGTGCTTAGAGCATCAAGAAAGTACTGATCAATAGCCTTAAGCGTTAGCTCTTTGATATTAAGAAAGTTATAAATATTTGTGATGGCTTCTACTTTAGCCTTTGGATCGTAATCAGTGGCAAAGAGCCAATATCTCAGCTCTTCAGCTATATAAGACTGTGCAATTTGCTTGGCTTTGATAAGCAAAAAAGTATTTTTATTTTCAAGAATATCACCGCCTACTTGTTTGCCAAAGCTTTCTGGTTCGCCATAAACATCGAGAAGGTCGTCCATAAGCTGAAAGCCTAGTCCCAAGTCAATGCCAATTTTATGGAGTTTTTGGTAAGTCTCAGCAGGAACGTCAGCCAAAATACCGCCTATCTCAAGGCAAAAAGCTGGCAATATGGCTGTTTTGAGACGTATCATGTGCAAGTACTGAGGCAAACTGACCTGTTCCATACGTGAATAAATCATGTCTAGCTGCTGTCCCTCACACACACCTGCCGCCATTTGATTAAACTTCTGAAGCAAAATTCTTAGATGCTTTTCGGGGCATTGCATCAGAATTTCATAGGCTCTCACCAGCATCACATCACCAGAGAGCACAGCGGTGGGTAAATCCCACTTGACATGCACAGTGGGCTGACCGCGTCGTAAACTGGCGTTGTCCATCAAATCATCATGTATGAGCGTAAAATTATGAAAAACTTCACTCGCTAAAGCAGGCATAATAGCCTTGCCCCAGTTGGGAGTATAGAGAGCAGAGCCTAACAAAGTTAGCAGCGGGCGCATACGCTTTCCGCCCAAAGCCATGATGTAATAGAGCGGGTCGTAAAGCTCAGCAGGCATTTTACCCATCTGAAGGTCTGCAATTTCTTGCTTGATAAGGCTTTGTGCAGCTTTGATACTAAACTGATTTGCATCCATGGCTTAGGGTTGTTTATCCGATAGGTTATAAGCCTATTTTTGAACGCGCAAATAACGTTTTTTTGTATTGATAGCCAAAAGCACAACCTATAAAAATTTAAAATTTAAACATCTTTGCTAAATATCTAAACCCCTTTCCGCCCAAAAAAGATGTTAGAATTATGAACGTCTGTGTTCTGTTTTTCGTTACTAAAACGATTTATTTGCTAAACCTAGGCCCCAAAACACTTTAATTTTGCGTTGTCTTATGTGTCCAATGTACTGAATATGTTACAAAAAATACATTATTTTTTATTGACAATCAGCTTTTTATGTTTTAATTTGGTGGAATCCGAGGCTCAGGACAAAAGCTTAGGGTGGTTCCTGAAAAAACAAAAATCGCAAGAGCTCCCTTTTTACACTGTTCATAACCTAATCATTATTCCTATAAGCATCAACAATTCGGATACGCTTAGGTTTATTTTGGATACGGGCGTTCGCACAACCATTATTTCAGAGATGTCTTATCGCGACTCCCTTGGGCTTTATGCAGTTGGACGCATTAAAATGAATGGCTACGGCTCGGGTGAATCGCTAGAGGCACTGGTTTCTGATAACAACCAGCTTGTTGTGGGACGTGTGCGCTACGATTCTCAACGGGTGTTGGTACTCATGCAGGACGTGTTTAGTTTAAGCCAAAAAATGGGCATTCAAGTTCACGGTATCATTGGTTATGAGGTGTTTAAAGACTTTGTAGTGGAGATAGACTATGAGCACGAGGTAGTCAAATTTCATGATGCTAGCAAGCATTACAAAAGACATTCTAGTAAGAACACGCCCTATTTACCTATTACGATAGAAAAAGAAAAGCCTTATGTACAGGCTTTTACGAAGCTTAGCAACGACAGCCTTGTGTCCTTAAAACTGCTCGTAGACACAGGCGGGAGCCATGCTCTCTGGCTATTTAAAGAATCTACCAAACACATAGAACATCCACCCGCATCGCTGCCAGTATATCTTGGCCGTGGATTAAATGGCGATGTGAGAGGTCATTTAGCACGCTTTAATGCTCTTTTTTTGGATAAATATGAGCTTAGAGATATACTTGTGGCTTATCCAGACGAGGCTTCTTTGGCTTCAACTCGCATTCGCAAAGACGTGAATGGAAGCATTGGTGCAGAAATCCTCAAGCGATTCAATATGACCATAGACTACACTCACCAACGCCTCTACATTAAGCCGAATAAGTTTTTTTATAAGCCCTTCGAACACAACATGAGCGGTATGGAGGTTTGTGCACCCTACCCTAATCTTCCCATTTTTGTAGTCAATGAAATCAAGCCAGGCTCACCCGCCGAAGAGGCAGGTCTTCAAACAGACGACCAAATTGTGTCTATGGGTAGTTTTCGGCTCCATCAGCTTACTTTGAACCGCATTAACAGCCTATTAGCTAAAGAGGATGGTAAAAAAGTGCGGGTACGAGTGCTCAGAAACGGCAAAGGCAGCACCCATATCATTACCTTAAAAAGGCTCATTTGATTTTTGAAATGTGCTGGCTAAAGCCCAAAACAGCTTTGCTTGCTCACATATTTTGTTTAGCTTTGCGCAGCTATCACTCACAGAAAACTCTACCATGCAAGATATTCTCAACTATATCAACGGCCAACTCATACAGCCCAAAAGCAACCTTTACATTGATAATATAGCACCAGCCACAGGCAAAAAAATTGGAAGTATTCCAAATTCTAGCGCAATAGACGTAAATTTAGCCGTGGAGGCAGCTCAAGCGGCTTTCCCCACTTGGGCGAGTTGTGGCGCAGACCAAAGATCAAAAATACTTTTGAAAATAGCCGATTTGCTCGAAAAAGCTCTGCCTGAATTTGCCCAAGCAGAGTCTTTGGATAATGGAAAAACACTAAAGCTGGCCTCTACCGTGGATATTCCTCGTGCTGTACACAACTTGCGCTTTTACGCCACAGCCATACTCCACGCACATGACGAAGCTTACTACACAGAGCCGCACGCACTCAACTACACGCGGCGCGAGCCTCTGGGAGTTGTGGCTTGTATTTCACCTTGGAATCTGCCGCTTTATCTTTTTACATGGAAAATAGCACCTGCTTTGGCTGCTGGTTGTACGGTGGTGGCCAAACCTTCTGAAGTCACCCCTTTAACCGCTTTTATGTTCGCAAAAATTTGTATAGAAGCTGGGCTTCCGGCTGGTGTACTCAATATCATACATGGCGAAGGTGCGCACACGGGGCAGGCACTCGTAGAACACCCTGATATTGAAGCCGTTTCATTTACAGGTGGCACACATACAGGGCAACGCATAGCGGCATTAGTGGCTCCTAAGTTTAAAAAGCTTTCGCTAGAGCTGGGTGGAAAAAATCCCAATATCGTTTTTGAAGACTGCGACTTAGAAAAAGCTGTTAAGGGTAGTGTATTGGCTTCTTTTAGCAATCAAGGCCAGATTTGTCTCTGCGGCTCAAGAATTATGGTACACCAAAGCATTTATGAGGTGTTTAAAGAAAAATTTTTAGCCAAAGCCGCTGCTCTTCAGGTAGGTAATCCGCAAGATCCTCACGTGCAGGTGGGTGCGGTGGTATCTGAAGGACATTATCACAAAATTTTGTCTTATATTGATTTGGCTCAAAAAGAAGGTGGCAAAATATTGCTTGGTGGTATGCCCGTACAGCTAGAAGGTGATTACAGTAAAGGTTTTTTTATTGCACCTACTGTTATTGAGAATCTTCCCTATGACTGTAGAACCAATCAAGAAGAAATTTTTGGTCCTGTGGTAACTATAATGCCTTTTGAGAGTGAATCTGAAGTTCTTAAGTATGCTAACAGCACCAAATATGGACTTGCTGCCACCATCTGGACAGAAAACCTGACACGTGCGCACCGCGTGGCTCATCAGATCAAAAGTGGCATTGTTTGGGTAAACTGCTGGCTTCTTCGCGATCTTAGAACACCTTTTGGCGGAATGAAAGAGTCTGGTGTGGGTAGAGAAGGTGGCTTTGAAGCTATCCGCTTCTTCACAGAAGAAAAGAACATTTGTATCAAGCTTTGAAACGCTATAATTCTTGCTTAGTGTAACCCCCTTTTTTATTCTCTCGTTTAAACAAAAGAACTATTACCTATTGTTCTTGAAGACTAAACCCGCTCTGCCTTATGTTAGATGAGCCACTGAATCAGAATCCTCTTGTTCAAAGCGGTAATTTGCTTGTTTCTGAGCCATTTATGGCTGATGAAAACTTTGAGCGTTCGGTTGTGTTGCTATGCGAACATAACCCCAGTGGCACTTTTGGCTTCATTTTGAACAAACCTACCCCTCTCACGGTTAGTCAGGCCACAGATTTAGACTTACTACCCTACACGCTCTATCTGGGCGGGCCTGTGGAACCCAATATGCTTCACTATTTGCATTGCTTTGATGATATCAGCAATGCTTTACCTATTCGTAATGGTCTTTTTTGGGGTGGCGATTTTGATGAAATATGCCAAAAAGCCAGCTTGGGCATACTTTCTCAAGATAACTGTCGGTTTTTTATGGGTTACAGCGGCTGGGCAAGCGAGCAACTGGAAGATGAAATAAAAGAAAATTGTTGGATTATTTCAAGAGCAGCTTTGAATGATATTCTTAGTGTCGCTTCCCAAACACTATGGGCTAAAGTTTTGCAAGACATGGGGGGTAAGTATAAGGTGTTTTCTCACTTTCCCACAGACCCAAGAGTCAACTAAGCAAGATTTGGATAGAAAATCTATCAGCTTTCTAAAAAATTAGAATCGGTAACCAGATTTATGCAATACAGACCTTTACATTTGGGCTGGTGATAATTTTAAGGTAAATTTGCAGAAAATAGACTATGCAAACCTAAATTGCTGTATGAATTCTACTTTTATAATGCGTCCTTATTTATCGTGCGTGCTCTTGCTGTGTGCATTGAGCTTTTTGAGTACGGTTTGTGTACAAGACAGTTTTATTTTAGAAAAAAAGCTCATTTCTTTGAAATGCTCCTCGCCCAGAGCCGCAGGAAAAGAAGTTAGCTTTGTGATGATACACTATTGCAGCGACGCAGTAGAAAGTCCCAGCAAGCCCTACAGTGTAGAAAAAATCACGTCAGTGTTTGAGCGTTATGGCGTGTCGGCGCATTACTTGGTGGATCGCGATGGCAAAGTATACCAGCTTGTAGAAGAAAACAGAACCGCTTTTCATGCTGGAAAGGGCAAACTCCCCTTTGCGCCATACCATGAAAACAGCCTAAACGGCATTTCTATTGGCATAGAACTCATGGCTATAGGCACACGACAAGAAATGAAATTGCTCAATGTGGGCAGTGGTTATGATAAAATAGCCAAAACAGATATTGGCTTTACCGAAATGCAGTATAAAACTTTGCGTGCCCTGCTCAACGACATACAAAAACGACACCCCAAAGTACTCAACAACCGCAAGCATATTGTGGGACATGACGAGTACGCGCCCTCCCGCCGTCCAGACCCTGGCAGTTTGTTTGAATGGTCAAAAATCGGACTTTGAACAAAGAGCAACGTATACGAGACGCTTGCCAGAATTTTCTTGGCCTATGCTTGGAAAATGAGTGGCCTGATTGATCAGACACAGAGCCTCTTGATTAGCATTGAGTAGAATCAAAAAATGAGGTTTTTCTAGTACTGAGATATGAGCCTCAGTTAGTATTTTATTGATTTTTTTGCGGCCACTCCTACTATTGGGTTGCAGAACATCTTGGCTACACCACGGACGCAAAGTAAGAGGAAATACAACTTTTTGAAAATCTAAGCTTGTCTGCCAAACAGCGTTTGACACAGGTTTATCTTGCAGCTTTAAAACAAACTCTTGATCAACAAGTACTTGAAAACCAGCTTCCAAGTTCTCTATGGTTAACTCCTTGAAGACTTCTTGATGCCTGATGCCCAATACTAACTCATGGCGATTGGTGCAAAGCGCATGCGTTGCAGAAAGAAACAATTTGCCACTTTTAAGATTCCTTTTAGAAAAAATATCACATGTTGCGGCGTAGCTATAGCCTTTGGGACTGAGCCACTCATAAAGTAAAAACTCTGGTTCATCTTCTTTCAAGAGCGCGTCAATCTTCAAAACTTCGCAGTTATTGCGTTTTTGAACAATTCTTTGAAGTTTTTCGGCTATAAGTTTCGTTAGCAAGCGATCAGCAGCCCACAGCCTTTGGGCAGTGCTAGCAAAAGTTTGCTCCAAAGAAGGATTGAGTTCTTTGAGCAAAGGCACAACAGAGCTGCGCAAAAAATTGCGTTGATATTTATTTTCAGCATTAGACGAGTCTGTTCGGTAGGATAGATTATTAAGAATCAGGTAGTTTTCTATTTCGGTTCTGTTGAGTGCGAGCAGAGGTCTGATAACATGTTTGTTTTGTGTACGAATACCGCTCAAACGTCGCCAGCTCCCACCCTTGACAAGGTTTAGTAGAAGTGTTTCAAAGCTATCATCTTGATGGTGAGCCACCGCTACCGCTTTGATACCAAGCTTCTGGCTCAAATGCTCAAAAAAATCATAACGCAAGGTGCGTGCCCACTGCTGGACATTGCTTGTAACAGGTTGTGCGGCCTTGTGGACATGTATTGCACATCCGTATTCACGCGCTAACACACGGACAAAGGTTTCGTCACTGTCAGACTCGGCACCCCTGAGGTTAAAATTGACGTGTGCAAGAGTAAGCTTATAGCCTAACTCTTTGAGTATATGAAATAAACATACCGAATCTGCGCCTCCACTTATCCCCAAAATCAGTTCTTCTTCGGCTTCTAGTAAGGCGTTTTTGAGTATATAATCCTGTACTTTTTGCAGCAAAAAAGTTGTTTTCTGAGTCATTTTTGTTTTTTTTATTGCGCACAAAATCATTCCCCTATGAGCACAAAAGGGCTCCAGTAAAAAGGCGAAGCAAACGTTTCGTTAGCAATGAGGCTGAGTTTTGCATTGCGTAAGCTGCCCGCCAGAGAATTTTCTTTCTCCAGATAATCTTTGTAAAAAGCTATCATCAGTTCACTGGTGGACTCATCTGCTACCTTCCACAAAGAGACCAGCAGATTGCGTGCACCCGCAAACAAAAACGCCCTAGAAACACCCAGAACACCTTCCCCTTCCACCAATTTTCCAAGCCCTGTTTCACAAGCCGAAAGACATACCAAGCGAGCTTTGATTTTCATGTTGTAAATCTCACCAAAATACAAAATGCCGTCCTCTTGATCTGTAGAGTCTGTTTCAGCCAATAGCAAACCTGAAAGTTCAGGATTTTTTTCGTTCGCAAAGCCGTGCGTAGCCAAGTGAATGAACTCTGCATTTTCCACTTGTTCGGTTTTAAAGTTGTTTTCAGTGGCATTTTGAAACAATTTAACATTGGCGGTTTGGCCTCTTGCCTCAAAAAGACTGGCTATTTCAGTTACCTCTCGTTCACTGGCTCTCAACTCAGAAATAAAGCCTCTTTTGCCACTTTGCGAACGTGTACGCATAGAGTCCTGAGAAAACAGTGTTTCGGCTTCTTGTATGGCGTTACGGCAGTTCTCCCCATGGTATTGTTTGTTTTGTTCTGAAAAAACAGGAGCAAAACCCACGAATTGTCCAGTGTAAGTGGTAGGCTCTGCATTCTGCAAAAGCAAATTGATAGCATAGCTGTATACGACCTGATGCTTTTTGAGTAAATAAGGCATTTCTGAAAAGCACAACCGCTTTTTAGTTGGTACGGAATGGGTCAGAAGAGCCTCTAGTGGAATTTGCGACATCAAAGGGGCTGGAATGAGTACCAATCTTTTAGCAGTCTTTGGAATTTTGAATGGAAAAAGCTGGGTGTAGAGATAGTGCCCTAGCTCTGCAAACAACTCCGAGTCGTTGAATAAAATGGCGTTTCTAAGCCCTAAACTAAGTTCCTTCATAGGTCTATTAAGCCTCATCAGCTTGCACTCAAATTTTTTGGGCGTAATCATAAACACAGCCAAGCTGTCATCATCAAAAAAGTAATAGTCAAAAATGACATCATCTTTTTTCATCTTTTGCTGTACTAGCGCGGGGCTTAGCTCTTCGTTTTGGTATTTGAGCTGAAAATAAGAAGGGTAGTTGGCCTTGTAGTTAGTCAACAAACGGTTATAGGCTTGGTTTATCTCAAAACTCTGTCGCTTAGCAGCATCTTCCTCTGTGGGCGAAAGCTTTTGTGAGAGCTTCTGTTGCACATTAGCTAGCTCTTTTTGCATGTTTTCTTCTTTTTTGATGAGGCTATCAGGTATTCCTGAAAAGCTTCTGGCTTTCTTGCTCAAAATAGCCTTGAGCAGAACATAAGATTTGGCATGCTGGGCTTGTGAAAAAGCCATTTCATAGTCGCCATTTAGCGCATAACTTTTAAAGAGCTCCACCTGAGGAGTAAAGAAAAACTCCAAAGCTTCTATCTGCTCCGCTTCATTGCTTGCTGCTTTGAAAAGCTCATTATAAAAACGTTCTGCGGCTCTAAGATTTTCTCTGCTTACCTTCAAAAATAAGTCATTTTTTGTAATCAGATATTTGGCATAAGCACAGAAGCCTTTATGCGCCACAAACGTCCCGCTCCTGAAATAATCCATACAGTCGTCTAGAGGCGGGATATCCAAAATGGCCTTTTGTGTGTAACTGTAGCTGTTAGCCTCTGAGGCGCGGTCGTAATAATAAATGGCAGAGTCTAAATTGCCTATCTGTTGGTATATCTTGCCTAGTAAATCGTAGCTATAGGCAGCTACACGTGGGTGTCGTGGCCCTAAAATCTGGCGGCGTACAGCCAGACCATAGTGTGCAAAAAAAATAGCAGAATCCATCTTGATATTGTTATCTTTATAAACACTCGCAATGTTGGAATAAGTGGATCCTATCCTCAAGTCGTTGGTGATGTTGTTGGCCTTAAATAGAGCTAAAAGCTTATGAAAATAGTACACTGATTTGTCCACATCTCCTGCTTCACCATAAGCCAAAGCCATATTGTTGTAAACAGCCCCCATACGCATCTTTTTTTCCTCTTTGGCCTCCGTAAATATGACAACTGCTTTTTCGTACAGTTCAATGGCTTTGCTAAAGTCTCGTTTCTCAAAATGAACCAGCCCTATACTTGAGTAGAGTTTGCCTACTCTTGTATGTTTATCGCCATAAAGCTCCTTGGTAAGACTCAGTGCCTGTTCGTAGTAGAGAAGAGCTTTGGCGTGTTGCCTGAGATCAGCATAGTAGATGCCGTATTCCAGATATATGGTGGTGAGTATTTCTTTTTGAGCTTGATGTGTAAGCCTGAGCGCATAAAGTTCAGCATCTTTTATGCTGGGCAAAACTTTAGCATAATTGCCTTTTTTAGACTCTAATTGTGCTTTTGTCAGATATAAATTTGCCCATTTTTTCAGAGAGTCTTTACTAAGGTACAAATTTGCCTCACGCTCTGCACTATCCAAAGTGGCTACTGCCGCATTCAGTTTATTTTGTGAGCTGTATGCGTGGCTAATTTCCACGAGAGGGAAAACGCTTGCTTCAAAACGCTTATTTTTAATGGCCAGCGCATAAACCTGACGATAACCTATGATGGCACTGTCATAAACGCCTCTCTGGATATAGTTATTGGCTTTTTGAGTAACTTTTCTGATTTTCAGACTGTCTCTAAAAAAGCTTTGCCCATACAAAAAATGAGAAGTTAAGCACAAGCAAAAAATAAGGACTAAAAGATGTTTCATCATGGCTTAGCACAAAATGTTTTTTGCAAAAATATATCTTTTTATTGCAAAAAATAGCATTCGAGCCCAAAAATAAACAGGTCAAATTTGCTTTTAAGCAGAAAAATTTATTCTCAAGAAATGTACAAGCTGCCTTCTTGAAGCTAGTTTTTTTAAGTAAAAAAACTACAACTTTTGACTACATTGCTCCACCATACCGCCTCATTTTAAATAGGAGAACTGTTGTATTAATTGCATCAAAAGTATTAGAACTGACATTTAAGGGCTATCAAAACGTAGGCTTGAAAAAGATGATAAGATGTTGTACCTATGATATAATCTGAAGCGTACACTTGTCTAAAAATAGGTGAGTTGAATAAATTAACGCCTCTCAGTTCTATATTCCAATGTTTATTCTTAAGAGGTAAGCCTGCCACAAAGTCTGCATAAGTAAAAGAAGCTCTCTGCGTATTGCTGGTATTGTTTACAAAAAGAGAGATGCTTGGTTTAAAATAATATCCTTTTTTAGTTTCAAAAACTAGTTCTAAAAAAGCTTTAAGACTTTCATTTTGAGGGTTAAAGCTATCAATAGTTTTAATTTTATTACGAATTTTTTTCCATTCTAAACCAGCCTCTAAGTTGAAGCCACTTTTGAACAAGCTTTGGTAGGTTAACTCACTGCGCCAAATATTAGATTGCGTTTCACGAAAGGCAGAATTGAATAAATTATAATTGTTGCTCACCAGCCAAGAAGCTACCAAAGATATTGACGACTTTAGTTTCGCAACCTTTTGAGCCGTAAATAATTCTCCGCCCCATCTTTCTTGATTAAGTTTGTACCATTCTTTTTGGGTGATGGTGTAGGCACCTACAAGGTTCACCGTATTGAGGTAGAGCCCCCTTCTTTGAGAGTAGTTCGCGCGCAGATATCCTGTACGTCCAGTGCGCATAAAGGCGTTATGATTTAGAGACATCGTAATCGCGTTCTCTGGTGCTTGATGCCATGCGGTTGCACCCTTATCCAGTTCTCTATAAGAGCGCTGCATATAATTAGGAATAAGCGTCTCAATATAAGGTATTTGCATCTGATGGTTATAAGACCACAACAAATTATTATCTTTTGAGAGTTTATAAGAAGCAGACAGCCTGACTGTGGGTATCCAACGTTCAATCTTTTCATCTTGCACTTCAGCAGAATAAATATGACCCTGCAAATCGCCATTTAGCCTCCATTTACGCCAAGAGGTGTTGTAATCTAAAGAAACAAAATGGCTGTATTGCTTGTAGAGCACATTATTTTTCATACTCACAAGCTGTATGCTGTCATTCAATAATGTGCTCGTTTTGATGCTATTGAAGGCATAGTGCGTACCTACTTGTAATGTCCAAATATTTACACCCTCTCGCCATATATACCCAAGATCTAATTGAACGTCTTCTATGCTCATTTTTTCTTGTTGTTTAACCTGATTTACCTTCTGGGCAGAGTCTAACAAGGGATGACTCAAAAAAGAGTTCTGAAAAAAACGCTTAGTATTTTGATTTTGAGCATGATTATATTCTGCCTTAGCCAGAAGTACACCACGTTTTGCTATTAGCCGCGAGACTTCTATTTTTTGGTGGAGACTTAATTGCTTGCCTTTAAACATTGCATTTAAGGGTGTGATGTTACTTTCTAGTTTTTGCGCGGAATGTATATCAAATGAATTAAAAACAGATAAAAAATCTATTTTGAGCTTGTCTGACGGCATGTATGAGCCCAGCATTTCTGCATAATAGCGGTTTGGCTTTTGCTCAAATGCTTCGCTCTCAAGCACAGAAAGCAATGGCCCTGCGGGAGTAATGTATTCTGTAAGGCGATCTAATCTTGCGTTTTTGGTATCTTGGAGTCCGAAAGTATTGATTCTGAAACTCAATTTGCTAGATTGCTTTTGTAAAACATTTAAAGAGCCTATTTTACTTCTGTTCTGCCACAGCGGCCTATCCACTATTTCTTCAGGCGGAACTTCCAAATTGTTTGGGCTTTGCTCATTAAAAAAGAATAGACTTTTGGGCTGCATAGAAAGAGGATCTCGATGCTGATTTGTTAATGTATTTCGCAAACCTGTAATAGGGTCTTGCCCTATAGTATTGTAGCCAGCTACGCCTAAAAATTTAGTTTTTTTACTTAGCAAAAAGCTATTTAGCCGAGCCAAATAACGTGCATCGTTGCCACCACCAAGCTGAGAATCACCAAAAATTTTAGGTCTGTTGTTTTTGAATGTGAGGTTTATAATTGTTTCATCTGAATCTGCAATATTGCGCAGCAAGGGATTACTCTGAAAATTGCGAATGACTTCTACATTCTCTAGCATGTGTGGGGCAATGGTTTGAGATAAAAGCTGATAATTCTGTCCCACCACATCATCACTGTCTAACATAAGCTTACTAATTCGCTTGCCGTTAAAAAATATGACTCCATCTTTATTTATCTTGATACCTGGCATACGCTTTAAAACATCTTCTAGGTTGGTGTCGGAGGCGCGCGTATAGGAGTCTACCTTAAAAATAGTTGTGTCGCCCTTTACTATGGCCGCCATCGGTTTGGTTACAACGACCTCTGAAAGTGCTTGAGGCCGAGCTTGCAGCATAAAATTATACTCCGCAACAGCATTGAGAGGTGGCGAAAGCCAGGTAGAATCAGTTTGGTAGCCCAAATAGCGGGCAGAGATATATACTTTTTTCCAGAGCGGAACTGTGATAAGATATTTTCCTTCTGAGTCCGTGAGCGCGTAAGCCATAGGCTGGCGAAAGCCCAAACTATCTTGCACTATGACTTGCGCAAACGGCAGGGCTGTACCCTCAGCATCTTTTACAAGCCCATACACCTTCCATGTCTGACCAAAAGCAGGCAGAAGACTAGAAAGCAGATACAAAAAAACTAAAAAATAAGTCCGCATACAAGGCCACTCGGGCTGTTCTATTCAAAAACCAGCTCTACGGGTGCTTCTGTGTCGAGGTAACCCACCTGGACACTTGAGTCTTTAAACCTAGGATCGCTTGCTGCGATAGATTCAATTAAACTATTGGTCGCATAATAGTCAAAAAAATGCAAAGAGTGGTCTTTATACTCCTCAAAAGGCAATTCCTTAAAGCCAAATTGAAGTGCTTTCTTGTTAATATCATGCTCAAGGTGCTCATTTTTTACTTCAAAAGGGCTTTCTATCTCTGCAAAAAGGTATTGCACCTCGCGGTTCTCGTCGTAAGCTTCTAAGATAAGACCAGGCAAACCATTTAGCTTCCAAGGGCCAAAAGGCAAGGGAATAGCTGGCGCAAACCAAGCAGTATACTGTCGTCCCCTAAATTCGGTCGTAGCTTTTTGACAAACAAAACTACCTATTTGGCGACTTTCATTGCCAATTTGCCATGCCTGTTTGGGTAAAGGTTCAGAGGTCTGCACGCCGAATTTAACATTAAATTCCGTATGTATGAGCACATTGCTTTTAAGTTCTGTTTGCAACAAAATAGTACATTCACGTGCTTTTATTGGCTTAGCTTCCTGAATGCCGCTTTCTGGAACATGAGCCACCCAAGCGCTGTCTTCTGACCTAAATGCGGTTTGGGACCCCTTAAAATATAAATTGTAATAGCGTATTGATGGTAGTGGACATTTCTTTTTGTCATGATAAGTATTTTGAACGTATTGGTATCGAACCCGCCCAGAGGTCTGAGCACAAACTGTAGCAACAATGCCCAAAAAAAACAAGCATACAAACACCGAATATCTCATAGGTTCTTTGAATTAAACATGTAAGTAAAAAATGACAAAAAGACTGAGACTGTCTAAAAAGTAGTGAATATCCTATTTGAGTAACTAGATACCTATATGTTTGTCATAGATTTCATGTCAACCACTATAATTCTCCATCACTTGACTTTTTAGACGGTCTCAATTGTTAAAAACTTAATTATTAGATAGATTAGGGAACAAAAATATCACACAAGTGATCGTTAATCGCATGTAATATAGAGGCAGCAGTCGCACAATCAGGACCTGTAGCAGTAACCACTCTCACCACCGACCTGCCGTCAGGACATTGGGCACCCATAAGGACAGTCAGTGTGCATCTAAGAGGTTTAGCTGTTATAAAAACGGCATTCGCCGAGATTTCTACGTCATGCGAAGTCTCAGACTTCAGAGCGTCATTGGCAAAAAGATTGCTCACATTCAAAAGAGAAAAGAGAGCAATAAAAATCAAAAAACTTTTCATGGTGCAATATCAATTAAAAGGTGTAAATGAACAGATAAAAGTACTTCTAAATAAAGCACGCATAAAAGTAAAAGTAAACAAATTTTTTAACACTTTTTTTGATAAATTTTCCAATTTTTTTTGATAAAAAATTAAGAATACGCCCCAAAGCCTGTATTTATCCTTTTTTGACTGACTAGCCGCTACAGTTACAACGTGTACAGAATCAAAAGAACTACCCTAAAACTTATGGGGTTTTGATTATTTTTTGGCCAATTCAATGCCTTTGGTGATGCAGTCAAACAAAGACGAGCCGCCATACCAGTTGGTGCATATCAGCAAACCTGCCTCTTGAATTTTTTGGACAGCAATTTCTAATTCCTGCATTTGGCTGGTGTATTGCGGAATAGCTTCGGGCCAGAAGACATGGTTTTGCCACAGAGGGGCTTCTCGAGGCTGGTAATGTTGTTCCAATTCGCTGCTCACGCCTTGCTTGATCGCTTCTGCACTCAACAAAGTCCGTTCAGGCTGCTGCATACCGCCCACAAAACTAGTGAACAATACCAACTCGCTGGGGGCTGAGTGTGGAAAAACCGAACTTGTCCAGATATTGCCCGACGAGAACTGTTTTTCACAGGCTGGGTGCAAAACACCGAAGCCCGATGGCAATGCCTTAAACGCAGACTTTTTGAAAGCAGTATGCACCACATGCATGGCAGCGTAAGGTACGCGACTAAGCTCAGCGGTTAAAACGGCCAATTCTGGCGGCAAAAAAGAGGCTACAGCTTTGGCAGGGCTAGCTAAAACAATCTTTTGAGTCTCCCAAATCTGTTCCTGTGTGTGTACGCGCCACGCCCCGCGTTCACCGCTTATAGCAAGCACAGGACTATCAAAACGGATATCAAGTTGCTTAGCCAAAGCCTGAGGCAGTGCAGCCATACCATTTTTAAAATTAAATGATCGGCGACGCGCCAAAGCACTAGTTTTGGCTAAACCTTTGATAATAGAACCGTGCTTTTGCTCCATCTCCACTAAGGCCGGGAAATTATACTTGAGCAGCAATTTATCGGGATTGCCCGCATAAATACCCCCAACAAAGGGTCTAACAGCGTAATCCAACACTTCTTGATTGAAGCGTCTTAAAAAAAACTCGCTGATGGTTTCATTTGGAATATTCTCGGCCTTACGAAAAGGCTCTCTCGCCAGCAAAAGCTTGGTCTTAAATGAAAAAAAATCGTTTTTGAGCAGGTCTAAAGGGTTGGAAGGCAGAGCACGCACTTGTCCGTTTCGGTAAATGAAGCGGTCTTTGCTAACAGGAGAAGCCTCTTCTGCCTCAGTCATTAGGCCCAAGCCTTCTAACCATTGAACAAGCTCAGCACTTGCCAGAATAGAGTTCGGTCCAAGTTCAAGCCTAAAATCATCTTTGTAAAGTGTCTGAATCAAACCACCAGCCTTCTGAGAGCTTTCCAAAACTAGCACTTTATGGCCTTTCTGCTGCAAAGCATACGCCGCAGAAAGACCACTAATACCAGCACCGATGACAATGACCGACCCCATAAAGCGTTTAGTACTCTAAGCTATGCTCTCTGTCTACTCTTACTGAGAATTTTTTACCTTTAATTTTGCTTTTAGACATCAAGCGCATAATCTTTTTGCTTTCACTTTCGGGCACTTCAATGTAGGAGTGACGTGCAAAAATATCAATATTGCCAAAAGCTTTGCCACTAAGGCCAGTTTCACCAGCAAAAGCACCCAAAATATCCCCTTTGCTAACACGTTGGTTTTTACCAAGGTCAATAAAAATACGAACCATATTGGCCTGTGGCGCAGTCTGATGCTTTTTTTGCTTGTTCATACCGCCTGGTCCTTGATAATCATCGCCAAAGTCTATATCTTGCGAAGAGCTGCTTTTAGGTTCGCCAAAATGCAAGCGCATAATAGCCGTGGCTACTTGCTGTGGTTCTAAGCCATCAATAACTAGCTGTTCCAAGAGCTCGTTATAATAAGGACTTTCACCTTTTGAAACTTCTTCTATAATTTTGTTTACAAATTGTTTGCGCCTAACTTCTTGGATTTCGTTTTCTCTTGGAATTCTGCCCTTTTCTATGGTAGATTTTGTATAACGCTCGATATCGCGTAAAGCTGAGTTGTCGCGTCCCACCACAAACGTGAAAGAAATACCACTTCGTCCTGCACGGCCAGTTCTGCCGATACGGTGCACATAATATTCAGGATCTAAAGGTACGTCAAAGTTGAAAACCGCATCTACGCCGTCCACGTCAATACCGCGAGCCGCCACATCGGTAGCCACTAAAAAAGTGATCCCACCTGTACGAAAACGATTCATAACCGAAGAACGCACCGCTTGTCTCATTTCTCCGTGTAACCCCTCGGCTGTAAGTCCGCGACGCTGGAGGTCTTCCACCACTTCGTTTACCTTGAGTCGGGTATTACAGAAGACTAGAGCCATTTTAACTTCGTTGTATTCAGAAAGTCTGCAAAGTGCCTCCATCTTATGTTGAGGCTTCATGGCAAAAGAAAGCTGTTTGATGAGCAAAGCCGTTTCGCTGCGGGCTATTCTTATTTGGTGCGGCTTATGTTGAAACTTGCGTGTAATGGTCAAAATTTGCTCTGACATCGTAGCCGAAAAAAGCAAGGTTTGACGCTCCTCGGGCAACTCTGAAAGAATACTTTCGATATCCTCTAAAAAACCCATATTGAGCATCTCATCAGCCTCATCCAACACCACCATGCTCATGTTGTCGGTTTGAAGAGTACGTCGGCTTAGGTGGTCTAAAATTCGGCCTGGTGTACCCACCACAATCTGTACGCCTCGTTTGAGGGCTTTTATTTGATTGGTGATAGAGTCGCCACCATAAACCGTTACTACGTGCACGCCCTTGGTGTGCTTGAGAAGCTTTTTGAATTCTTCGGTAATTTGCATGGCCAGCTCACGCGTAGGACATACCACAATTGCCTGCGGACTCTTATTTTCAGGATCTATCTGTTCAATGATAGGGATACCAAAGGCAAAAGTCTTACCTGTACCGGTTTGAGCTTGGCCTATGATATCGCGGCCTTCTAGTGCCACGGGAATGGCTTCGGCTTGTATTGGAGTAGGGGTTTCAAAACCCAAATCTTGGAGTGCAAGTCGGGTTGATTCCGAGAGCACAATGTCATTAAAGGACATTACTTCCATGTCTTTTTGCTTAATTTAAAACTTATTGAAAAATTTGACCGTTCAGAGGGACCATATAACCCGTGCCCCCTAAAAAACCCAAATAAATGTTAAGTCAAGCGAGAGAATAGGCTGCAAATCAATCCCTTATTTTTTTGCAGTGCAAAGGTAAGCAATGTTTTTGAATAGTTAGGCAAAAAAATTTTAAATTTATTGCCCAAGGCTAATATTTTAAAATGCATAATCGCAAATAGAACCCAGCAAAGGCCATGAGAACCCAGCTAGAGCATTATCTGCGATTATGCCATTTCAAAAAAACTATTTGGTTGTTGAGCTGTTGCCTTTTTTCTTTTTGTACTCTTCGTTAATGCCTTTGAGAATTTCTGGGGTAATGTCCATACTTTTGTCGGCATAAAGAATTCCCACACCAGCCTGATAGCCAAAAATCATCTGATAACCCTTGGTTTTGTTGTACTGATCAATGTATGAAGTGATGGCCTTATAAATGCTGTCATTAATCATGCGTTCTTGCTCCATAAAACCAGCCGTGAGGTCTTGCTCATAGCGTAAGATGTCTTGTTCTTTGCTTTGCAAGTCAGCTTGAGCGGCTTCTATGTCCTTTTGAGAAAGCAAACCTGCTTTTGCGCGCTTATCCACGCTTTGATAGGTAGCTCCAAATTGCTTGCGACGCTCCAATAATTGCGCTTCTGCTTGCTCTTTTTTAGCCATAAAGTCATCCTTAAGGTCTTTATAGTAATCATATTGCGACAATAAAGAGTCCGTATTAACATAAGCCAAAGCTCCTTTTGGGATTTTGCTGGTACCAGAAGCTGTGTTATTGCTGCCAGAATCCGAGTTGTTGGCGTTATTGCAAGCAGCCAGTAACCCAAGCACTAAAACTATCAGAACAGAATGCAGACGCATATTTTGAATTATTAGAGGTAAGAAAATTTTATTCGGAACAAGTGTTTTTTTATACAAAGCACAAAGGTATAAAAAATATTCTGTTTGATACTTTGTAGGCTCTCTGCTTTTGAATTTTCTATAAAAAGTATAAATTATATCTCGCCTGTTGTAAGCCAGTGTCATAGGTTGAAGACATTCCAAAAACAACCAATCTGTATTCTCAAAAAAACCTTCTAGTGTTCAGTAAAGCAAGATTTGCTCAATCAAATTGTACTTTAGTGATGTCCTATTTTAGAACTAAATATTTGAGCTTAAATTTCTGGATATGCCTCAAATCAAAATTGGACTTCTTAAATAAAAACCGTTACTTTTGCAAACATGTTTAGCGATTAAACTCCTTTATGAACGACATCATTAGGCTCTTGCCAGATGCCTTGGCTAACCAAATTGCGGCAGGCGAGGTGGTTCAGCGTCCTTCTTCGGTTCTCAAAGAATTGATAGAGAATGCCATAGATGCTAACGCGCTTCATATCACCGTCATTATCAAAGATGCAGGCAAAATCCTTATTCAGGTGATAGACGACGGCAAGGGCATGTCTGATACCGATGCCCGTTTGAGCTTTGAGCGACATGCCACCTCAAAAATAAAAGAGCCTGATGATTTGTTCTCGATACAAACCTTTGGTTTCAGAGGTGAAGCCCTTCCCTCTATCGCGGCTGTAGCCCAAGTAGAAATGGTAACGCGCCGCCAAGAAGATGAGATAGGTACTAAAATTTGGATAGAAGCCTCTGAGTTCAAAAAGCAAGAATATGTTTCTGCACCCTTAGGAACCTCTATTTCAGTCAAGAATTTATTTTTTAACGTTCCAGCGCGGCGAAAATTTCTCAAGGGCAATACCGTAGAAGTAAAGCACTTGGTGGAAGAATTTCAGAGGGTTTCGCTAGCTTATCCAGCCATTAGCTTCAGATTCATACACAACGATCAAGAGCTTTACACACTGGGAGCAGGACAGCTTGCCAAGCGAATAACAAGCATTTTGGGCAAAAATTACGCCCAAAATATCGTGTCATTAGAAGAAAGTGCTCAGAGCTATCACATTAAAGGCTATGTGGGCAAGCCCGAGATTGCCAAAAAAATGCGTGGGGAACAGTTTTTTTTTGTGAATAACCGCTTTATTAAGCACCCATATTTACATCATGCGGTTATGGCGGCCTACAAAGGGCTTATGGCAGAGGAACTCTTCCCGTTTTATGCGCTTTTTATTGATTTGCCTTTTAGTATGGTGGATGTGAACGTACACCCCACCAAAACAGAGGTAAAGTTTGAAGATGAGAAGGTGCTCTATGCCTTGGTTTTGGCATCGGTCAAGCGTGCATTGGGAGTTTATGCCCATGCGCCTAGCTTTGATTTCAATCAACCAGATTTAGCACAGTTCTTTCCTGTTCAAGGCTCAAGCAAAGCACACACCAACCAAAGCTCTAAAGATATTTCTCACAGCCCAAAGGATACCAAGAGTAAAATAAACACCAATAACTGGGAAAAGCTTTACAAAGAGCTAGAAATGGACAGGCTGACCGATGCTACTGAAGATTTGAGCCTGTTTTTAGGCTCTTCTGAAGTAGTGGAACAAGACGACCTCCGACTGGAAAGCCGCGCCAACGACAATTTTACAAAGACAGACCAGAGCGAGAGCTTAAAAAGTGTATCTATTTTTCAGCTTAATTTGACCTACATTGTTAGCAAAATGCCCAGCGGACTGCTGCTAATAGATCAGCACGCTGCACACTTCCGAATTTTGTATGAGCGTTATTTGCGGCAACACCTCAACCAAAGCCCTGTTTCCCAACGCTTACTATTCCCACAAGAGCTTTATTTACAAGCTTTTGAGCTTGCCCTCTTACTCGAAAACATTGATATTTTCAGACACTTAGGCTTTGAGCTAGAAGTAGATCAAAATCAACAAATACGAGTCTTGGCCGTGCCACCCGAATGTGCACAACTTCAGCAATTTTCGGATCTGATAGAACACCTGCTGCACCAGTTCCAGAATCCTCATGCGCCAGACGTAGCACCAGATTATTTGTATCAAATAGCACACTCTTTGGCTAAAAGGCAAGCCAAAAAACATGGCGAAGTGCTTCTACCTCTTGAAATGAATAAAATTATTGACGAGCTTTTTGCTTGTGAGCAGCCCAACTATAGTCCTGACGGGCAGAAAATTTGTGTTCTTTTAGACAACGACGCTATTCAGATGCTTTTTTTAAACTAAGCCTTTTTGCATAGTGCTTTTTTGTCATTCACTTAGTATCGAGCACTGACACCATTATAAAGAATTGATTACAAGCCTATTAAAAAATCAATAAACAGGACACTTGATGTCATAATAAGATTTGCGAGGACGATTGTTGTAAGGTAAAGCATAGAACAGGCCAATTTCTACACTACCGCCCAGTGCGCGTTCAAAATGCCACTCATAGGCCAACTGCATAGACCAACTTTCTTTTATAAAGCCACCATGAACAACTACTGAGTGTCCCAAGCTTCGCGGCAGGGCATTTTTATACGATAGTCCCGCCAAGAAACCTGCTATATTCAATTCAGCATCCAAAAGCGTTTGCCAATAAGGGTATTGATAGCTCAAAAAGGCAGATAGTTTGGCTTGAGTTTGCGGATTTAGTTCTATAATGCCTCCACTCTCGAGTGTAGCGCGAATTCTAACTGGCTCCATATCTTGAACAAAAGCTAAATTGGGTGTATTGAGATGATGTAGCCCCAAACCAAGCCAAAACAATTCGGTGTAAACTAAACCGCCTACGCCTAGGTCCAGCTCTTGTGTGTTGCTGCCAATGAAGGGTTCTGTACTGCTACCACCATTCAGAATTTGGTCTTCAAAAATCAAATTGCCGATGCCCAGATTTCGCTGCCAGTAGCCCAACTGCATACCTCCCGAAGCCATCAAGCGACTACTTACCTGCCAATGGAAGCCATACAACAACTCTGCCTTGATTTGGTTGAGCCTGCCCAGTTGATCGTTCTGAAATCGAACGCCTAACCCGCTGCCAACTGTTCCAAAACTATAATCAAAAGCCGCATACTGACTTCTAAATGGACTCCCTAATAACAGCCATTGGCTACGATGCCCCACGCAGAGCCTGTACTGGGGCGTAATGCCCACTCTGGCAGGGTTGTAGAGCATGGCGTTGTAGTTGGCTAAAGCATTGAGCGCGTCTTGTGCATGGCTGCCATAAAAGCCAAAGAGAATAGGGAGTAGTGCAAAAAAAATATTTTTTTTCATATTTGGAATGCTGTTTTAGGCATTAAGCATATCATCGAAACGCTTCGTGGCGTGTTTAAGTGTTGTGCAAAGTATCAAATTTTTGTCAGCCCTGTTTTTAGGCTAAAACAGAGCCGTTACTTGTACATTTCCAAAGTGAACGATGGGACTGTTTGCGGACTTTCTACCGTTATAAATCAAATTTAGACGCAGACCATTTAAAACTTTCCGTTGCCAATTAAGCTGCCAAAGCCAGTTTGTGCCATTCTGAAGAGCTTCTAGCATGTCGTAAGCAGCGGGAGTGTTGGGTTGGCCATTGAAGCGGATTTGCACGAGTCTGAGCTGTGTGGTGATGCTACTACCTTCTGTACTTGTACGACGTATTTCACCATTTAGTTCTGTTAGAATGGCTTTTTCTGATTGGCCTAATGTCAGTTCATTGATCTTTTGTTGCCAGCTAGCTTTGAACAGAAGCCTGAGAGTAGCACTGGGCTGATAGCTGTATTCTGGCACCAAAGCCCATTGCTGGAGACTGTAGTTACGGTTTTGCATGAAATCAGACGCAGACTGGCTGCCGCTTCGCCAAGCGGTTAATCTTGTAAAATGAAAACGCTTGACTCGCCTGCGAATCAGAAAACGGTACTCGTAATTCCCTCTTTGCTCAAAACCCTGTAACAATAAGTTTTTCTGAAATGTATTAAAATAGCTCAGCTCAAAGCCTTGTTTTGGACTGTTCCTCATATAAAAAAATTGGCTTCTGATACTTCTTTGTTCAGAAAGTAGATTATCCTCTTGAGGGTTGTAAAGAGGAAGAAAACGTTCTAAGATGTCACTACTCCTGACTTTTTTTCGCGCTTGCAGTGCGTTCTGCCAAGAAGTGGCAGCCAGTGCCCGTTTCCACTTTGGGGCGGTTTTGCTTACGCGGGGAGGCTGTATGGCGAGCTTAAACATAAAATCATTACTGTATGCAGTCAGAAAGCGTGCAGTAGGAATCCAAAACTTAACAAAATTGCGTTCATCTGGATTCAGTGCTTCATAAAACTCATTGACTTGCTGCAAATTGTCTTGGTTATCGTCGCGCCAAGTATGCGTTCCCTGTCCTGCGTCCACCTGCACAAACACAAACTCGCGCAGGGCTTCGCGTGCGGAGGCCACCGTAAGCAAAAGTTCACTTTTAATCATGCCCTTTAGGGCTGTGGCAGACCAGTCAAGTCTCCCGTTGAGCGTATTGGTTTGGGCGTTGCTATCTTGCTGATCAAAGTGCCTATAAAAGCCTATCAAGCTTATACTTTGGTGTTTGGAAAGCAACTTAAGCCCTGCTTGATAGGTTTGAGCTTGACTGAAACGCTTCAAATCGCCTAATTTTGGCGTGAAGTCTTGCCGTGTTTCATAGGACAAAAACAAGCTTTGTTTGGCAGTAGTATCTAGACTTTGCAAATAAAACCGGTGCGCATCGAAGTTCATAGCCGTGCCTGTGATAGAATCTTTGGCCAAATCCAAAACTTTATTTTTGTCTTGTGTATAGATGTAGCCTAGCCAGTAAGGCAACTGAGGTAGTGGCGCAAAAGCTTCTGCATAAATCCTTTGCCAGTCCGATAGGCTACTTGTCCGCGTGGAGTTCATTTTAAAAGCGTTTGTTTTGAGCCGCAATAGGCCAATCTGGTGTGTAGCAGAGGCTTGAACCTGATAACCAGTTGATTCTTGAACCCTCTGTCTATAAGTTGCTCTTAAATTGATGCTTGTGGGCAACTTAGGCATTTTTTGTATGGTTTTGCTGCTATCCTGTGCAGCTAAAAGCAGCTTAGAGTTTCTAAGAAGTGTATAGCTGGCCTCTGCTATGCGTTCCTGACGCGATATCGGCACATTCACTGACCAATCGCGATCGAATTCTACAGCTCTGAATCTATCTATAGCTCTAAAATTGGCTTGGTTTAGTTCAAGACTATGGTTATGGCTTAATTGCCAGTTTTTGTGGTGAATACCTTGTCCGCTATATCTTAGAATACCTGCAAATCCTTGATTTTGAACATTATCTTTATCTGAAAAAAGATTTTGATCCTGATATGAGCGAGCCAACTCGAGACCAATTTTTTGCTTTTTGCCCACTTGGCATTCCGCTCCTAGCACCCATATGGCGCGGGAATTGGGCGCGGGAAGCAGGCTCACAGGCAGATAACTCCCTTTGTTGAAGCCAACAAACTTATAAAGTCGCCCGTTGGAAGTGGGTGCAGTGGGTTCGTAATGTCCCTGATTCTGTCCAACAAAAGAAAACTTTAGACTAAAAAAAATGCTATCCTCTCTGTTTGCTTGGCGATAAAAAGTACCTTTTTCGCCAGAAATGAGTGTATCCTGTGTGGTGTACAAAACCTGATTGGCTGTAAATTCTGGTATCTGAGAGATATTAGGCACACGCAAGCTGTCAGTGCTGTTGCCTGCCTTGGCTAAAATGCTTTTTTCAAAATCTGACAGGCTGAATGACAAAGCTTGGTTCTTGAGATCTTTCTCTTGATAAAAGTTGGTGTAAAATCGTATTCTTTTGAGTTCATGCTCATGTTTGAAATTCAAAATACTTCGGTTGTAATTTTGATTGCTGTACTCAAACTCCACCCTAACCCTCGAGAACTTGGTAATGAGCACATTCGCATTAAAAACAAGCTCTGCATTGTTGTAATCAATGACATAGTCTTGATTAAAACCTCTTTTCAAAAGCTCTCCATCAAGATAAATTTTTTCAGAACCCGCCATGATAATGATAAAGAGTTCAGGATTTTCGGCCTTGAGCTGATAGGGGCCTTGCACTCCCTCACTCACAGGCAAGAAATAGGAGAAAAACTGACCCTTAGCTAGGGAATAGGTAAGTGCTGACTGAATCTGGTAGTTTTTTTTGTCTATAGTCTTGAATCGGGTTTGAAGAGAGCCACCTGTTACATTTTTATAGTATTTCAAGAAGTGGCTTTTTTTGTTTTCAAGCACCAAATCTCCCGCTGAAAGTATAAAATTGTTATGGCTGAGTTCAATAAGTGCGCGGTCAAACTCTTGAATTTGTTGGGTATTGCCTTCTGGCTGAAAGGGCACATTTTGGTCTGAAATAACAGCAGATAGATGCAAATCTTCTGCAATCATGCCGTTTAATTGCAAATTAAGAGCAGAATTTACAAACACACTTTGCGTATTACCCACCGATATGCCTCTGGTTAGACTACCAGCTTTCTGGAGGTTTGTGCCGAAAAGTTCCTCTTTAGGAAGCTGAAAAACCCTAGCGAGCATGGTGTCTGGCACAGGCTTGGTATAAAAACCTGAATCGTATTTGGCCTGACTGCGGTTGAAATACCTTTTAGATAAATCTAGATTTAAGACTTTGTAAACTAAGCTAACAGAATCTGGAGGGGTGGGGCCAGTATGGCTTAACTTGATAGATTTGCCGTCGGGCAGAAGTTTTACGCTTATATTTTGAAGTGGAATGATGGGTTTAGTATAAAGAATTTGTACAGAGCCGCTCAAAACAGTCAGACTATCTAATAAAATAGCGGTTTGGCGATAAGCAACCCACTTATAGCGGGATTCTTGCGAAAAAGCCAAGTTGAAACACCCTAAAAGTAGGCACAAAACCAATAAACCACGACCAGCCTGTACAGCGAAGTGCTCAAAAACAGCAAAAGACTTGGCATAATTCGCCATTTTTTTTGAGATAAGGCTAGTAGTCTAGTATATTTTCTTTCAACTTCTAGAGCATATCGGGGTCATCTTCGTCAGGAACAAGTGGACGCACATACTCCGTAGAGTCCACATAGTCTGTTTCATACTTAGAGCAATCTAGCTCTATTCTACCATCTTTATTAAAATCTTTTGGTTCGGTGAACTTGCCGCGCTCATATCGATGCGCTTTAGTTATTTCTTTGTCTTCATAGACTTTGTCCAAGAATTTTCCAAAAACAGGCATGGCCATATGAGAGCCCTGCCCTCGCGCATCTTTGAAGTGAACGCTTCGGTCTGTAGCACCAGCCCATACGCCTACCACTAAATCTTTGGTCATTCCCATAAACCAACCGTCGGAGTAGTTTGAGGTAGTGCCTGTTTTTGCCGCCACATCACAGTTGCCGCTGCGTCTGAAGTTATACCGCCAGAGTCCTCCTGCTGTGCCGCCGCTTTCCTCGGTTGCCCCTTTGAGCATGTGCAACATCACATAGGCATTATTTTCGTTAAACACTTCGGTATCTTTAGGAACAAACTCTTGCAGTACTTTGCCGTTTTTATCACGGATAGAAAGCAGATAAGTAGGTTGTAGCCAAGTGCCTTTGTTGGCAAAAGTAGAGTAAGCACCTGTAAGCTCATATACAGACACATCGCTAGAGCCTAAGCTCAGAGATGGCACTGGGTCGAGCGGGCTAACTATACCCATTCGCTGTGCATACTCAATGACTTTTTTGACTCCTACCTCACGAATCAAATAAGCCGCCACTGTATTGATAGAACGTGCTAAAGCTTGACGGAGTGTGTAAGTTTGGCCTGTGTATGCACCACTGTTTTTGGCTGTCCAAGAACCACCAGAGGCGATAGGAATACTGATGGGCACGTCTACTACTTTATAGCAAGGGTCATACCCTTTTTCTACCATAGCCGCCGCATACACAATGGGCTTGAAAGTAGATCCTGGCTGTCTTTTTGACTGCTTGACGTGATCATACTTAAAATATTTGAAGTTAATTCCGCCGACCCATGCGCGAACAAAGCCTGTACTAGGCTCCATGGCCATCATGCCTGTGTGCAAAAAGTGTTTGTAGTAACGAATAGAGTCGCGAGGGCTTAGCAGAGTATCTTTTTCAAAACTAACTTTATCCTGCCATGTGAAGACCTTCATTTTAACGGGCTTCTCCATCAGCTTGAGTATTCTGAGAGAGTCTTTTTCTCCATAAATAGCTTCGTAAGTCTTATAACGCTCACTATTCTTACATGCATTATCCAAAAAACCTTCTATCTCTCTGAAATTTCTGTCTATCCACGGATTTTTGCCTTTCCAGTGCGCAAAAAATTCTTTTTGTAGAGATGGCATGTGTTCCATAACTGCATCTTCGGCATGAACCTGCATTCTGGAATCTATTGTGGTGTAAATTTTAAGACCATCAGCAAATAAATCGTAGCCATTTTGTTTACACCAGTCCATTAGGTCTTCACGTAGCACAGACCTAAAGTAGGGAGCCAGACCAGAATTATGGTCGTCTACCTCAAGAATTTTCTCATTCACTACCAAAGATTTGGCTTTAAAGCGTTCACAGTCCTCATCTCCCAAGTAATTGTATTTGAGCATTTGCTCAAGTACTGTGTTACGACGTGCCTTAGATGCCTCAGGATTAAGCTTAGGATTGTATTTTGTTGGAGCTTTGAGCATACCCACCAATACAGCAGATTCGGGGATGTCAAGTTTACGCGAATCTTTATTGAAATACTTTTTAGCGGCCACACTCAACCCAAACGCATTGGTGCCAAAGTCCACCGTATTGAGATACATGGTAATAATTTCTTTTTTGGTATAGGCGCGTTCTATTCTAATGGCTAGAATCCATTCTTTGGTTTTAATGATGGCTATTTTAAAGATATTCATGGATTTAGCCAATCCACCTTCAAAGCGTGCGCCTCGCGTAGAAAATAAGTTTTTGGCCAATTGTTGCGAAATGGTACTACCACCGCCCTTGAGATCAAAGGTCACGATACCATAAAAAACTCGTATAAGGCTGAGTAAATCAATCCCTGAATGCTGTTCAAAGCGCACATCTTCAGTGGCAACAAGCGCGTCTATCACGTTAGGTGAAATGTGCTCAAACTCTATCAAACTTCTGTTCTCACGGAAATATTTGCCCAGCAATACCCCATCAGAAGAATAAAGCTCAGAGGCCACTGCACTGCGTGGGTTCTCGAGTTGCTCAAGGTCAGGCATGCCACCAAAGAGGCCGAACCAGTCACCTGATACCGCTATAACCCAAATGAGAACTCCTAACCAAAAACCACCGAAGAGTAGCCAAATCCACCTTATAGCGGTAGTAAAACGCATATTTCTTAGCATCACACAGCATTTTGAAGTTGCAAATTTAGTAATTATATTCTTTCGGCCAATAGATTTGCTGTAAAATTGTGTCAGAATACAGCCAATTCAGAGTTTGCGAGTTGCTCCAGATTACTAAAACAAAAAAATGTATAAAAAAATGCTTCTTATTTGTTTTTGGTGCATAGTTTGTATTCATTAGATGTAAAAAATATAGGGTCTCTCATAACACTAGACAGACAGTTTTATAGTAAACTAAACAATATTTCTACAAGACTGCGCGTTAAATGTATTAAAGTAAGTTTTTCTTATTTTTATTACGCAAGTAAGAGACTATGTATTTTAATTTGTGTTTTTATCTCCCAAATAGCTCTATGTCAAAGATGAATAGTGTTTCAAAAATTGCTTTTTTATTTTTATGTTTAATGCATTGCATTGGTTTTCAGAGCCAAGCACAGACTCAATCCACTCCTGATCTTATGGATGAGGTACTCAAGCGTGCGGTTATTCGCAAGATTCCTAGCTACGAGTTTACAGAAAGTTTTCCTGAACAGATTTTGCTTAAAATGGCTTACAGAACCACAGAAATTGTGAATGCTGCTGATATTAAGCTTGTAAGCAGAGTAAAAGTCACTAAAGTGGAGCTTGTTTACACGCTCTATCCCAACGATGGTACTTTTCAGAATGGCAAGCAAATGGCCATTAACAAAGAGCGTTTGAGTGTGCTTTACAAAGAGCTTCCAGGACTTTTTAAACCCGAAGTCAAATGGGAGTTTGTTCAGCAAACGAAATGTAGCAGCACGGACGAGGCCAAGATTATGTTTCACGGATTTGTTATTCATTACAAGATGCCTGGCGCAACAGGCAGCAGCTCGCTTAGTCCCAAAGAAGACCAGGCCCGTATTGGTTTGCCTAATGCTGAGCAAGCAAAAAAAAAGCAGGGATAATTAAAGCCTTGTATGAGAATCAGTTTGCAAAAAACACCTATAATAGGCTAGGGGCGGATTCCACCACCTACAGAGTGCTGGATAGAAATGCAAAGAATTGGAATAAAGCCGTAGTAGTTAGCGACTGGACATCTAGTATGTATCCTTATACTGCCCAACTGCTTATATATGCACTGAGCGCACCACAAGGTCAAGTAGACGTGGTGCGCTTTGTGTTTTTTAATGATGGCGACGAAAAAGAAACCTCAGACAAAAAACTAGGCCAAGCAGGCGGTATTTATCACTCTAAAACCAACAGCTTAGAAGATGCGCTAGAGACTATGAAGCTCTGTGCTGCCAAGGGTAAGGGCGGAGATGTGCCAGAAAATGATATAGAAGCCATTTTAGAGGCCATTCAAAGCTACCCCGAAGCCCAAAGGGTGTTGCTTATTGCAGATAACAGTGCGCCTGTGCGTGACATCGAGCTGTTATCTAAAGTAACCAAGCCCGTAAACATCATCTTGGGACGTTCTCATGGATTCCCTTATATCAACCAAGATTTTATTAGAATCGCGCGTGAAACCAAAGGGTCTCTCCACACCGAGTACAATGATTATCAAGGAGAGTCGTTGGAAAAACTCATTAAAGATATAGAAGCTTATAAGGCCAAACAGAAGCGCAAGAACTAGACATCACCTATAACATGATGTTTTACACCATTTTGAGGGTTAAGTATCCACAAGATACTGCCCTTTTTATTTTTCAATCCTCACTAAAACGTGTTCTGTAAGTTCGAATCGCACGAAACATGGCAGACGCAATAACAGCCTGACCGTGTTCAGAATTCAGATATTTTTCTTCATTTTCATTGCTCAAAAATCCTATTTCTACCAACACAGATGGCATTTCTGTGTACTGCAACACAAACAAATCGTGTCCACGAGAATTGCTATCTTGTAAGCCTTTGCTAGCGCGTCGTGCTTTTTTGCTAAACTCAGAATCTAACGTCTTGGCCAGAAAAACACTCTGAGGCGAGGCCGAACCGTGTATGTGCATCTGTGTACCGTGTATCCTCTTGACAGGGTTGGTATTGCAATGTATACTTAAAAACACATCAGCATTGGCACCATTGGCAATAAAAACACGCTCTTCAAGCTTTAAAAATTTATCAGAGCTGCGCGTCAAAATCACTTTGGTATTGGGCAGACGTTCGGCCAAATAGTCAGCTAATTTGATAGAAACACTCAAACAAATATCCTTTTCGTGTGAATACAACTTGGTATTGCTGGCCTCTGCACCAGGATCCTTACCGCCATGTCCAGGGTCTATCACTACCACGAATTTCCTTTCTGGGTGCTTCATGCCTAAAAAGAAAACGCACAACAGCATCAAACCTAAAGATTGGTAGCTCACACGCATATCAAATGTCTCGGCTTGTATCAAAATTTTCTAAATATTCTGCCACACGACTTACAAAGCGTCCGCCAAGTGCGCCGTCCACCACACGGTGATCAAAAGACAAGGATAAATACATGATATCGGCAATCCCTAAACTATAACCAGTTTGGGTTTTGACTACAGCAGGTCTCTTTTTGATGATACCTGTAGCCAAGATAGCCACCTGAGGCTGATTAATGATAGGTGTTCCCATGATATTGCCAAACGCGCCTACGTTAGAGAGGGTGAAAGTCCCTTCCTGAATGTCGTCAGGCTTGAGTTGTCCTTTTCTGGCCTTGTCAGCCAAGAGATTGACCTGTCGGGCTAGCCCTACCAAGTTGAGCGAATCCGCGTGTTTGATAACTGGCACAATCAAATTGCCGTTAGGCAGAGCGGCAGCCATGCCAATATTAATAGCAGCCCTTTTGATGATGGTTTGACCACTTATAGAAGCATTAATAAGAGGAAAGTCTTGTATCGCTTTCACAATAGCTTCAACAAAGATGGGCGTAAAGGTTAGTTTTTCTTTATACTTTTGCTCAAAATCATTTTTTACTCTCTCGCGCCACCAAACCAGATTGCTTAAGTCTGCTTCTGAAAACGCTGTTACGTGAGGCGAAACTTGCTTAGACATGACCATGTGATCCGCAATGAGCTTGCGCATTCTGTCCATTTCTATAAGCTCATCGCCAGGCATTGGCATTACCTGAAGTCCTTTTGCATTTTCATCAGGTTTAATTTCATGTTTTTGAGCTTGTTGAGGTGACTGCGCACCTGCTTGACTGCGTTTGGCCAAGTAAGCTAGCAAATCACTTTTGGTTAGGCGATTTTGTTCGCCAGAGCCTTGTATTTGAGATAGCTCAGCGTCTGAGATTTGTTCTTTTTCGGCGATGGCTTTCACCAAAGGTGAATAAAACCTGCCAGAGCGTTTTGAGGGGGCGTTTTGAACGGCACTTTCCGACTGGCTAACGGCAGCTTGAACGGTTTGAGAAGCAGGGCTGTGAGCTTTGGCATTGGTATCTAGGCGTGCAAGCACCTGTCCTGTGTGTATGGTCTCCCCAACCTGACAGAGCAATGCAACCAAGACTCCCTCTGCTTCCGCTACCACCTCAGAATCCACCTTGTCAGTGGCTACCTCTAGAATGCTTTCGTGCAGCTTGACGTGGTCGCCCACTTTCTTGAGCCAGTTGATAACTTTCGCCTCATTTACGCTTTCGCCAATTTTAGGCATACAAATATCCATTTCAGCCATTTCTCAAAACTCGTTTTAGCTTGTTTTATTTATTGCAAATAAACTATTTTTTTTGTTATTAGCTTTTTTTTGTTTTAATAATGCTATCTATTTGCTGAGCAAATGTTTATTGGTGAGGAGCTCTTTCAAAAAATCTTGTAACATATACGTCTCCTCCTCTGTGTGTTGTGGGAAGTTGGCTATTCTGAAGGTATCCGCTTTGAGCTGACCATAGCCTTCACCTAACAGAAAACCACTTTCTAATGCTACTTGCTTGATTTTTTTGATTCTTTTAGGACTATCCTGTACAGCCACCACGGTGCGCGAACGCAGCTCAGCATCTTTGACAAAAGCTTGTAATCCTATTTTTTCTAGAAAACTATACCAACTTTGGGCGCGTGCGGTAATCTGTGCATCAATAAGCTCTATTTCTGGGCTAGACTCTAGCACACGTGAGAGAAAGTAAGCATTGAGCACATTGGGTGTGTGGGTAGTTTGGTTTTCCAAAGCCATGTTATAGAGGTAACTAAGGCTGTTGTACTGGGTCTGCGGCTTGTTTTTGACGGCCTGAGCCACTTTTTCCGACACCACCAAAACGGCCATGCCTGCTGGCAAAGCAAAACATTTTTGAACAGAGGCAAACCAAACATCGGCATTTTCCCAGTTCAACACCTCTCCTGCCATACAAGATGTGGCATCAACCGCTATGATGGAGTCGGGGTATGTTTGCCTGATATTGTGCATAACTTCGCGTGGCAATGCTGTGCCGTTTGAAGTTTCATTGGCTGTAAGAGCGATAAAGCCATTTGGGGGCAGATAGGCAGGTAATCGTGGATAGACATCAACCTCAAAGTTTATTTTAAACGTATTGGAGGGATTTTGGGCGTATCTGTATTCAAACCATCTCTGACCGAAAGCCCCATTAAAGAAATGATAAAACGGCATTTGATCAAAATCACGGCTCAAGACGTACCAGCATTCTGTGGCAGATGACATCAAAATAGGCACATAACCCTCTGGCAACTTGAGCTTGGTTGCTAGATGCTTTTTGATGCTTTTGTAAATGCTCTTAAACTCAGTGCTCCGATGGTTGATGCTACAAATATCGTTTTTGAGGGCATCTGCAAAGTATCTACCGAGCTGGTCGTGTACGCGTGAGGGGCCAGTGCTAAAATTAATCATGCTTGGAGGCTTTTAAAGTAGCCATCTGGCTACAAAGTTCTTGAATAGTTTGAGTTGGATTTTGGGAAGAAAATACAAAATTACCAGCCACCAACACATCTGCGCCTGCTTTCAGCAAGGGTATAGCATTTTGGGAATTGACACCACCGTCTATTTCAATAAGAGCGTGGCTGTTTTGTTGTAAAATCAGATTTTTAAGTTCTGTAGTTTTATTGTAAGTGTTTTCTATGAATTTCTGACCGCCAAACCCTGGATTGACAGACATCAAACAAACCAAATCTAAGTCTTTAATGATATCTTTGAGCAAACTCACTGGCGTATGAGGATTGATAGCAACGCCTGCTTTGCAACCCAAATCTTTGATAAATTGAACCGTACGATGAAGGTGTGTACAAGCTTCGTAGTGAACAGAAATAGAAGCCGCTCCCGCTTCCTGAAAAGCGCGTAAATATTGATCAGGGTTTACAATCATCAAATGAACATCCATCGGCTTTGTGGCGTGCTTTTGAATGGCCTTGCAGACGGGCAGCCCAAATGAAATATTGGGCACAAAAGTACCATCCATGATGTCTATGTGCAGCCAATGAGCGGCAGAATCGTTAAGCATTTGGATGTCGCGTTGCAAATACGCAAAATCGGCTGAGAGCACTGAGGGAGCAAGCATGAAAATTGATTTGGGTTTTACTCTGAAAATAGATATGTAAACATCAGAAATAAAGAAACTTATCTTTCTAACAGAACTTTAGCTTTTTAAAGTTAACACTCAATGAGATTTGGTAAAACCAAAACATAGACAATTTTTTTACACTCAAAACTACTGAAAAAGACTCTATTAAGTAAAAAATATTGTCTTTTATTCTTTATTTAGCAAGTGGATTGGGAATAATGGCTACCGTCAAGCGGCTGATGCAGCACAGTTTTTGAGCATCATTGCTCATTTTGATATCCCATATATGTGTGCTCCTACCTGCATGTACGAGGGTAGCCCGTCCGTACAGAGTGTCGCCCTTAGCCACTGGCCGCAAATGGTTGGCATTTACTTCTAAACCTACACCTACAAAAGAGTCTGTGTTGAGCAAAAGACGTGTGCCCATACTGCCCAGAGTTTCGGCTAGTACTACCGATGCCCCACCGTGCAGAATACCAGCTGGCTGTATATGGCGTTCATCTACTGGCATTTTACCGCATAAAAAATCCTCTCCTATTTCGGTAATTTCAATACCTAAGTGGTCTAAAATAGTGCCTTTTGAGCGTTCGCCTATCGCCGCAATTGGATATAGCTCTGGTTGAATTTTTGGATTCGTCATTGATTTTTTAAATTATGGCCTGCCTATGCTTTCGTAATACCAACCCATCTGGCGCATGTCTGCAACCTCATAGAGGTTTCTTCCGTCAAAAATAACTTTATTTTTTATTTTTTGAGCCATTTCTGTAAAGTCGGGAGTTCTAAAAACGCCCCATTCTGTTAGGATCAAGAGAGCGTCTGCGCCTTCCAAAGCCTGCATGGCATTATGCGCAAATTGGACTGCCTGGCCATACAATTTTTGCACGTTGGGCATAGCTTCAGGATCGTAAGCTACTACCTGCACTCCCTCTGCCAAGAGCATATCTATCGTGTAAAGGGCTGGTGCTTCACGAATATCGTCGGTGTTGGGCTTAAAAGCTAGTCCCCAAACAGCTATTTTCAAACCTTTGAGGTTATCCTTGAAATAGGCTTTTACTTTCCGAACCAAGGCCGTACGCTGATGGTCGTTTACAGACATGACTGAAGTAAGAATCCTGAAATCATACCCGTTTTCTAAAGCTGTCTTGCCCAAGGCTTGCACATCTTTTGGGAAGCAGCTACCGCCATAACCAACACCAGGAAATAAGAATCGCGGACCTATGCGCTTATCTGTGCCTATACCCTTGCGTATAGCATCTACATTCGCTCCCACACGATCGCAGAGGTTGGCTATTTCGTTCATAAACGTGATACGGGTGGCTAAATAAGCATTTGCAGCATATTTGGTCATTTCGGCAGAACGTTCGTCCATGATGATGATGGGATTACCCTGCCTAACAAAAGGTGCGTAAAGGCGGCGCATGACCTCTTCGGCTCGTGCCGAAGACGTACCAATAACGATACGATCTGGCTTCATGAAATCTTCTATAGCCGCACCTTCTCTCAAAAACTCAGGATTTGAAACCACGTCAAACTCTGTAGTGGCATTTTCTGCAATTGCTTTATGTACACGCTCGGCAGTTCCTACTGGTACAGTGCTTTTATCCACAATCACTTTGTACGTTTTGATGAGCTTACCAAGATGTTGCGCCACACCCAAAACATAAGATAAATCGGCAGAACCATCTTCACCTGGTGGAGTGGGCAGAGCCAAAAATATAATTTCAGCGTGTTCTATGGCACTCGCCAAGTTGGTAGTGAAGTGTAAACGTCCTTCTTTTAAATTTCTTTCAAAGAGAGTGTCTAAACCTGGCTCATAAATGGTTATCTCGCCGCGCGATAAGCGTTCTACTTTGCCTGCGTCAATGTCTACACAAGTAACTACGTTGCCGGTTTCGGCGAAGCATGTGCCGCTCACAAGCCCTACGTAGCCTGTTCCAACTACTGCAATTTTCATATTCAAGTTTGGTGGGGAAAAATCAAATCTAAGAAGTCTGCTACAAAAGTAGATAAGTTCGCTTAAATGAAAAACAAATTACAGAAATTTTATATGCCTGTTTGTTTTAAAAGAAGCTTGTTAATTTTGCATTATTGGGTCTTTTTTTATTTATTTGTAGCAAACAGTCTTTTAGGCTTTGTTGTCTTTTAAACGCAGCACTTTTTTAATAAAGTTTATCTTATGAAACAGCTTGTACACCAAATAGACGAATTAGAAAGCTTTATCAGCCAACACAAGATGCTTAAGGAGAAAATCTCTAATGCATCGGTGGGCTGGCATATAGCTCATTTGGCTATGGTAATGAAAGGCGTGCCAGCTGCATTAAAAAAGAGCAAACCAGAGGACTATAAACCTTATTTCAATTTGAATAAGTTTTTAGTTTTAACCTTCAAATACATTCCTAGAGGGCGTGCCAAAGCCCCCAATGCAGTCACTCCACCCACATTGGCTTTTGATACAGAAAAACTTAAAACTCTTTTGCAAGGTGCTAGAGATGCCTTGAAGGATTTAGACTCTCTTCCCCCCTCTGCCAATTTTTCGCACCCTATGTTTGGTCCTATTAACTTGGCGCAAGCTTTGAGTTTTTTAGCCATTCACAACGCGCATCACATCAAAATTATACGGGATATTGTTAAAAAATAACTCGTTATTTGCTTATAAAACAAGCCCCAAAAGGATTGGCTTTGAATTGTATTTATCTCAAGCCAATACTTTTGGGGTTGATGGCATTGCTAAATAGTTGTCAGCAAATTTGTATAAGCCAGTATAAAATATTTGACTGCGCTCTTTACTGCCACTTTTTGAGAGAACTCTCTAGCCTGATCTTTTTGGGTGAGCTGTGTTGGACTCATGCCGTGTGCACTGCTTTTGTAGATGGAGATATCGCCCATTTCGGCAGTCTCTATTTGGGACGACTGAGCAGAAACTGTTGTGAGTAAGTAATCCTGTGCGCTGTCCACCCAACGGTATACATTGAACTTAGCTTTGAATATTTTTACAGCAACTGTATTGGCATCTTTATTTTGCGCGTCAATATTGCCTTTGTAAACCAAATTGGATTGGTTGTTTTTGACTGCGTGTATAGTCAGCTCAAAACGGCTACCTTCGCCTTTGCGTGTGCACTGATAATGATACAAGACTTTATTGAGTGTTACATCGCCCGCAAAACTGTTGTCGCTGTCATGTTGCATTTCGAAATAAATTTGTTCGCCTTCGGGTAAAATCCATTTTTCGCGATAAATGACATCTTGAAGCTGACTCAGTTGTTTTTTAGAGGGTGAACGTCCATAGATGTCGTAAATAATTTGCTTTTTGGTATCGCTCGTAAGCTCATTTTTGAGGCTGGCAGTAAGGTCATTGCGCAAAATGAGTTCGCTCAAGAAGAGTCTGCCTTCCGCAAAGTTTGTAAATTTTTTGCGGTGCAACTTATCTTTTTCTTGATAGTAGGCAATGCGATCTGCCGCTACACCAAGTTCTGCAAATTTATTTGGGTAACGTGCTTCGTACTCGCTACGCAGGGGCGAAAGCCAGCTTTCGTCGTTCATAACGCGTCTAAACTCCATCAAATCATCGAGATGGTTGATTCTCTGAAACACTCTAAATACTTTGCTATAGAACTCGTTGTCGTAATTCTTTATGTTATCACTGCCGATAAAGGCTACATTATCAGGCTTGTGCAGTGCATGATAAAAGTCAGATAAAGGCTTGATTTTTCCTTGAAAATCTGCTCTGTAATCCGCTGTGTTGATGATGTCGTTGCGGAGATCTTTTCTATCTGCTGCATATTCTACATAACCCGAAAGGGTGCTCATTTTTTTGTTGAAGTGTGCCCATTCTTTGAGGGCTTCTTGGGCTTGGGTAGAATAGGTAAAGTCAATATTTTTAGCTACTTCTGCAAATTTGCGCAGGTATACAAACTTTTCTTTTCCAGCTTTTACTGCATAGACCATTAAGAGAGACTTGGCAGCCATTTCAGGCGATGTCCGCTTTTTGGAAGCAATCTCTATCATTTTTTCCACATTTTTAGCGTCCACGCGGTTGCTTTGTATTTGGGCTGCCGTATACTCTATTTGCGCCATGGTTGAACCTTCTGCAATAGCGCGCTGCCAGATACTGGCCATCGCTTTATGGTATTCTGTCCAGTTGTTGGGATCCAAAAAGTGTGGGTTTTGTCGTATCAAAGCCCACTTTGCTTTAAGATAAGGGGCATCTAGGCTTCCATTCATGTCAGCGCGATCTAGCCAAGCTATCGCTCTTGGGTAGTCTAAATTAAACTCCAAATAGATTCTAGCCAGAAGAATCTGAGCTTCTTCCACACCTTTTTCGGCTTCAGTTTGTACTTTTGCCAAATCTAGCAATGAGATATTGGCTTTGTCGTCGTATGTGCGTGTGGCCCAGCTTTGTTGCTTAATTTCGTTGAGCCAACGTAGACCTTCTGCTTCATTTCGCTCCAAATCATAGCCGCCCAGCCAGTGAATGAGAAAAAGTCCAAGTTCTCCTTTTTGCCCTTTAGTTCCGAGTGTGGAGAGTTGAGCCTTTTTGTACCATTTTAGGGCTTTTTCAAAATTACGATCGTCGTCTTGACTAAAAATATTGCCTCTATATGCGTCACCAAGCGCAACCATCGCACGTAAATCGCCTTGCTTGGCTTTTTTTTCTTCTTCTTTCCAGAAGCTGTCGCCTTTTTTTTGGGCAAAAGTGGTGCTGCTTTGAGCAACGAAAAAAAGGACTATGAGCAGTTTTAAAGTATCAGAAAACAAATTTTTCATGGTATAGGCTTATTTGTTGTTAGTTCAGGTATTGTAAAAAATAGTAGCTGCTGTCAAAAAAACGCTCTCGCTTGCTGCGTATTTTAGTTCTACACAAAAAGCGGTTTGTATAATTAGTGCCGTGTCTCAACGGCCTCTAGTTAGAGAATGTTTGACAAAATGCTAAGTGTTTTTTATAGAACTTTTTACGATACCCTTGCTAAACATTTATCAAAAAAAATGCCGTAGCTTTAAAGAGTGTTCAAAAGCTAGGTAAAATACAATTTTTTATCGATAAATACTAGATTTTTTTATCCTAAACGTCTCAAAAGCTATGCTAATTGCTTACTAAATGCTTATGCTATAAAATGCGGTACTAATCATTTTTTTTCTAGCCATAAGCTGCCAAGTAAACATTGATGTGCCAAACGTTTGCGGTCTTTTAAAAAAATCATCATTAAGAAATAGTTCAAAAAACAACCAGGCAGACACAGTGTGCTTAGATAAGGGCTATTCATAAAGCCAAGAAAAACAAGAAGAGCCGCCCAGAAGAGCATAAAGCTCCATAAAATGGCCTTACAAGTCAGAGAAAGCCTATAACTTACAAAAACAATACTTCCATGCCTTGTGCTTTCGATGCGTCCTTTTATGACAGGCTTAAGCCATTGAGGCGAGCCAAAAACATGAGAAAACACAAACCCTTCATGCCACACATCGCCAAAGAAAGCCAGTAGCTGTTTATCAACAGCAATTTTGTCTCGTTTATTATAAGAAACAGCTAACAAACGCCTGTAAACTACACGGGCATCAAGCGGCAAGAGCAGTGTTCGGTCTTCTTCGGGTAAAAGCGTAAACTCATTGTAGTGTTTATCTAAGAGAGACTTCGCATTAGCCCATTGCTTTTGTATATAGGTCATGGCAGGTTTCATGCTAGAAGCCAAAACAAAAAGCGATGTAAGCAAAAGTACACTTTAATGGGCGATACTCCAAGTGTTTGAACAAAGTTTTTTAGATGTTTTCAAAAATGGCTTATCGCTAAGCCATTTTTTGGAGTTGATACATCATTCTCTTTAGTCCAGTGGGTGTTTGGTAGGGTATGGCCTCAAACAAAAGTCCGCATTCTTCTGCAATATTTTTGATTTCGTCAGACGAAGGTAAATAAGCCTCTAAAGACCCCCAGTCTGTATCCACGCGAATGATGTGGTCATCCAGCTTTGTGCCAAAGACTTTAAGCTCACTGTGTGGTGTATCTATAAAGAGTATCCCTTTGGGGTTTAAGCAGGACTTAATCCGTGCAATGCACAGCCTTTGCTCAGCTTTGGTTTGCTCCAAAATACCAGACCATAACCATAAAACTGCATCCACACGCTCAGGGAGCTTGAGATCGCAAATATCTTGGTGAAAAATTTCAATCTGTGAGGCGTGTGATTCAAAATGCTGGCGCATGTAATTCACCATAGAGCCGGCGCGCTCCACACAATACACATGGCCTTTATAGTGGTTGCTTAACAAATAGTCTACACACCTGCCATAACCTCCGCCTAGCTCTGCTAAAGATTTTGTATTTTGTATTTGACTATAAATGAGATCCATGTCGGGACAGATATCAAAGCCCGATTGTTGAGCGATATCCATAAAAGTTCCCATTTTGATGTTCTGGTAGAAATTTACATTGAGGTGCGGCATGATAACAGGTCTTCATTAATCTTGAATGCAGGAGAGTCATCCAAGATATACTTTGTGAAAATCTTTTCTTATTTGTCTATTACAAAATATCGTGCCGTATTCTTGGTTTAGGTTAGAATAAATCAAAAAATGACTGACACAATGCTAAAAACGTGCTAATATCGCAATAAAATCATCACTAACAACTGTCCCAAGCATTTTTACTACCCTGTTTATGCAAAAAAGTTTTACCAAGTTCAAAAACCTTAGTAAAACTTTTTTTATGAAATGCGATAAAGGCGAAACTCTTCAAACAACATCCAAGCTATATCTACTTTTCCTGTTTTTGAAACCAGATACTATTGCCTGTTATAACATTGGCATTGAGCAAGTTGAGCAGATAATAAAGCCCAAAGTAACTCCTATTCAAATAAAGAGCGTGTCTAGATCCTCTGGCTTGTTTAGAGCTCCGCAGCTCTGGCAATTTCGCTAGCCGCTCACCAAACTCATACAACTCTTTGAAGTAGACCTGATCACCAAAATCAAAGGTTTGAGAACGGAAAGGTCGTGTAGAAACATCTAGCATTTCTGTAAAGAAATTTGTAAAAAACTCTATTTCTTCGGCAGTGTCGTCGGGTTTTAGAAATTCCATATCGCGGAACACTTTCTGTAAATAGACTTTGTCTGTAAATACACGGTTGTTGATGACACTGAAATGAGCTTTGTAATAGTCTGGCGGAATCACTTTGACACAGCCAAAATCTATCACACCTACCGTACCATCTGGCTTCATCAAAAAATTACCAGGGTGAGGGTCGGCATGTACCTCCAAAAGCTCGTGCATCTGGAAGTCGTAGAAATCCCAAATGGCCTGACCTATTTTGTTTCGCACCTCTTGTGAAGGTTCATGCTCTGCCAAAAAAGCCTCAGCATGTTGCCCTTCTAGCCAGTCCATAGTCAGAACACGTTCAGAACTAAGCTCAGGATAATAAGACGGAAAATATAGGTTAGGAATATGAGCGCAGGCCTTTGATATACGTTCAGAACGTTCACGTTCGAGTAGATAGTTGGTTTCAGCCGTCATCATTTCCTCTACTTCATTCATGTAAAGATCCATCTCTTTTTCGTTGAGACTCACCATTTGCTGAGCAAAGGGCTTAACCATACGCAAATCAGAGGTAATGCTGTCAGCAACACCAGGATATTGCACTTTTACAGCTAGTCTTTTGCCCTTTAAATAAGCCTCATGCACCTGGCCGATAGATGCTGCATGCTTGGCCTCTTTGCTAAAACTGTCATACATCTCAAAAGGGCTTTTATTGAACTGCTTTTTGAAAGTATTCACTACCAAAGGTAAGGAGAGTGCTGGTGCAGAATACTGCGACATTTTGAATTTGTCAATGTAGGCCTGCGGCAATACATCTTCGTACATGCTCAACATTTGAGCCATTTTTAGCGCGCTGCCTTTGAGTTGGCTCAAACTTTCATACACATCTTCAGCGTTGGCAGCGTTGAGTTCGTCTTTTGAAAGAGAGGGATTCACCACTTTTTTAGCGTAATGCTTGACGTAGTTTGACCCTACTTTTACACCAGTTTTCATAAACTGCGCAGCACGTTGAACTTTGCTTGTGGGTATACTCGACAATTCTTCTTTGTCCTTGGGATTTTCCATTTCTAACTGCTAAAATGCTTGTTTAAATAAAGCCTATGCTCTCATAAAACGCATTGCCCTATTTAAGGTTTTAGGAATATCAAAAATATACCCTTTAATGCATAAATAGCCTACTTTTAATTTATAACTAAGCAGGGCTTAACAAACCTTAAAGGCTGTTTGAAGGTCATTTAAAAATGTGAAGTAAGTTCAAGACAGTTTATGACTCTAAATTTAAATGCTGACTTGTATTTCATGGCAATATTATTGTTATAACTTGAACGCTGGCATCCAAGACTCTAAGATACTGAGCTGTTGATATTTTTTGTGTTTTAACAAGATAACAATGCCAAAACTCTTACTTGGACGCTAAAGAAAAAATGTAGGTCTTTATGTCAATAAAAATCAATAAATTCCGTTTTCAATCATAGATTACAGACCTTGCCAGCTGTCATTTCAGGCATATCCCTCATCAATCGTTTGGTGTTTATTTGGAAAATACTTTGCATAATGATGTGTATTGCCATTTAAGTCACGAGCTTATGACAGAACAGCGTAAAGCAACTTTCCAAAATAGCCTAATGTTTTTTAACTACTATTTCATGCGTACAATTTACAGGTCTTTAGTTTTGATTTCAGTGTGGCTCTTGGTGATGGATCAAAGCAGCTTTGCGCAACAGATACCTCTTTTTAGCCAATATTTTCATAACCAGTTCATCTACAATCCTGCATGGGCTGGTAACTACGACTATGGCTCGGCTAATTTCACCTATCGCAATCAGTGGGCGGGGTTGGATGGCGCACCTACCACGATGCTAGCCACCATCGATGTTCCTTTTTATGAATACCGATGCGGTTTTGGATTGAATATTTCTCAAGACAATATCAAAGTGAGTTCGCAAACCAAAGCCATGGCCACCTACGCCTACCATATTTTTGGCCCGTATGAAAATAGCTCTAAATTATCACTCGGTTTTTCAGGTGGGTTTCTTTACAACCGCATCAACATGGATAAACTGTTTGTGCAGCACCCCAATGACCCCAATTTGGTTAATAATAGCGGTAATTTTACCTCTTTTGAGGCTGCTTTTGGTGCCAACTATATTTACAGAAATGTTTTTCAGGTGTCTCTTGTTTTGCCTCAACTCATTAACCCTTCTCTGACAGCACTTGACGCAGCTGAAAACAATATCAATCTCACACAGCACTTGATGCTCAGCTCTAAATACATCTGGACGCTTCCCGATGGTTATACACGTCTCGAGCCTATGGTGATGGTACGCAAAAGCATGAACGCCCCCTGGCAGTTTGAAGGTGGTATGCTGATGTCTTATGCCAATTTTATGTGGGGGGCTGTTACTTATCGTGAAAAATACGGTGCAGTTGCAGCAGTGGGTATCAATCACCGCCAATTCAGATTTGGTTATGCCCGCGATTTTGCAGTTTCAGACCTAGCGGGTGTGGCTGGCGGCGGCAACGAAATTATGATAGGTTATAAGTTCAAACAAATCCCTACCGTAACCTATGCAGGCCAAAAAGGTTTGGGCAGTGGCGGACTTACGCGCCGTAAGGTATACCATCCATCTAGACCCAACCCATTCGGAAACAAAGGGATACATAAAAGAAAAGCCCCTAAAAAGTACTACAAAACTCGTGGACGCTACAAACGCATAGAACCATAAAAAGATATATGAGTCAAGCTATCAAAAAAGGTAGATACCAACACTTTAAAGGCCAGCTATATGAAGTGTTGGATACGGCTAAGCACAGCGAAACACTTGAATTGATGGTTATTTATCGCCCCCTTTACCAAACAACCGACCTGCCATGCGAAACGCTTTGGGTAAGACCGCTGGCCATGTTTTGTGAAATGATAGACCACAATGGGCAAAAATTGCAGCGTTTTACCCACTTAGAAGACTAAGGCAGGCGAGTGCTTGATAATTTTAGAGCTTTTTAAATCTTCAGAGCTGATAACCTTGATTTTAAGAGCATAAGTTCAAAGGCTCTTCTCTCGGTCAATAAGATATGATGAGATAAACTTGCGCTATTTTAGTAAAATTCACCAAAATTTCAACCGGCAAGTGTTCTAGTTGTTGTTTTGCTAACTGAGTTTCGAGTTCGCACGTTATCCTATAAAATGTCATAAAGTTTATATTACAGCTATTCTGGCCACTCAAATCTATTTTTCTCCTAACAATTTTAGGATAGCTTTGCGACACTAACAACCAGTAGTTTTATGTTTTTTTTTATCAAAGACCTTCAAATTGCGCTCAAAAACTCTAAGCGTTTGCCTTCTTTTGATTACTGGCGTAGTTTTGCGGTTTTTGTCGTTGTCATAGGCCATTTCGGCGATCCTCACCTGATGCGTGGCAGTACCATGGACTTGGCCTATTTGATGTCAGGGGCTCTTGTGAGCTATGACATGCTCAAGCTCATGGCCCAAGACCCTAAATCAGAGCTATCATGGTTCAGGTTTTATTTGAGACGGGGCTTCAAAATACTGCCTTCTTATTGGTGTTTTTTGGCTTTGGGCAGTGTTTGGCTTTGGTTGTATGTTGAGCCTTTTGCCCCTCAACACCTCATTCAAGGTTCTGAATGGTACCAATATCTGTTCTTTTGGCGCAATTATGCCGCTCCTCCTGCAAGGTTACCCTTTGAACATCTCTGGTCGTTGTGTGTGGAGGAACATTGTTATTGGCTGCTTCCGCTTGTCTTATGGGGCTTTAAGTCTTTGCCCAAGCCTCAGCAACAAGGTGTCTGGTACTTGCTTACTCTTATTTTTTTGGTAGTGTTATTACGGGCTTGTTGTAATATTTGGGAAATAGCAGAATGGCAAAACTATACTCATAACCGTCTTGATTCATTTCTATGGGGTGTTTTGCTAGCTTGTTTGCAGGTATACTACCCCAAACAATTAAAATCTTGGCTCAACAATGCCTATTGCTTTTGGCTTGGTATATTCGCTATTACACTGGTGCTTTGGCTGCAACCAGACTGGGATGAGCATGGAGCCATTATGCGTACTGTTGCGCCTATGGCGTGGTTGGCTGTTGTGATAGGTTCTTATGATTTTTCCAGCCGATACCTATTTTGTTTGAGAGTAGGGGCTTATTACAGCTATAATATCTATTTGTGGCACTATCTCTTTCTCCCTTGGATTTTTTATCACTATGGCCAAACATTCACTGGTTTTTGCTGGTATTTAGTTTGCACTTTGACGGCTGGTTTTATCTTCACAACACTCATAGATCAGCCCTTCTTGAAATTGCGGAGGTTCTGCTTGGGTTCCGTTCCGTCCAAGCAACAGAGCCTATAAAAACAAAAAAGAAACTGTAATAAGTACAGTTTCTTTTTCTGTTTATATTGCGTTGCACTAAATATTTTGTGTTGGTTGGGCAACCTACAAGTACGCAACGATTGCTTTTTTAAATTTTTAACTCTAATTACTTAGTAGCAGCATCAGCAGCAGATGTAGCAGCAGATGTAGCAGCATCACCAGCAGACGTAGCAGCAGATGTAGCAGCAGAATCTACAGCAGATGTAGCGTCATCTACAGCAGTTGTAGTGGCATCGCTAGCAGATGTAGAAAGGCTATCAACAGCACCTTCAGTTGTAGCTTTAGAACCACAAGAAGCGAATGTAAACATACCAGCAACGAGAGCGAGAGCAAATACTTTTTTCATTTGATAAAAACGGGTTAAAATGAATTGGTTTTTTTTAAAAGGGGAGTTGGTCGTAAAACCGATGCAAAGGTATAATCAAAAAAGTTATCTCCAAATTTTTTTGTGATTTTTATTTACTTTTCATTAACATTTTTTTTTCAAACCTAGATTGATTGATTTAAAAAGTTGCACTAAGATGCTCTATAAGCCTTCAAGATGTATTTTAACATATTTTCACAATAAAAAATTTGTTAATAAACGTTCAATAAAAAAACATAACATTAACAATTAAAGTGGGTTGTATTGGATTCGAACCAACGACCCTCACCCTGTCAAGATGATGCTCTAAACCAACTGAGCTAACAACCCTTCGCTGTTTTGCATCGCAAAGATAATGTGCTGTTTTCTTTTTTCAAATAAACAACACATTTCTTGTGCTCTAAGCAGATAGTGCTTTATGAGCAGTTTGCATACAGGAATTTATTCCATTTAATTTATATACTCGAAACCACAATATGGCACCAACACAGAAGGTATTCTAATACCTTGATTAGCAGTCTGGTTATTTTCCAAGATAGCAGCCAAGATACGTGGCAGTGCCAACGCGCTTCCATTGAGGGTGTGTGCGAGTACTTTGTTGTTTTGCTTGTCTTTGATACGAAGTTTAAGGCGGTTGGCTTGGAAGGTCTCAAAATTAGAACAAGAGCTGACCTCGAGCCAACGTTCTTGAGCTGCCGAAAACACTTCAAAGTCATGACAGAGAGCCGCGTTAAAGCTAATATCGCCTCCGCAAAGACGCAAAATACGGTAGGGTAATTCTAAAGACTCAAGCAATGCAGCTATGTGGGCACACATTTCTTCATGAAGTTTATAAGAGTTACTAGGGTGAGCTATTTGTACAATTTCTACCTTATCGAACTGATGGAGTCGGTTTAATCCTCTCACATGCGCACCCCAAGACCCTGCTTCGCGCCTGAAACAAGGCGTGTAGCCTACATTTTTGATAGGCAGCTCGCGTTCATCAATAATCACGTCGCGATAAAGGTTTGTGATGGGTACTTCTGCGGTTGGGATGAGGTAATAATTATCAGCAGTGGCATGGTACATTTGGCCTTCTTTGTCAGGAAGTTGGCCAGTTCCGTAAGCTGATGCTTCATTCACTAATAAAGGAGCTTGAACTTCCAAGTAGCCTGCATTAGTGGCTTGGTCTAAGAAAAAATTAATCAGAGCACGAACCAGCCGCGCACCCTTGCCTTTATAAATCGGAAAGCCTGCGCCCGTAATTTTATTGCCTAGCTCAAAATCTATGATGTCGTATTTTTTGATAAGATCCCAATGCGGAGCAGCCTTAAAATCAAACTTTGGAATAGAGCCTTTGCTAAGAAGAACTTCGTTATCATCTGGCGTTTTGCCTTCAGGTACAGATTCGTGTGGCAAATTAGGCAGTTCATAAAGAGCCTGCGTGAGCTGCTGGTCTAAGCCCGATAGCTGCTCATCGAGGTTCTTTATTTGTGACTTAAGTTCTATAGAGCGGGATTTGAGCTGTTCGGCAGCCTCTTTTTCGCCATTTTTCATCAAGTTTGGAATCAACTTAGCGGCTTCATTCGCCTCGGTTTGGAGGGCGTTGAGGTTGTTTTGTACCGCTTTGCGCTCGTCGTCTATGCGGAGCACCTTGTCTATGAGTTGGTCTGCATGAAACAATCTTTTTTTGTTCAACGCCTTAATGACTCTTTCTTTTTCTTGACGAATAACTGCTACTTGTAGCATAACTGAATGCTTTTTTGAGGAAACTGATTTAGATTTAAAAACTTGGCTGCAAAAGTAGTGCTTTTTTTTTATTTTCTATAAAATCAATATCCCTTACAAATCACATTTTTTAATCGAAACCAAACTGCCGACCAGCACAAGAAGGCTTCTTCTGCGGTTTGGTTTAATGTTAATTTAATAAGATGAGCAAGCGCAAAGCTTCGCATAAAAATTATTTTAAACATTTGATTATCAAGATATTTTTACAGTTTTATGGCATTTAGAACAACTGCTTTGCTGGCTTTTAGTCTAGCTGTGTCTCAAAGTTTGTCACACTCTTTCTAAGCATCAAAAAAACATTAGTCTACCAACTCATCCTAAAACTTTTGAAAGGCGAAGCAGCATAATTATTTCAGAAAATAAGCCTATATTTGCCGCCTCAAATACTGCTTCTTTTGCTTTCTTAAAGCATTAGACAAATAGAAAATCCTTTTTTGAGCTAAAAGCACGGATACTGCTTTAAAACAACAAAAAAAATGGCAAATCTCATAGAGGAACTCAGATGGCGCAATATGCTCCATACCGTAACCCCCGAAACCGAAAACTATTTAAACAAAGGCATGGGTACTGGCTATATTGGTTTCGACCCTACGGCGGCCTCCTTGCACATAGGTAACTTAGCCACCTTGATGATGCTTGTACATCTGCAAAGAGCTGGACACAAGCCTATCGCCTTGGCGGGTGGTGCTACAGGTATGGTGGGAGACCCTTCTGGAAAGTCTGAAGAGCGTAAGTTTTTGGACGAAGAAGTTCTGCGCCACAATCAAACCTGCATTTCGGAACAGCTTAAGCAATTTTTAGATTTTTCTAAGGGCGCAGCGTCTGCCGAAGTGGTCAATAACTATGATTGGTTTAAAGATTTTGGATTTTTAGATTTCTTAAGACAAGTGGGCAAGCACCTTACCGTCAACTACATGATGGCTAAAGACTCCGTGCAAAATAGACTAGAAAGCGGTATTTCTTATACAGAGTTTACTTATCAGCTTTTGCAGAGCTATGATTTTTATTATCTCTATAAACACAAAAATTGCCGTCTGCAAATGGGAGGATCAGACCAGTGGGGCAATATCACAAGTGGTATAGAGCTTATCCGTCGCAAGGAAAGCGGTGAGGCTTACGCAATTACCTGCCCTCTTATCACAAAGTCGGACGGTACTAAATTCGGTAAAAGTGAGCAAGGTAATGTTTGGCTAGATCCTAAAATGACCTCTCCTTATCAGTTTTATCAGTTTTGGCTGAAAGTAAAAGATAGTGAGGCTCCTCAACTCACCCGTGTTTTCACGCTTTTGGAACAAGCACGCATCCAAGAGCTTGAGGAAGAACACCTTAAAGCACCGCATCTTTTGGTTTTACAAAAAGCACTTGCCGAAGATGTGACAGTACGCATACACGGGCGCGCCGCCTATGAAACAGCCGTGAAAGCCTCTGAGATTTTGTTTGGAAAATCTGCCATTGAAGAAATCAACGATTTGCCTGAATCTGTCATGCTTTCAGTCTTTGAGGGTGTGCCTCAAATAAGCATTAGCCGTTCGGCTTATGAACAAACCACAGATGTTCAAGATCTTATAAGCAACGCTACTGAACTCAAGATATGTTCTTCCAAAGGGGAAGCACGCAAGCTTATTCAGAACGGAGGGGTTAGGATTAACAAAGAAAAAATAACAGACCACGCGGCTGCACCCAAATTTACACTTCTCCAGGGTAAGTACTTACTCGTACAGAAAGGTAAAACCAGTTATTTTTTAGTAAAAGTGGTCTAAAAAGTAGCTTTACAGCAACAGAAGGCTGGTAGCATAAAAAAAAATGAAACCATCGCTCAAACATCTTGTTATTTGTGCATAAAACGAGTATCTTTAAACCAGTAAAGAGGCATAAAAAGACCAAATCATGACACAAGAAAAAATATACGAGTGGTTAGAAGATGTGCCTGACCCTGAAATTCCTGCTATCAGTATTGTAGAGTTGGGTGTAGTGCGTCAAGTGCGAATCAATAACCAGCAAGTGGAAATTGACATTACACCCACTTATTCTGGCTGCCCAGCCATGAAGGTCATAGAGGACGATATTGTAAGTAGGCTCAAAAAAGAAGGCTTGGATCAAGTTACGGTTAAACGCGTATTGGCTCCTGCATGGACTACAGATTGGATAAGCGATGTAGCTAAGGAAAAGATGCGGCTTTCTGGTATAGCACCTCCTGAAAAAACTAAGCAAAATAAAAAAGAGGTGTCTTGCCCTTACTGTAACTCTCAAAAAACTAAGCTCAAAAGCTGGTTTGGCACTACTGCCTGCAAGTCTTTGTATGTGTGTGAGGAATGCCTCCAGCCCTTTGACCACTTCAAGTGCATTTAAGTATTTTTTTTCATCCAAGTTCAAAACAACATCTTCTTAATCGCCTTTTTGTGGTTAAGAAGATGTTGTTTGCTTCTCATACAAATAAAAAAAACACTTTTTTAGCAGAATAAACTTTTGAGCCGTAATATTGCGGCAATGAAAACACTATCTTTAGACCATATCAAAAAGCCAATTGACTCAGAAATGACTCTTTTTGAAGAGCGTTTTAGAGAATATGTGCGCACCAACGTGATGTTGCTGGACAAAATCATGGAGTACATTGTGCGTAGCAAAGGCAAACAAATACGGCCTATGTTTGTGTTTTTGGTAGCAGGAGCGCATGGTGGAATTACAGATGCAGCACACAGAGGGGCAGCACTCGTAGAATTGCTCCATACTGCCACGCTAGTACATGACGACGTAGTGGATGATGCCAACCAAAGACGCGGGTTGTTTTCTATCAACGCTCTTTGGAAAAACAAAATTTCGGTATTGGTAGGCGACTATTTGCTATCAAGGGGGCTTCTCCTTTCTATAGACAACAACGATTTCGAATTATTAAGGCTTGTAAGCCATGCTGTTAGGGAAATGAGCGAAGGTGAGCTTCTCCAAATGGAGAAAGCCCGCAGTATGGATATTACAGAAGCTGTGTATTTCGAAATTATTCGGCAGAAGACAGCTACGCTTTTGGAAGCTTGTTGCGGTGTGGGTGCGGCTTCGGCTGGAGCTAGTGCAGAGGCTATAGAACAAGCCAAACGTTTTGGATTATTGATAGGAACAGCTTTTCAAATTAAAGATGATTTGTTTGATTATGGAGCAGCCCAGATTGGCAAGCCTTTGGGTATAGACATCAAAGAAAAAAAAATGACCCTGCCTCTCATTTATGCGCTTAACCACTGTTCAAAAACGGAAAAGCGACATATTATTTATCTTATCAAAAACAAAAGTGAGCAAGAGGCTGTCGTTCAGGAAGTCATTGCTTTTGTCAAAGCCTCTGGTGGCATAGACTATACTCTCAGAAAAATGAATGATTACAAACAAGAAGCCCTCTCTCTTTTAGATAACTTGCCGCCTAGTCCCTACTTAAACGCATTGCATCAGCTGGTGGAGTACGTGATTACAAGAGATAAATAATCTCTCTATAAGTCTTTAAAAAATAAACTCTTAAGGCAATTCTTTCAAAAAGAAGGCTTATCTTTTACTAGATAGCATAAGTTTTGGGCAAGCTATTTATTGATATCGCGTTCTAGCTCCTTGTAAGGGCGGAGGTTTTCGCGAACCGCTGCTTTCATGCCTTCTTTGTTGTTGCCCACAATGCTGTTGGGTGCGAATATTTTGTCTAGCTCCTTCTCAAATGTGCGGTTGTAGCGTAGCAGTTTGCTTTTAATATTCCCCTTTTCATCTTTGAGCTGGCGATAGTCCTCCGAAATCATTTTATACTTGGCATCAAGTACTTGGTACTGGCTCTGGCAAGCACCCAGTTGCTCGGCCAAATCAGTTCGTGATTTATCGCCTGTAATAAGGTCTTCCACAAGCTTTTGTTTCTCAATAGATAAGTTACGATTTTGTCCTGTTGCTTCTCTGGCTATCCTGTTAAGTGAATCATTAAAGTTCTTGGCTTTGATCAAGTCTATGTTTTTGGCATAAAGCTCTTGAAAAGCCTCATCTTGCTTGGCTTTGGCCTCCTCTAGTTCATCGCCTCTACGTTCTGACTTGATGGCAAAAAAGATAGCTACTACACTGATAATCAAAGCAAAATACATAACAATTCGGTTTCTGCTCGCCACAATCTCGCGTCGTTTTTTGGCCTTTTCTCTGGCCTTGACGCTAGCATTAATGAACTCCTCTTGTAGGTATGTGGGCTGAGGCATTTTATTGTTCAGCTTGGCGTTCTTGAGCCAATCAGCAGCTAAAAAACTAGGTTCACTAGCCAGTAGATAATCTACTTTTCTATCGTTCCTATCCCACTCGTTCGCGCTTGTCAGCCATCTGCTGTGTTCGTTGGCGTGTTCTCTATCTATCTCGAGGCTTCGCATCACTTCACCGCAGCCTTCCATAAAATCTTTGTCCAGAAAATCTACCCATTGCATTTGTTGCACTGATGCGGGCAGACTAAACTTACTTTGGAGAGGCTCTAGTAGTACAGGAATAAATTTTTTGCGCTGCTTGAGGGCGTAAGATACTTCTTTGGTACAAAAAGGCGATTTGATAGAACTTTCGGTAATAATAAACAAAAAGCAAGCTGCATTATCAATGCCCTTGTATATCTCTTCCTCAAAGTTATTAGATGTTTTGGCAATACTTTCTTGATCAAACCAGGTGTTTTTACCCATAAGCTGAAGCTCATAGTTTAGCTTCCGCGCAAAATCAGCATCAGCACGGGAGTAAGAGATAAAAACATCTGTGTAGAGGTTACTTAAATTGATTTCACTGGCTCTAATAAAGTCTTCATGAAGAGCTAGAGGCGGGTTGTTGCTTCTGCTCTTGCCTTGATTTAGAAAGCTTTGTGCTTCTGAAAGATTATAGCCGCGCAGTAAAATACTTTTGTTTTCGTTTTGCTTACGCCAGCGGTCGGCTTGCACCAAATACATGGTGTGTCGGCGGAAGTAGTTGCGATCGTAGTGTATCTCAGTCACGAGCCGTGCACAATACTCTGCAAATTCTTGCTTCAAATAAGAAGAGTCTGGATTGTTTATAAAATCAATAACATTGCCAAAGTTAATGTTTGATAGTCCACGCAAAGCATCTGGCAAATCATAAACAGGCACATTTTCTAGCATGATTGGGATAATGCGCTTGTTTAGAGAGCGTGCATATTCCAACTCATCCAGACAGTGTCCAGCCGCTAGAGAGTTTTGTGATATCAATATGACAAAAGAAGCTGCTTGAAGAACACCGCGCTGAGTCGCTTTTTCAAAGTCCTCACCTATACGTGTATCAGAGCGATAAGTCCAAGTAGTAATACCCTTGCGCTTGAGAGCATAGTTGATATGGCGCAGAACGGCTTTATCTTTAGATGAGAAGCACAAAAATACATCACAAAGCAAGTTGTTAGCATTCTGAGCACTTTCCGATATATAATCACAAATCAGTTCGGTGGGAGAGCAAGGAGGTTGATCAGGAGCTACAAACTCTTCGTCCAGCCATAGTTCTGCCCGTTTGCGTATATCGCCCACGAGCAAGTACTTGGTAGCATGTCCATGCTTATCCCAGTGGTTGGCTCTGACAAGGAGTTCTGTATGAGTGGAAACGTAGGTTTTGTGTTTTTCAATCACCTTCATGATTTCTTTCATAGCCTCCTCAAAATTATCTATAGGCGGAAAAGTGAAAGGTGACCATGTGCTTAGAAAAACCCTGTCTTCTAGCTCGTCCCAACGATTTTCCATGCCGTCGGCCCACTTTTTGAGGTCTGTTACGTCTTGAACATCTTCTTTGGCTTCAATTCGGTGATATTTGCCTATCAGACCATTAACCGTTTGCCAATTGCTCTTGTCTCTTTCATTAACGTGCATGACGGGAATGATGCGCTTACCGTATTTGAGAGCAAGCTCTAGTTCTTCTAGGCAGTTTTTGGAGGCCACAGAGTGGGGCGCCATCACAAAAATAAAATTTTTAGCACTTCTAATACCATCGTCTATGCTAATGCGCCACTGCTCAGAAATAGGAATATTTACTTTATCAAACCAAACTTCGTATCCATTGAGCTTGAGTGTTTGGAATATTCTAGCCGCAAAAGCAACGCTTTCTTTTCTGCCATAAGAAATAAACGCATCTTTAATCAACATAGGGTAGTGGTAAGGTCAAGCGTCAAAAATAGAAATTGTAGTGATACTCTGAACAAAACATATCAAAAGCTACAAACATGATAAAAAAAAATATGCTTTCAAAGCATATAGATTTCTTTTGTCTTAGATTTTTAACGACGGCAATCTTTCCTTCACTTAGTCAGCGCAAACGTGTTCTTATCTTAATTTTTGAAAAAATGTTTTGAGCAGTGCGGCTGCTTCGGCCTCCATGATCCCACTTCTCACTTTGGTTTTGGGATGTAAAAGTGGCGGGCTGCAATGGCTAAAACCACGCTTTTTTTCTGGTGCGGCATATACCAGCTCACCTATCTGAGACCAAAACAAAGCTCCCGCACACATCACACATGGCTCTAGCGTTACGTAAAGCGTACATTCCGAAAGATTTTTGCTACCAGTGGCAGTAAAAGCAGCGGTTAATGCTAACATCTCGGCATGAGCTGTGGCATCACACAACTTTTCGCACATATTTCGCGATTTAGCAATAATTTTTTCTTGCCATACCACAATAGCCCCAACGGGTACTTCGGCCTCAAAGAACGCTTTCTCAGCCTCAATTAGAGCCATTTTCATATAGAAATAATCGTTCATAGCGTTCATTAAAATATATTTTTATTATATTTCAACCCTTGTAATATAATAATTGTATTTTTATTTTTTTGTATACCACAATCCTAAACAAATCTATTTTTAGCCGACAAGTCATATAGTTTAGTCGATCAAATTATTTTTTTTACCGAAAAAACTAGTATGTTTATCGAAAATGGCATAACTTTTGACAATAATTAAAAAAGTTTAAAAATAATTTGCGGATAGTTTGGAATGTAAAAAAAAGCCTGTTTACTTTGCTAAAATTATTCGTTATTACAACTTTTCTCAATTAGACCGAAGCTTATCCTAATACTAACCATCTGTTTTCTACGTTAAAAAGATGCTACTGAAATGAAAAGACATGAAGCCAGCGATAGTGAACTCGTCAACGGATATCGTCAAGGAGATGAACAAGCCTTCGTTCAGTTGGTAAGTCGCCACAAAAGTAAAATCTATACTGCAATTTACCTAATTGTAAAAGATCAATTTGTGGCAGAAGACCTTCTGCAAGAAACATTCATCAAAGTCATTGACACCATTCGCTCGGGTAAGTATATTGAGGAAGGTAAATTTTTACCTTGGGTTTCTCGTATAGCACATAACTTGGCCATTGACCATTTCAGAAAGCATAAGCGTTATCCCACGGTGGTATTAGAAGACGGTAGTGTTATTCTGAATACTATGGAGCTTGCAGAAGAGTCGTTTGAAGATCAGCAGATTAAAGCCGAAACTTATGCACACCTCCGCGAATGCGTGAAAAGGCTGCCCAAACCGCAGAGAGAGGTACTTATCATGAGGCATTACTTCAAGATGAGCTTTCAAGAAATCTCTGATGCTACGGGTGTAAGCATCAACACCGCACTTGGCCGAATGAGGTACGCGCTTATTAACTTGCGTAAGTTATTAAGTAAAAACCATAAGTCGTATGCAGAAAGCAAAGAAACCCTTAGCCAACTCTCAGCTTGAAAACTTGCTGAACCTAGTGTATAAAAGCAGCAGTGCAGCTTCTCTTGAAGACACTGAAACGGCCATACAACATGATGAGGCCATGAGAGAGGAGTTTTACGACTTAGTTTATGTAAAAAAACAGTTGGATAAGTCTTTGCTAGAGCCTTCAGACAGTGTTACAAAAAAGATTCTAGACTATTCAAAGCTACCAAAGCCAGTCCTTGCTTAAGTTTTATAAAAAAATATTTTCCAGTGATCCTATCTTACTATAGTTAAATCAAGGCCATTCTGAACAAAGGAGTGGCTTTTTTGTTTTTATGCTAAATATTTAGTACAGATTTTGCTTGTATTGAAACAAGCAGAAATTAAGCACTATCAATCCACAGCAGAGAATTTGTACAAATGTTAAAAGTAGATATCTCCTCCTTGCGCAGAGAGTATGCCAACGGCACACTTGACGAGTCTAGTATACTCAAAAATCCTTTTGAACAGTTCCAAAAGTGGCTTGCTGAGGCTTTAGAGGCGCAGTTGCCAGAACCTACTGCCGCCACCTTGGCAACTGTAGATAACAACCATCCATCTTGTCGGATTATTCTTCTGAAATCTGTTGATCTTAAAGGTTTTGTCTTTTTTACCAACTACAACAGCCGCAAAGGCAGGTCTTTAGTCAATAATCCTTACGCTTGTTTAAATTTTTATTGGGCTGAGCTAGAGCGTCAGGTTCGCATTGAGGGCATTACCGAGCGCATTACAGCAGCTGAATCTGATGCTTATTTTACATCACGGCCAGTTTTGAGCCGAATGAGTGCACAAGCTTCGCCACAAAGCGAAAAAATCAAGAACAGAGAACAACTAGAAGAACTCTTTGAGCAATCTGTAAAAGCAGGTTCTTCAGTACGTCCCTCACACTGGGGCGGGATTAGGGTTGTACCCAACTATATAGAATTTTGGCAGGGCCGCCCAAGTAGGCTACACGACCGCGTTATCTTCGAGCGCGAAGATATTGCTCAACAAGATTGGCAAATTGCCCGTCTGGCACCTTAAGTTCGTTGTAAAAACATATCTCCGCTTTTTTGGAAAAGGCCACACGCCTACTTATCTTTGCGCTCACAAACAAAATGGGTTAATGGTACTCTTTTGTACCGTTTTTTTATCCTAAATTCTAAACACAGCGCATGTTAGAAATAAAAGCTACCACAGTGTTGGCCGTTTCACATAACGGTCAAATTTTTATAGGGGCAGATGGCCAAGCTACTATGGGTCAGTCAGTTGTAGCCAAAGGGAATGTCAAAAAAATACGCAAGTTGGCCAATGGCAAGATTGTAGCAGGTTTTGCAGGCTCCACAGCCGATGCCTTTACCTTGGTAGAAAAATTTGAAGAAAAACTTAGTACATACAACAACAATCTCAAAAGAGCCGCTATAGAACTTGCCAAAGACTGGCGCACAGATCGTTATTTGAGGCGTTTGGAGGCCATGATCATTGCTGTGAGCGCAACCGAAATGCTGTTGATTTCTGGTACGGGTGATGTGATTGAGCCAGACACAGACGTTTTGGCAATAGGTTCAGGAAGTTTGTATGCGCAATCAGCTGCTTTGGCTCTCAAAAAACATGCGCCACACCTCTCTGCCGCTGAAATGGTGCGTGAAGGGCTTACTATTGCCGCAGACCTTTGTATTTACACTAATCATAATTTTGTTATAGAGTCGCCTCAGCCCTAAATCTAAACTAGCACCATTTTTAATACATTTTTAACAGAGTTAACTACTTTTTAAGATGAGCGATACCATTGACGCGATTGTTTTGGGTCTCATACAAGGACTCACTGAGTTTTTGCCAGTGAGCAGCGATGGACACTTAGAGCTTGGGCGTGTGGTATTTGGTATGAGTACGGAAGACAACTTTCTTTTGAATATGGTTTTGCACTTTGCAACAGCTCTTAGTACCATTATTGTTTTTAGAGGTAATATTTGGAAATTGCTCAAAGGTCTTATAGCTTTTAAATGGAATAGCGAGTGGAGATACGGTATAAAAATCGTGATTGCAGTTATACCCATAGGCATCCTTGGTTTTTTATTTGACGACTATGTGGAAGCTCTTTTTGGCGGTAAAATTCTTTTAACAGGGTTTATGCTTTGGCTTACGGCAGCTTTTTTGATTGTAGCGGAACGCTTAAAACCCGTGAGTACTGAGTATAAAGAGGTGAACTATTGGCAAGCATTTTTGATAGGCTGTGCCCAAACTATTGCAATCTTTCCTGGTCTGTCGCGTTCTGGCTGCACTATAGCCACAGCCTTAGCCTTAGGTGTGGGCAAGCGCGAGGCCACAGCCTTTTCTTTTCTGATTGTCTTGCCGCCAATTCTGGGTGGTGTGCCTATCAAAGTGTATAAGTATTGGTCTCAAAACGGCTCAGCAGCCTTGTCTAGTGCTATGTCTTGGCAAGATATGACTATTGGGGCTTTAGTAGCTTTTCTAGTTGGGCTTTTGGCTTGCAGCGGCATGGTCAGAATCGTCCAAAACGGGCAACTCTATGGATTTGCCGTTTACTGCATTGTTTTAGGAGCTGCGGCTATATTTTGGGCACTGAAGTAATTAAGATGATTACTTCTAAAAAAGATAAGAGTAATTTTGGCAAGAATTTGGTACATTCAAAAAAAAAAACTAATTTTGTGAAACTAAAATGATATTTAGTTCGAGGCTAATGTCTTTATATCTCACTCAAAAAATATACGTTCTAAATTGCTCAAAATTTGCCTATAAGTCCTTTTCATTGAGCATTTAAGAACCTAAATAGAATAGATACAGCTAACAGCTTAAAGCCTTAACGGCCTCCCTAGTAATCAAAAAAACATGAAAAAACAAAAGGAAATCACTCTTCCTCTCCCTTTTGAGTATAACACTGGGCGTGAGCATATTTTGCTTAAAGAATATGGCAGGATTATGCAAAAGATGGCTACGCATATTGTTACCATTCCCGAACGACCCAAGCGCACACAAGCCGCTAACAGTTTGCTTTCGCTTGTCAAGTTGCTTCACCCTAGCATTAAAGAAACCACAGAAAACAATCAGAGACTCTGGGATCATCTTTTTGTGCTTACAGACATGAATTTAGATGTGGATTGCCCTTTTGAAATTCAACAAGAAAGAATTCAAGACAGAAAACCACAAAGACTAGAGCCTAACAAAAAAATGCTTAAGTACAAGCATTATGGACGCAACCTAGAAACCCTTGTAGTGCATGCCTGCTCGCTTACCGACCGCATGGAGCAGCTTAGTGTTCTGTCTTACATCGGTCGTTTGATGAAGACCTTCTACGTATCGTGGGGGCGTGAAGGCATAGACGATGAAACAGTTATAGAACATATCATTGATATCTCAAACAATCAAATAGAACTCGACATTGACACGGTGAAGCAATATAATATGTTTAGCACCTTAGGTCAGCCTGTGTCTAATGATCAATTTAACAACACCCAAAGAAGTCTCAACCCAAACCACCACAAAACTCATCAAAACCGCTCTTTCAAAAAGGGAGGCGGCCATTCACAAAGCAGCCATAACAGCTCTATCCCACCAAGGCACAAAAAGAAAAGCTTTGGCGGACACTCTAAAAAAAGAGGCTAGAGCCAAACCTATACAAGCCCTAGTGATGCTGAGAACCTCGCCAGTCCTTTGTATGGATGAGTCATTAAAGACTGTGTCTGAAAATCCTTGAGAGGTAAGCGGAGTTTACTGTAGGGCTATCAAAATTTACTTAGTTTTGTAATCTCTAGTAGTCGCTCAAATTATCTTTAGCACATCACATGTCGGCTCCAACACCAGAAAACCAAGAACTTATACATAGCCTAGAGCTGCTTCTCAGTAATTCAGATCTTCAAGCTGATATGGAAGCTTTAAACCAACTAGCTATTGATCAGAAGCTTAATATTTGTTTCTCTACTAGCTTTGGTGTGGAAGACCAAATACTCACAGACGCTATAAAAGCCGCCAACGCGCAACAAATCAGGCTTTTTACCCTAGATACAGGCCGTTTGTTTCCCGAAACTTACAACCTCTGGGCACGCACCGTCAAGCGTTATGGCATAGATATTCAAGCTTACTACCCAAGCCAAGAGCAGGTAGAAAGTTATGTAACAGAATATGGTATCAATGCCTTTTATGAGTCTGTGCCGTTGCGAAAAGCCTGCTGCCACATACGCAAAGTAGAACCTCTTAAGCGTGCTCTAGCCAATGCCCACATCTGGATAAGTGGTTTGAGAGCCGAGCAGTCCTCTAACCGACAAACAGTGAACAAAGTGGAATGGGATAGCTCTTTTCAAGTCATTAAATGCCAGCCTTTACTGAGCTGGACAGCCCAGCAGGTATGGGATTATGTCCACCTAAACAATGTCAGCTATAATACACTGCATGATAGCAGCTTTCCAAGTATTGGTTGCGCCCCATGTACGCGTGCTGTGCGCGAGGGCGAGGACTTCAGGTCAGGACGTTGGTGGTGGGAAGATAACTCCCAAAAAGAATGCGGGTTACACCGTTCTTAAAAATCTAAAAAAACCTTCAATCGAAGTTTTGCATGCAAGACCATAGCTATCTAACGCATCTTGAAGATGAAGCCATTTATATCCTGAGAGAAACTGCCGCACAGTTTGAGAAACCAGCTCTCTTGTTTTCGGGCGGTAAGGACTCTATCCTGCTAGTTCATTTGGCTTTGCGCGCCTTTAGACCTGGTAAATTGCCTTTTCCTTTACTGCATATCGATACTGGTCACAATTTTCCCGAAGCCATAGCCTTTCGCGACCAGTTGGTGGCAGATTTAGGCGAGCGACTTATCGTTGAGAGTGTGGAAGACAGTATCAAAAGACACCATTTAAAAGAAACACAAGGACGCTTTCCTTCGCGAAATGCACTGCAAACCTATGCTCTGTTAGATGCCATTGCGGCCAATGAGTTTGATGCGTGTATTGGTGGAGCGCGCCGCGATGAGGAAAAAGCTCGCGCTAAAGAACGCATCTTTTCGGTCAGAGACGACTTTGGTCAGTGGGAACCCAAGCTGCAACGCCCTGAGTTATGGAATATTTTAAATGGAAAAATTCAGAAGCACCATAATGTGAGGGTGTTTCCTATCAGCAACTGGACAGAACTTGATGTATGGAACTATATCCGCCTGCACAACATCGCGTTGCCTAGCCTTTATTTTGCCCACCAACGCCAGTGTATTGTTTATCAGGGCAAATTAGTAGCCACATCGCCGTTTATCACGCCCCAGCCAACCGACACAGTTGTCCATGAGTGGGTGCGCTACCGTACGGTAGGCGACATGACCTGCACAGCCGCAGTCCCCTCCAAGTCCACAACGTTAGACGAAGTTATAGCGGAAATTGTGCAAACTAACATCAGCGAACGCGGCCAAACCCGCCTAGACGATCAGGTATCTGAGGCCGCTATGGAAGACCGCAAAAAACAAGGCTATTTCTAAACTATTCAAAAACCGTCAAAGCGCAATGCACACACTCAAATTTATCACGGCTGGAAATGTAGATGATGGCAAAAGTACGCTCATAGGCCGCATGCTTTACGACTCACAAAGCATTCATACAGACCAGCTAGGTGTTATCAAACAACAGTCTAAGCTGCAAACTGGTGAAATAGACCTTTCTCTTATCACAGATGGCCTGCGGGCAGAACGCGAGCAAGGCATTACGATTGACGTAGCCTATAAATATTTTGCCACTAACAAAAGAAAGTTTATCATAGCCGATGCACCTGGCCACGAACAGTACACCCGCAATATGATTACGGGAGCCTCGGGCGCAGATTTGATTGTTTTGCTCATTGATGCCCGTAAAGGCATTACAGAGCAGACCAAAAGGCACGCTAGCATAGGCTCGCTCATGGGCATTAAACATGCTGTGGTGGCCATCAATAAAATGGATTTGGTAAACAACGAACAAGCTGTTTATGAACAGATTGTATCTGATTTTGAAACCAAAAAAACCGAACTAAACTACAAAACAGTTGCATATATTCCGCTCAGCGCATTGCTAGGGCACAATGTGGTGAACAACAGCGGCCAAATAGATTGGTACGAGGGTATGGCCTTATTGCCTTATCTAGAGCAGATAAGTGTTGCAACAGAAGCCTCTGAAAAAGAGGCACGCTTTCAGGTTCAGTGGGTTATCAGACCCAAAGACGACGCGTACCATGACTACAGAGGCTATGCAGGCATGGTTCTGAGCGGATCTTATCATGTGGGGCAGGCTGTTCGCGTATTACCCAGCGGTCTAGAAAGCCACATCAAACGCATAGAAAGGCATCAAAAAAACGTTCAAAGTGCTCTAACGGGGCAAAATGTGGTGCTTCACTTAACAGATAACTTAGATATCAGCAGAGGCGATGCTATTATTAAAGCAGATAGCCAAAGTATACAGAACAGGCAAGACGCGCAAAGCTGGTTATGCTGGCTAGACACTGCACCCTTGCAACTTGGTAAAACCTATTTGCTACAACACCGCTTCAAAACCGTCAGGGTCAAGGTACAAGCCTTACAGCGTACATGGAGCATTAAAGAGTGGCATTTTGAGACAGCTGACAGCCTCAAAATGAACGACATTGGACAAGTCTCTCTACGTTTCAGTCAGCCTCTTGCCTACGACTCGTTTGCAGACGTTGCGTCGAATGGCTGTGCTATTTTGATAGATGACACCAACTTCAACACCGTGGGGGCTTGTATGTTTCTATAAATGTCTGACATGAAAATATTAAAAAGACTGCTCTGGCTTATCATTTTGTTCTGTTCTTCTCAGGTGGCAACAGGACAAAGCAAAAACACAGAGAATCAGCATCTAGCTTGGTATTCTTACAGCCTCACTTGGTCTCTGAGTAAGCAGTATCAATTGTTTATAAATGCTAGTGAAAGGCATTTTTTGCCCAACATGAAACAACATCAGCTACTCGTACATACTCAACTGCGACGCATGCTTCCGCATGGATGGAATGCTTCGGCTTGTATGGGCTTTTTTAGGCAGCACGCCAATAGTGCTTACGAACACAATGTGATAAGCGTGCCAGAGATACGACCCTATCTGGAGGCAGAGTCGCGCCAAGAGCTTCGTAGATTGACTATCAAAAGCCGTTATAGATTTGAAGGCCGCTTCTTTAGAAATATAGCAAACAATACCCTTGAGGAGTCATTTAGATTCCGAAACTTCCGATTTCGTTACATGCTGGAGTTTAAGCAGACCCTGCTTCAACATAAGCCATCGCGGCAGCCACTTCTATACCTTTGCTTAAGCAACGAGGTAATGCTAAATGCAGGAAAGCGTATTGTAGTAAATGTATTTGACCAAAACCGCTTATATGCAGGTGTGGGTTTGCGCGCTGCTCACAACCTCTGGTTTGAAGTGGCCTATATGAATCAATTCATTCAACGGACTACGGTCAACAACTTCTACAACCGCCACACGCCGCGCTTAACGGTCATACACAACATAGGTTTGCGAAAGAAAAAAACTGCTTGACCTCAAATCTAAGCGCAATGTCCCAAAAACTTCTACCTCTTTTTTTTGATCCAAAAACTACCCGAATACTCGTTTTGAGTGGTGAAAAAGAAGCTTTGGAACAAGCCCAAACCTTGCTTGATTTGCACGAGGATCTGCGTTTTGATGTGCTAGCACCATCTTTTTGTAAAGATTTAGAGAAGTTGGCGGCAGAGCAGCCCAGAATAACGCTGCTCAAAAAAGTATTAGCTCAAGAAGACTTGGCAGGCATAGATTTTTTGCTTCTGAATAATCAAATAACTGAAATAGAACAGATTAAAAACCTAGCTAAATCTTTAAACTTACCTGTGGGCGAGATAGAAAATGCTCACTTTTTCCTGAGTCAGCAATCATCGTCAAGAACTCCTAATCTGCCAGTAGTAAAGGCAGGCAGACACATCCGCAGACAAAGCACCGAAAAACTACGATATGGCCGCCTGGCTTTTCAACTATCCCTTTTGTTTCTCACTTTTTTTGTGGGTTATTTGTTTCTCACTTTTTTTGTGGGTTATGGGCTTTCGCATCTCATTAGGGCGGATATGCTGTTTGATACCTTTGAAAGTGTGCCAAGTGAGTTCTGGGGAATGCTTTTGGTAGGTTTTTTTGCGCAGTTGGTAGATGGTGCGATAGGTTTAGGCTATGGGGTCACGTGCAGTACGAGCATGATGCTCTTGGGCATCAAACTGCCCGCCATTAGCGGTAGCATACACACAGCGGAAATGTTCTCGAGTGCCATAAGCGGCTATTCACACTACCGCTTTGGGAACGTGAATAAAAAGATGCTCTATTGGTTAGCCAGTTCAGGGGTGGTGGGAGCTGTATCAGGAGCTTTGCTTCTAGTTTATTTGGGTAATCAATTTGAGAATCTAGCTTACGGTATTTTGGCTTTTTACACCATGCTGATAGGTTTGCGCTTGGCAGCTATTGCTCTCCGAAAAGAAATTGTAAAGAAAAAAGTAAAAAAAATAGCCATTTTGGGGTTTTGTGGTGGTTTTTTAGATGCTTTTGGTGGTGGTGGCTGGGGACCAATTGTCAGCAGCACCCTATTAAGTAAAGGACGTAAGTCTAGCTACGTGGTAGGTACTGTGAGTTTATCAGAGTTTTTTGTAACGTTTTCAGCTTCTATGGTGTTTTTCTCAGCTTTGGGTATCAGCCACTGGCACATTATTTTGGGGCTTATTCTGGGCGGTGCTTTGGCTGCTCCACTGGCCGCCAAACTGGCGGGGCGCGTCCCACAAAAAGTAGCCCTTCTGTTTGTGGCATTTTTGGTTATGGTATTCAGTATCAAAGCTTTTATCAAAATTTGGCCTTCGCTTAGCCTCTCGTTTTAAATTTTTCTTGCCAAAACAATTTGCTTGAAATAAACTAAAATCCTCATCAAAACCGCTACCTTTGCGCTAAGGTGAGTTTAAAACGCTAAAAAAATGTCTGTTAAAACAATGTGTCTTTGTGGCTTGGCCTTGTTGGCTTTGGGTGTAATAGTGGGGGCTTTTGGCGCACATGCTCTAAAGCCAGTCTTGTTAGAAAATCAAACACTAGACACTTTTCAAACTGGCATGAACTACTGGTTTTATCACGCACTAGGGCTTTTGGGGCTTAGCGCGTGGCGGTACAAGCAAGACGCACCCTTGCTCGCGTGGGCGGGTGTGAGTATTCTGGTAGGTATTTTCTTTTTTTGTGGCTCTTTGTTAATTTTAAGTGTGAGTGGAATCAAATGGCTGGGAGCGGTTGCACCTATTGGCGGTTTGGGCTTTATTGTAGGTTGGTTACTCGCATTCTGGACTGTGTGGCGCAACTTTGAGAAAAACCAATAAAATGTCTGCTGTTCAAACCAAATTTTTGGGCTTACTGCCTCAAACTTGGCTCTATTTGTCAGTAGCTTTGATCACTTTATGCTTGCGTTTTTTATACACCTACACCAGTACACCTAGTCTTGATTTTTTGCTTAAACCAACGGCTTGTTTGGTGGCAATACTCACCAATACCAGCTTTGTTTATTCTCCTGAAATGGGCTACCATTTTGTCAAGTTGCATATTTTCATAGAGCGTTCCTGCTCTGGCTATAATTTTTGGCTTTGTTCCTTTGTGGTGAGCTGTTTGGTGTTTATCAAAAAGCCTGGTTTAACTTTTGGGTCTATGCTTGGGCTTGTTTTAGGAGCTTTGCCTTTGTCCTATTTGCTCACCATTTTAGCTAATGCCTCTCGGATACAGTGTGCCATGTTTGCTCATGCTATTTTCAAAAACCATTTTTTTTCGGGTGAGGTTTTGCACCAGTTTGTGGGAGCTTGGGTTTATTTGTGCGTCTTAGTGGCCTACTATATTGCTTTGGATTATTTGATGTGTAGAAATGCTAAAAATTTAGCTTTAAAGACATGAAAACTTATACCCAAAGAGAACTCTCTCTGCGAAATGGTCAGGATCGCCCCGAAATCTGGGTGGCTTACAAAGGTTTTATATACGAACTCAATGGTTCAAGACTTTGGCAAAATGGCCAACATTACGAGCACTGGGCTGGACAAGATCTAACCGAAGAGATGAAACATGCGCCACATCTCGATACGGTTTTTGATAAATTTGAGCCTATTGGCCTTTTAGTTTGAACAGAGTTTGGCTGTTGCTTACAAAGAACTAAACACAGAGCATTCAAAAAGTCATACTACCATAAGCCTTAGCACTAGAAGTTGAAAATATTTTAAAGGCCACTAACCTGATTTTGTTATAAGATTTTTTCTAATCATAATTTTTAAGTTAAATTTGCCACTAAAACCCGTGAGAGGACAACATAAATGTCACTCCGTAGCTCAGTTTTATAAGTTTTTTATGGCAAATCCTATCATTATCTTTGGGGCAGGTATCCTTGGCAAAGTCGCGCTAGACATCTTTCAAAGTCAGAATATTCTGGTTTATGGCTTTCTTGATGACGACACCAGCCTACAAGAACAAGACGTTTTGGGCACACCTGTTTTGGGTAGCACCGACTCCCAAAAAATACTCAAGCAAATAGGTAAAAAATGTGATGCCTTTGTGGCTTCCGATAACAATATATTCAAAAAAGCTCAGGCCGAGCAAATCATGACCCTTACCAAAGGCAGTTTAGCTAATGCCATCCATGCCAGCGTGTTTTTACCTTCTATTTGGCATTGCGGAATAGGCAATATGATTGGTTCTAGGGTTGTGATTGGTGTGAATGTTCAAGTGGGTAACTTTTGCATCATTGGTTCTGGAGCTATCCTAGAAGCAGATACCCACATAGGACATTATGCACAAGTGGGCACAGGTGCTAATCTAGGTGCAGGCGTATTGATAGGCGAGGGTGCATTCATAGGTGCTGGTGCGGTGCTGGTGGCGGGAGTGAAGGTAGGCAAAAATGCCCGTGTGGGGGCTGGTTCTGTGGTAGTTCAAGATGTTGCAGCCAACCAGACTGTTTTTGGCAATCCAGCTGCGTCGCTCAAATCTTGATTTCAGCTTTTTGAGCCGTTTATTCGTTCTCACATCTACTCCCTTGTTTTTATGATTCACAAACTTTCTATTGTTATACCTGCCTACAACGAAGGAAAAACCATTCACCTCATCTTAAACAAGATAAAGGCGGTACAACTCAACCAACAAATTGAAAAAGAGGTTATTATAGTGAACGACTGCTCTAAAGATAATACTGAAGAGGCTATTCAACATTACCAAAGTCAGAATCCAGACTTTCCGCTTCAATACTTCAAACATGAGGTCAATAAAGGCAAAGGGGCAGCTTTACACACGGGCATAGCCTGCGCAACTGGCGACTTGATTATCATCCAAGACGCTGACTTAGAATATGATCCTAAAGAGTACAATATTCTATTGCAACCTATCTTAGATGGTTTTGCAGATGTGGTCTATGGCTCACGGTTTATGGGAGGCCGTCCACACCGCATCCTGTTTTTTTGGCACTCTATAGGCAATCAGTTTCTGACTTTTATATCCAATATGTTTACAAACCTGAACTTAACTGACATGGAAACTTGCTACAAGCTTTTCCGTGCTCACATGCTCAAAGGTATTAAGCTTAAAGAAACCCGTTTTGGATTCGAACCAGAGGTTACAGCTAAAATATCCCGTGTGCCAGATGTTCGCATTTATGAAGTAGGTATTTCTTACTATGGCCGTACTTATGCCGAAGGTAAAAAAATAAACTGGAAAGATGGAGTTCGTGCCATTTACTGCATTCTTAAGTACAATATTTTTTCAAAAAAATAACTGTTGAGCCTTTCAAAGACTCAATGTAGGGCAGTATATCCTTTGGTTTTCCCAAGAAACGAATTATTTTTGCATAACAATAAGACCTTATCCAAAACACATTCAAAACTATGAAGATTCAAAAAGAAACCATTAATGTTCAGTATAATGCTGATATAAAATGCGTTGTAATGGACGTACTGAGCTACTCTACACCTGAACAGATTCGCATTGGTGCAGCCAAAGCCCTAGAGCTGTTTTTGAGCAATGATGCTCAGGCCGTTTGCGTCAAGCAAAGTATCTCTGAAGAGCCTAACTTTATCAAAAATGACTGGGTGATAGACACGTGGTTTCCAAATCTGCTTGAGAATGGTCTCAAACAATCAGCATTGGTGGTATCTGAAGCTTTTTATCGCAGTATAAACCCCTCTCTGAGACTCACCAAGGTGGGTACAGTCCATTATGGCTACTTCACTTCTGAAGCTGAAGCCATCAAGTGGCTCAAAACCAAAAAGTAAATTTTATATATTCGCCAAGTACAAGTCTAAATCTGATGAGTAGCACACTTCAAAAAATAAAAAGCTTCTGGCTGTCCAAAACCCCCACTCAGCGCGTGGCTATGGTGTTTTTTGTAGTAGCTTTACTGTCCTCGTTGCTTGCTTTGGGGTTGTTTTCAACCAAAAAAGAAGAACTGAGCGGTGTTTGGAAGCTCATACCTGATGATGCAGTTATGGTCATAGAAAGCCCCAAACTGATAGACACCTTTGAGAAACTCAAAAATGCAAGCATCTGGCGAAGTCTCAGGCAAATGGCCTACTTTGACAGCGCACACCACAAAGCCGCCGCGCTTAAACGATTGCGCACAGACAGCCTAAGTATTCCAGAGTTTTTAAGGGGGCGTAATGTGTATGCAGCTGTGCTCATTACCGCCCGCACCGACTTTGATTATTTGTTCTTTACGCCGCTTCAGCCTACCGAGCAGGTGTTTATGCAAAATATTTTTGCCAAAGTATGTAACGATTATCAGCTCAAAATACGCTCTCGAAACTACAATGAAATTCCTATTTATGAGATATACGATAGTCAAACATTTGATTTAGAGTTTGTTTACTGTATTCATCAAGACTATCTTATCTGTAGCTACACGCCCTTGTTGGTGGAAGATGCCATACGAAAGATGATTGACGACGAGCCTAGTTCATTTTTAGACATTAACAAAGAGCTTTTCAAACTAGCGCAAGTATCTGAAGATGACGCTAATTTGTATATCAACTTCAAAAAGTTTTCTGATTTTTTGGCCATTTTTACCGAAGACAGTGCCAGACCTATTTTAGAAGCACTTTCAGCACTCACTGGCTCATTTTCTTTAGATGCAATGGTGGCAGACAACAACCTATTGCTCAACGGATATTCTTTTTTCACAAACCCCGAAGAAGCTGGTAAGAACGACTTTTTGAAGCTTTTTCTTAAACAAGAACCTACCTCTATTGCTGAAATACTCAGAATTGTCCCTAAGCAAACTGCTGTTTTTTACCGACTAGGGCTAAGCGATCCAGAAGGCTTTTTTGAAAAACGCAATAAAGAATGGAAACAAAACGAGCCAGCCAAATATGCCAAGCTAGAAAATTTGGCCTCAGAGCATAGCTTTTCGCCTGATAAGTTTTTTAAGTGCATTCAATCGGAGGTGGCGGTAGCCTATTTAGAACCCGAACAGGGGCAGGCAATTGCCGATAAACTGACTTTTGTAAGGCTTAAAAGCCGCTCAAAAGCTGAAAAAATGCTGAATATTTTGGCTGAAAATACCGCCTCGGTAAGCGGCAACACCGCTAAGATTAGCCAAAAGTATGGGCGTTATACCTTTACCAGAGTCAGTATTCCCGATTTTTCGGCAATTCTTTTTGGCGAAATGTTTGGCACCTCGCCCCAAACGTTTTATACATTCCTTAACGATGAGTATTTGGTGATGGGGACAAGAGAATTGCCTCTTCGTCAGCTCATAGAAGCCATCAAACAGGAAGAGGTTTGGGATAAACTTATTTCTCATCGCCAATTTTTGGATCAAATTGGCAAAAAATCAAACCTCAATTTCATCGTACACGTACCACGTGCATGGCACTTGTTTAGTCCATATCTTAATAGTACTTGGCAAGCCCCCTTTGAGCAGTATAAATTTGAATTGTTGAAATTTGAATTTTTGGGCTGTCAGTTCCTTTCTGACCCCAACAGAATGGAAACCAACATCACCATTAGGCACGAAAAATCTAGCCGTGCAGAAGCTGTCAACCCAAACGACACGACTCAAACCGTCCAAGCCACCAACTTCAATCTGGAAACCAAAACCAAGTTTCAGAGTCAGCTTATTTCACAGCCCTATATCGTTCGCAATCATACTGACCGAAAGCCAGAAGTAATTGTTCAAGACGCTGCTTTTAATGTCCATCTGGTGGGCAATGATGGAAAAATCCTCTGGACACGCAATTTAGGTGATGCGATTTGTGGCAAAGTGATGCAAATAGACTATTATAACAATGGCAAACTGCAATTTTTGATTGCAACCAGTCGCCACATTTACCTTATGGACAGACTGGGGCGTGTGGTGGGCGAGTTTCCTGTAGTCTTGCCTGCTGGTCAAAAAATTGAGTATATTTCAGTGCTCGACTACGATAACAGCAAGAACTATCGCATTGCAGCAGCTACACGCGAAGGCAATGTGTATCTGTTTGATAAAGAAGGGCGACCGCTTGACGGCTGGCAGCCCAAAAGCCTTTCGGGCGGACTCATTGCGCCTCTTACGCATCTGCGCGTGGCAGGACGCGACTGTATGCTGGCAATTCAAAAAAATGGCATCGTGAGTGTGCTTAAACGCGATGCGGTTCAGTACCCCAAGTTCCCTTTAGCCTTCAATGAAAGCGATTTGGGCGGTACATTTTTTGCAACCATCAATAGCAGTTTTGGCAATTCTAGGCTGACCGTACTCAACTCCAAAGGTGATTTGATTGACTTCAATTTAGATGGCAAAATTACCAACTTGAGTACACTGGAGTCCAAATCATCTAAGTCCATATTCACGCTCTGCTCTGATGCTGTAGCTAACAAATCATGGATTGTATCGCGTCAAGAAGATAAAGATTTGACTTTTTTGAGGCCAGACGGCAAAGAACTTTTTACAAAAAACTTCAACACAGCCTCAGAAAAAGATGTGTGTTACTACAATTTGGGTGGCAGTCTTGAAATCATCACGGTGTTTGATAAAATAGAAAAAAACACCTACATTTATTACATAAGCGGCGAACTTGTCAATCATAAACCGGTGTCCTCAGCCCAAAAAATAGCCTTGCTTTATTCGGAGTCTCAAAAAAAGTTTTTGGTTTACAAAAGCCATCAGAACGAATGCCAGGTATTAAGTTTTGATTATTAATCTGCTTTTATAAAAAAATGACTCTTGAAGCAACCATTCTAATGTTTTCTGTACAAGGACTAACGACGGTCTGCACAGTGTTTTTCTTCGTGCGGATTCTCAAAGCCATGAAAAAACAGAAAGACGATGTATAACTTTATACATGAATTCAAGGAAAGAGTCATGTAAGTTTGCTAAAGCTTCGCTAATCTTGTATTTTTGCGATTGGTTTTCTTTAGAGGGCAAAAATCATGAATGTATTATCAGCAGAGTTTATATCAAAAGCTTTTTCCGAAAAATGGCTTTTTCAAAACATCTCTTTTGGTGTGAGTCAAGGCGAAAAAGTGGGCTTGGTAGGCATTAATGGAGCAGGCAAATCTACTTTTTTGAAGATTTTAGCGGGCTTGATTCAGCCCGATACAGGCAGCGTCAGTGTCAGGAAAGGCACAAAGGTGGTTTATCTGGACCAACAGCCTGATTTTGAACACCAAGAAACCGTTTGGGATAGCATTTTTAAAGATCCCAGCCCCTTGATGACTACTATCAAGCGTTACCAAGCACTTAGTGAGCAAGGTAATGCCTCTCAGCACGAGCTGCAAGAAGTTCTCGAGGCTATGGAAAAACATCAGGCTTGGAACTATGAATCGCAGATCAAGGAAACTCTTAGCAAGTTGGGTATCCACGACCTCACATTGCGCACACACACGCTCTCAGGCGGCCAGCGTAAGCGCATTGCGCTCGCACGTGCCCTGCTAGCGCAACCCGATGTATTGATTCTAGACGAGCCTACTAACCATTTGGATTTAGACGTGATAGAGTGGTTAGAAGATTTTTTATCTACTTCCACCCTCACGGTTATTCTCATTACCCACGACCGCTATTTTTTGGATAAGGTCACGAATCAAATCATGGAGCTAGACGAAGGTAAGATTTTTCGTTACAACGGCAAGTATGATTATTTTTTGGAGCAGAAAGTTTCGCGTAGAATACAGCAGGAGGTGGAGCTAGAAAAAGCCCAAAACCTCATGCGTAAAGAGCTTGACTGGATTAGGCGACAACCACAAGCGCGTGGCACCAAGGCCAAGTACCGTGTGGAAGCTTTTGAGGGCATCAAAGAAAAGGCCAGTCAGAAAGGCAACACACAGTCTATACAGATTAATTTACAAACCTCTAGGCAAGGCAAAAAGATTTTAGAACTTGCCAATATCACCAAAAGCTTTGAGCAGAAAAAAATCCTACACCACTTCACCTATATTTTCAGGCGAGGCGAGCGTATTGGCATAGTGGGTAGAAACGGAGTGGGCAAAACCACTCTGCTCAAGATTTTGACTGGACAAACGCGCCCTGATAGCGGCAGCATTGAAAAAGGTGAAAATACAGTTTTTGGCTACTATACTCAAGAGCATGATACTTTTGAGGGAGCAAAGAAAGTCATTGATGTGGTCAAAGACGTAGCGGAGGTCATCAAAACCGAAAGCGGAAGCATTATTACGGCCTCGCAACTACTCACACTGTTTCTCTTTCCGCCCAACAAACAATATGATGAAGTACAAAAACTTTCGGGTGGCGAAAGAAGGCGTTTGCAACTTCTTAAAATTTTGATGCTAAACCCCAACTTTTTGATTCTCGACGAGCCTACCAATGACCTTGATATTGTGACACTCAATGTTTTGGAAGAATATTTGATGTCTTTTGGAGGTTGTTTGTTGGTAGTTTCGCATGATCGCTATTTCATGGACAAAGTCACAGACCATTTATTTGTGTTTGATGGCGATGGAGTAGTCAAAGATTTTCCGGGCAACTATTCCGACTACAAAGACTATTTGCTGGAAAAAAAACAGGCAGCAGCTCAAGAAGCGGCGGCAGTAAAAGCAGCAGCGGCTTTGGCAAATAGTGAAAAGCCTCAAAAAGAGCGTACTAAAGCTAAATTGTCGTTCAAAGAACAAAAAGAATACGAAACATTAGACAAGCAGCTACCCGAACTCGAGAAAAACAAAGCGGATTTAGAACTCCTGCTCACTCAACAAACGGATGACTACCAAAAAATTAAAGATATTTCAGATAAAATCAAGCAAATTTCAGAAGAAATTGATGAGAAAAGCATGCGCTGGCTAGAGTTAAGCGAGTATTTATAACCCTCAATCTGATTTTCAACAATTCATTTTTGACTTTTTCTAAACACATAAAAAAATGCTACGTTCCGTCTTTTATCAACTGTTTTGTGTACTGGCTTGTTTGGCTATGCTACTCACCAATAGTTCTTGCTCCAAGCTGTCACGCGCACTCAAAAACCCTGACTGGAAGGTGCGATATCAAGCAGCCAACCAATATTACGAAAAAGGCGATTATTATCGCGCTTCGCTGCTTTTGGAGGAGTTAGTAAGTATCATCAAAAACGACCCCACTGCCGAAGACATTCACTATAAATTCGCCAACTGCTGCTATGAGGAAAACCGACTTGTAGACGCAGAATACTACTTCCGTACCTTCTACAGTACCTACCGTCAAAGCCCCAAAGCCGAAGATGCGCTGTATATGTCTGCGGTTACAATGAGCAGAATGTCGCCCATCTGGTATCTAGACCAAGAAAATACGCGTTATGCCATAGAGTCTATACAAGACTTCATTAACCGATTTCCTAAAAGTGCTAGAGCCAAAGACGCTTCAGACAAAATCATTGAGCTGCGTCAAAAGCTAGAGTTCAAGGAGTACAATAATGCCAAATTGTTTTACAAACTAGAAAGGCATAAATCTGCTGTTATTGTGTTAGATAATTTTCAAAAGGACTTCCCCGATTCAAAATACAAAGAAGAAGCTGCCTACATGTCTATAAGAGCACTTTATGCCTATGCCAAGTCTAGCTTTGAAGATGTCCAAGCCGAACGCTTTCAAGAAGTAATAGGACGCTGCGAAAATTTTATAGACAAATACAGCAAAAGCGTTTATGTTAATGAAACTCAAGATATTTATGCTTCTGCGCGACGCGGCCTAGAAAATCTCGCTAAACAAAAACAAGCCATAGAGACCAAAAAGAAACAGTCTGAATATGACAAATAAACATCTGTAAAGCTATGAAAATTGGCATCGTGGTTAGGCAGTTTGATGCGTCTGAGGGAGGAGCTTTCAGCTACATACACACCCTTACCCAGCATTTAAGCAAACTGGAGCAGCAAAATGCGCAGTTTTTAGTGCTCAATCTGATAGAAGATCATAGCCAAAAGACTTGGGATAGACTAGAGAGCAAGATACTTGTTTTGAACAAAGAGGCCGCGCCTATGCCGCCTCAACATCAAAAAGAGCTTCAAAAGTTACAACGAAAACTATGGTTTCAGGAAGTTCTGCTGTATAAATTCAAACTCAAACGAGCTGAAACTTGGCGGCAAGAGAGTTTGAAAGCTATACGGGAATTTAAGGATTTGCACACCAATCTTGACGCATTACTCAAGGATATTGCTCGCAAATATCGAATTGATTTTTTTTACTATCCAAGACCTTTCCTAACACCTTGTTATTCAATCCCTTTTGTGGCTACGGTTTGGGACTGCGGCCATAGAACCGTTGCGCAGTTTCCTGAAGTTAGTCAAAACAATGAATATCAAAAACGCGAAGACTGGTTTCTTAAAACATTACAATCAGCCTGTGGTGTTGTGGTAGAGTCAGAGGCTGGCTATCAAGAGCTTGAGAAGTTTTATGGCTTGAGCCGCGACAAAACTTTTTTGATGCCTATGTTTGCTTCAGCGGCTTTGCTTTCGGCAGACTCGGGGCGTGCAGAATCTTGGTTCAAAGGCCAATCTTTCGCCAATAAGCCTTTTTTACTTTATCCCGCGCAGTTTTGGGCACACAAAAACCATCAAAATTTACTTCATGCACTTGCAGCGGCACGCACGCATGGTGCGCCCCTAGAGTTGGTGCTCTGCGGTTCGGATCAAGGATATTTACAAACCATCAAACAGCTAACCGAACAACTGGGTTTAACGCAACAGGTTCATTTTTTAGGTTTTGTGTCAACAGAGGAGTTGAAACATCTCTATGAAAAAGCTTTTGCTTTAGTTATGCCCACTTTTTTAGGGCCTACCAATATGCCATTAAGTGAGGCTCAGAGTCTGGGCTGCCCTGTGGTCTGCTCTAACCTAAAAGGCCATAGAGAACAAACTGGTGGTATTGCCCTGTTCTTTGACCCTCATCATGTGGAACAACTTTCTGAACAGCTTTTGCAACTGTATGAAAAGCCTGAATTACGTCAAAAGCTAATAGAAGAAGGTAAGAAAAATGCTCAAAAGCACTCTATTGAGCTTTATTTGGATGCATTTATTGAGTTTTGTGAGCGCACACAAAAAAACCACTAGCAACTCTAACTTGCCAGTGGTCATTCCTCTACAAAAACAGTCGTTATCTCAAAAAGCCTTGTAAAAGGGCAATTGTTTCGCCTATGGCCTCTAAGTTGAGAGTGTGGCCTTTGTGCGGCAGTACTTTGAAATCACTATTTGGGAGCGCGTCCGCAATAGCCTTGCCCATTGCGGGCGTGGTCAGTAGGTCGTATTCCCCTTGAACTACCAGCACTTTTTGTTTTACTTTGGCAAGTTTTGGACGGTAGTCGCTGCTTGTTTCGGTGGCGCGCATGAGCTTGATAATGGCTTCCTGGTCTTCATTCAGCCCCACACGCATTTGTTTCATTTGTTCAATAGGAATAAGCGGATTCTCGAAGTAAGTGGGTGCAAGCACAGCGGGTAGCATCACATCTAACATGAGCGAGTAGCCGCCCACCTGCAAAGCGCGCTTCCACGAATACCCTAGCGCATCGAAATAAACCGTTTTATGTGCAAATGACGACAGAATAACACCAGCGTCACAATAATCGTTATACTCCACCAAAAAGCGTTGTGCCACCGCACCTCCATAAGAAATACCAACAGGAACACAGCTAACAAGCCCCAACGAATCGGCAAGATGTTTTACATCCGCCGCATGTTGCTCAAAACTTCTAAAATCACCTTTTTTGTCCGATTGTCCCTGAAAAATCAAATCCAAAAGCAATATAGGATGTGTGAGCTTAAATGTATTCAAAAAAAACGCCCATGCTATTGTAGACTGTGTGAGTCCATTCAAAAATACCAAAGTGGGTTTGTCAGTATTGGGCAAAGGATAATACTCATAGTACATTTCTAGGCCGTCTGGCAGACGATGTTTCATACATTGGAGGGGTTTATATCTTAGACTGTTTTTTTGAAAAGCATTGCACTTGACAGAAAACTTTCCAAAATGATGAATTGTTTTTGAGCATTCATTTAGAATGGCAAGATTTCAAACAAAGAAAAATTGCTCATCTTCTGTAAAAACTCCAAAAGTGTTATGGGACGCACTACCGCAATAAAAGCAAGACCATACAGAGCACCATATAAATGTGCGTCATGATTTACATTATCAAGACGGTTTGGCTGCTTAGCTTGGTAATAGGAGTAGGCTAGATACATCAGACCAAGTAAAAAACCTGGTATTGGCAAAACCATAAAAAGCAACAGTTTTTGAGTAGGCTCAAACAAAATAAAGGCAAAAACCATAGCAGAAACCGCCCCTGAAGCCCCTAAAGAACTATAATAAGTGTTGTTTTTGTTTTTGTTGAAAGTAGGCAAGTCTGACACCACCAAAGCAGAAAGATACATCAACAAATAGAGGCCGCTGCCTAGTTCTGCACCATAAGAATAAACCAAGTTGGCCTCTACCATGCGCCCAAAAAGCATCAAAGAAAACATATTGAATGCCAAGTGCATCCAGTCGGCATGAATAAAACCTGAGGTAATAAAGCGGTGATACTCCTTCTTATTTTTTGCGGCATAAGGACTCATCACTAGTTTGCGCATGAGCGACTCGTTGCCAAAAGCCCAGATGCTAATGCCTACCGTTGCTATCAAAATAGTACTGGTAACCATAGAGCCTGGTATAAATAGCCCGTTGAGCATAGTTTGTTGTTTTTAATTTTGTAATAATATGATATTTGACTTAGCCCATTTAACGGAGCATTGAAGTGCAAAGTTCTTCTTTTCATACGAAAATCCAAAAAAGCGAATCCCTTTTTAAGCTTGAAAGCATAGAATTTAGACTCAAAAGCCGTTCTACAAGCTATCTTTAACAAAAGATTGGCCTTGTGTTTTTTCTCGTCCCAAAACATGGTCTCCGAAATCCCTTTTTAGAGTAGCAAAATTTTCTATGCATTTTTCTTACCCAAAAGGTTGTTAGTTTAGACAAAAAAAACTACATTTCGTGCATAATACAAATCACATGGTATTGCCTCACTTCTTGAGTCACTTTCATCTTGCTTCAATGAAACCAAAATTCTGCGCTTTTTACACTATTTTTTTTGTATTATTGTTGGCTTGTGGCCAGAAAGTAAATCCAGAAAAGCCGTTTTTACAACCAGGATCTCCTTTGCCTCAAACGCCTCTTTCAACATTGGGCATTCCACTCTCAATTGAGGTAGATGAAATAGAAAAAGCCTTGAATGATGCGTTAAAGCCAGTTATTTATGAAGATGCTAGTTTTGAGGATAATGACAAAGATAATTTTAAAGTCAAACTCATTAAGCTTGGTAAGGCTCAAGCCAGCATGAGTGGCAGCATATTGGCAGCGGGTATGCCGCTTCGTGTAGAGGTAGAAATAAGATTGATTGATAAAAAAATTGGCAAAAAGCAATTGATATCATCTTCTCAAAAACTAAATTTTGAAGCACAGGTAAGCATGACCAGCAGCATAGCCATAGCAGAGAACTGGAAAGTGATTCCTAACACAGAAATAACACAACTGATTTGGATTAAGAAGCCAAACCTAAAGGTGGGACGCTTAAAAATACCACTTGACAAACTTATAGAGCGTATCCTTAAAAAGAAAGAAACCATGCTAGAGGCCACCTTAGACAGGGTCATCTACGAAAAGTTGCCACTTAAAACACAAGTGGAAAAAATTTGGCTCAGCATGCAAAAACCCATTTTACTAGACAAAAAAGCACAAACAATATGGCTGATTAATAACCCAGTAGCTATCAGTGCCATGCAGCCAAAAGCGCGAGACGGCATGCTTACCATTCCGCTGGCCTTGCAAACATCTCTGCAAACTTTGGTAGGTGAAGCTCCTAACGTTGAACCGCGTCCCTTGCCCAATCTCAAACTGGTCACTCATGTACCTGACAGTTTCAAGATTTATATGAATTGCCGCGCATTTTATACTGCGCTTGCAGAGTTAGTTAATAAAAAACTAGAGAAAAAAGTTTTTGAAAAAGGCGGTGCAAGCATCAAAGTGAAAGAGGTGAGTATTGATGGCGGCGGCCAAGAACTTTTGGTAGGGCTTAGGCTCAAGGGTGATTTGAACGGACATGTGTACCTAAAGGGCAAACCCTTTATTGACACCGCCAAGCAAGTACTTTTTATTCAAGACTTTGCCTTTGATATTCACAGTGAGGAGGTATTGCTTTCGGTGGGTGACTGGTTGCTAAACAGCACACTAAAAACCTATATAGAAGAAAGTGTGGCCATACCTATGGACTCGCTCTCACATAAAATTCCACAAAAAATTGTGGAAGGTCTTAACAAAGGCAAGCTAGGAGAGCGCATTGACTTGAGTTTTTCTAGTTTCAAGATTACCCCTATGCAGTTTGTAATGACAGGCTCGGCAGTGGAAGCATTGGTTCTAGCTGAAGGTAAAAGCCGTTTAGAAATAAAAAAAATTAGTAAGTAGCATTTTATATTTTTTGAATAAAATATGCGCAGGAAGCAGCCTTATCAGTCGCAAATAGACGATTTATTAAAATTTTTTGGTTCAAATCACTTCACTGGTTTGAGCAATGATTTGTTTTTTAGACAAAAGAAACGTTATGGTTCTAACCGAATATTACTCGCAAAGGCCAAAAGTATTTTTGCCATTTTCTTATTGGAACTAAAAAAGCCCTTGTTTTTTGTCATGATGGTTATGTGCTTGATAGACATAATCATTCACTCAAACGACAGCGGTAGCTATAGCGGTTGGCTGCTTTTGACTGTGTTGCTGATGAATGCTTCTTTGGGCACTTGGCAAGAGTGGCGTTCGGCCAAGATGTTGGATAAAATCAAGCATCAAGAGCACAGTGTGTGTATGGTGCTCCGAAATAGTAAAGTGTCTAAAGTTAATGATTTTCAGCTTGTACCAGGCGATATTGTCTTACTTTCTGCTGGACAAAAAGTGCCTGCCGATTTACGCCTTCTAGAGTCAGAAGGTTTGGTAGCCGATGAATTTGTGCTTTTTGGAAGTACTGAGGCTAAACCTAAGCACAATCGCCCTATTTTGGATAACAATCTTCCGCTCTACCAATGGGATAATTGCTGCTTTAAAGGCACAAAAATTATTGCAGGCAAAGCTAAGGGATTAGTATATGGCATTGGCGTAAATACAGAGCTGGGCAAAATCAAGCAACTGTCTCAGAGTATTCAAAACAGACTTACCCCTATAGAATCAGAGTTAAAAAAAGGGGCTATTTTTATCGCTTACTTCTTGTTGGTACTGAGTTTACCCATGCTTTGGATTAATATACGCGCCACAAGTCATCATTTAGAAGAACTCCTTAAACTTTTTGTGGGCGGCAATACCAATACATTCAGCATCTTATTGGCTTTTGCCGACTTTAAAAATGGCGTAAAAAATGTCATAGAAGAAACCATCACGCTGGGGTCTGCCTTAATGCCTATTGGTTTGCCGCTGCAGCTCTACTTTGGCTTACTCATAGCTCTTCGCAAATTTCCTCTCACAGATGTTATCTTCAAAAAACTATCCTCTATAGAAACTCTTGGCTCTATAACAACTGTTGTCTTGGACAAAACTGGTACTATGTCCTCCAATGAAATGGTCATACAAAGACTAGTAACCGCAGAAGGGGTGTTGCACATTTCAGGTAAAGGCTACAGCCCAGATGGCGATATTAAGATAGACAACCAAGAACTGCTTAACAATAGCAATTATAACAATTACGAAAGTATTTTGCAAGCCACGTTATTCTGTACGCATGAACAAAACAACCCACCCACTGCTGCCATACCTTACTGGCACGCGCGAGGCGAGGCTACAGATGCTGCCTTTGCTGCCGCAGGACAAAAAATATTAAAGTCAGGACTCAAAAGCGATACAAACAAACAACTTATACAAATATTTGAATTTGAACCTAGTACTCAACGTTCGTCTATGTTGTGGCGTTTAGATGGTATCAATCGCTCGTTTGTAAAAGGCACGATAGAGTCTGTTTTAGAAGCCTCGCTCTTCTATATCAAAGATCAAAGGAGGTTTAGACTAGATGCTGACAGCCGTGCTATGTTTCTGGCTTTAGCCAACGAATATGAAAAAAAGGAGTTTAGAATAATTGCTTTAGCAACAAAAGAGCTGAATGATTTCAGTTATTATACAACAGAGGACACTGAACAAAGACTTGATTTTATAGGGTTTGCATGCTTGGCCGACCCGCCACACGAGGACATGCCGCTGGTCATAGAAGAGCTAAAAAAATTAGATGTGAATATTGTAGTGGTTACGGGCGATAGTCCTGGTATAACGCGGGCTCTCTCACGCCGAATAGGACTTACAACAGTGAACCAGCAAGCACCAAGAGCCATTTATTTCAATCAAAAGACAGCTGAAGACTATGAAAGATTGAAACAAGAAAAGGTCTTGATTTTGGGACGCTCATCTGCCGAAAACAAACAACAATTCATTAAAGAGTTGCAAGAAAACGGTGAAATTGTGGCTGTCATAGGCGATGGTGTGAATGACGCAGCTGCCATAAAACAAGCAGATGTGGGTGTAGCATTGGCTATAAGAGGAGCTGATGAAACCATTGAGGCTGCCCAGATGGCTCTTGTAAAGGATAAATTGAGCTTTTTTGCCTATGGGTTGGCCGAAAGTAAAGCGCTCTCTCTCAATATTGCGATAATGACTGTGTCTTATTTGTCTCTCCTTTTTGCAGAGGGGTTTGTTGCATTTGCAGACTACTTTTTGCCCAATAACGTTCTCATAGACCCTTCTTTGATTGTTTTGAGCGACGTAGTGGCTGTCACTGCCCCGCTCAGCGTACTGGTATACGACAAGCATAGTTTCCAAAAAGGCCATAAACATCAAAAGCTGTTGTCGGCCAATAACTTGCTCACAGGTGTGGGCTTTGGTGCTGCAATTGCTATTATTACATTTATAACCAATTATTTAGCTATTCATTTCTCTGGCACTCAAACAAGCTATACTTTTCTGACCTTTGCAGGACTGGTACTACTCACCACCCAAACCATCATGTATAAACGTGCACCTAAGCACAGTATTTTTTCTAGCCAAACTCTCAACAACAATGCCTTATTGATTGCCATCGGCTGGGTGTTTTTCTGTATTCTAGCTTTGTTTTATATTCCTGTTGTGAGCAAGCTTTTTGGTAGTACCTATCAGCAAGTGGGCTGGTTTGAGTGGTTGCTTTTATTGGGTTCTTCGTTAGTTTATGGTATTATTTTAGAAGCCTTAAGGTTTATCAATACAAAAAAAGAGCCTCTTGCTTATTGAAAGCCTGCCTTAACATAATTAGGTATTCTCAATGGGTCTCACAAGTATTCAATTATTTGATTATTAAATACTTAAACTCATTACAAATCTTGTAAGTTTTTGTCATGGGCTAAATAATATCTGTTTAGTACTTAAACAAAAATGTCTTTTTTATAGCCAATTATAAAAAAAATTATACTTTTTTGTGATTAACAATTGCCTAATTCTTTATATTTGTGTTCCAACTTCAACTTTTCTAATAATTACCTTGCTTGCTCACTCATATGACGCTCAAAGAAAAAGTAGAATCAGACATTAAAGAGGCCATGCGCGCCAAAGACAAAGTGACGCTAGAAGCTCTCAGAAGCATCAAATCCCTGATTTTGCTTGCGCTCACCCAGGAAGGTAAGCAGAACGATTCTTTGAGCGAAGCCGAAGAAGTGGCTCTTTTGATGAAGGCCGCCAAGCAACGTAAAGATGCTGCCGCAATTTTTGAGAAAGAAAATAGACTTGATTTGCTCCAAAAAGAGCAAGCCGAATTGGCCGTAATAGAAAAGTTTCTGCCCCAAATGATGACCGATGAAGAGCTTTCTGTGGCTATAAAAGAGATTATCACAAAGCTTGGTGCCAACTCTAAAAAAGAAATGGGCAAAGTAATGGGCGCAGCCACTAAAGAACTGGCAGGAAAAGCAGATAACAAGCAAATTTCGGAAATTATTAAACAACAGTTGCCCGACTAAAACCACTTCTGTAATATAAACTACTTCATAATCATTCATTTATCTTCAAAAACAAACCTGAATAAGATGTTTCCACTGGCTATTTCCTCTGTCACATTTCATCTATGGGACTTGGTTTTTTTGGCAATTATTGTTTTTGGTGCTTACAGAGGCTATCAAAAAGGGCTATTAGTAGAACTAATTTCGTTGATTGGATTTCTTTTTACTGTTTTTTTTGCTTTTAAGCTTGTTCAGTTAGGTTTTTCAGCCTCAAAAGTGAGTTCCAAAGCCACTGCCTTTTTCATGTTGAGTCTTTTTTATTTGGGGGTTGTTATTTTTGTCAACTGGATTGGTAGACTGCTGGCTGAGTCGCTCCAATACAGCGTATTTGATAATCTGGACAATTATGTAGGTACGGTTTTGGGACTTATCAAATATGTTTTAGCACTGGGCGTTGGGCTTCTACTCCTTAATTGGGCAGGTTTCGTTGATTCTAGCGGCGGTATGGGACAAACCTATTTTTATGGTCCTATTTTGGCAGTTCTGGAGTGGTTTCTTGAAGTTTTCAGCAATCTTACACCTTTGGTGATGAGCACAGTGCAAGATTTGAAAGACTTGTTGCGATAAACGCGTTAAGCGAATCTTAGTATGAACTATCTAGGACATAGCTATTTGGCCTATGTGCAAGAAAGCTTTGACGAAGGTTTAGCTGTAGGACATTTCATTGCAGATTTTTTGAGGGGTAGCAGTTGGCTGCAAAGTCTTCCGCCTTTTGTGCAGCGTGGGGTGCTTATGCATCGGGCTACTGATGCCTTCACGGATGCGCATCCAGCCTCAAGACGCATGGCTGCCCGTTTGCAACCTGATTTTGGCAAGTATGCACCTGTGATAGTGGACGTAGTTTATGACCATTTTTTAGGAAAAAACTGGGACTCTCACAGTCAACAGGGGCTTTATGAACACGCACAAGCCTATTACGAAACCCTCACAAACAACGAACTGTATTTGCCCGAAAAGGCTATACAGGTTCTCAAGAACATGAAAAGAGACAATTGGCTGTTTTACTATGGTTCTCGCAGAGGTTTTTGGCTATCTTTGAATGGTTTGGCACGCCGTAGCAGTTCAGGCTCACATATTCCTCAGGCAGCTCAGCTTGTACACGATGCCCATGACCTTTATAAATCTGATTTTGAAGAATTTATACAAGACTTAAAAACCTTTAAGGCCAATTGGCTTGTGGACAACAGCCCAAAGCTTTAATAGCGTCTTCACATCAATCAAAAGAATAAGTAAAGTGAGTAGCTGCCATTTCATACGTAAAATTTGTTTTACGATAAAACTCAACTGCATCTTTATCCTCACTTTCAGCTTCTACGTACGCGTCTTCAAATCCGCTCTCTCGACAAAATCTACAAACTTCTGCAATCAAGGCTTTGCCTAGCCCTTTGCCTTGAAAATTTGGCGTGATGCCCACATCGTAGATGTAAGCAATAGGTTTTGTGTCGTAGTAACGGTGCAAAACATAGATTGTTAGTCCGCCCACCACCTGGCCGTTGACCTGCACAACAAAGACCATAAAATCGGGGTTAGAAAGTAATTTTTCCAGATGCCGCGCAGCTGGTATCTCAGCCTCATTCTCAAAAACCTCATTAAAGATAGTAATGAGTGTCTTGAAAGCTTCTATCTCATGTTGAAGCAGTTTTTTTATTTCCATTTTAGTTGTTTTTTTCGTTTAAGAGTCAAATTTTGAACCGTCCCACTCCGCACCAGACCAGCAGGAAACAATTCAGCTTGTCTTTTTTTCATTTCTGCGGCAATAAGTGCGCTGTTGCCACCTAATTTTATTTCTTCAAATTCCTCTGGTTATGTAAAGCCTTGCTTTACAGTGAAAATACTGCTCAAACTTACATTTCCAAGTCTAAAATACGGGCCAGAATCCCCTAGCCAAAATCCTAGATTGTTGTAAGTATTCTTAAACTAAACGAAAAATTTATAAAAAGCAGCTCAAAAAGTTAAACAAATTACCCTAAAAATAGTTGTTTTGTGTAAACAAATGTGTCATACAATAAGTTGATTCCAGCTTTAGTGATACTCAAACCCTTTTTTTAACGTATTTGACAATATTTAATCATGGCAAAAACCCCCATTACGGTAGCATACGGCGACGGCATAGGTCCCGAAATCATGCAGGCCACTCTTGACATCATCTTAGCGGCTGGTGCAGAAATTGACATTGAGGTTATTGAAATTGGCGAAAAAGTATATCTTCGCGGCCTTACGGCTGGTATAGAAGATAGCTCATGGGATTCTCTTCGCCGTACACAAGTTTTTTTGAAAGCCCCAATCACAACGCCCTCGGGCAGCGGGTACAAAAGCCTCAATGTAACCACCCGCAAGACTCTTGGCCTTTATGCTAACGTGAGACCTTGTGTATCCTATCACCCTTTTGTGCAGAGCAAGCACCCCAATATGGATGTGGTAATTGTACGCGAAAATGAAGAAGACTTATATGCAGGCATAGAGCACCGCCAAACTAGTGAAGTGTATCAGTGCCTTAAAATCATATCTCGCCCTGGCTGCGAAAAAATTATGCGTTATGCCTTTGAGTATGCGCGCAACAATAACCGCAAAAAAGTCACATGCTTTTCTAAGGATAATATCATGAAAATGACTGACGGTTTGTTTCACCAAGTATTTGATGAAGTAGGTGCAGATTATCCTGAAATAGAAAAAGAACACTGGATTGTAGACATTGGCGCGGCCAAACTCGCCGACACACCTGAGGCTTTTGACGTTATTGTCATGCCAAACCTTTATGGAGATATTCTTTCGGATGTAGCAGCGCAAATCACTGGTTCGGTAGGACTGGCTGGCTCGGCTAACATCGGAGCAAGTTGCGCTATGTTTGAGGCCATACACGGTTCTGCGCCGCGTCGGGCAGGTCAAAATGTGGCCAACCCTTCAGGCTTGCTTTTGGGTGCTGTCATGATGCTCAACCACATTGGACAAGGCGGGGTGGCTTCAAGAGTACACAACGCATGGCTCAAGACTCTCGAAGATGGCATTCACACCTACGACGTGTATAAGGAAGGCAAAAGTACACGTAAAGTGAGCACTACTGAATTTGCTCAGGCTGTTATTGAGCGTTTAGATAAAACTCCTAGCACACTCAAAACGGTTAATTATCCAAAAGAGTCTAAGAAGATAGACATCAAAATAACACACCGCCCACGTTTCAAAAAAGATTTGGTAGGTGTAGATGTGTTCTTGAACTGGGACGGTGAGGCCAATGTGATAGGGCCATTAATAGAAGCCTGTGGCACGGAGCAACTCAAACTCGTTGTGGTGAGCAACCGAGGCGTAAAAGTGTATCCTCATGGACACGCAGAAACCTTCTGCACAGACCATTGGCGTTGCAGATTTGAAAACCCTGCGGGCAAAAACATTACCCACAATGATATTCTTCAGCTCCTGAGCAATGTTCACAATGCTGGTCTGGACTTTATCAAAATAGAAAATCTATGTAATTTTGATGGTGTCAGAGGGTATACTTTGGCGCAAGGTCAATAAATATTCCATAGAGGAAGTTGAACACACAGAGAGACCTTGATAACAGGCGCTCTCTGTGTGTTAACTATCTGTGGCTTCTGTGTAATTTTGAGCACGTAACCAGTCCTAAACAAGATGTTGTTACTCCTTTCGCCTGCCAAGAACCAAAATTTTGAAGCCAAAGTGCCTACTTCGGCGCACTCTATCCCGTGTTTTGAAACAGAAATTGCAGATCTTGTCGCTATTCTTAAACAAAAAAGCCCCCAAGATTTGCAAAGTATGATGAGTATCAGCCAAAATTTAGCTCTTCAGAATGTGGAGCGTTATCTCAATTTTGCTGAAAAATTTACGCCGCAGAATGCTAAGCAAGCTATTTTCGCCTTCAATGGTGATGTTTACAAAGGTTTGAACGCAGCCTCATTTAACGAAAAAGACCTTCAGTTTGCCCAAAAACATCTCCGAATTCTCTCTGGCCTGTATGGATTGCTCAAACCGCTTGATCTCATTCAGCCATATCGCCTAGAAATGGGCATCCATTTAGCCAACAGTATGGGCAGTAACCTCTATCAATTTTGGCAAAATAAACTTACTAATCTACTGAACGAGGAGCTAAAAAACCTCAAAGCACCTTGCCTAATCAACTTAGCTTCAAACGAATATGGAAAAGCTATTGACTTTGAGGCTATTCAAGGTCAGGTAGTTCATGTGGTGTTCAAAGAGTTTAAAGATAATACCTATAAAATTGTTGGCACACTGGCCAAAAAAGCCAGAGGCGAGATGGCTAACTACATCATCAAAAACAAAATCACAACAGCAGCCAAAATTAAACTGTTTCAAGAAAACAAGTACAGTTTCAACTCTAATCTGTCCTCTGAAAATGAGTGGGTTTTTAGCCGATAGTAGACAGTTGGCTTTGTTTTTCGTTTAAAAAGTTCATATTTTTGCAATCCATTGAAAAGAAAAATAGCTTGGTGCATCGTTTGCATGCAACCTCTGGCCGCCCAAAGGTGTCTTTGTGCTAGTGTATATCTTTCTTTAATTTGGAAATAATTGCAAATCTCATCTTTCTTTTGACTTTTTTAATCACTCAAGCTCATGAAAAAACACTTTAGTTTATTCCTCGCAATTTTGGCCTTTGTGGCTTTTTCTGTATCTTCTTGTAAGAAATCAGAGCCTACAGTTGCTGACAAGATGGAAGGTATTTGGACAGTAGACAAATTTGATTTCAAAATCAAAGTGGCCGGGCAGGACTTCCCTCTCGAGGATACTACAGGACAAACCCCTACAGAAAAGCCACTGATGGAATTCAAAGCTGACAAAAAATTATTCATAACCACCAAAGACGATGAAGGCAAGCCTGTTATCCAAGAAGGTACTTGGGAACTGCTCGAAAACGATACAAAAATGAAGATGAGCGGCCTCATTGACCCTGAAGACTTTGGCGGTGGTGAGTTTGAAATAGAACCCCAAACTATTGCAGACCTTCAAACCTTCAAGATTACCGAACTCACAGGAAATTCATTGAAAATGAACTCTATAGGTACTACTAAAATCAAAGTAGATCCTTTTCCTTTTCCTGTAGATGTAGAAATTAATCTGCTCATGGAACTCAAGAAATAACGTTTGTGCTAAGGTGAGGCTATCTCATGCTTATCTTTTTTTTACACTCAATGCAGCGTTTTGCATCTAAAATCTGTCTTTATGTATGAAATCAAAATCATTGCTGAAAACCTAGGCAAGCGTTTTGGTAGAGAGTGGGTTTTTAGAAAATTTAGCTACGAGTTCAAAAAAGGTGAGCATTATGCCATAGTGGGCGCAAACGGCAGTGGTAAAAGTACCTTGCTCAAAGTGCTCAGCACATGGCTAGAGCCTACAGAAGGTGGTCTAAAATTCTTGGAGGTGTCTCAAGACAAACACCTCCAAGACAATACGGCTAATTTGGTGGCTTTTGCAGCACCTTATTCTGAGCTGCCCGAGCTTTTTGATTTGGACGAACTTTATACCTTTTATGCAGGTTTCAAGCCCTTGGCTTGTACCAAAGAGCAGTTCTTGGAGCTCCTGCAAATGAAGTATGTAAAGGGAAAGCCTATCAAATACTTTTCTTCGGGCATGAAGCAAAAAGTAAAACTGGCCTTGGCCTTTTCGGAACAAAGCCCTTTGCTTTTGCTTGATGAACCCAGCACCAACCTCGACAAAACAAATTTTGATTGGTTGCTTAGTTTATTAAACAAAATAGACAAACAAAAAATTTTAATTGTAAGTTCTAATATTGAAGCAGAATACAGCACTTGCAGCCATATTTTGCCTATTGATTCTTACAAAAATTAAAAAAAAGTGCGTTTGTTTTTTGTTTTTAAGTTTTTTGCCTATAAATTTGAATCGCGTTCACAAAAAAATCAGTTCTTAAAAAAATTATCTTCTTACTTCAAAATTAACAAACAAAATGAAATTGTTTCAACGTCTTTTTATTGTATGCGCTGTTCTTTCAGTATTCCTCGTTCGTTGTAAGTGCCCTGGATCAGGAGAGGATCTAAAACCAGACGGCGGTGTCGAGTTTTTGGCCAAAGGCGGTACTGGTGCCAAGTCTAAAACTTGGAAAGCTAAGAGCGTCACCGAAGATGGTGTAGCGACTACTCTGGACATCAGTAAGTTTGAAATGACCTTCAACTATGACGGTATGGCTGCTCCAAACGGCAAAGCCACTACTTACACCGTTGTTCCTGGCGGTTTGCCTTTCAACCCTGCTCCTGCTAACTCAGGCACTTGGTCTGTAAACACTGCACTTACGGAAATCACTTTCAACACAACGGCTGTACCAGTAAGTGGTTTGTCTGCTGCAGGTATGACTTTCAACTTCAAGTACAAGAAAGATCCTAATAAAGCTACAGAAACAGCTGTTGTGATGATGCTTCAGCCTAAGTAGTTTCTAGTGTATTTGATTTAAAGTTTTTGCAAGAAGGCTGCCTCTCCGAGGTAGCCTTCTTGTTTGCCAGAAATCAGCTATTTGATATGTTAAGAAACCAATAAGATTCCAATATATTTTTTTATCTTTAAAATAAAAATCCGTTATTGCATCACTATTGACAACTCCTAGACGAGATATAAAACATTTCCTGATTGTTAAGCATTTTATTACATGGCTATTATTTGCATGTTTGGTCTTGAACCAGCACTGTTTGCTCTTTTGGTTATCTGTTTAGTGGCCGCCTGTGCATTTGAATTCATCAATGGTTTTCACGATACGGCCAACGCGGTGGCCACGGTCATATACACCAACTCTCTCAAACCCACACCTGCCGTTATCTGGTCGGGTATCTGCAATGCCACAGGCGTACTTGTGGGTGGCATTACGGTGGCCATGGGTATCGTAGAGCTTTTACCGCCTGAAGTCCAGAGTGGAAGCAATACGCAACTAGCTCTTTTGCTGATACTTTCCATGCTGACTAGTGCCATTATTTGGAATTTGCTCACTTGGTACTTGGGCATTCCCTGCTCTAGTTCTCACACGCTTGTAGGCTCTATCATAGGTGTAGGTTTGGCTTTCTCCATGACAGAGGGACGCGAATTTGGTTCTGGAGTAAACTGGAGCAAAAGTATGGATATTGGCCTTTCTTTGCTCGTTTCGCCACTTTTTGGCTTCACAGCAGCAGCTCTGTTGCTCATGGCCAGTAAGTGGTTTATCAAAGATAAAGTTATTTTTGAAGAGGCAGACCCCAAAAAAGTACCCCCTTTCTGGATTCGCTCCATACTTATTCTCACCTGTACAGGCGTAAGCTTTGCGCATGGCAACAATGACGGTCAAAAAGGTATTGGCTTGCTCATGCTTATTCTTATTACGGCAGTCCCATCTTACTTTGTGCTGAACAACAAAATGGACTACAAAGAACTTCCTGCTATTGTACAAAGAATTGAAACCCAGCTAGCAGCCTTGCCCGCCTCAGCCATTAATGCCGAGAATGAGGGGCGTATAACAGCCATGAAAGCAGCTACTAAAACCGTGCTCAGCCTCACATCTAGCTATAAGATGAGCAATATGGAAAGTATTCCTGCCGAAGAAAGACCAAAAATTCGCCAGCAAGTTGTGACTATTTTACGCAATTTTAGCAAAGCTAAAATTGCTGACGAGGATATGCTCAAAGCTGCCAATAATAATCCAACGGCAACTTTAAAGGCCAGTATAGATGAGCTTTCGCCTTACACAGATTATGCACCAGTTCAAATTTCAATTTTAGTGTCTTTGTGTTTGGGTATAGGAACCATGATTGGCTACAAGCGCATTGTGGTAACTATTGGCGAAAAAATAGGTAAGTCACACATGAGCTACGCTCAAGGCGCATCTGCCGAACTTATCGCGTCTTCCACCATTCTTATGGCTTCACAGCTGGGTCTGCCCGTAAGTACAACCCATGTGCTCTCCTCTGGTATAGCTGGCACGATGGTGGCTAGCGATGGTACAAAAAACCTGCAAGGTAGCACGCTAACCAATATAGGTCTAGCTTGGGTGCTCACGCTGCCCGTCACGATTGGGCTTTCAGTAGGCTTTTTCTTTTTGTTTAGAGTATTTTTATTATAAAAAAATGCCTATAAATTTGTTTTTAAAGACGAGGCATCATAACTTTGTCTGAGTAGGTATTTGTAAATGGGTTTATTTTTAGATGGACAACAAAAAAAAAGCAGTTTTGGTAGGTGCTAGCGGGCTTATAGGAAGTTCACTACTGCCCATGTTGCTGGAAGATGTGTCCTATGAGCAAGTAGTGATTTTTGTTCGCAAAAAACTAGATATTCAGCATCCTAAATTGATCCAAAAAGAAATAGACTTTAGTAAAATAATCCATCAAGCAGGAGTAGTAGAAAACTTTGATGTGGCGTTCTGCTGTTTGGGCACAACCATGAAGAGTGTCAAGGGCAATAAAGTTGCGTTTTATGAGGTGGACTATACCTATTGTGCCCGTTTTGCGGATTTATGCGAAAAATGCGGCATACACCACTTTCTTATCGTGACAGCCATGGGTGCAGACGAAAAGTCTATGTTTTATTACAACCGTGTGAAGGGTCAGCTAGAGCATTTTATCAAAAAGTTGGTTTTTGATACCGTTTATATATTTCGCCCTTCTCTTTTACTTGGCAATCGCAAAGAAAAGCGCACTGGCGAAGACTGGGGGAAATCTTTTCTGAACTGGTTTGATTTTGCAGTCCCCAATAAATACAAAGGCATAGAAGCTGCCTTAGTGGCTAAGGCCATGCACCTTGCTGCACAGAATGAGAAAAAAGGTTTTTTTGTGGTAGAATCTGAAGCTATTAAGCAAACAACCCATCTTTGATGCGGAGTTTTTAGAAAACAGCTAGTATTAAGTGCGTTTCCATACGATTCTGATGTATTTTTTTGTTTGTGGTGAGTTTCTTCCAACTCTTTGTTTAAATTTGTGCATTGCTACCAAAAGCTAGCCTAAAGACATGACAAATTCTGATAACAGAAACTCCTCACGACACCTCACGATTATAGGCGGCGGTTTAGTGGGTGCTTTACTTTCTATCGTGATGGCCAAACGCGGTTACCGCGTAGATGTTTATGAAAAAAGATCGGACTATCGCGCAAGCGATGCCTATGCGGGGCGGTCTATCAATCTCGCCTTGAGCGATCGCGGCTGGAACGCGCTCCGAGCTGCGGGAATAGGCTCTGAAATAGAAAGTGTCGCTATTCCTATGTATGGGCGTATGATGCACGACTTGAACGGCGAGCTTACTTACCAACCTTACGGCAAATCGCAACAGGCTATCTACTCGGTGAGTAGAGGCGGGCTAAATCGCCGTTTGGTAGAACTGGCAGATTCTTTACCCAACGTCAATTTTCACTTTGACCAAGAATGTGAAAAAATAGACTTAGAAAATTCTCAAATATGGTGGCGTAACACCAAAACAGGCGAGACCCAACAGCAGACTTACGATTTGGCTTGTGGCTCTGATGGGGCTTTTTCTGTATTGCGTTCCACGCTCCAAAAAACCAACCGCTTTGATTATTCTCAAACCTATCTTGAGCACTCCTACAAAGAACTACACATTCCAGCTGGTGCAAATGGAAAGTTTTTGATGGAAAAAAATGCTTTGCATATATGGCCTCGTCATCAATTCATGCTTATTGCCCTACCCAACTTAGACGGAAGTTTTACCTGCACACTTTTTTTGGCGCATGAGGCTGACTCACACAGCCAAGAAGCTTTCAATCGATTGCAAACTGAAAGTGATGTGCGTGCTTTTGTAGAAAAATATTTTGCCGATGCTATTCCGCTCATGCCAGACTACCTGTCAGTTTGGAACCAAAATCCTGTGGCTTCGCTTGTAACGGTGCGTTGCTCACCTTGGGTTTATGGCAAGAACCTATTTTTGATTGGCGACGCTGCACATGCTATTGTGCCTTTTTATGGGCAGGGTATGAATGCTGGCTTTGAAGATTGTTTTGTATTGAACCAAATTTTGGACGAGTGCCAAGATAACTGGGAAAAGGTGCTGCCTCTCTATCAGCAAAAACGCGTTAAAGAAGGCAATGCAATAGCTGATTTAGCCTTGGCAAACTTTATAGAAATGCGTGACAAAGTAGCCGAGCCTATGTTTTTGCTCCGCAAAAAAATAGAAGCTAGAATCCATGAGCTGTTTCCAAACGACTGGCTACCTCTTTACAGCATGGTTACTTTTAGCCCACAAATTCCTTATTCTGAAGCCTTAAGAATAGGAAAACTCCAAGACGATGTCATGAGTAAAGTCATGCAGCAACCCAATATTGCCCATGAATGGCATGAACTCAACTTTGGAGCTATCGTCAAAGCACTTCAGCAGAAACTTCAAATCAACGTCTGAGTTAATATGTCTCAAGAAAATTTTAAAACTTCAGCTGGTCGTTTTCTGGAACGCGATTTCAAACTCGACGAGGGACTTTTGTATAAGTTTATGCCTTATTTGGCTTATCTGGCTGTTTTAGGAGTTATCTACATCGCCAACAGAAACCAAACCGAGCGTACTGCTAAGGAAATGAACACTTTGCGACGTGAGGTGGAAGAAATGCGCATTGAGTACATAACTACCAAAGCTGATTATATGAAACAATGGCGACAGTCAGACATCATGCAGAAAGTGATGCCTTTGGGTTTGAAACAAAGCACAGAGCCACCCATCAAAATCCAGCCAGAAGAAGAATAGAATCTACTCCACAACTCTGTTGTTAAAAAGTGAGAAGTAAAAGTAAAGCATATGATTCCATTAAATCTTCCTACAAAAGAAACATGGGACTTGATGAGCCGAAAATATGAGGCCAGATTTATGGATATGAAGATTTACGACAAATCTTATGACTTGTTTTTAAGTTTTCTTCCCATTCAGAGCCGTGTTTTTGAAATTGGTTGTGGCCCAGGTAATATTACCCGTTATCTCAAAACTCAGAGACCTGATTTAGAAATAGAATCTACAGACTTTGCACCTAGCATGGTGGTTTTGGCTCAAAAGAATGTTCCAGATGTGCGTTTTTTTGTCCTTGATGCGGAACAGCTTCATACGATACAGCCTTGCTACCAAGGGGTTGTATGTGGTTTTTGTATGCCCTACTTGACATTCGAGGCTTGCAAAAAGCTTTTCACGGACACAGCAAGGATATTGGACAAACTTGGAGTCTTTTACGTCAGTTTTTTAGAAAATGAAGAACCTTTGTCTCTGTACGAAACCAGTAGCGACGGCCTTGTCTCTATGCTTGTACACCAGCATACACACGAGGACGTTAGCACAGAGCTAGTGCGTGTAGGGTTTGCAATTTTATACACCGAACGCATCACATATACACGCAATGATGGTGCTATCGGCATACAAACCATCTTGATTTGTAGAAAACTGGCTTAGTGCCCCAGATAATCTATCCACTCCAGAACTCGCTTGTCCTTTTCGTTTTTCTTGAGATCTGCAATTAAAGCCGCAGGCTTGTTACTGAAGCTTTCTAACAGACTAAGTGCTTGAATAGCATCTTTTCGTGTTTGAAAATAGTTATTTTTTTGTGCCATTTGTACTAAAAATACCATACCCTTGTCTAGAACAGCACCCTCAGACCCCATGAGGTAAGTCGTAAAAGGTTGAAGCAAATAAGACAGTTCCGAACCAGACACTCGGTTTAGCTTTTCTATAAACCATTCGTACTTTCCTTCTATGCGGAGTTGGCTATAAAAATTAGCAATAATGGCCACTAAATGTTTTTCATTATAGTGCTCGTATTTTTCTACGATTGGGCGCGCCTCAGGGCCTTTGGTAAGTGCCAAAGCATAAATACCACTACTCATCACGTAATAAGATGTATCTTGTAACGCTCTGTCTATAAGCATGTCTTCCATAGCATTTTGAGCCAAAAGCCCATCTAAAGCCAGCATACGCACACCAGAACTAGGGTCAGTGTTAAAAGCCTTTTTGAGTAAATCTACAGCACTGGGTACCAATTTTTCTACAGGCTCAAGAAAACCCTCACAGCCTGCCTGCCTGATTTGGTGCGAGGGGTCTTGCATGGCATCAAGACATGCGTACTGGGCTTGTTCGCTTGGAAAGGCTGCATACAAGGGCTTGAAAGCCTGGTATTTTGTAGCGAAGTAACGCCCGTTTTTTACCTGAAAAGCATATTCTTTGAGATCTTTATCGTGTGTTATGCGTGCTGGAATTAATCCACGTGGGTCAAAAACCACACAAGAGGCAGCCGTTGAACTCAAAGGCCAAGAGAATGTTTGCTTTTTGTTGGTGATGGTACTTTTTTCTATACGCGCCTGATTATTTTCCCATATTTCTACTTCAAAAGGAATTTGAAAAGTAGTACTCAATGCTTCTATCTGAGCTTGTTCTACATGCAGATACACGCGATTATTTTTGTATTCATGTGTTACTTTCAGTTCGGGGTGTCCTGCGGTGAGTAGCCATTGCTCAAAGAAAAGGGTTAAATCCAGCCCGGAGGTCTCTTCAAAAGCCATGCGAAGATTGGCAAGCTCTACACTCTTGTGGGCATTTTGTTTGAGATAGTGAGTTAGGGTCGCAAAAAATGCTTCATCCCCAATGATGCTCCGCAGATAGTGAAGCACCAAATAGCCTTTAGCGTAAGAGTGGTTATCAAAAAGCTCATCGTCGGTATCGTAATAGTAGCGCACAATAGGCCTGCGCTTAGTTTCAGCTTCATTGAGGTAGCTTTCAAGCTCTAGCGAACGATGCGCGTCGGCCTCGTCACGGCCATATTTGTAGTCTGTCCAAAGATATTCTCCATAGTTTGCAAAAGCTTCGTTGAGGGTAAGATTGCCCCATGACTCACAGGTTACCAAGTCACCAAACCATTGGTGTACAAGCTCATGAGCTATGATATCGTCCCAGTGGTCATCAATGAGGCATCGTTTTTCCATCTGCAAACCTTCCATAAACACGGAGGCAGAGGTATTCTCCATAGCACCAGAAATGTAGTCACGAACCACCACTTGGCTGTACTTATCCCAAGGGAACTCATAACCAAACAACTTTGAAAAAAAACCAATCATTTCAGGAGTATGTCCAAAAATAGCTTTGCTATCTTCTTTATAAGCATTTTCTACATAGTAGGCTACTTCTTTATCCTTCCAAGATTCTGTTATCTTTGCAAACTCACCCACGGCCAGCATAAAAAGATAAGGCGGATGCGGAACTTCTTGTTTCCAAATATCTGTTCTTGTGCCGTCAGCGTTTTGCTTTGATTCAATGAGTTTTCCGTTAGACAGCGATTTAAAGCGGTTCTCTACCGTGATGTGCATTTCCTGCGTTGTGCGTATGTTTGGCTGGTCAAAAGTAGGAAACCAGCAGGAATTATTTCCTGTTTGTCCCTGCGTCCATATTTGCTGAGGCTTATTTGGTGTTTGCTTTTGGGCGTTTATAAAGTAAAGTCCGTTTTCTTCAGCCTTGCTTGGGTGGTTGCGCTCGGTTAGCAGCTTGGGTGTGGTGCTGTAATGGATAAACACTTCATAGTTTTTGCCTTTAACAAAGGGCTTATTCAGTTTAATAATAAGATGGCGGCCTGTATTGGTAAAATTACTAACGACTTGGTTATCTATCTTTATTTGCTTGATATCAAAGCCTTTGGCATCTAGAACCAAGCTATCCTGTTCATAAAACCATGGTGTTACGGTCAGTGTAGCTCGCCCTAAAATACTTTCCTGAGCCCAGTCAGGCGTAATCTCGAGCTTGGTATGGATGAGCTGAAAGGTTTTTGGTGAGGAAACTTTATAGAAAGCCATTTTTTTATGCAGTGTATCAGCATAAAAGACCGTATCTGTTCCGTCAGTTTCTGCTGTAGAGTCGGTTGCCAAAGATATACCCTGACCTGAAAAGTTATTTTTGGGGCTGCCTTTTTGGTTTGTTTTACACTGCCACAAAAGCAACGCAAGACTCAAAAGAAAAATTAGTTTGCTTATTTGTTGTATAAATGTCATGGCACTAAGATTTTTGCGAATAAAGCAGTTAATCAATCTAAAGAAAAGGAAGAAACATTATTTTTTAGCGTCTCTCGAGTCTCACTATGTTTTCCACATGCGGTGTGTGTGGAAACATATCCACAGGCTGAACCGCCGCTACGCGATAATACGCGTCCATGAGTGCCAAATCTCGCGCCTGTGTGGCGGGGTTACAACTCACATACACGATTCGGGCGGGCAGGAGGCGCGTGAGCATACTCACCACATCGGGGTGCATACCGCTCCGAGGAGGATCGGTGATGACTAAATCTGCCATGCCGTGCCTCTCCACAAAAGCATCATTGAAGGTTTTAGCCATGTCACCCACCTCAAAAAACGCGTTCTTGATATGATTCAGCTCCGCGTTTTTTTGTGCATCTGCAATAGCATCAGCAACATACTCTACTCCCACAATTCGCTGAATTTGAGCCGCTAAAAACAAGGCAATAGTGCCCGTTCCGGTATATAAATCATATACACGGTCAGTAGAGTTGAGCTGCGCCATATCGCGAACCAGTTTGTAGAGGCGGTAAGCCTGCCCAGAGTTGGTTTGAAAAAAAGATTTAGGACTCACCCTAAACTGCAAATTTTCCATGTATTCCGTAATGTAGGGCTGGCCTTTATAGCAAACAATATCTTGGTCTTGGTAAGTATCGTTCTTTTTGGTGTTGATAAGATAATTCAGAGAGGCTATTTCAGGAAAATTTTTAGCCAAATGCTGCATCAAAAGCTCAATAGTATCGTCTTCCTTAGCACCAAACTGCACAATGACCATGTGCTCCTGCCGCACACTTTGTCTAATGGTGAGAGTACGCAATAAGCCCGTATGGGTACGTAAATCGTAAAAGCTTAGCTTTTCTGCTTTCGCAAAATCGCGTACAGCATTCAAGATGCGGTTAGAGAAATCTGACTGCAAATGACAGGATTGTATATCTAAAACTCGGTCAAAACGCTGCGGTATATGAAAGCCTAAGGCCAAACGGCCTTGCTCATCAAAACTTTCAGTGGTTTTTACCTCCTCATCCGTTAACCAGCGTTGCGTAGAAAACGTAAACTCTAGTTTATTTCGGTAAAAATATTGATTCTCAGACCCTAAAATAGGCGTTAGCTGCGGAAGTTCTACCTTGCCTATCCGTGCCAAATTGTCTATAACCTGTTTTTCTTTAAAAGCCAACTGATGCTCATAGCTCAGGTGCTGCCACTTACAGCCGCCACAAACCCCATAATGTGAACAAACAGGTGCAACACGAAGTGGCGATTTCTGATGAAATTTAACGATTTCACCTTCTGCAAATCGGCGATGTTGCTTTGTGATGCGTATATCTACCACATCTTGAGGGGCTGCATGACGTACAAAAACCACCTTCCCATCAGCAGTTTTGGCCATACAAAAGCCTTCAGAGGTAGCTTCCTGAATCGTGAGCTGTTCAAGTTCTTCGGGCTGTATGCGCTTTTTTTTCATAAATAGTGGGTGTTATGGCTTTAGTTAAGTCCTGAGTTTTTGATGAGTTTGTCAAATGCTTTATTCTGAAATAAAGAATCCAGTAGAATAGCGTTTTTAGAATTGTTTAATCGTAAATAGTAATAATCAATTTTTAAATCTGGGTTATCTAAAGGTATAAATGTTTTATAATCAGTTTCTTTTAACTTATTCTTTAAAGAATGAGCTGTAATAGCAATACAATTATCGGTATTCAAATACAAATGAAATACTTTTTGAGCAGATTCAGCATAAACAATCTTCTTAGATAGCTTTTCTTCTATACCTTTTGTTTTAAATAGTTGATGTATTCTTTTTCCATAAGGCGATGTTTTTATATTAGGAATAATTATTCTTTTAATAGAATCATTTAATAAAAATTGATAAGTAGAATCAAATAAAAAAAGATCTCTTGAGAATATGGCTATTGATCCAGAACATAAAAGCTTTAATTCATTTTTTATTTTCAAATCACTTTTAACCTTTTGTGCGATATCATAATCAGCAGATATAAATATATCAGATTTAACATTATTAATAATTTGATTTGCAAGTATTCCAGAAGCCCCAAAGGTATTTATACAATCTAAAGAGTATTCTTTATTTAAAACCAAGCTTATAGAATCTAATAAACTACTCAAAGAAGACGCTGAAGAAATTTTAATAGAGTTTTTTTCTTGTTGAGAACAATTTATAAAGATAAGTAAAGCAAATAAAATAATTATCTTATAATTCTTTTGACACCTTCTTAAAACTAATAAATGCATAAAAAATTATAGACATATTATTGACCAAGAATAATAAAGCCTGCCCAGTTATGAGGGTTTGCTAAAGTTTTATTTTTGAGCATTTGTAATTTAGCTTTATGTAAAGCATCTCTATGAACAGGATTATTATTTAGTAAATTAGAAGTCAGTGAGCCTTTAGTAAGTAATGATTTATAAAAATTGCTCATCAAAATAGATGTAGATTCATCTGTAACTTTCCAGAGACTTACCAACATATTTTTACAACCAGTATAAAACAAAGCACGACTTAGTCCTAATACTCCTTCACCACTAGATATTTTTCCTAAACCTGTTTCACAAGCACTAAGAGCTACTAAATCTGCACGCAAATCTAAATTATATATTTCACCTTGATAAAGAATAAAATCACTCTGTGTATTTTTTTCTTTAAAGAAAGCTACACCTGATAACTCAGGCTTATCTTCGTTTGTAAAACCATGTGTAGCTAAATGAATATACCTATAATCTTTTAGTGATTCACTTATAAAGTTTTCTTTTGTAGCATTGTTTGCTAAATAAAGCTTAGATGCATATTTCTTTTTATCAAATAATTTTTTCACAAAGTTTACTTCTTCTTCGCTGTATGGCAACGCTTGTAATGTACTAAAGAAAGAATTATTAGACACTGAGTTGCTAGATACATTTGTAGCTAAAAGTAAAGTATCTTCTTTTGTTTTTTCAAAGATAGGCGCAAAGGCTAATAAGCCCTTTGGAGTTTTTGTAGTCTTTCTACTTTGAGTTTGAGCAAAGAGTGTAGCAGAATAACTATAGCTAATTTTATAATCTTTGATAAGATAAGGATATTTATCATAAGAATTATAATCTTTCATCTTTACATTAGACGTAAGAAGTGCTTCAAAAGGAATTGTGGTAAGCTTACCATCAGGAATAATCAATAGATTTTTAATTGATTTGTCTAGTTCAGAAGGAATCAATTGATTATATAAAGAAAATGCTGATTCAATATATCCTTTTTGAGCATCAAAAACAATTCCTTGTCTTAAACCTTCTACATGGTAGTCAAAGAAATCATTTTTCTTTTTTACTATAATTTCTTTTCTCCCCTTAGAAAGCATTATAATATAAACTGAGCTTTCACCAATAAAGTAATTCAATGAAGCTGTTTCATCATCTAATAAAAGATTTAAGCTATCTAATTTAATAAAGTTTAATTCTTTTTTAAGCTGACTATAAATAGGATATTTAAGCTTATAAGAAAATAAATGTTCTTTTAAATCTTCATTTGATTTAAACAATATATTCCAGCTATCTTCCATTGAAATATTTTCAGCACGTATAGCAATATTTCTTTTACATTCTTCTATTTTATTTTTTAATTCTTTTTCTTTTGATAAATCTTCTTTTGAAATTTTTGCAAGCTTTTTTGTTTCAATATCAGAAAGAGCAGACAAAAGAATTTTTGATTTACTTTTTTCACAATAATAAAAAGCTTTATCAATATAACTTTCATCTCTAGTAGTCTTATAAAAATAAGTAGCACATTCTACAAGTCCTTCATTAATCTTTTTCTCTTTTTCAGATAAGAAAATTTTATCTGATACTTTTTCCATAGAAAGAGCAATGATTTGAGAAAGAGTGTCGGCTAATGCAAAAGTTTGATAAGCAACTTGTAAGTCTTTTAAGTCTTTGGAATAATTGATATAAATATCTTGAAAAGCTTTTCCTTTAAATATTAAAGTATTCAAAAGTACATTTGCATCATAATACTTAAATAAAGGTGGATTAGCAGTTATATTTATTTTATTAAAATTACTCGTATTACTTATCAGTGCTTTTTGATACATTTCTAAACCTTTGCTACTTTCTTTCATTTTTATATATAAATTTCCAATCTCATTATAAGATGTAGAAACCTTAGGATGATTTTCACCAAATAGTATTTGATAAGTTTTTAGAGCATTGTTGTGATATACAAGTGCAGAATCAAAGTTATTATTTATAACAAAAACTTCTGCAACACTTTGTAGACCAGAAGCAACATTTGGATGATATTCTCCATAGAATTTTTTATCTATATTCAATGCTTTATTTAAATATTCTAAAGCTAACTCATAAATTTTCATTCTCTTATAAACATTTCCAATAGATTGATAAGTTTTAGCAGTCTCTATATTATTATTACCTAATAAACCAATTCTTATTTCTAAAGCTTTTTTATAATAATCTAAAGCAGTGTTATATTCTTTTTTACTTTCATATACTTCTCCAAGACTCATATAAGAAGTTGCAATGACAGGATTTTTTTCTCCATAATAATTTTTTCTTATAATTAAAGCCTTCTGGAGGTATTCAAGCGATACCTCATAAGCGTTTTTAAGTAAATAAGTTGAGCCAATGTATTGATAACAGAGTGCAATAGAGGGATGGCTTTCGCCATAAATATTTTTGCGCAAGAAGAGAGCATCATCTAAATACTTTAATGCTAGATCATAAAGCCCTTTATCGCGGTAAATTGTTCCTAAATGTTGGTATGAGTTGGCCACTTCTGCATGTTTGTTGCCATGTAATTTGATGCGTATTTCGAGTGCCTCTTGGTAGAAAGCCAAGGCTTGGTCTAACACACCCAAAGCTTGATACACGTTAGCAGCCACATTGAGGGCATAAGCTGTTACGGCCGTCTGCTTTCCAAAGAGTTTTTCTTTGAGTTTGAGTGCCTCCAAGCAGTTATAAAGAGCGTTGTCGTAGTCACCATATTGAAAATACGCATTAGCAATGTTGGTGCGAACCACCGCTGATTTGGGATGTTTTTCACCAAAATGCTTAATAACAGCTTTGTCTGCACGTCCATAATATTCAAGCGCGAGTTTAAACTTTCCCATCTGAGTATGGCAATAAGCTATTTTATTAAGCACATCTATGTAATCTTCTTTGCTTTTAAACTTTAACTTTTCATGCATTACAAAAGACTTCTCATAATACCCCAAAGCCTGTTCAAAATTAGAATTTTTGAGATATATTTCTGCCAAAGCATAGAGCGTACGTGCAGTACGTATATGGACTTTGCCATACTGCACAGTACTATAGTTAATAATTCTTTTGGTATATTCGGCAGCTCGGCTGATACGTTTTAGTTTAATGTTACAGTCTGCAATATCTTCATAAACACGCAGATTGCGCTCATCTATGCTTTTAGTTGCCACTATCAAAAAACGTTCACAATCCTCAAAGGCCACCAAAGCATTTTCTATCTGATCCATAGCGCGATAGCTACTACCTAAAAGCGAGTAGCAATCTGCCTGAAGGTTTCGATTACGAACCTTAAAGACTTGTATAGAATCTAAAGTATTTTTACACACCCCAACCGATTCTCTGTAATCAGAATTTAAGAAGTGATTGATGGCTGCTTCGTAGCGACATTCTATAAATTTTGGATACATGACTAGCTCACGGTAATAACGAGCTGCTGTAAAAAGATAATGATTGGAAGCTTTATAATCCTTGAGCCTACGGGCTTCTTTTGAAGATTCTAAAAATTGATTAGCTAACTTTAGTTTAGTCTTTTTAGACTGAGCCCAAACATCTGTGATAACAACAAAACTCAATAAAAGAAATATAGATAAGCTTCTCATTGTCTGTTATTTATTTGGTTTTTTTAAGCGAATTGCAGTTGTCGCCATACTAAAGATAGAGAAAACAAAATTAGGCTAGAGCATTGATATAACCAAATTAACTTTTCATTGTTTGCTTACAAGCTTTTGTTTTGTAAGTAAATAGAAAAGATTATGTACCTAAGCCCTGCATACTTTCATTATAGGTGAGCATAACCTTCAATATATTTATAAATTCGATTCATTTTGTTTGTAATTAGTCTAAATAAATATTACTTTTGAGACGCTAATTTTTAACCTATTGTAGGTTATGAAAAATGTTTTATTTTTGGGCATAATCCCGATGATTTTATTTCTCGCTAGCTGTGAAAACAAAGACACAGCACCGAGCACACAAGTTGCTTTTGTAGAGCAGTACTCCGCTATCGTCTATCAAAATTATAGCGATGCCTATACTAAAGCACTTGACTTGAAAGTAGCCATTCAAGCATTGGTAAGCCAACCTAGCGAAAAAACTTTACAACTAGCGCGGAAAGCTTGGCTAGACTCTCGCCCTGTATACCTACAAACCGAAGCATTTCGTATGTATGCAGGACCCATTGATAATGATGAGGGGCCAGAGGGACGCTTGAACGGTTGGCCGCTAGATGAATCCTATGTTGATTATGTGCAAGGTGCAGAAAACGCAGGAATTATCAATCGCCCTGATTTATTTCCTAACATCACGCAAGAATTATTGGCAGAGCTCAATGAGAAAGACGGTGAAACTAATCTCAGTGCGGGCTATCACGTCATAGAATTCTTGCTATGGGGACAAGACTTAAATCTAGTGCCAGGCACAAGCGGACAAAGACCATACACAGATTACGTTATAACTACAAGTGGGACAGGAAAACATGCAGCACGCCGCGCCAAATATCTACAGGAAGCCGTAGAACTTTTGCTCTCTGACCTAGACTATCTCAAAAAAGCATGGGAGCCAGGTAAAGATAACTTTAGAAAAAGTTTTGCTGAAAGTCCTTTTATCGCTATCCGTAAAGTACTGAACGGGCTTAAAGATTTTACAGGCGCGGAACTGGGAGGCGAAAGAATGGCTGTAGCCTTGGGCACAAAAGATCAAGAAGACGAACATTCGTGTTTTAGTGATAATACTAATAACGATCACCTCTATGACCTTATTGGTATTCGCAATGTGTACTTGGGAGAGTATAATACTTTAAGTGGCAGTAAAATAGCTGGTGTAGGTATGTCTGCGCTGGTTAAGGCAAAGAAACCAGAGCTCAACACTGAGATAGAAACTTTGCTTACAACTATAGAAACACAAATGCGCGGTTTCAACATGCCTTTTGACGAGGCTATTTTGATACCTTCTGAACGGGAAAAAATCCAGAAAACAATTGATAATTTGCAACTTTTGAGTAAAAAATGGTTAGAAGCTTATGATTTGGTCAAGGAATAACTTTAGAATCAGATTTGCTGCTCCTGCTTTTGGTTTGTTGTTGGCTGGTACGGTACTCTTTTCTTGCAAGAAGCCTGAGCCAGATGATCCTATACTTGGGTTATTAGATCCTCAAGAAGAAATGTCGGGGGGACTCTCCACTACCTTTGATTTTTCGCAGAATGCTTTTGGGCAACCTTCTCCCCTTCTAGATGCAAAACAAAAAAGTGATTTTGTGATAGGTAACTCTTTTTTTAAGCAGAATTGGGTGGCGGCCCCTGCTTCTACCAGCACACGCGATGGCTTAGGGCCTCTCTTTAATGCCAACTCCTGCTCATCTTGCCACTTGCGTGATGGTCGGGGACTTACGCCCAGCAATGAAAACGAAGAACCTGTAGGTTTGCTGTTCCGTTTGAGTGCACCTTCGGGAGCAACCCACCCGTTCTATGGCGGCCAACTTCAAAACCGTGCTTTGCTAGGCATTCAGTCGGAGGCTTCGGTAGCTGTTAGCTATGAAGAATTGAGCGGAAAGTTTCCTGATGGAGTGTCTTACAGCTTGAGAAAACCTATCTATACTTTCAAAAATGCCACTTATGGCGATATCAGCGATGCGGCGGTATCCCCTCGTTTGGCTCAACAACTGGTAGGTATGGGCTTGCTGGAGGCAATTGATGAAAGGACTATACTGGCAGCTACCGATGAAAACGATCTAAACAACGACGGTATTTCTGGCCGTCCTAACTATGTAAAAAACGTGCTTACAGGCGCGTTGCAAATAGGACGCTTTGGCTGGAAAGCTAACCAGCCCAGTGTCCAACAGCAAACCGCAGGAGCCTTTTTAGGAGACCTTGGCATTACCTCTTCATTGTTTCCTAACGAAGACTGGACACCCGCACAGAGTTTGCTCTGGGCATCATTACCCACCGGCGGCAGCCCTGAAATTAACGATGAGCTACTTTCCCAAGTTACGTTTTATACAGCTTCATTGGCCGTGCCAGCTAGGCGAAATACTGAAGACAAGGCGGTTTTGAAAGGTAAGGCTCTTTTCTTACAAAGCCAATGCGCAGAATGTCATATTCCAAAAATAAAGACAGGTACAGAAGGCGTAAAAGCGTTTCATAATCAAACAATCTTTCCTTATACAGATTTATTGCTTCACAACATGGGCGACCAGTTGGCAGACCAGCGACAAGATGGTTTGGCTAATGGTAAAGAATGGCGAACACCACCTCTGTGGGGTATCGGACTCGCTAAAACAGTTAATGGAGCAGTATTTTTCATGCATGATGGCCGTGCTAGGACATTAGAAGAAGCTATTCTTTGGCACGGTGGTGAGGCGCAAGAAGCTAAAAGTCTTTACATGAATCTCAAACGTGAAGACAGAAATCTACTTCTCAAGTTCTTAGAATCGCTTTAAAATCTAATTTTATTTTCGGTAGTACACGTTTTTAGATCCACTCTCCAGCGCATACACGCGAGCTAGCTCGGGCAACTTCCGCTGGACGAGTGAAAAACGTCCTTCCAAATCTACCACTACTTGTGGTTTTTCTGACTCAAAAAGTAAAAAGACTTCCTCCATGGTTTCGTATTCATTCAAATGAAGCCAATGATTTTTAGATAGTTGCCAGTTTAGATAAGGCATACAATGATAATTATCTTGATAGTAGGAAAGGTCTGAACCTAACACAAGCACCCGTTTTTGGGTATGAGAAAAATTTGAAGGTCGCACCACGCAGAGCGATTTTCCATTATAAACGAACGGTATCGTATAATAAGCATGTACTGAATTGTAAACATAGCTGATACAGACCAGAGCGATAAGTAAAGTACATAGCTCCGCCCACCATTTGCGTTCTATCAAAAGCAGCATACCATTGCTATAAAACACCAAAGAAGGTACAAAAAACATCAACAATGTAGGAGAAATTTCAGCACAAAAAACAAACACCACAAACGCGTTAAGCCCCCAAATGAACATAACCTGCTGACAGGCTAGCTGAAAGTTGATATAGTTAGGGTACAAACGCACTCTAAAAAAAGCAATGGTAAGCAGTAAAGTGGGAAGAATTGCTAAAATCAATAACTCTACCACAGGAATACGCCAAATGGCGGTTAATGGTAGGTGAATAAAAACATATTGTTTTAAAAATGCAAAAAAGAGTTGCTCTGCATACATCCAAGCAGCTACGCTCAAAAGTACCAAAAAAGCCGAATAAAAAATAAGAAGGTATTGCCTAAATTCTGTGGTACGAAACACAATCAAACCTATCAAAAGCCATAATGCAAACACAAAGCTTGGCAAGAAAATGGCCACCGCAAATCCCATACTAGCACCCATGCCAAAAATATTAGCATCTGAGGTGTACTCGTTAATGCTAATAACGCTTCGGAGCGTAATGAGCAAAAAAGTAAGCGAAAGTAATTCGGGCGATAATATCCAGAAATCTGGTACAGCACTCATAAAGAGCACATACAAAAAAGCTGGCACATAATTCCGCTCCGTAACCACATCGCGTACAACGAATAAGCCATTAAACCAAATAGCTTGGAAGTACACTAAAAATAGTGCAAATAAGCGGTAAAAAAACACATTCCTGCCTACTAGAGAGTCTATTACCTCACATAAAACTGCAAAAAGAGGCGATACGCTCTCCCAAATATCCAAATACAGACGAGCATCTTGGTTTAAACGTTCACCCAAAAGCATAAAGCGAAGCTCGTCGGAGAAAAGCGGAAAATCCTGCCACAGTAAAGGCATGCGTATGCACAGCAGCAAAAGCAGCACAAAGACCAGTCTCAGCGGGTCACTTATCCGAAACAATGCTAGCACGGGCTTTTGAAGACGTTAGATGACACAAAACCCTTTTAGATTTAGGCGCGCAAAAGTAGCCATTTTTTTGAAAAGCAAGGTAAAAAGCTTCAATTTTATTGATTTCAGAACGCTCTAATCCAAATTAGCCACAATGTGTGCCTCCAAGCAAGCCTCACGCTGAGCCGAGTAGGGGTGGGTACGCATGAGTTTTTCAGCCCAATCGTATTGTGTCTCATTTTGTTTAAGTCGTGCAAAAAAGTCTTTCATTTTGCGCGGATCATAGCCAGCTTTGTGACTAAAGTCTGCCCCAAATTTATCAGACTCATATTCATCTATTTGTCCAAAAGGAGCTGTGAGAATAATTTGCAGGCTCGCGGCCAATTCACCCAAACCACCCACAAGATGATTGCCCACTGCTATTTTTTGCAGCTGGCGAATAAGGTGTTTTCTGTCCACATGCGCTATTTCATGCCCAATGATGCCTGCCAGTTCATCTTCAGACTCCACAAAATCTAACAGGGCAGTGGTGACGTACAAGTGTCCACCTGCAATAGCAAAAGCATTGACCACATCGCTTTCCATGAGGTGTATGGAAAAAGGAATACTTTTGCGCTCGCGATAGGGCAGCATCTTGTTGAGAATTTTTTCTATTCGTGCATGGCGAGGGTCTTGATTGATGAGTTTATAGTCTTTTGCCATTGTTTTATGAAATTCTTCCCCGTATTTAATTTCTTCCTCGTCTGTCACAGGATATTGCTCTAAGAACTTATTTTCCAAACCTTTATATTTCTTAAAGGCCATATCAGTTGGGTCAAAGCAGTTCACATTAGCCGCGGCTTCGTTCCAAGCCTGAGAGCAAGAGTCGAATAGCACCTGCACGTCTTGCGGATTGAGCCTGTTGAGCTGGTTGACGAGTTCTATACCTTGTTGGATTTTTTGAGAGGCTTGCTCCACTTGCTCCGAAGATATTTGAATACAGGAGCTTATAAAAATAAACAGGCCAAGTGGCAAAAATCTAAAGTTATTTTTTTTCATGGCTTTAAAAGAAAGGTGAGTTGTGATCTGCACTGGATGATAATTGATAGTCGAAGCAAAAAGTATTTACTTTTTAGTCATAATTTAAGATGCAACCAAAAGTAACTTAACCTCCTTGTCATAATGCAAAGGTAGTTAAAAATGACCATAAAAAGATATGCTCAACGCTTTTTATGTAGGGACAATAGCAAATAATTTCACTAGTAGCACAGTAACTCTAGCTCTGATGTCCCAAGCCATGCAATTCTGCTTTCTGCGTTTTAGTTGATTAGCCAACTCGAGCAGCAACTTTTTCTCAAGCACTTGAGAAAATATATACCAATGTTTTGCTCATCTTAATTTTTTGAACTATCATTGTGCTTGAGGCTTTAAGGCTGTGCGAAAATTTATGGCAAAGACAACTAAAAACCGTGTAAAAGTGAATGCTGTAGCGCAAAAGCGCACCCAGAAAATGAGTACAGCAACTAGTAAACCCAACGCGAAACCAGCTACTAGTAGTGCTGGTTCTTCTGGCTCTGCCACCAAACCGCCTAGTACACAACCTAAAGCCAACAATGCCACCACCGCATCCGCCACAAGCTCAAAGAAAAAAGGCAATACCAATAAAAGCCAGAATACATACTACCCTCCGTCAGCTTTTTCTTTTGTAGTCACCATAGGCACTAGCGGTACACCTCCCAAAATTGACAATCAGTTCAAAGAAGTCAGCGGTATAAATCAAGAACTAGAGATGGAAGATGTGATAGAAGGTGGCGAAAACCGATTTGTTCACAAGCTACCCACACGCATCAAAAATCAAGAGTTGGTTCTTAAGCGAGGTTTAGTCGTGGCGAATTCACAGCTCACGGATTGGTGCAAAAAAGTGCTTGAGCAACAGCTCTATAGCACTAAAGACATACAAGTAGACCTGATGGGCTTCAAGGACGAAAATAAGCCTTTGGAAAGCCTCATGCATTGGTCTTTTGTGGGAGCTATGCCCATCAAATGGGAGATATCAGACTTTAATTCTATGGAGAATGAGCTGGTTGTAGAAACCATTACTTTCAGCTACCAGTACTTTACCGTAAACGCTTAGATATAAAAAAAGCGGGCTTGTAAGCCGAATTCTGTATTTGCTTGCGCAAATTCTTATCATTTATCTGGGACCTGCCTCACGGCAAGCCTCTAGCAACCTACCCGCTAACTTTGGGCGAGTAACCCTCAAACGTTAGCCTATTTGGTTTTGCAGCCCCTAAGGTTTACCTCTATTGCTAGTTGCCTAACAAAGGAGTGCGCTCTTACCGCACTTTTTCACCCTTACCTAAGTAGACTTAGGCGGTAATTTTCTGTGGCACTGGCTCTAACACAGCCATTGGCTATGTCGCTTCTCGTTAAGAAGTAGGGCACTCTGTGCTGTTCGGACTTTCCTCTACTCTAAGAGCAGCGATAAGACCACCCGCTTTTTTGCAAAGGTAGAAAACCTCACACATTTTCCAAAATTTTGAAGGATTACTTCAAATCAAAAAAAAAAGACTACCCAAAGGCAGTCTTTTTAAATATTACAGTTCTTCTATGAAGAAGAAAAATGAGTGGGAACAACAGGGTTCGAACCTGTGACCCCCTGCTTGTAAGGCAGGTGCTCTGAACCAGCTGAGCTATGCTCCCTTTAGATTTGTTGATGTCGCCTACCGTTGTATTTGACGTTGCAAAGGTGAGGCTTATTTTTGAAACCTCCAAATTTTTAGTGCAAAAAAACTGTTTTTTTTGCACTAAAAATTTGGTTTGCGTTATGGATTGCTGACTAACAACCACTTGGCTTTCTCTCTTAATCAACCTACTATTCCACCTTTGTGTAATATACCCTTAGTTGTAGACGGTCACGCAGGCTAGGATGTGCATTATCGTAGAACAACAAACGATTAGATGTGGATGAGTTACCGCTAGGCGCGATAACTAAGCCATTGTTAGGCTCTGTGCCATCTAAAATGCGCTGTACGTAAAAAGTCATTTGCGCATTCGTATAAGCCCTCCCGTTGGGAATGTAAAGCATATTGAGAGGCAATGGTGTAGTGCTAATTTCATTTAGAAGAATATCAAGACTCCCATCGCTGAGAATAGATTCTCGTCCTCGTGCATCAAGCTTAATAAACTGCAGAGAACTCGGTGCCGTTCTAAACCTAGATATTGTCGACGGGTCGGGTATTAACCTTAAATCTGCTTTGTTTATCATTACACGCCCAGAAGGCACTAGCTGCTTTAAATGTGGAAAGCGAATGCGTGTAGTCAAACCTACACCATTCAAAATATAGCCCATGTTGTTGGTCATTTTGGTATTAATGCTACCACCTGGTACCAAGCCTTTTAAGAATTTCGAGCTAGAAAAATCATACTTCACATTCAAAAAACGGTTGAAGTTAAAACCAAAACCTTTACTTTTATTTTCAATGAAGGTAGTGTCTACCTCTGTTCCGTTAGGACGTCTTACTTTTGTGGATACAGTGTAGTGGTAGTGCATCAGCATCCCAATATAAACTATTTGGAGCTGAGAACCAGAGCCGCCAAAAGTGGCAGGAAAACTCAGAATAGCAGCATCTTTTTCACGCGAGGCCACACGAATCCCTCTAAAGAATTCTCTAAACAAAGAATCTTTACTCAACTCCATTTTACCACTCTTAGAAAAAATTTCACGTGCCAAATCCTCTCGCACCTTTATACGCAAAGAAGGTACTTCGTCGCGGAGTTGCGAGAAGTTGAGTCGGTCGGACATTTGGGTTGGATACACGGCAGTGCCTATCGGTGTAGGGTCATAGCGCAGAGTACTAAATTGGTAGTAGGTGTTGGTACTGCCTATACGGTCTGTAACCCTAAAGACATCAATGGTTTGCTTCTTAACAGAGTCGCCATTAACTGTTACCACAGGCAGATAAATAATGAGTGAATCAAAAGTGGCTAAATTACCTTGCCTGTCTACAAACTGAACAGAATCTTCTGCGAACCCCAGTTCTGCATAGAACTCAAACTGAGAATTGCCTAGTTCTGGATCGGTATAACCACCAAAAAGCAAATTGGGCGAACTAGTGGTATTGACGCTATCGCCAAGTGTGATATCTGTTTCTATGCTGATAGTATCCGTAAAAATGGTTTTCAATAAGTCTTCATCGAATGTTTGACCGAGCTGATCGGGACTCTCACAGCTTCCAAGACAACCAAATACCAAAAGCCAAGTGGCTAACGAAAGAGCATAGTTTATATTTCTAAAAAGCTGCATATAAGCTGTTTGTAAAATAGTTTCTTTTTTTGGATTTGCAAATTTAGCTTAAAAAAAAGACTCTAGCAAAGATTCCCTAAAAAACCCGTGCTATGCTAGTTATAGGTTTAAAAAGTAAAGGTTTAAATATTTTTTATTTAAGCTAGAGATCATGCTGCTTAGGTGTTTTAGCTAGGCTGATGGTATTTTTTTGTGAGATTTAGAACACAAATCGCGCTGTTCATTTATTTTCTTTTTTGGCCGATTAATAAAAAAAAATTTTGAAACCTTGTAGAAGAACAAAAAAGCCTTTTATTTGCCGTTAGTAAAACCAAATCATTGCAGATGCTTGGCTATACGAATTTCTAAAGAAAGCATAAGCTGGGAATCTTCAACATATTAAAAACAAAAAATACTGAGCGTGATTAATCAATTTTTTCGTAAGAAATCTGTAGAACAAATTCTAGCTGAGGTAAAAGCCACAGAAGAAGGCCAAAACGAACACGGTCTGGCTAAGCATTTGGGGCTTCGCGACTTGGTTTCGTTTGGCGTGGCTGCCATCATTGGTGCAGGTATTTTTGCCACCATAGGCAAAGCCGCGTATGAAGGTGGGCCAGCCATTGTGTATTTGTTCTTGTTTACGGCGGTGGGCTGCGTGTTTTCTGCGCTTTGCTATGCCCAATTTGCTTCCACTGTACCCATCAGCGGCAGTGCCTACACCTATGCTTATACCGCTTTTGGTGAGCTAATAGCTTGGGTCTTGGGCTGGGCTTTGGTGATGGAGTATGCTATTGGCAATATCGCAGTGGCTATTTCTTGGTCTGAGTATTTTACACAACTTTTAAGTGGCTTTGGGCTCAACATACCCACCCACCTTAGTATGGACTATCTGTCCGCTTCGCGGGGGTATGAACAGGCAGTGACTGATTTAGCCAGTGGAAAAACGCTAACAGTTTCGCAGCAAGCTGCTTATGAGGCTTGGCAGAATGCTTTTCAAATAGGCGGCTTTCGCCTTATAGCAGATCTTCCAGCTCTGTTGATTACAATCGCTATCACGACTTTGGTTTATGTGGGTGTAAAAGAGTCCAGAAATGCTGGTAACATCATGGTTTTTATCAAAATGGCGGTTGTTATTATGGTCATTGTGGTAGGAGCTTTTTATGTTACACCCGCCAACTGGAGTCCCTTCGCGCCTAATGGTATAGACGGCATACTCAAGAGCGTTTCAGCTGTATTTTTTGCTTATATTGGATTTGATGCCATTTCCACTACAGCTGAAGAATGTAAAAATCCGCAGCGTGATATGCCAAGAGCGATGATTTACTCGCTACTCATTTGCACAGTCCTTTATGTTCTCATTGCTTTAGTTCTGACTGGCATGGTACATTATTCAAAAATGGACGTGGCCGATCCTCTTGCTATGGTGTTTGATGAAGTAGGCTTAAGCTTTTTGGCTGGCGTGATTTCTGTTAGTGCAGTAGTGGCTATCACCAGTGTGTTTTTAGTTTTTCAGCTGGGTCAGCCACGTATCTTGATGAGTATGAGCCGCGACGGCTTGTTGCCTTCTGCCTTTGCCAAAGTGCATACCAAATACAAAACTCCTTACATTTCTACCATCGCCACAGGCTTTTTGGTGGCTATCCCAGCCCTGTTTATGAATATGACAGAGGTTACAGATTTAACGAGTATAGGGACACTCTTTGCTTTTGCCATGGTGTCGGCTGGTATTCTACGTATGCCTGTGCCACAAGCAATGAGAGACGGCAAAAAACAATTTAGAGTACCTTATTATAACAGCCGTTATTTTATTCCTATAATCTATTTTGCTTTTGCAGCTTTACTTGCTTTTCAGTATACTGATGCCTTGCAGTATTTTGTATCATTGGATTATACAGAAGAGGAATCCTCTAAAATGGCTTTAAGATGGCTGTTTTTAGCTTTGGCTTTGTATATGGGAGTCATGTCGGTATGGCGATCTTGGTCTTTGATACCAGTTTTGGGTGTACTCGTGAATGTCTACTTGATGACAGAGCTGAACATCAGTAATTGGTATGGCTTCGGCTTCTGGATGATAGCAGGCTTGGTGATTTATGCTGGTTATGGCTACAAAAACAGTAAACTCCGCCAACAAGAGGCTCTCTAAGCATCTTTTAATCCTTTTTGATAAGTCTACAGTGCCTAAATAATTTAATCATAACAAACTTTCAGCTAAGCAATAGTGGCTTTTAGGTAAATAAGCTCTAAATTTGTGCGATGTCTAGTCGTGCTGCCTTTTATGACGCGCTCAATTTTTTGAGCCGCCTCACCCCCCGCCGCCTCTGGAATGCAATTTGCATTTTAGCATCTTATTGGGTTTCCAAATATTTTAGAATACATTGGATAAAAGGTTTACCTCTCAGCATTTCTTTTGAACCCACCACTACCTGTAACCTCAAGTGTCCACAATGCCCAAGTGGCCTTAGGCAGTTTTCGCGCCCAACAGGCTTTGCTTCTAGCCAGACCCTTGACAAGATTCTCTCAGAGCTTCACAGCACTTTGCTTTATCTCATTTTTTATTTTCAGGGTGAACCATATCTACACAAAGATTTGTTTGATTGGATAAAAAAAGCCTCTGATATGGGCATTTATACAGCTACTTCCACCAATGGACACTATTTGAACGATACCAACTGCCAAAAAACTATTCTTTCGGGTTTAGATCGCTTAGTTATTTCCCTAGATGGCATTGAGCAGCAGTCTTATGAGCATTACCGAGTGGGTGGCTCGCTTCAAAAAGTGCTTGAAGGCATACGCAATTTGGTCAAAAACAAAAAACTATTGAAATCGCGAAAGCCGTATATCATTCTTCAGTTCATTGTCTTCAAACATAATGAACATGAAATAGAAGCCCTCCAGAAACTTGCTTCAGAACTAGAAGTAGACCACTTGGCCATAAAAACCGCTCAGATTTATGACTATCAAAACGCCCACGATCTGATCCCCACACAGGAGCGTTATGCGCGCTATAAAAAAAATAAAAACGGCGACTTTGTGTTTAAAAACAGCCTAGAAAATTCTTGCTGGAAAATGTGGCATTCTTGTGTCTTTACGCAGAATGGGGCAGTGGTGCCTTGTTGCTTTGACAAAGACGCTACGCACGAGCTGGGCAACGTCAATCAAAGCCAGAACTTCAAGGCTATTTGGCAGGGCGAAAGTTACAAAAATTTTAGACGAAAGCTCCTTAACTCTCGTAAAAGCATAGACATTTGCACCAATTGCACAGAAGGCACAAAAGTTTGGGCCTGATGCAAGTTTTGTGATTGATTTTCTTTAGCGGGTTGGAATGTGAAGTTTATAGCTATAAATTTGCGCTTCTATATGGCTAAGCCGCCTCTCAAGACCTTAAAAAAACCTTTTTTTAAGCAGTTACCCACACGCTGCCAGCAGTGTACGGGAAGACATTAAACCAAGATGAGACTTTTAAGTTGTTGTTTATCGTTGTTCACGTGTCTCTTTGTCCACTCCTCTCTGTGGGCTAATTTGGTGCCTTTTATGGCGCGAGACGAGTCTTATCAAGGGCTTTGGGGCTATCAAGAACAAAACACAGGCCGTGTGGTGGTGATGCCCCAATACCAAACAGCAGACCATTTTTCGGAAGGTCTAGCTCGGGTGTCTTTTTTTGGCAAATACGGATTTATCAACAATCAAGGCAAGATACAAATACCTTTGATATACGATGAGCTACATGCCTTCAAAGATGGTGTAGCATCCGCTAAAATGAACGGAAAAGCGGGACTTATCAACAATCAAAATCAAATCATATTGCCCCTTGAGTACGATCAGGTGCAAACATCCTCCCAAAAAATGGTGAGAGTGCGGCAAAATCGTCGCTATGGGTATGCCAACCTGAACGGACAAATCGTGATTCCTGTTATCTATGAAATGGCCTCTCCCTTTTCTATTTTTGGGTTAGCTCTTGTGCAAAAAGATGGTTTGTATGGTTTTTTAAACCTCAAAGGAGATGTAGCCATTCCATTTTTGTATGACGATGCAACAGAGTTTGATGACAATGGCTTAGCCACTGTGCGTTTAGAAACTCGTTACGGCTGTTTGAACAAACAAGGCATAGCGGTTGTGCCTATCATTTACGAGGAGATGATACATTTCGTCGGGCAAACGGCGGTGGTGAGGCGTAACGGAAAATACGGGCTGATAGATGTCAGCGGAAAAGAAATTTTAACTACTTCCTATGAAGCTGTTAAGCCTCTTTCAGAACAAAAGATAGCCGTCAAAAATCAAGGGCATTGGCGTTTTTTAGACACAAACGGCAAAGAGCTGTTTGCTCTCAGTCCAGAGACCGAAGTTTATGAGACTTTTCAAAATGGTATCGCTAAAATATTCAAAAAGAACCTGTTTGGACTTGTCAATGCAGCGGGTTCGATAGTTCAAGAGCCAGTTCACAATGAAATTTCGGAGTTTAAAAACGGTTTTTGCATTGTCAAAAGAGAAAAAAAATACGGTTTGCTTAACGCCAACGGAACCATGCTCTCTGCTCCTGTGTACGATGACATGTGGCGTTCAGAGCGCACTACGGGCGTGTATATGCGCAAAGGGCGTTTGGTGGGTGCTATGACTGCCGAAGGTAAAATAGTAGCCGAACCCATTTATGACAACTGCGAGTTTTTGAGCACACAACCATTGGCTTTAGCGGTTCAGAAAGGTAGCCACTGGGGGCTTTGCAATGCAGAGGGCAAGCTGCTTCTACCGCTGGTTTATGACCATATCTCTGCTTTAGAAAACAATTTGATACTGCTGAATAAAAATAACCTGATGGGCTGTGCCAATATGCAGGGCAAAGTGCTGATTCCGCCCCAGTATCACCGCTTGGATGCCTATTCCAATGACATTTTGGCCTTTGTAAAAAACGGCGCATACAGCGTTTTTTCTACGCTCGGCAAAAAAATACTGCTCAACACCTATGAAAATCTCTTTTTGGCTACAGCAGAAGGACATTTTTGGCTCAAAGAAAATGGGCTTTACGCACTGTTTTCACCACAAGGTAAGGCTCTGACTGGCTTTGAGTACAGTGAAGGGGGGCACGATAACAAAGGGCTTATCAGCTGCAAAAAGAATAAACAATCCTTTTTGCTGGACAAAAACGGGCAGATCAAATTTACATTTGACAAAAGTCTAACTGGCCATTACGAAGGGACTTTATTAGGCTTCAAATCAGAGAACAGCCGTATAGGGTATATCAACTGGCAAAACCAAGTCCAGCTCAACGCCGAATATTCTCAAGCCTTGCCCTTTTCTGAGGGCTTAGCTGCCGTACAAAATGGTGATTTTTGGGGTATGATAGACACCCTCGGACAGCTTGTGTTGCCATTTGAATACGAACAAATACTGCCTTGTATTGGCAATAGAATTTGGCTTAAAAAGCCTCGTCAAGAGTGGGTTTGTCAAACTCCAAGCGGAGAGCCTATCCGCTTAGATAGATTCGTTTCTGATGTATTTTTTGATCTTCAAACTCCCTTTTTGTGGTCTAAAGACGAAAAAACGGGTCGTTTCGGCTTGGTCTCTGAGGGGGTCAAAGTGCACCCCCATATTTTCGAGGCGGTGAGTGCCATGATGGCCTCCAACAGATTATTTGTAAAGCTTTTGGGCAAGTGGCAGTACATCAACAGCCAGAATAAAATCATTTTTACGAACTATGACGAAGTAGATTACGGTATTTCTAACAATCTCTACATCAAAAGAATACGGCAAAATAATCGCTACGCTTATTTTGATTGTCGTCAAGAAAAACTGCTCACAGAATTTGTTTTTGACAATGCGGGCAGCTTTGAGTTTACATTTCTCGGCTCGGACGGTCTTGTGGGCTATGCCGATGTAGAGAGCGGCTACACCAAAGTGATGCGAAATGGGAAATGGGCCATCATGGACTACAAAGCACGCCTCGTAACAGAGTTTGCTTTTGAGGATATAGAGCTGTTTTCTAACGGTTTAGCCAAAGTCAAATACAAAGAAAAATATGGTTTTATCAACAATAAAGCCGATGTGGTCATTCCTTTTTTATATGACGAAGCGTCTAGTTTCAAAAATGGAGCGGCCTTTGTCAAGATAAACAAATTCTGGGGAGTTATCAACAAAGAGGGGAAAATTCTTGTAGAACCACTCTATGACGATGTAATTTCTACCAATGTCCCCTCAGTTGTACATGTCACTAAAAACGGGCTTTATGGTTTTATTCATCTCAAAAACCCGAAAGCACCCACTGTTTTTTATGATGCCATCAGTAGCGTATTTGTGGGCGGCTTACTTGAGGTGGAAAACAACGGGCTTAAAGGATTTATCAACACACAAATTCAAGAAGTCATAGAACCTGTTTATGAACGTGTTGGCTATTCGGAAGAAAGCTTGATTGCTGCCAAGAAAGATAACCTTTGGGGATTCATTGATAAATCTGGACAAATAGTGATTCCCTTCCAATACGATTATGCAGAGTCTTTTAACCATCTTGGTCAGGCTCCCGTCAAGCTCAGAGGCGATCAGTTTTTTATCAATTTGAATGGTGAAAAAGAGGCTCCAAAATCTGGCTGGCTTGACACTGACATTTTTGATGCCAATGACGAAGATTGGTAACCCTCTTAAAATCAAACTTATATTATGGAACATCCTCTCAAGCAACTTTTAGCCACCTACCGCCTTGTTCTGGCTTCTAACTCACCGCGCCGCCGCGAAATCTTGGGTAAGTTGGATTTGCCCTTTGAGGTGCGTGTGGCAGAAGAAGTAGACGAAAGCTACCCTCACAGCACTTCTCAAGAAATGGCAGACATCAGTCTCTATTTGGCACGCAAAAAAAACAAGGCACTCTCGCCTAAAACACCTACTCAAGAACTGATTATCACGGCAGATACCACCGTCATACATCAAGGCAAACATCTCGAGAAGCCCAAAAACTCTGAGGAAGCCTGTCAAATGTTGGACACTTTACAGGGCGGTACACACGATGTGTACACAGGATTGGTGGTGAGCTGCAATGATCAGCTTCAGCCTAAAATCTATGAGAGAAACATTATGAGCAAGGTTTTTATGAACCCTATGAGCCGTCAAGAAATCGCGTATTATGTACACCACTATCAACCTATGGATAAAGCGGGTGCTTATGGTGTACAAGAGTGGTTTGGTGCGGCAGCCATAGGACGCATAGAAGGCTGCCATTATAACGTCATGGGCTTACCAATATCTGACTTGATGCTTATCTTCAGAGAAATACAAAAAGACTTGGCCAAGTAACCTACCTAGTCTTTCTTAGGCTCTTTGTCTCGCCAATGAAAGCTCGATTCTATCCAACCACCGCCAAGCACGTCATCACCTTCATAAAAAACAGCGGCTTGGCCTGGTGCAATGGCAGAAACAGGCTGTGCGAAACGTACAATGGCTTCGCCTCCTTCCTGCCAAACCAAGGCGGGAGTCCCTTTGTCTGTGGAACGCACTTTTGTAACAGTGTCAAATTGTTTATGAGCCAAAGAAGGATATTTCTGAAGATTCAAATTGCGTACCGTCATACCGTCACGCATCAAATCGCTTTTGTCTCCCAAAACAATTCTATTCCTCTCTTTTTGAATGTCCACCACAAAAAGAGGTTTTCCTGTGGCTATGCCTAAGCCTTTGCGTTGGCCAATGGTGTAGAAAGGAAAGCCGTCATGCTCACCTAATACTTTGCCATCAGTTTGTACATAGTCGCCGCCTTTTACCTTTTCTTCTAAGTCTGGCAGGCGTTTTTTGAGAAAACTGCGGTAATCGTTGTCAGGAATAAAGCATATTTCGTAAGACTCAGGCTTATTGACTAACTCAAAAAAACCTCTCTCTACTGCCATAGCCCTTATTTCTTGCTTGGCATAGCCCCCAAGTGGCAAAATAGTGCGTGCCAAACTGGACTGAGAGACTCCCCAAAGCACATAAGATTGGTCTTTGGTCAAATCTACCCCACGTGACACAATACTGCGTCCGTTTTCTTGTCTCAGTTTTGCATAGTGCCCCGTGGCAATAAAGTCACAGTCCAATTTATCGGCACGTCGCAGGAGCGCATCCCACTTGATATGTGTATTACACAAAATACAAGGATTAGGTGTGCGACCAGCCACATACTCGCCCGTAAAGTAGTCTATAACATAGTCGCCAAACTCTGCTCTAATGTCCAGAATATAGTGTGGAAATCCCAAATCAACCGCAATAGCCCGCGCGTCATTGATAGAGTCTAAGCTACAACAGCCCGTTTCCTTTTTGGTGCCACCCGAAGAGGCATAGTCCCATGTCTTCATGGTCATGCCTATTACTTCGTAACCCTCTTCGTGCAACAACACGGCTGCGAGGGAACTATCTATGCCACCACTCATGGCCACCAAAACTCTACCTTTTCTACCCATACTGCTTCTTGTTTATTTGGGACTGCAAAGATACGAAAAGAATGAACACAACCTGCAACTAAGCGGTTTGCACTGAGTCGAAAAATAATTGCAGTCGTTTTTGAGCGCACCGACTTACTTTCTAATGAAGATAGCCATTTTACAGATTAAAGAACAAAAGCAAGTGCAGTGCTTTGGTTCAAAGTCAGATATAAAAATACACCAAAACAAATTTATTTTACTTGAGCAAAACACCAAGCAAGGTGATGTCATCTCTTTGTGTTTCTCGCCCTTTATGAGCCTCAAACACTGACCAAATATGAGCTTTTTGTTCCGCCATACCCATACCTTGTGTGCTGAGAATGAGTAAACGAACTTGATTTGAACCAATTTTCTTCTTGTTACTGTTGTGTTGGTCTGCTAACCCGTCTGTACCCATGTAGAGGTAGTCACCTGAACGTGCCTGTATGTGATGCTGCGTAAAGGCTCGGCTATTGCGCTTGTCGCGACCGCCAATGGAGCGACGATCGCCCTTCAGCAACTCAGCAGTATCCTGTCCTATGTAAAGAATAGAGCGTTTTGCGCCCGAAAATTGGATGTTTCTAATTTCTGAGCCTTGGACTTCCTCTATTGAGCAAAGGGCAATATCCATACCATCATCATTTTGAACTTGATCTTGACGCAAAGCACTGTGTATTTGACTATTGAGCTCCTGCAAAATATCTTTTGGCTCATAAATGCGGCCATTATCTATAATTTCGGTAAGCAGTCTGCTACCTATCATCGACATGAAAGCACCTGGTACGCCGTGTCCTGTACAGTCAGCCACTGCCATATATATCCGCTTATTGCATTCTTTAATCCAATAAAAATCTCCCGACACCATGTCTTTGGCTTGGTAGATGACAAAAAAGTCTCTTGTAAGCTCTCGGAAGGTTTTTTCGTCGGGTAGAATGGCATTTTGTATGGTTTGCGCATAACGCAAGCTATCCATCACGGCCAAGTTTGTACCTTCAATAATCTTTTTAGCATTTTTGAGATCATCATAGGCATGAGCGTTGTCTAAGGCAATGGAAATATAGGAGGCCAATGTTTTAAGTATCGTTAAATGCTGACGGGTATAGGCTCCCTTTTTGAAGCTTTGCACGGTGATAACCCCCACAGGGCGGTTCTTAACAGACAGAGGCAAATAAATGAGAGATTCAGACTGCTGACCTTCAGTAATTTGAATATCGCCTTTAATGTATCGATTGTATTCTTTACTGACATCATTCATAAATATTTCCTCTTGGTGATGCAAACACCAGACTGAGAGAGAGTTTACAGATGACAATTCATCAAAATGCACAGGCAAAATCTGATTATTCTCTACAAAGCCCCTAAACTCTAAAATTTGTTTGTCTTCGTCGTGAATACCAATACCAAAGCCTGACGCGTCCATAAGAGAGTTGATGTGCTCATACACCACCTTAGCCAGATCCTCGAGATCTAAAATAGCGGTTATTTCTTGTCCAATGTCACTTAGTATCCGAATGTTGTTGAAGGAACGCTCTAACTCATTGCGCTGCCTTTCAATATCATCACGCTGAGCTAAAATTTCTTCTTTCTTTTGTTTGAGGTCAATATTGATTTCTAAAATCTCATTATTTTTATTCAAATTGTCTTTGTAAAGCAGCTCTAGCTTTTCTTTTTCATGCTGAAGCTCACGGGTTCTTTGTTTAACTAAACGAGACAGGCGTTGTTTTTGGCGTTCCATTTGTACTATTCTCACTCTGTAAACAGTGTAAGCCAAACCCATCACAAGCACCAACATCAAAATACGAAACCACCAGGTCTGCCAGTAGGGCGGTTTGATGGAGATTCTAATTTCTGTAATTGTTGTATTCCAAACACCATCATTGTTAGAAGCTTTCACCTTAAAGACATATTCGCCAGGTGGCACATTGGTGTAAGATGCCACACGATTTTTGCCATTCGTGAAGCTCCAGTCCTCGTCAAAATTCTCTAGCATATAAGCATAGTTGTTTTTTTGAGAGAGCCTAAAGTTAAGAGCCACAAAGTCAAAAGAGAATACGTTCTGATCGTATGCAAGCTCTATAAACTCGGTTTCCAGTATACTCTTTTGAAGAATAGAGTCGGAGGAGAGCTGTACGCTTTGATTAAAAAGCTTAAAATCGGTAATTCTGACGGGAGGTAGAAACTGGTTATCTTTGACTAATATTGGCTTAAAGACAATCAGACCGTTGATACTTCCCACCAAAAGCTCTCGTTGAAAAGTAAACAAAACGGCATTTGGCGTAAAACGATTACTTTTAAGACCGTCGTTAGCATCGAAAAATCTGAATTGTTTTGTTTTGTTGTTAAATCTTACCAAACCTTTGTTTGTGCTCAGCCAGAGTTGTTTTTCAGAATCTTCGCATATACCGTAAACTACACTGCTCGGCAAGCCTTCTTTTTCGGTAAAGTGCTCAAAATGACCAGTTTGGTTATTATATTTATTTAAACCTCCGCCATGTGTTCCAAACCATACCGAACCATTGCTGTCTTCAAAAATAGATACCACATAGTTATTACTAATACTCTTATTATCAGGAGTTTTGAAATAGTTTACAAAGCGTCCATTTTCTCTTTTGAAGCGGTTCAAGCCCAAAGATGTGCCCACCCAAAGAACTCCATAAGTATCTTCTTTGATACACCAGACGTTGTTGTCACTGATGCTACCAGGCTTTCTGTCCTCACTGCGCTGATAACGCGTTATAGCAGAATTTTCCTTATTGATGCTGTTTAGCCCGCCTGAAGTACCCACCCAAATGACTTTTCTACGGTCTTCATAAACAATGTTGATGTAGTTATCGCTTAGAGTATTGGCATTGCTTTCTGAATATAAGTAACGTTGTATCTGCTTGTTTTTGGGATTATAGCAATACAAGCCGCTACCAGAAGTACCAACCCATACAAGACCTTCGCTATCTTCAAAAATACTACTTACCAGTGCATTGTCAAAAGATACGCCTTTGGAAGCTAACTTTTCAACCTTATAAGTGCTGTTAGCCTGTGGTGCCAATATCCAAATACCTTGCTCTGTGCCCACCCACACATTAGCGTTGCGTAACTGGCAGATGGATAACACCTCACCCTCCACTTGTGTGGCTGCATATTGAAGAGGACTGCGATAAGCTGCAAAAACATCACGTTCCTCATCATATTTATCCAAACCGTTATAAGTACCCACCCAAATAGTGCCGCTACTGTCTTCAAAAAGGCTGTGAACAATATCGTGACTCAAAGAGTGGATTTGTTCTTCGCTGTGTGCAATGCGCTCTACACGTCCGTTGGGGCTTATCACGTTGAGGCCACCACCTTGTGTTCCAGCCCAAATATACCCTTTTTGGTCTTGTAAAATAGATGTTATAACTGGAAAAGATATCGTGTTGAGGCTTGAGCCATTAGGCTCATACATGTATTGATTAAATGCGCCATTGTGATAAATACAAAAAAGGCCATTGGTAGTGCCTATCCAAAGCCTTCCTTTTTTGTCGTAATAAAGTGTTTGTACAGAAGCTGTTATAAGAGGCTCGGGGAGGGGTGAACTAAGGCTTAATTTTTGTGGATCTAGAACATACAAACCAGTTTCTGTACCAATCCAAATTTGCCCATTTTTACCCTTCAGCAAACTAGTAACGCTTAATCCAAGCGTACTTTTAACTAACTCAAAAACAGACGTTTGAGGATTAAGACATTTCACACCGCCGTCTGTACCTGCCCAAACACGTTTATCTGCGCCTTCGGCAAAACATTTGATGTTTTCAGAGAGCAAATGTTCGCGGTTTTCTTCCTCGTTAAAATAATGTAAGAACGTTTTAGAAAAGGGATTATACAGATTGATGCCTTCTGATGTCCCTACCCAAATTCGGCCTTGGCTATCTTGAAAAAGCGTATTGACATAAGAAGAGGATAAGGTAGTGGTATCTCCAGAAGACGCGCTGAACACTTGGAAGTTGTAAGCGTCATACACATTCAGACCGTCTTGTGTAGCAAACCACAAAAAACCCATACGGTCTTGCATGATTGCATTGATGCTATTTTGAGAAAGCCCTTTTTCGGTGGAATAGTGCTCAAAACGCGCTTGAGAGTCTCGTGCAGACACTTGCACACTGCTCAAGCAGGTAAGAGTAACTAAAATAAAACCGAAAATATATCGTATGGGCATTGCTTTTCGTAAATCGGGAAATAGGATATTTTTAGAGGGTGTTCAATGGCTTTTTAAACCATTTCGGGGTTTGTTGGAAGTAATTTTGAATAACAATAGTGTCTTATTTCAAAATGTTGGCCAAATTTACTCTAGCATATTAAAATTATCCAAAAATTTATACCAAATTTAGTGCAACGTGTTCTGATTATAGGATTTTTAATAAAAAAGTTCGATTAAACTTGCTTTTACTAAGACTAAAAACAAGATAATGAAGTGTTCTCATTGACGCACTTCTAAATAAAAAAATACAAAAAGAACAAAGCCAGAACAATCCATAGAAAATCCATAAAATGCCAATACAAGGCCAGTAAATCAAGCTTTGTTTTCTCAAAGGGGTTAGTTATGGCAATGAGTATTTTAACTGAATCGTTGTAACGGCGGCGGGTCTGAATCAGAAAGTAAACCAGAAATATAAAACCAGCCAAAACGTGTAACAAGTGCAAACCTGAGATAAGGTACAAATAAGAGCCTGCTGCCAGCCCCCTAAAGCCTATACCATAGAGCTGAAGCTCACCCCAGCCCAAAAACTGCGATACCATAAACGCCAAAGCAAACAGAGTGCTAATTAAGAGCATCTTAAACAAAGACTTCAAGTCTTCTAAAGCAAAAAAGTGTTTGGCGCGCTCCAAAGCCCAGCTGCACGCCAAAAGAAGAGGCGTACTGACCAAAAAAGCTTTGGGGTAGGCACTCAGCTTGAAACTGATTTGGCTTGTGGCAAAGCTAAGCACCAAAAAGAAAAACACTCCGCCGATGCCTAACATAGATACATAAAGCATCATCACAAAGGGATGTGTGTTTTCTAGTCTACTCAACCAAGTGGACTTTTTTACGTTTTTTCTATGAGACATCTTAGTTTTTTGATAATGAAGACATCAAGTATTATTCCTGCCTACTCATACTCAATCCGTATCAATAACCTAATCTCCAAATCTTTTGTTTTGATAGATATCTGCTATTTAAGATCCTTTTTCCTTGACGACAATCCCATCTTGTGGAATGGGTCTGCTACGTTTGAGATTAAGTTTACTTTTTAAAGTTCCATTAGGTATATTTGCTAAATCAATCATACCACCTTGCTGTTGTTTGAGAGTGCTATCAAGTTTGGCTTTGTAGGCAGCTTCTTCTTTGCTAATGTCGTAGTTATAAGACATCACACGATATCTATTCTCTTGATATTCTGAGAAAACAACCTCCTCGCGTACTGAGCCTTTAGGATACGCTACCTCAAAGACATATTTAGATTGGTCACCCTCTTTGGCTGCCGAAAGCACCGTGAAGCCAGTGGGTATACCCATAACATTGCACTTTCTGCTTAACTTACTTCTCAGCTCAGCGCGTTTGCTTGCGTCATAAGCAGCCGTGTCAAAAACCATGATAGCAGAATCTAGTTGGTTGGCACGAATCGGATCATAGAGTGTGCAACCCACCAAGTCGCTGAAAGTATAAGCCGAAATCAAGTACCCATTTTTGCCGCGTATCAAAGTTACAGACTCTTTCATAGTCGTATTTTCATAAACAGTCTGATAACGCAAAGTGAGCATAGGCATATTTTCCTGTTCGGCCACCATAGGGTTCAACAACTCAAAACTTTTGAGGCTACCCACCACTTTCTGCCTTGCGGTTAATTCGTTTACCCAAGCTTCTTCGGACTTCATCTGAAAAAGAACATGATCAAAGCTTTTAATGGCTTCTTTAAAATCATCTTTGCTCAGGTTCTGGTAAAACACTTCCACGCTTGAGGCCGACTCAGAGGAAGCTGAACAAGAGCATAATCCAGATAAAATCCAGCAAGCAAACAACAAATTAACAAGACCTCTTTTCATAACTTTTAAGACACAGCTTTTGCAAACAACATAAAACTCTTATAATCAAAAAGATAATACTTTTCATTATCTTCAACTTTGCAAATTTAAGCTAAAACCATGTATCCTCTCCACTTCATGCATATTTTTTATGTTGGGCAGAGCAGATTCTAAGAAAGTCTGCAAATAAAAATCTCTAACTTCTGCTAAAAACTCTTTTTTATACCAATGACAAAAAAATTTGTTGGCTTGAGTCCCAAAAAGATTTGATGTAAAATTGAATGAGTTGCAATATTCTTATATTTTGAGCGTATTTAGGGAAGTGAGCACGGTATTTGAATTGGATGTTAATGAGCCTAGCTCAAAGTTTTTGTTTGCTTTTAAGCCTATTTCTAAAAAAACGCTCAAATATGAAAAATCTTTTGATATCTCTTGCTCTTGTATTTTCTCTTTCTGCTCTTTTGTCTTCCTGTGTACACGCCCCAAAGCAGGCTTGGACACCGCGTAACAATAAAGGTACTCTGGTCAATAAGAAGCCAATGAGCGCAAAGTCTGAGCGTAAACTCAAGCATGTCAAAGTTTGGTAGAGTTCAAATTGTCTACTTACTAACCCTTTTTAGCATTTCTTGCTAAACTTTCATCACAAAAATTACTGCTAATTTACTAAAACCTTCTTTTTAAGTGCCATGAAGAAAAGGCATTCCTATAACTTGTTCATTAAGTCTGTAGCCCTCTTGCTGATTACAGCGTTCTTGTATGGTTGTTTACACACCCCAAAACAACCTTGGACTCCCAAACACCGCAGTTATGTAAAGGCCAAAAAGAAGCGTTAATTCATCTCAAAAACTGTTTCTGATTGCCTTAAACTCATCAAGCTATGCGCCCGCGTTTAAAAAGTTGTTTTGAAAAGTTGCGTCTAATGCTTTTGCTGATACTGGTTTGTTCTTGTACCTTTGCGACCGCTTGTCAAACTTCTCATAAGCCGCAAAAACATAAACACAAAAAGTTATCAAGACACAAGCCTATCCCTTGTCCTGTTAAGGACTGTTAGAGTTTGATTTGCATCGTTTTCTATGCGTTTATTCTGGCGTTTTTGTTTAGTCTTCTTAAGGCACCCTATTTGCAGCGTTCTATCTTTGCTCTGTATCATGATGTTTGTGAGTGCTTGTAAGCTTGATCTCACGCCCAAAACAACCGTACCGCCAGAACCTAATGCTCAAAATACCAATCTTGAGCTACAAATAGAACAACTTTCGGAGTACATTTCTGACCGTCCTCAAGTGGCTGAGCTTTATTATCAAAGGGCAAAGCTTTATGACCGCAAAAAATGGTATGCAGCCGCTATCAGCGATGCCAACACATGCATAAGTCTAAATCCCAAGTTTTCTGAAGCTTACTTTTTGCTCACGCTGCTTTATTATAGTGATAAAAAGCCAAAAGACGCTCTCAAAGTTGCTGCAAAAGCAGAAAAAATAGCGTCTGGGCAATTATCCTTTTATCGCACTTTAGCCAAAACACAGTTTGAATTTAAAGACTACAAAAATGCGTTGGTTAATGTAGATAAAGTAGAGCGGTTTTTTCCTGAAGACAAAGAGATACTTTATTACAAAGGGGCTATATATAGACAATTGCAAGATACAGGAAGGGCATTTTCCTATCTTCAAAAGGTATTAGCAAAAGACCCTGCACATAAGCCTTCTCATTTGGAAATCGTTCAGTCTTTTTCTTCTTTTGGCAAATACAAGCATGCTAATAAGCTTATATACAAAGCCATGAAGCTTACAGGAAAAGATGCGGACTTGCTCTTTGAGCTGGGTATGAATCTTAGATTGCTTAACCGATTTGACACCTCTGCCATGTGCTTTGAAACGGTGCTCAAGCTTGATAGCACACATTGGCGCGCAGCTTTTCAAGCAAGCGTTTACTATTTGAACAAAAAGTTTATTTCACGCGCACAAACGCTTTTTCTTTTGGCTCTGCGCCATAACCCCAAGCTCACGCCTGCTCATTACTACATGGGCTTTATCCATGAAAAGTACTTCAGAAACGTTGTACTTTCAGAACGATATTATGCCACAGCTCTTGCACAAAACCCTAAGAATCCTGAGTTTATCAAAGCCCAACAGCGTATGAAGAAACGGGTGGATTTTTGGATGTTTAAACAGAGTCCAGAATATGCTCTCTTCAAAAAGCGACAGAGAGATAAAGAAAACCTTGATAGAGAACGAATTATAGATCGTTTTCCTGCGCTACATGATAGTATCAAATAGCTTTTTGTGATACCAACTGTTGTATTGAAAATTTTAATATCGCAACAAATTGGTACTTGTTGCTGCTAAATAGCATCCATTGTTTTAGCACGCTATATCCTAAATACCTACGTTCTGTACAAATAATCTATCATTCGGGTTTAAGCCTCTGTTTGCTATAGACATAATTCGTTAATATTTTGCGTTTTGTTTGGCTCTTCGTTTACAACTCTGTATCTTTGCGCAAAATTGAATGAGTACGTTGTTTAAACTTCTAAAATACAAGACATTGGAAACTAATTTTGTAGCAAAAGACAATCAAACGGCCACTTGGACTATCAGCTTGAAAGAAAGCGATTATGCGCCAGCCGTTACCAAGAAGACCGAAGAGTACCGCAAAAAAGTCAATATCAATGGATTTCGTCCTGGCAAAGCCCCGCTTCCTTTGGTTAAAAAAATGCTTGGTATGTCTGTTTATGTAGACGTCGTGGACAATATTATTTCCAAAGAATTAAATGAGTTTATAAAAGCTCAACCCAAAGGCTATTTTTTGAATAACAATCCGGTCTTAGTCAAGAAAAATTCACGCATGGAGTTTAGTAGTAAAGATGGTGTTCACTACGAATTCATGTTTGCTTTGCGTCCTGAAATTAAGATTGACAAGTCTGTCTTTACACGTGTCAAAGACTATGAACCAGTTATAGACAAGCGCATCATTGAGGCGCAATATGAACAAAATTTGGCGTTTTCATACGACAGCACGCCTTCTGAAAATCCTGTAAACAGTGCATCCTTGGTACGTGGCGTAGTAAAAATAGCTGAGCCTTATAACCACAGTGCACAGGTAGCGTTTTACATGCCAACCTTGTCTGAGCCAGAACAAAAACCTTTACTTGACCTTAAAATAGGCGAGTCATGTGAATTAGATGTTCCCACTTATTTTGGCGATGGTGATTTGTTGGAATATAAACTGCGTATTCCACGCAATTTTTATGCCCAAGGCGCACCTAAATCATGTACTTTTGAAGTAAGTGCAATCTTAAATGTGGTTGTTCCTGAATCTATTAAAGATATTCTTATCAACAACTATGGCGAAGGTGTGAGCACACGCGATGCCGCTATTGAAAATATTACCCAAGAAAGCCTCAAATATATCAAGCAAGATATCGATTTTGTGGTGGCTGAAGACTTATTCGAAGTCCTCAAAGAAGTTGTCGATGTAGATATTTCGGAAGAGTATTCTCAGCTGCACCTAGAGCAGGTAGCCGAAGCTCAGGAGACCAATATGAAAGCCGAAATATTCAAGTTCAAGCGCGGTGTTAAAGAAGGGCTTGTAAAAAATGCGGTGGCTGAAATGCTTGATATTGTGCTCGATGATGCTACATACCAGTTGCACTTAGCCAAAATGTTGGCCGTCAATATGGGCTTTCCACCAGAATTTATTACCGATGCCAACTATCAACAGTTCTTGCCTTATCTGACACAAGAGCTTTCTAACCGCAACAAAGAACTTTTAGAGATTATCACCTATCGTGCTCGCTTAGAAGCAACAAACACACTGGTGTTGTCCAAGCTTCGTTCTGAAGGACTTTTAGGTGCAACTTTGCCTTACAGCTTTAAAGTACGTAATGAAATATTTGCTATACGTGAAAAGCGCCGTGAAGCAGAGGAAGCAGCTCTGGCAGAGCTTTCTGAAGCTGTTCAGCAAGACTAAAACAAGGATTCTACTTTATCCGTTTGTTAAAAGAGAGAGAGGTTATGCAAATAATCTCTCTCTTTTGCTTTTCAGTGATGAATACCTTATTGCATAAAAAAAGAGGTTGGCTCAAAGAACCAACCTCAAATTAAGCAAGTGCCGAAGGCGAGACTCGAACTCGCATGCACTCACGTGCACGCGCCCCTGAAACGCGCGTGTCTACCAGTTTCACCACTTCGGCATGGCTTTTTCATTTAAAGCACGCAAAAGTAGCTAAAAAGAGGGCAAACACCAAAAAAAAAGTCAAAAATTTATCTTGCCGAACTTCTTGTTATCTGCCTTGCACAGCAATCCAATTATTGCGGAAGTCAGTCATTTGTTCTGGCGTAAAGCTATAAATAGCTTGAAGCTTATCGCTTACCTTCAAAAGATCGGGCAGTGTCTCAAACGATTTGGTTAAGAAAAGATAGGATTGAGGCTCGCCCATGACAGGTGCTTTGAGCAAAACGAGCAACTCATCAATCTGAGCGTCTGTGATACGCTTTTCGGCAGCAGGAAGCGTACGCCATCCGTGCAAAAAGCCAATGGCTTCACCATAAGCATGGAGAGCAGCCGCTCTGTCTGCTACGCTAGGACTGGTAGCTTTGAGCTTATCTACTGCAAAAAAACAATAGTTGATAACCGTAGCCATTTGCGACTTTTCAATATTGTCTTGTATGCTGCTGATAGCCGCTTTATAATCATCTTGATAGTCTGAACCAGCTAGAGCTGCTGCTTGAGCTTTTATGAAGGCATCGCGAATACTTGTATAAAAGCCTTTTCCGTCGTTTTTATCACGGCGAGCAGCGTAGAGAGCTAGGAACTGGTCAGGCGTAGGAGTTTTGTCTTTGGTGTTGGTATTCGGAAAATTAGGGTGCGCACCATAGATACAAACCATCTGATTAACGACACTTTCAGACATTGGCTGACCTTTGAGGGTGATAAAATGGTTATAGAGAGCTGCTGCAAAAAGTCCTTTCTCTACTACCTGTTCTTGTTCCAAGCCGTTTTTGTCAAAAAGGTAGGTGCTGCTGCCTTCCCCAAAAACACCCCCTGAACCACTAGGAGCTGTACTAGGATCAAATATATTTCCACTAGATGCCGCTAAAGTAACGAGAGCTTTATCCACAACGCCATTGTAGTACGCGGTGCTGAGCGCAGTCAATGAAGGCGTGCCCGCATTTTTCAACGCCTGTAATTTTGTCAACTCCACTAGCACACCTGATTTACGGCCTGTTTTCATGGCATCGGTCAGAGCTGCTAAACTACTTCTCACGCCTGCCTGCACAGTAGTTTGCGTGGTGTAGTTGTTAGCATTAAACGTTGTAGGAATATTAAGTGGAGCTTTGTCGTCGTCTTGGCTGCAGGAAAAGAAAAATGAGAGAACAACAAATGTTGCTAAAAAGGATTTAAAGTATTGCATATCAAGCAAATTGTTTAGTAAAAGATGAATTGATGAAACAAAGCTAATTTAGATTAAGTCTAAATACAAATAATAATCAAAATTTTTCTAATTTTATTTTCTCAGCTGGTGCAAGGAGGTAATGCTACAACAAGGTGATTTCAGATTCCCTCAGAAAATAACGCCAAAGCTTTGTTTGTATCCCAAAATTGTGTTTTATTGCCAATATTCTTTGTTATAGAGTCAACCCACTAACGCGAACCATTTCATGCCTAGCGCACCTGTAACTTCTGATATTGGTCTTGTTACTTTCACTATTTCAGTGGCTGGTAAAGCTGTGGAGAGCAGCATGGAGATTTTGTTTGTAGAAACCCACAAAGCCGTGGGCAAGATTCCTTCAGCCAGAATCATCATTGCTGATGCAGGCCCCTCCGAAGGTACTTTTCCTTTGAGTAATGCCTCTACCTTTGTTCCTGGTAACGATGTAGAAATCAAGCTTGGTTACCATTCTACAGAGAAGACCATTTTTAAAGGTATCATCGTTAAGCACGGTGTAAGGGTATACCAAAACAAGGCTGCAATAAGTATTGACTGCCGCGACAAGGCCATAAAAATGACTATGGGGCGTAAAAACGCATTTTTTGAAAAAAAGACCGACGATGCCATTATCAAAAAACTTATAGGCGACAATGGGCTGACACCTTATGTGGGTTCTTTAAGCATTGCTCATCCTTTTTTTATACAACATCAGATTTCGGACTGGGATTTAACCATGATGCGAGCAGAAGCTAATGGCTTTGTTGTGGTAGTGGATGACGGAAAGGTTACTGTAAAAGAACCACAAACCTCTGCTTCAGCTATTTGCAAGTTATGCTTTGGCGATAGTATTTTAGATATGCACATTGAGGTAGATGCACGAACTCAAATCAAAAAAGCCAAAGCTTTTTCTTGGGATACTGCCACGCAGGCCAATCTCTCTGGCGACTCTCAGAGTACAGGCCCCACAACGCCAGGAAATCTGACTTCTAGCAAGTTGGCGGGGGTATTAGGGCTTTCGCAGTATGAAATGCGTACTTCAGCTGGCCTAACGCAATCTGAGCTGTCCAAATGGGCTTCAGGCAAATTGCTAAAAGCAGAGCTGTCAAAAGTAAAAGGCAAAGTCAGCTTCCCTGGCAATGCCTCTGTAAAGCCTGGGAGTATGGTCGAGTTAGAAGGCTTGGGCGATCGCTTAAATGGCACATGCTATGTAGGTGCTGTCACGCAACGCTTAGAAGATGGTACTTGGATAACAGAGGCCCAGCTTGGGCTTGATTTTGAGTGGTTCGTAGAGGAGCTACCCAACGTACAGCCGCCAGACGCTGCCGCGCTGATGCCTGCACTCAAGGGAATGCACTCGGGTGTGGTGGCCAACATACACGAAGATCCCGACGGGAGCTATAAAGTTAAAGTCATGCTGCCTCTTCTGGGCGACACCGCCTACGTCTGGGCAAGATTTGCCAATTTTTATGCCTCAAATAATGCAGGAATAGGCTTTTTTCCTGAAATAAACGACGAAGTTATTGTCGCATTTTTGAATGAAGACCCCCGTTATGCCGTGGTTTTGGGTAGTATTTATGGTTCAAAGCACACACCGCCCATCCCGCCTGCTAAAGATAACCCCATTAAAGGCATTAGTACAGTCAATAAGCTCAAACTTTTGTTCAAAGACAAAGACAAAATCATTGAGATTTCAACGCCTGATGGCAATACAATCACGATGGATAACGCTAAAGGCATCACAATCGAAGACAAACACAAAAATAAAATAGAGATGAGTTCGGCAGGAATTATCATAGACAGCGCAAAGGATATAAACATTACAGCTAACAAAGGCAATATCAAAATGAGCGGCCTGAATATAGAAATTGATGCCAAGACGAGTTTTAAGGCCAAGTCCCTCAAGATTGAGGCCGAAGCACAGACTCAACTCAAAATGGCTGGAAACGCACAAGCAGAACTATCTTCTGGCGGTCAAACAGTCGTGAAGGGCAGTATTGTACAAATCAATTGATGCATTTAGAAATAAGTTCAACGATAAATTTAACCGATTTATCGTATTTTTATACAGAAGATTCGTTTTTTAGACAAAAAACTAGCCTTTGGGCTTAAAATTTGCACATTTCATAAAATAAAATTTTATTAAATAGTCTTTGTCTATTGTTTTTAAAAAAATTATCATAAAACTTTGGACAAAAGCTCAAAGGCAATAAACTTTACAAGTATCAAGCTTAGGGCTGACTATAGTAAAAATATCAATCTTTTTTTTAAAAAACATACGATTAAAACAACTACGGCGCAATGGACGATTTGGAATTGATGAGTGAAGGACAAAACCTGACCACTCGACAAAAAGCCCTCAGGATTAACCTCGATCACAAAAACTACGGAACTTTTGCAGAAATAGGTGCAGGACAAGAAGTAGCAGAGTGGTTCTTTAAAGCGGGTGCTTCTTCTGGCACTATTGCTAAAACTATGTCTGCCTATGACATGACCATTAGCGACGCTATTTATGGCCCAGAAGCAAGCAAAAGGTATGTGTGTGAACCACGATGTATCAAAATGCTCAGCAAAGAGTTTACACTTCTAAAACAGAGGCTCTCCGACAAGAGACCAGATACCAACTTCTTTGCCTTTGCCAACACCGTAGAAGTGATTAACTTCAAGAAAACAAACCGAGGACAAGGCTGGCTGGGAGTCCGCTTTCAGCTTACACCAGGCGGCAAGCACAATGAGCTTATTGTACACGTTTGGCTAAAAGACTCCGACAAGATCCTACAAAGTCAAGTAATAGGCATTGTGGGAGTCAATATGATATATGCTTGCTACTATCATTCGGCAGATCCCGAAAAGATGCTGCAATCTCTCATGGATAATCTTTCCTCCGACCGCATAGAGATTGACATGTTCCGACTCACTGGGCCAGACTTCAAAGAAGTGGATAACCGCATTTTTAGCTTAAAATTGGTTAAGTTTGGTTTTACAAACGCTACCATCTTCGGACCCGATGGCAATGTGATGCAGCCCGCTGATGTCTTGTACAAGAAAAATATCTTGGCACTCCGCGGCAGATTCCGCCCCGTGACACACGTGAATACGGATATGGTGCGTTGTGGACGAGACATGTTTATCAACGAGCCTGATGTAGAACCCGATAAGATACTCATCCTATCAGAACTCACGCTGGCCAATCTTCGCGGGCAGGCTGGCGAAATTGACGAAAGAGATTTTCTGGATCGCGTAGACATTCTTTGTTCTCTTGGGCAGCACGTGATGATATCTAACTACCACGAATACTATCGCCTTATTGACTATCTCTCCCGCTTCACACGTGGCAAGAAAATCGGCGTAGTTTTGGGTGTATTCAATCTCATGGACGTGTTTCAAGAAAAATTTTATACCAATCTTAATGGCGGAATATTGGAGGCTTTTGGTAAGCTCTTCGGCCAAAACGTCAAGATGTATGTTTATCCAGCAGTTATGCCGGGAACAACAGACATGATGACATGCCAGAACTTCCAAACACCCAAGCACTTAGAAGACTTGTATAAGTATCTACTTTCTAACATGAGGCTTGCTGATATCAAAACATATAACAAAAACACGCTTCACATTTTTTCTGACAATGTTTTGTCTTTGATTTCGCAGGGTACTAAAGGCTGGGAAAAGCTTGTGCCACGCGAAGTAGAGAAAGCCATCAAAGAGAAATGTCTGTTTGGCTATCCTTGCACCCCTCAAGAACTCAAAAAAGCAAAAAAGGAGTAAGTTTAAGCCTACTCTCCTATACAAAAGCTTCAAATGAGTTTTCAGACTACATTTGAAGCTTTTTTGTTTGGTAATGGACTTTCATATTTGTACTACTTGCAATTGATTGATAAAACAAGTACAACTACAAACACCTCACTTTAAAAACCTTGAAATCTATTTGGGATTTTAAAAAGCACTAATTATAATTGTGAAAGATGTACGTGATTGGCGTATGTTTATGAGCTGGCTGTAAGTGTACAAACCTCAATTCAAACATTTGAAAACCTAAAAATTATCACAAAAATGAAAACACTTTTGCTATCTCTGTTTTTGGGACTAACAAGTATTTTGAGTGTACAAGCACAAACAAGGTTTGAAGTCCCACAAAAAGTAGAACTTAAAACAAAGGACGATTATGTAAAGTATGAGCCTGCAATAATTGATGCTGCAAAATGGCTTGAGGAAACAGACTTGGACAAAGAAGCCTCAAAAAGACAACAAGTAAACGCATTTCTTTTACAATGGGTTACTGGTAGTCCAACAGTTAGTGTTGAGATTAACGAACAACTTGGTAAAATTTATGGTAAAAATGCACAACTATTGATGCTATATTTAGCGGGTTATACAAAACACTTTTTAGAGAATAAGGGTACTGCCACCAAATTCTCTGCTAAAAAGGCGGGACTAATTTCAATGATGAATGTCTACAAAAAAGGAATTGAAATGAGTAAAAGCAAAGAAATGGACAAACTCATCAAGTTGACGAATAACAACCAACTTGATAACTATATCAATGAGACATTCAAGTAGAAACAAGCCCTACTGCAACTGGGGTCTTGTCAAATTGGGAGAATGTGTACTAAATTGGACATTTGTGCTTTGAATTCCCCCACTTCGGCAAGCCCCTGTACGTCGTGCGTGATACAAGATAAGAAGCCAATGAAAAAAGAGAAAACACCATTTCACGAAATAAAATTATTTACAGGAATTGCGCTCTGTTTTGTCATGTCATTGTGTAATGGGCAAGCGAATAATCGTGATAAACAAGATGAAGTACCAAAAAAGGAAGTAATTAAATTTCCAAATTTAGAAAATCAGATTAGTGGCGTTATCCCTGCCATATTACAAGACAGTAAGGGCAATATTTGGTTTGGAACTCAAAATGGTGCGTTTAAACTATCTGGAGATTCATTAGTTCATATTGATGGTTTTAAAAGTGAATCAGGCAAAGGTGTTACCATTGAAGACATTGCAGAAGATAAAAAAGGGAGAATTTGGTTTGCGCACCGCGATGGTATTAGCAGTATTGATGGTACAGTAGTGACCAATTATTACGAATCAGATGGCTTAATAAGTAATAATACTTGGTGCATAGAGACGGATGTCAATGGGAATGTTTGGATTGGGACAATAGAAGGGGCTTGCATATTTGATGGACAAAGGTTCACTAAATTCGACCTGCCCGAAGGACAGAAAGATACAACCCTTGCCATATCAAGTACAAAAATGGTTCATAGTATTCTGGAAGATAGTAAAGGCACAATCTGGTTCAGTACGAATGCAGGTCTATTTTCATATTCAAATAAAAGTTTAAAGAGCATTTCTGACGAAGTAGGTATCCCAACCAATTTTGTAAGCAAAATAGTTGAAGACAAAAAAGGTGGATTTTGGGTTTCGACTTCAAAAGGGCTTTTTCATCTCAAAGAGAATATCCTTACCAATATTTCAGAACAGCATTTTGAAGAAAGTAAAGGAACAGGTAGTTTAATTGTGGGTTCTAAGGGTGATGTTTGGTTTAATTGCGGTCGTAATATATACAGATTAAGTGGCGAGAAACTCGCTGAATATAGAATAGAAGAAGGAAATTATGGCCCTCTGACTTTTCAAATTTACGAAGACCTACAAAATCGCCTTTGGTTTGTGGGGTTTGGCGGAGCATATCGTTATGAAAATGATAGATTTATAAATATTACACAAAATGGGCCTTGGTAAGAAATACTAGCCGCCAACAAGTTTTTTTGAAAAAAATATAATATTTGTACTAAATTTGAACACTAGTACACTCGTCAGTATTTTTGCCTATTTAGGCATACTTTTTTCAATATCCCATCACTTAAGCGATGCCTAAAAGGCTAAAAAACGCCAATATACGTTATTAAAATTTTATAGATATACTTTTTACAGTAAAATGTCTTTGTAATTAATTTTAGATTATTTCAAAAAATATTTTTTATAATTTTGTTTTTGTAAAAAACACACTTAATTTTGTGTCGTATATATGCGCCTTGTGTGTATTAATGAGTTGAGCGAAATCCCTTCGCAAAACTGCAAACCGTTAGTGCTATATTTCTCACAAAACAAGTAGAATATAATTGAAAATGAACCTTAAACACTTAAAAGAACAGATTTCTATAACCATAGATAACTTAAAAAATCATGGAAAATTCCCGAAAGAGAATGATCATTATGATTACAAATTTGAGTTAAATTTTTACGATTTAACTGATGCAGTAGAGATTTTTATGAGGAATTTTGCGAAAGACATTCTTTCATTCTCTAATGCAGAGGGCGGAATTTTAATTCTAGGAATTAAAGAAGATAAATCAAGTGGAATTTTAGAAGATGTTGGTTTAGATGCAAAAAACTTTGATTTACTTACAAAGATTGATTTGAATTTAATTTCGCAACAGTTTAATAAAATAGCAAAAATTGGAGTGGGTTTAGATTTACAGTCTTTTCAATCGGGAACAAGGAAATTCTTCTATTTGTTAATTGAAAAGCAAAATCAAACTATTATTCCAATCAACGACTTTCCAGAATATAAAATAAAAAAAGGCGATATCATTTATCGTGCTTCAGGTAAAAATGAAATTGCAAATTCAACAACGCAAGATTTTAATCGTTTTTTACAAATAAAAGCAAACGAAAAAAATAAAGAGTTTATGGAAATTTGGTCAAAACTATTACCTGAAATGTTTGACATAAACCCGAGAGAAGTTTTAATATTAAATCCTAAAAACAATGCAGTTTATGGTTACAATTCAAAAGACAATTTATTGTCAAGTAGTGAAATAGATATTGACCAAACAGAAAATGGAATATTTAACATCATACTAAATGCAATTTCAGCAGGAGAAATTGGAAAAATTTCTAATGATGAAGGAAAGCCTATTTATAAAATTGTTGGTGAATTAAAAAGTAAAACACCAAGAGATTTTATATACTTTTCTTCGCTAACCGAAAAGATAAAGCAGAAAACAAATTTCAATTTCACCACTAATCAATTAAAATTCGTGTTTAAATATTTGAAGTGGATAAATGACGAAAACTTACCAATAGAAAATCCTGACGAAACGAAACTAAATAAAGAATTCAATCAGTTCATTTGGATTGAAAGTCTTGACAAAACTCATAAAGTTGTTTTTTCAGAAAATGCAATTGAACCTTTAGTTTTAGCAATCAATGAAGAGACAAATCATCAAGAAATGTTTGGGAAATTATTAAATAAGAAGAAACAAGAATACAGCACACAATAGCTGTTTTGCAATATGACGAGTTGAGTATCGAAAAAACTGAACAAATATCCCTCTAAAAATCTCCCAAACGAGTTTTCAAGCTATGTTAGTTTGCGTCTAGGCTACTCAAGAAGCTTTGAGCTTTTTTGAAATGTCCGTTTCTTTTGTCTCTGTCCATTTTGTCTAGCGTGCCTACGAGCATACCCAAACGAGGATTTTGCAAAAAAAACACCCTTTGCTTATCCATGAAGTACCAAAACAAGCCGTCCCAGACTTCTTGCCATGCGCCTTTTTCAAAATCGCCCATTTTCATCAGATAATTACTGCCACTGATATAAGGTTTCGTCGTCATGAGGCCGCCATCAGCAAACTGCGTCATGCCGTACACGTTAGGTACCATCACCCAGTCGTAGGCATCTACATACATTTCCATAAACCACTTGTACACTTCGTTAGGGTCAAATTCACAAAGCAACATAAAATTGCCCAGAACCATGAGACGTTCTATGTGGTGATTGTAGCCGTTTTCTAACACTTTTTTGATACAATTGTCCACAGGTAGAATGCCAGTGCTGCCGTTGTAAAAACTACGTGGAATTTTTCTGGTAAAATTCCAGTAGTTAGAGCTGCGTTGTCGTCTTCCCTCGCGTTCATACACAAGTCGGATAAATTCTCGCCAGCCTATCACCTGCCTGATAAAGCCTTCTAGCGAGTTGAGCGGTACAGAATGACTCGCGGCGTGTTCTAAAGCAGCCTCTACAATCTGCTGTGGACTCAACAAACCCACATTGAGCATAGGAGTCAGTACGCTGTGATACAAAATATTCTGTTTAGCCACTAAGGCATCTTCATAAATCCCAAACAGACTAAACCGCTGCTCAACAAAATCTTGCAACCATTGCTTGGCTTCGTCAAATGTGGTGGGGTAGAATTGATTTTCATTTCCAAACAGACGCTCACAAGAGCCATAGTGCTTTCCAAAATACTGCCTAACGTAGCTTTTAGCCTCCTTCACATAAGCGTTGATTGTTGGAAAATTATAATGCGGAATTTTTTCAGTTTTCGGGAATTTACTGCGGTTTTCAGCATCGTAGGTCCACTTGCCGCCCACAGGCTTGGCTGCTGTATCTAGTAAGATTTGGTAACGTTTGCGCTGCCAAATGTAAAAATCGGTTTGGGAATAATTTCTTTTCTTCTCAAAAAAAACATTGGTTTCTTCTAAACTGCACAAAAAATTAGGGCTTTTATACACTTTGAGTACTATCCCAAAGTCTGCACACGCTTTTTTTAATTGATTTTGTAACCAGTCGTCAACCAGCTCCACCACAGCGATACACCTCACACCTTGTTCATGCAAATAAGCCACAAGCGGCGATATCACTGCATAAGGACTAGTACTTTCAATGTATTGCAAGTCAAAGCCTCTTTCAGAAAGAAAAGACCTGTAAAACTGCATACTGGCTCTATGAAACACTATTTTTTGTTGATGAAAAGCATATTGCTTAAAAAACAAATGGGCTTCTACCATCACCACTTTTATGTGCTTTTGCAAGCAAGGATTATTTTCGTATAGCTGATGCGGAAAAACTAGACTGATTTCCATGAGGTTTTATAAAATAAAAAACAAAACATTGGAGGCAAAACCAGTTAGCTAAAGGATTGTTTAGTCTGAAAATTTGAAAATGCGGAACAATCCGTATTTTTGTAAACCCAAACAAGGTTCACTACGTTTTTAGTCTTTGTAAGCCCAATACCCGTGAGCTATAAGTTGACCCCGTCATGTCAGAAATATCTGTAAAAGAGCCTATTACAAATCCGCAAGAATGGCTTTCCATGTATCTGCAAAGTAGTTTCTTGCAAAATATATCACAAACCTTAACCCAAGAGCCTGATACACGCTTACAGCTCAAGGGACTAGAGGGGGCTTTAGATGCTGTGCTGGTGGCTAGTCTTTACACCATGCAGCCTCAGACCATGCTGCTGCTGCTCTCTGACCGCGAAGAGGCCCAGCACTTTTATAACGACCTCCGCAACCTTTTGGATGAAGAAAAACATAATCAGATTTTGTTTTTTCCTATGTCCTACAAAACCGCTTATAAATTTGAGCAAGTAGAAAATGCCAATGTGCTTCAGCGTGCCGAAACACTCAGCCAACTTCAGTATGCTTCTGACGAACCCAAAATTATCGTTTCTTATGCCGAAGCCCTCACGGATCGCGTTATCAGCAAACGATCTTTGGTAAGCCGCTCTTTCAACTTGACGGTCAATCAACAACTAGAAATGACTTTTCTGGAAGAAATGCTGCGTGAATTGGGATTTGAAAAAGCTGATTTTGTCAATGAAGCTGGCCAATATGCTATACGTGGTGGGATTGTGGATGTGTTTTCTTATTCCAACGATCACCCCTACCGTGTAGAATTTGTTGGCAATGACATTGAGAGTATTCGTTTTTTTAACCCTGATTCTCAGCTTTCGCTGGGCAAACTTCAGCGGCTTTCTATCATACCCAATATCCACGAAAAGGCCACGCAGGAGAAGCGCGAGTCGTTTTTTGAGTTTTTGCCACCCCAAACTTGTGTTTGGCTCAAAGACTACCACCACACGCTTAGGGTGGTGGAAAAAACTTTTGAAAAAGCTCAAGAAACATTTCAAAATGGATGCGAGCACTCGCCGCTTTTATTGCCGCCAGAAGAGCTTTTTGAGCAAAAAGAAACCGTTCGTGAACGGCTTGAACAGTTCAAACAAGTGGAGTTTGGCAAGTTTATGCGCAAACCAAGTGCCATGTTTACTCCAACCTGCTTGGAGTGGAAATGCCAAAAGCAACCCAGTTTTCATAAAGATTTTAAGCTGTTAGCACAAAGCTTAGATGAATACAAAAACAATGGTTATCAATGCTTTGTCTGCTCAGACTATCCCAAGCAGCTAGATCGCTTACAAATGATTTTTGCGGAGCTGAGTGCTCATACGTCTTTCCTTCGCCTTGGTCATTCGCTCCGCGAGGGCTTCATTGATCACGAGAACCATCACTTATGTTACACTGACCACGAGATATTCGAGAAAGCACACAGATACCGCTCAAATGAAAAGTTTTCTAAATCCAAGTCACTTACACTCAAAGAGCTTAATAACTTGCAAGTGGGCGACTACGTCACACATATAGACCATGGCGTAGCGCGCTTTGCGGGCTTACAAAAAGTCATGATTGCAGACAAAGAGCAAGAAGCTATTAGACTTATTTACAGAGACAACGATACCGTTTTAGTAAGTTTGCACAGTCTTCATAAGCTTTCCAAATATTCTAGTCAAGAGGGAGCTATGCCCACGCTCAGCAAACTGGGTTCGCAGGAGTGGGCACATAAGAAATCTTCTGCAAAAAAAGCCATTAAAGCCATTGGTTTTGAACTTATTAAACTATATGCCAAGCGACGTTTTGCGCCAGGCTTCCAGTATAGCAAGGATACCTATTTGCAGGCAGCCTTAGAATCCTCCTTCATTTACGAAGACACTCCCGACCAAGCCACAGCCACACAGGACGTGAAACAAGACATGGAAAAGCCTTATCCAATGGACAGGCTCATTTGTGGCGATGTAGGTTTTGGGAAAACAGAAGTGGCTGTCCGAGCAGCATTTAAAGCTGTAACAGAAAGCAAACAGGTGATTGTACTTGTGCCAACCACTATTCTGGCTGCTCAACATTACCGCACGTTTTCCGAAAGGTTTAAAAACATGCCCTGTCGCGTTGATTATGTAAACAGGTTTAGAACGGCCAAAGAGGTAAAAAATATTCAAGAAAAACTATCCGAAGGACAAATAGACATTCTTATAGGTACAAGCAAGGTCGTTGGCAAAGACTTTCTATTCAAGGACTTGGGTCTGATTATTATTGACGAAGAGCAAAAATTTGGTGTCAAAGTAAAGGATAAGCTCAAAGAAATCAAATACAATGTGGATTGCCTCACCATGACCGCCACGCCTATTCCTCGTACTTTGCAGTTTTCGCTCATGGGGGCGCGCGATCTTTCGGTTATGCACACACCGCCCAGCAACCGCCATCCTGTTCATACCGAAGTACATACCTTTGATTATGAACTGATACGCGATGCCATAAGCCAAGAGCTGAAACGCGGCGGACAAGTTTTCTTTGTTCACAACCGCGTGTATGACATTGAGGCCATGGCAGATCTCATTCTTCAGCTTGTGCCAGATGCGAAAGTAGCTGTGGCGCATGGCCAAATGAAAGAAAGCCGCTTAGAGGACACCATGTTGGCCTTTTTGGACAACAAATTAGATGTTTTGGTTAGTACCAACATCATTGAGGCGGGTTTAGACATTCCAAATGCCAACACCATCATTATCAATCACTCACACAATTTTGGGCTTTCAGATTTGCACCAAATGCGGGGACGCGTGGGCAGGTCTAACATTAAAGCCTTTTGCTATCTTCTTGTTCCAAGTATGCTCACGCTCCCCCCTGATGCGCGGAAGCGTCTTAAAGCATTGGAGGAGTTTTCTGAACTTGGTGATGGTTTCAAAATTGCGATGCGCGATTTAGATATTCGTGGGGCGGGCAACTTGCTCGGAGCAGAGCAAAGTGGCTTTGTGGCTGATTTGGGTTTTGAGGCTTACCATAAAATTCTAGATGAGGCTTTGGAAGAACTGCGCGAAGAAGAGTTTAAGGATATGCTCATGCCCCAACAAGCCAGCATGTTACAGCACAAAATGAAGGCTGAGTGTGTGATAGAAACCGACCTGCAAATTCTAATGCCTGAAAGCTATATTCCCAATATCTCGGAGCGTTTGGCACTTTATATACAAGTAGATAAACTTAAAAATGAAACTGAGCTAGAAAACTTCAGGACAGAACTCTTGGACAGATTTGGCAAGATGCCGCCCGAAGTAGAAGATTTGCTCAAAACAGTTCAGTTGCGTTGGTTAGCCAACAGCTTTGGCTTTGAAAAGCTAACACTCAAAAACGGTGTACTCAAAGCGCAATGCCTTAAAACTGAAAAGTATTTCCAATCAGCTATTTTTGGAGCAATTCTTCAGTACGTAACCCAAAAGCCTCAACGCGCACAACTTAAAGAAGCGCAAAAAAGCTTATTTTTTACAGTGGAGCGAGTATCGAGCGTAGAGGGTGCGCTCACGTTGCTAAATAACATCCAACAACAAACCGAAAACGCTTAAAAAATGAGTAAAACTTATCAAATCAAACAAATCACGAACTTTCTCGAGACCCAAGCACCACTCAATTATCAAGAGTCGTACGACAATGCAGGACTCATAACAGGGTTTCACAATCAGCTAGTCAACAGTGTTTTAATAGCTTTAGATGCCACAGAGGCTGTCGTACACGAAGCTGTACAAAAGGGCTGTCAAATGGTCATCGCACACCACCCAATTGTTTTTGGTGGACTCAAAAAAATTAATGGTTACAACTATGTGGAAAAAGCTATCATTATGGCCATTAAGCACGACATTGCTCTCTATGCCATTCATACCAACCTAGACAATGTATTAAACGGTGTAAATCAAACTATTGCCTCAAGGCTTGGGCTAAAAGACGTGCAAATTTTACACGCTAAAAATCCTCAAAAACCCGATGTAGGCTCAGGCATGATTGGTTTTTTACCTCAAGCCATAAATTTTGAGCAATTTATGAGCTTACTTGCCCAGCAAATGGAATTACAAGTGTGTAGATACGCCTTGGGTTCAAGCCATTTGATAGAAAAAGTAGCAATTTGTGGTGGTGCTGGGAGCTTTTTGATCAAGGAAGCTTTGCGTCAGCAGGCTCAAGCTTTCGTTACAGCCGACCTCAAATATCACGAGTATTTCGAAGGGCAAGACGAATTACTTTTAATAGACATAGGGCACTATGAAAGCGAGAAATATACCCAAGATTTATTGCTAGACTGGCTAAGCAAGCACTTTGAGGGACTCAGCGTTCAAAAGACTAGTGTCAATACCAACCCCGCCAAATGGTACTTGGCATAAAAGTACACACTTCTACGGTGTGCGTCGCGGTTTCTTAGACCCAATAAACCAAGCTGTAAGACGGTTTTTATCGTTAAAAAAACATACCAAAACACCGTCTTGATAGCTCCACATGCTCCCATGCGCTGTATCCATGGCTTTGTATAATGCCCCACAGTGCTGCGTGATTTCAGCCTTTGTACTGCCCATTCTCAGATATTGAGCCGAAGCTGCCGACTGCAAAGTCTTGTCAATCAGCAAAGTATAATCTGTTCTTTCTGTTTGTATCACCAGCACACCTTTAGCGAGCCAGTCGGCATTGTAAAGGATTTTAACATAAGGCTTTTCACTGATTTTTGTAAACAAAAGCGTCTGTTTGGGTGGTGTGGCCTGTTGGGATAAGGTCTTTGGAAAAACGACATTCTGGTTATCCACATCTTTGCTATTTTCTTCAAACCAATCACTTAGCCAATCTATAAAATCAGAAAACGCATTTCGGTTGTATTTTTGAAAAATCTTTGCATTTAGATGGCTGGAGTAAGCTGCCCTGCTTTGGGCTTTTATGAAGTTGTCTTCGGCTGTATCCAAGTCCTTTTTAAGAAAAAATACAATGGCTTTAAGGGTATAGAAATCACCGTCTAGCTTCTTATTTTGCTGCGCAAAGTCTTCAATTTTTCCTAGTGCCAAGTCTAGTCTTGCGTCCAGAATATATGCAGTTACAAGGTTCAGGCAGGCACTTTTATCATTCGGTTTTATTCTATTGAGGCGTTCTAGTGCGTTGATGGCTTTTAGGAGATACCCTTTCTTATTATTGTTTGTGCCTCTCTTTAGCAAAAATCTATTCTTGATTTGTAGCTCAACAGGCATCACAAAAGGCACTTCGCTAGGCGTAGTGAGCAGAATAGCACTCTGTAAAGCACTTGCCCCGAGGTTGCTCAGTACCTCCGCACAAGGAAACGCCTGCAAATGCTCAAAACAAGCCAGTGCAGCACTAAAATCCTGTGCGGCATACAGGTATTGCCCAGCAGTAAAACTAATCGCTTGATTTTGAAGCTCTGTGTTTTGTTTTTTGAGAGCTTCTATGCGTTCTTGCCTTGAGGAATAGCCGTTAAGCTTGTCAGGCAAAGCAAAGTGCTTGTAGAGCGCGTTTAGAGTGGTTTCAAACACACGGTATGCGTCATAGCCGCTTAAAAAGCTATAAAAGCAACCTTTGAGATCCGCATCGCTCTCGCAATAAGCAGCCTTTTGCCAATCTTGCACAGTTGCGGATTCTGAGCCATAGCTGCCATAAAACTGGTGTTTTTCATAGTGATGCGCCAACTCATGTGAGAGCAATACCGCCAAAGCACTTGCTGAGTCTGCACCCACACCCACGCATACATCATACACAGCTTCACTGAGGCGAACTACAGGGCTGGGCTGATTTAAATATTTGATAACAAGCTTCTTGCTGTCTACAATTTCTAAAGAAGGCTGGCTCATGCCGTTCTGAAACGCTAAGTTAAGCGCGTCAAATACCCGCTTGGCCTGCTTAAATTTGTGGTGTTGAACAGGCAAAAGCTTTTGGGCTTGAAGGCTTTGCGTGCAGAACACAAAAAACATGCAAATAAAGAACAGTTTCAACAACAGTATAGGCTTATAAGTTTATGTATAAAACCAAGAAGGCCTTAAATGCTCTATTTTAGTAAAAAGACTAAGCCTCAGAAATAGCTCCTGCTACTGTAGCCGAAAGCATACAGGCTAAAGACGCGCCCAAAAGTGCCTTAAGACCTAAGCGTGAGATATTGGCTTGCTGCGAAGGAGCCATACCGCCAATGCCTCCTATCTGTATCGCTATGGAGCTAAAGTTAGAAAATCCACAAAGCGCGAAAGTACTTATGAGAATGGATTTAGGCATCAGAAGATTGGCATTCTTCATTTCAGCCAAACGCTGATAGGCCACAAACTCATTAATGACTGTTTTCTGACCCAAGAGACTGCCCACCGCCAAACAATCTTTCCACTCTACACCCATCACAAAAGCAGCCAGCCTACAGACCTGCCCAAGCACATATTCTAAAGATAATTTGTCAAACTGGCCATTGGTTGAAGCTTTGATGTAGTCGTTAATGCTACCCCAGTTGTCTGAAAACAGATAAATGATAGGATCTAAAAGCTTGCGCCCAATCAAATCAAAGCCATAATTACAAAGTGCAATCACAGCAATAAAAGCTAGCAGCATGCCACCAACATTCAAAGCCAATTTGAGGCCGTCTGCCGCACCAATAGACACCGCATCAATGAGGTTTGCGCCCAAACTTTCTTGATTGACCTCTAGTTTGGTATTGATTTTGTCTATGTTTTCCTCAGGCTGAATCATCTTAGACATAACTACCGCTGCTGGAGCATTCATAATAGAGGCACTCAACAAAAACGATGCATACAAAGCCTGCTGCTCTGGATCGTCGCCACCCAAAAACGTGACGTAGGCAGCCAAAACCCCGCCCGCAAGTGTAGCCATGCCACCCGTCATAAGGCAGTTGAGTTCCGAAATACTCATTTTGGCTACAAAAGGTCTGATAAGAAGTGGTGCTTCCGTTTGACCCATAAAAATATTGCCAGCTACAGAAAGGCTTTCTGCCCCCGACAACTTCATTGTTTTACTCATTACCCAAGCAATGCCATAAACCACCTTCTGAAGCACCCCTAAATAGTACAAGCCAGCCGAAACTGCCGAAAAAAAGATGATAGTGGGCAGCACATTGAAAGCAAAAATGAACCCCAGTTTATTGCTGTTAGCCAGCTCTCCAAATAAAAAACGCGCTCCCGAAGACGAAAAACTCAGAACAGTAACAAATCCTTCGCTGATTGTAGAAAAAACACTGGCTACAGCTGGGACTTTCATCACCAATATGCCAAAAATGATTTGAAGACTAAAGCCCATACCCACCAACTTCCAGTTGATAGCTTTACGGTTATTGGAGGCCAGGTATGCCACACCAGTGAGCACTATAAGACCTATGATTCCTTGAATAATTGCCATTTTTTAAGGATTATTTGCAGCAAAGAAAGTACTATTTTTTAAAAGTATAAGTTCTTAAGAAAGACTTGTGAGTAATATTTTTTTGTTTAGGCTTCTTGTTCCTTTTCAGGAGTGCCCGTTGTTGGTGAAAGCAATGAGGCGAAATCTAAAAGCCCAACGCCAAGCCAAATAATAACGCTCTATACCTGTTTGTTGCATCAGAGCTTTCAGTTCGCCGTAATGAAAAGCCCTTAGCACCGAAAGAGGAGCATCATGCCTAACTAGAAAAGAACCTCTAAAAAGCCACGTCAGAAACTTAATGCCATAAAAAGCTAAGGGATGCCTGTGTAAATCATTAATAACAAAGCCTATAGCACAATTTTTGCGAAGCGTAGAAAATATCTGCACTAGCTCTGCATTGCTGAAATGATGACAGAATAAACTACAAAGAGCCAAATCAAAGTTCATATTAGCAAATTCAGGATCAAAAATATCGAGTTTGAGAAAAGTTATTTCAGGATATTGATGGCATTTTTGCTGAGCATAATCAAGCATAAAATCATTAAAATCTACTCCTACTAACTCTAAGCGAACCTTTTTTTTCCGTGCCCATGACGCTACAGCACGAAGCGTGTCACCACCGCCCGAACCTAAATCTACAATCCGTACAGGCTTTTCGGTATTGAAAAAGCCAGCATAGCGCAAGTGCTCTAGTGTATCAAGAACGATTGCATAGCCACCAAGCCACGTGTTAATACGCTCTAGCTCGTCCAGATTCTGTTTGAGCGCATCACCGCGCAGCAGGGGGTCGTCCATGAGTTCGGCATCTTGGCTGCGAGTTTTGAATTTTAAGAATAGTGGCATTATCCGGTTTATTTATTGGGTCTTTAACAGCAATCCTTAGAGTTTTTCAAAAGTAAACATTAGCCGTTTTAGAAACATAAAAAATCAGCTTAAATTTTATATTTTTTTTCTATTAGCCTCTTCCTTCTTAAAATTTATAGCTTGCGTCGCTCTACGCTTAAGGGTTATCACGGAATAAGCTCGCGCAAAGTTCTCTGAGCTTGCTTAAAAACGCATATCTAATCCAAATTTGTAATCATTGATTTCTAGAAACGTATCCAAAATACTGACTATCAAAACTCAAAAAAAGCACTTTACTGACAAAAGTGTGTCCGCAAGGAAGTATTTGCTAACTTTGCAGAAAAAAGCGAGTCAAAACATAGCTTTTTTGTCTCTTCTTGCGTTTAAAGAGCCAAAAGCATTCATGTTTTTGTCACTCTCCATCAAAGCTTAAATTAACTGATTATGAATATTAAGCACTGTCTATTTATTATACCTTTCGCTTTTTTGAGTTTGATTTCTTGGGAAAGCTTGGCTCAAGAAAGTACTTCTGGCTACTACTATGATCCTGTGTACTTCAGAAAAAAAGACAGAGCAGCTATGCCCAAAATTCAAAAAATCAAGATAGACACGACCCTGATTCCAAAAATAGATCCTGTAATTGTCAAGCCCACCAAAGAGGATGAATCTGAGCCTTCAAACCCAAACCGCTTTGAAGGAGGTGGTGTAGCTCAGGAACAGTCTACAAACTCCCCTTGGATCTTGGCAGCTCGCTATGATGTTTTCTGGCTATACTCAAAGCAAGAATTCGATGAAGCTGCACATTAAAAACATGGTTTGTCCACGCTGTGAGTTGGTGGTAAGGATAGAGCTTGAGAGGTTTGGCCTAAATCCTTTGGCAGTCAGCTTGGGCGAAGCAGAAATAGCAGAAGAGCTTTCTGAATCTCAAAAAAATGAGCTGGGCAAAGAACTTGGCAAATATGGTTTTGAGCTGATTGAGGATAAAAAAAACAAACTTGTGAGCCAGATAAAACTACTCATCTTTCAACTATTACACCACCCAGAACCTCTTATCAAAACCAATCTTTCAGAACACTTGGCAGAGCAAACAGGCCAGGAGTATAGTCTTCTGAGTCATGCCTTCTCAAAGCAAGAAGGTTTGACGATAGAAAAATATTTTATTCAGCAGCGCGTGGAACGTGCCAAAAAGTTATTAAGAGAGGGCGAAATGAATCTGAGCGAAATTTCGTATAAACTCCAGTATAGTAGCGTATCCTATTTGAGCAACCAGTTCAAAAAAATAGTAGGTATTTCGCCTAGTGAGTTTAAGCAGGCTCATGGAGACAAGAGGCTCTAGTATTTATAGCGCACTTGCAGCAATTTACTTGTTAAAACCAACTCAAAGCAGTATTTTTGAAGGCTCAAAACAACGATATCTAACGAAATAGTACTCAAAATTTATTTTTCAATTTGTTATATGTTTCAATTTGCTCAAAAAATATCTAACAGAACTTGGCTCGTTATAGGCGTTTGTACAGCGTTTGTTTTGCTGGGTTTGGGGCTTTTTGTGAGCTTTAGTAGCAAAGAGTGGTCTTTTGTGTACGCCCTACGCGTAAACGATGCGCTTGAAAAATCGAAAAGAGCTTATGAAGATCGTTTTTATAATGTGGCAGCACAGAAACTTAGCTATTTGCAAGATACTTTGTTGTTTCAAGACAAAGCTCTTGGTCTGAACCTAGCTCACGCAACAGCTCTTAAAAAGGATACTTCCGCGTTAGCTCTTTACAAGGCATTGAGTAGCGCAGAAGACAGCATGGTGCGCTCAGTGGCCAATCAGCAGATAGGTGTGAATGGCTCAAAAAAGATGCAAAGCAAAGAGGATATAGAGAAAATGGCAGAGCACTTTAAAGAATCAATACGTGCCATGGCTTCTAATGATGATGCTCGGTTTAACTACGAAGTGCTGATGCGTATTTTACAGCAACAACAAAACCAACAACAAAGCCAAGACAAACAAAACCAGCAGCAAAACGAAAAACAAAAAGAGGAAGAACAAAAGAAAAAAGAAGAAGAGCAAAAACAAAGAGAACAAAACGAGCAAGATAAAAAGCAAGACGGCAAAAAAGATAATAATGAGCAGGACAAAGGCCAAGAAAAAGATCAAGACCGCATCGACAAAAAGTCGGCAGAGGATCAACTCAAAGATATGAAAATGACCCCTGAAAAAGCGAAAGAACTACTGGCAGCACTCCGCAATAACGAAATGCAATACTTTCAACAACCCAAAAAACGCAAGCTAAAAGCCAAAGGTAAAAACGTTAAAGATTGGTAAAACCGCTTGAACGTACTCCTTTGTTTTAGCAACAGTTATGAGCTACCCTTCTATCATTCTCAAGTCGGGCAAGGAACGTGCCCTCCAAAATAGACACTGCTGGCTCTTTTCAGGCGCAGTCAAGCAGCATCCCACCCAAGCAGCTGAAGGTAGCATCGTGGCGGTAAGGAATAATGCCAACGAGTTATTAGGATATGGATTTTATGCGGCTCAAAGTCAAATTGTCTGCCGCTTGTTTGAGTTTACGAATCAAGAGCAAGAGTTTGGCGCAGCTTACTGGCATGAAAAAATCAATAATGCGTGGAAGCTCCGCCAAGCCCTTGTAGCGAGTTCTAAAACAACTATTTTCAGACTTATTCATGCCGAAGGTGATTTTCTGCCAGGAGTTATTGCAGATGTTTTTGGCCATACTATAGTTCTTCAAATCCTCAACAAAGGTGCAGAGCGTATCCAGCATCACCTTTTGCAAAGTTTTCGTTTGTTAGGTTTTGAACACATTTATCTCAAGAACAAAGCTAATCCAGAGCGTTTAGAAGGCGTAACCATGCAAAACGGCTGGTTATCAGGTGGCTTTGATGAAGATCTTTGGGCGCAGGAGCACGGTCTCAAATTTAAGATAGACTACCTAAAGGGACAAAAGACTGGCTTTTTTATTGATCAACGCGAAAATAGACGCATACTTGGTCAGTTTTCTAGCGGCAAGCGTGTTCTCAACACATTCAGTTATACAGGCGGCTTCAGTGTGTACGCTCTTGCAGGAGGTGCGCGGGAGGTCTATTCTGTAGATGTTTCAAAAGATGCCCTTGCATTGGCTACAGAAAATGTAACTGAAAATTTTGGGGTTCAGGCTCCGCACAAAGTCTTAGATTCGGACTGCTTCGACTACCTCCGACAAATGGACGAGAATTTTGAAGTCATTGTTTTAGATCCACCAGCCTTTGCCAAAAGTGCCAGAAATGTGCCAAATGCAGCGCGTGGGTACAAAGATTTAAACCGCTTAGCTTTTAACAAAGTCATGCCTCAAGGGCTAATTTTGACTTTTTCTTGCTCTCAAAATATTGATAAGCAACTTTTTAGACAAATTATATTTTCAGCAGCGGCAGAAGCTGGTCGCAATGTGCGTGTAGTGGAACAACTAATTCAGCCAGCAGACCACCCCATCAATATTTTTCATCCTGAAACAGAATACCTTAAAGGCTTGATGCTCTGGGTGGAATAGTCACCTTTCTGGCTAAACAATGGTAGTAGGACTAGTGGTTGAAATCAGCCCACAGTCTCCCACAGAAAAACCCATAAAAAAATGTCTGCCCAATTTGATTGAAGCAGACATTTTTTATGGGTTGTGATTCTGTATAAGGTTTTAAAGCCTATAGAATCTAGTTTTCCCAGAGATTGCTTTCATACTCCACCAACCAGTGTTCGTAGCGTTGGCTATCTACAAGTGCGCCTAAGTCACCGCCTTCAGCCATGTCTGAAATAGAACGGTCGTCGCCATTTGCAAATTTAGCAATTCTAGCAGCAAACAAGCGCAAATCAAATGCCTTCTCAAGGTTCAAGTGGCTACGTTGGTTCGCGTCGCTGTACCAAATCGCGTTAGGATTGTCACGGAAAAGGTTCGAGCAGAGTTCTTTGTAGCTGAAAGAAGCAATAGGTACCTCTATACCCTTTCCAGATACGTCTTTTTCAGCTGGAAGAATGATCGTTATAGCCTGTATGTCATGAATCATACGTGAACGCTTTTTGTCAAACAACATGTCTTCACGTATCTCCATCAAATAAAAGTCAGTCATAAAGTACTCATTAGCAGCAGCAGAAGAGTTTCCTCCATCACCCCAGCCGCCATCTGTACCAAAATCTTCGCCGCCACCGCCGCCAGATTCTTCGCCGCCAAAGCCCATTGCTATTTCATCTTCAGAGAGAGTAGGCTCGCTGGTAGGAATCTTAAGAGCCTCTAAAAACTTTTCGTTGCTCTTGCGGGTACGGAGAGAGTCGTTTTCGTAAGGACGAATAATACCAAGCTTAGCAGCTTCAATAATCAAGCGCGGGAGCTCATTATTTTTTGCAAACAATGGCTTATTTTGTTTTTCTTTCAAAGACATTCTGTACCAGAGTGTTTTCTTGTACATAATGTGCGACTCGTGAATGGGGCGTACAGAGTTTTGGTTATAGCCGTCGTTTGAAAACTCATTAAACTCTTGAGCCTGTGCCGTTTGCATAACAAAAATCGCAGCAAACAAAGAGACTAATAAAATACAATGTTTCATGGTTCAGAATATTTTTCTTGGTTAAAATACGTTTAAAATTGGTTAAAATTGTTTGGCATTGTTTTTTTATTCAAAAAAATACTAAATTATTTTAAACTACACCTATCAATTCCAAACAAAGCGGCAAGGTAACCCGTAAAACAAAAATATTTCGTTTTTCTTTAAAAAAGAATCATCTCTGCGATTTTATGATTGTTTTTCAATATCTAAAATTAGGAGAACCATTAAGGAGTAGACGTAAGCAGTATCTCTATGGGTTCGGACAAAGCACCCGAAGACCTAAAGCGCAAAAATAAACGCTTAACACCTGGCGCAAAAGGCAAAACCTCTTTAACGGCATAGGGTTGCCAGTCAGAATCCACAAAATCAGAGTTTTGCGAAATAATCATCTCATCTGCACCCACCGCAAATATCTTCATCATAGCTATATTTTGAACCAGTTGCTTTCTGTTGAGAGCCACGCCCACCCAAAGCGGTTTAGCCGCTAATGGATCTTGGTTGGCAAGCTGACCATAAGAGTATTGTATGAGGTTGGTGATGGTCATATAAAGGCTACTCTTGACCACATCGGTACGCTCGAGAAGCCTCAAATACTTGATATATTGTTCTATAGCCTCATGATGAGCACCTTTGGCCTGAAAGATATCGCCAAGTAAGTTGTGGAACTCTGGGGTGGATTTATGCTGATCACTAAGCCCTTGCATAAGGCTTAAACAGAGATTTTCAGCTTTTTCTATCTCACCTCTATACAAGTAGCTTTTAATAATTTCCTGCGTAACAGACAGATAACGCACATCTTTGCTGCCATATAGCTTATTGAGACTATTGAGATATAACTCAAAGAAAAACTCAGATTTGGGATAGTCTGACTCTCTCTGAAAATAATGGGCCAAAGTATACTGGCAGAGTGTGTCGCCGCTTTTAGCCAGCTTCTCGGCCTCCTCAAATCGCAAAAGCAAGATATTGTTAAAAGTTGTAACTTGATCTTCTGTTTGGGCTTGTAGTATCAGCCCTGTGCTCACATCTTGTTCTAGTGCATCAAAAATCAACGAAAACTGACACACTACTTCGCCCTCTTGACATGCTATGATGCCGCTGGAAGGCACTTTTTGAGTATATCTGAGTGGCAGAACTTTTACTTTTTGAATCAAGCAGAACGCACCCAAAGAGTCTGCTGGATAAACAAACATGCCGTTTGCATCTAAACAAGTAAGCTCGAGGTCTATGACTGTTTTATCTGTATAGCACTTGAGTTGAGTTATTTCTAAAACATCACTGCTTTTTTTGGCCACAATAGGGTGGATTAGGTTTCTGACAACAGACTGCGCATAGAGTCCGCCAAAAAGCGTGAAAAACAACGCTAAGCAAGCAAGAGGTTTTAGCATAATAAAGAACTTCGTTTGTAGGATATGTTTTAAAAAAGTTTAGCTGCTAAAACTGTGCAGAAATCGTATAAAAAGTGGTATTTTTAACAAAAAAACCAATGCCACAGTGCTCCCCACAGCTGAATACTCTTGCAGGACGTTCGATAATATTTTGTATATGAGACACTTACAGCAATTTACTCGGAACATCTCTTCTCGTCAAACGTTCTATTGTCAAATATTTGTGATTAAGCAATTTAGGATAGATTTATTCAAAGGCTAAAACAAATTTTTGCTTTTTGGGCTGTGCTCTACTTTACCAAATGCGGCTTTTTGTTTACCAAAAATCTCTGCAAATAATTTACTTTAAACTACTTTTGCAAAAAAAATTTCCATTCTAATCATTGTTTGATTCATGAGAAGAGCAAGTCTTTATCTTTACCTCACAAGTCAAGACTCGTAACAATTAATTGAATTATTTCAATATCTGGCATATATGAAGATGATACGGCGATGATATGGCGAATGTATAAGAATAATACAAATATATTTATATCATTTATTCAATGGACTTGTTTAGTTGAATACTGTTCTTAAATTAATTAGACTTGATGCCATATACAGCCAAGATTTGAGGTTTTTGGCTTCATATTCAAACCGTATTAAAATTCGTTTGTAAGTGTTTAACCAAGCAAATATCTATATTCTTGTGCTATTTTTTTTACTATTTCGTATATTTTTAGGAATATTAGCTAGCATTTTGTGTTTATTTTCAATGAAAGCTAACTCAAAACTATCATTATGATTGCCATCAATACAGTCTGAAATGGCTAAAATAGGATAATTATTGTCACAAATTACTAAGTTATTAGTTGTTTTACACTTTTTACGTCTTTGATATCTGACATTTTGCCCCCTTTTTTTGAGGGCGTGTGACTGCCATCTAATTGGATACATTCCAAAGCTAAACTGGCTTTCATGACTTGGTGAGTACTTGAAAATAGTTCTTCAAAACTTCCATCTATTGACCATTTATTGTATTGATAATAAATATTTTGCCTTGTAACTAAATCATTATCAGGTTTCAGGTGCGCCAAGAACCCCCAGATTTTAGCACATATAGAATCGTATTAAAAGGTAGTGATAGCTAACTTTTAAACGGTTATGATTTAGCTTATGACTCAAATGAGGTAAAACATATTTCTCAAAATCAGGCTCAGAGATATAGACCGATAGTTTACTCATAAATGCTTTTTCACAAAAGTATGCTATTTCTCAACGAAACAAATCCATTGAAAAAGACAAATGAAAACCCATAGCAGAAGAAATTTACATTGAAATATAGCAAGAGGACAATGGGAAACTTGAAAATTGGACATACTAAAAATACTACTACTAATATGGGGGTTTGCGTCAGATGGGGTTACGACCTACTTTTAAAAAACATTTGCGTAAAATCAAACGTTAAGGATTTTGTTGGACTTTAGTGCTGGAAACCCCTGCCTTTCCCGAAATCTGAAACTATTAGTTGCAACCCTAGCAAACTACCCTCCCTGTACCACACAGCTAATTTTTAAGAAAATATAAAATTGAGAATTGAAGAAAAAATAAAATAGGCTTTTGACCCCTACTTCATTGTTCCTATTGAAGCCTAGAAGCCTTATGTCATTCCTAAATCAACAGCCAATACAGCTTGAGGTGATTACTTTTGAACCTTCTAAACTTTTCCGAATTTCAAAAGCAAATATTGACACGTTAAGCATTGGCACAGATTTAAATTATAACTTTAATAAACAAATTTCGTACAAATAAATCAGAGTCAGTTGTCGGAGCGTATATTGCAAAATTGTCATCAGGAGAATGTCAAAATCATCTCACAACCTTCATCATTAAATAGCCAACAAAAGATTCTACTGGAAAAAGTAGTTTTTTTATAAAAATATTGAGCTTGGATTATTATCAAAAAACATCAAAATTGACAATCCTATAAGTCAACCTTTGATGTTGATTAATATCAAGCAAGCTTACTTTGAGGATATTAGCAATCTGGACTAGCCTAAATTAAAGTCATACAAAATTATCATTGACAGTCCGAAGTCAACCTTTGGAATAAGATCTGAATATAGACTGATTTTAATTGAGACTAACAAATATTACTGCTATCTACATTTGGTTTGGTGTCATTGAGGCTTACCTAGAATACCCTTATTCTTTATTCGGCTTCGGTTATGAACAAGAGGAATACTAATTCCCAAACAAACGCAAAGCCAAACCCTTATAGACAATTTCACAAAGATAACAGTACATAATGAACAAATACGCAGATAAAACGCAGAAACACAAAAGCAAAGCTGTTGCTGACAGTTTACCACAACTACAAAGTAACGGTGAATCAGTTTTTCAGTTTCTGGACACCAGACCAGAAACTATTGCTCAAAGGAAGTTGCAGGAAGTCATTAATAGTAGCTCACAAGTAGCACAGCTAAAGGCTTATCAAACGATGGCTAACAGTTTTGCTTCACAAACTACACAGCGAAAAGAAAACTTGAAGGAAGAAACCTTTCAAGGAAATTTTGAGCCCATTCAGAAAACAGGAAATAATACAGGTTTGCCAGATAACTTAAAATCTGGTATAGAAAATCTCTCAGGTTACTCAATGGATGATGTTAAAGTTCATTATAACTCTGATAAGCCTGCTCAATTACAAGCTCTTGCCTATGCTCAAGGAACGGATATCTATTTGGGCTCAGGGCAAGAAAAACACCTTTCACACGAAGCTTGGCATGTGGTGCAACAAAAGCAAGGTCGGGTAAAGCCTACTATGCAAATGAAGGACAAAGTGAATGTCAATAATGATTCTGGTTTAGAAAAAGAAGCAGATGTAATGGGTGCTAAAGCTTTGCAAATGAAGATTCCAAGTAATGTAGCTGCTCATATTGCCATCCAATCAACAAGCAATAAAAAAAAAGATTTCGGACTTGTAGATAATTTGCTAGAGGCTGTAACGCAGCACAAATCCCATAAAACAGCAGAGGTGAGTTCAAGTGGAATCATTCAACTTGTTAGTATAGAAGAAGATATTCAGGCATTGAAAGACGTTAAGCAGATATCAAACGATCCTCTTTTATCTAAGATATTAAAAGAGGTGATTGATACAATAGAAAAAAAGACAACATCTGCTGTGCATGGTGAGTCTTCTCAAAAAAGCCACATGGGACCTGAAGGTAAGCATGGGGAGAATCGCAGTCACAAGATAGTCATTGACCCTACTAATTACCCAGATGATGTTGAAAGACAATCTGTCTTAGTACATGAAACAATACATGCAAGTGCGGACACCAAATATGGGTTTAACAAGAAATTTGACACAGATGCTTTCAATATTGTACATTCAGATAAGGACAAAACGACGGATTTAGAAGCTTATAATGCACAAGTACCAGTTCTAATAGAAATCTTATATAGTCTTAAAAGTAAGATAGAGAAAGATAGAAAAAAATTGGGTGAAACTTTGGCAGATCATATAGTTGGCCGAATCGATAGAGCTATTGGGGCTCCAAATCAAGAATTCGATACAGTAATTTCAGAATTGTATTATTATCTAAGGGTAAAGCATACAGAAATTGACACAGGTGGGGCTTTTCATGAGCTTAAAAAAACAGCTGGTGCAGCATATGATGCTAGAAACAAAGGAAAGTCTGTAAGAGACAGTTTCGATAGTGAACTGCCGCGATTGAACATCCAGAAGCACAGGCGTGAATATCAAGAAAAAATAAGTGGGTTTAACTATCTTCCAAAAAATAATACATTGGTATCGAAATTTAAAAGCACAAAACAAGAGGCCATAAAAGCTTTAGATGAAGCCTCTGAGAAAGATTTGAAGAGTACTTATGAGCAATATTTGATGAAGTTAATGCAGGTGCAACTAAAGTCTTATGGAAAACAAGCAGAGACTATTGCTGAAGCCAATGACTTGAGTAAAAGGGAGCTCACTTACCTCGATTGGAGGATGGAAATACGTGACATTAAAGGATGGAAATTTGAAGCCGAACAGAAGCTGGCAAAGAAATGGTTTTTTAAAGGTACTTTGAGAGATGCTAGTACCCGTCTAGGCGAAATTATCGCTAGCTTTAACCCACTCATTAACCGTCACTATGAACTTGAGAACTTCACTCCTGAAGATTTATAAGAGTCATAATGAAACATAATGAAAAACTAGCACTATCAAAATAAGGAAGAAAACCACTTATAACAAAGTATTGCCCCAAAAGCGCGGCTGTGAAGTGCTTTTAAAAAACATTTGCGTAAAATCAAACGTTAAGGATTTTATTGGACTTTAGTGCTGGAAACCCCTGCCTTTCCCAAAATCTGAAACCGTAAGTTGCAACCCTAGCAAACTACCCTCGCTGTACCACACAGCTAATTTTTAAGAAAATATAAAATTGAAAATTGAAGAAAAAATAAAACAGGCTTTTGACCCCTACTTCAATGTTCCTATTGAAGCCTGGAAGTCTTTCGCTTACTTTGGCGAACTGATAAAAACTTCAAAGGATCAAGCTATCAAGGAAAATGGAACAACAGAAAAATTTCTAAGTTTCATTTTAAAAGGAAGCGGTGGCGTATTGCTATGGAATAATAACAACTTTGTTTGCATTGATTTATGCTATGAAGGAGAATTCTTTGGGGACTATATGTCATTCCTAAATCAGCAGCCAACACAGCTTGAAGTGATTACTTTTGAACCTTCTGAACTTTTCCGAATTTCAAAAGCAAATTTTGATAAGTTAAGCATTGACACAGATTTTGGGGATAAAATTTGCCGTTTTGCTGCTGAAGGACTTTTCAAACATAAACAACAGCAGCAAATTGACATTCTTACCAAAACTGCTACAGAAAGATACGATGAAATACTTTCTAAATACCCCAATATTATCCAACAGACACCACAAAAATATATTGCTTCTTATCTCGGAATAACGCCTCAAAGTTTAAGTAGAATTAGAAAAAGTAACTTCCAAAATCATTAGTTACCATGTGGTAATTGCAGAAACATACCGCTATCAGAACTTTGCAAAAAAAACACCTGATATGCGACCTTTAACAACCACAGTACTCGTTAGTTTAGCTGCTGTACTTCTAGTGCTTAGTGGCAATTTTATCCACAAAGTTGATTTTCAAATTCATCAAAATCCCTTTGTCAATGGATTAGCCAAGTATCAACTATTTGCTGTATTGATAGGCATGATTGCAGTGATATTTATATTGATCACAAGGCCAGAAAGCCAAGCTCTTCTCAGCATTGGCGAACTTTCAACAATTGCAACAAAAGAAAAATGGCTTGGAATAAATGGAAAATCCACTTGGCTAAATAACGGTTTGCAATTGTTGATAGGTATTAGCCTAGCCACTGGGATTTTTATGTTTTTAGGGGTAAACTACACCAACAGTTTAAACAACTTCCATTGGTGGTTTATGCCATATGTGCTTCTTTTTTCTCTGACCAATTCATTTACCGAAGAAATGATTTTTCGCTTTGCGGTAATTGCAGGTCTAGAAAACTATTGTTCAAAATTTATCATCTTAATTATTTCTGCGGTGATTTTTGGATTACCTCATTACTTTGGAAACCCAAGTGGTATAATTGGCGTAATCATGTCAGGAGCCTTAGGCTATATTTTATGTAAAGCAACAATAGAAACAAAAGGCATTTCCATTGCTTGGATAATTCATTTTGTTCAGGATATTATTATTTTTACAGCAATTATGATGATGAATACAAAACCTTGACATTTGAAATTTATAGCAGCCATCAATAGCCGTTATAAAAAAGCTGAGGTTTCGTACTAATATGAGAGCTAAGTACAGAATTTTAAGTTTTGTAAAGTATAGAGTTTAGTGTAAGATACGCTAGCGAAAAGTCTGAAACCTTAAGCAAGAAAACTCAACATGACAAACAGACAATTATCAATTTACTGCGGTATTGTATTTTTTATAAGCTGGACAATACAAATCCTAACTCTTTTAATAACAAATGACTTAAATAGCTTTAATGCCAAGCTTGGGCTTGCTACCACAATGGTATCACCACTTTTTGTAACCTTGGGGTTTATCATTGCAGACAAATCCTTGAGGGGAAAAATAGTGTGGAAACCCAACAAACATATCTTTACGACATCCTTTTTAGCAGTAATAATTCCAACCATTACAGCTTTTGTGGTTCTGTTTATCATGCAAAATATGCATTATGGGCAATCCGGCTGGTTTATGTTTTCAACCACTGAAGTAACTATATCAGGCGGGCCTTTTTTATTAGGCTTGGGGAAACAAAGTTGGCTATTTTTCATGTCAAATATTTTGGTTACTGGCGTTGCCTATTCATTATTCACAGGCACAATAGCGGTTGGCGAAGAATTTGCTTGGCGAGGATTTCTGCAAGGAGTTTTAATTGAAAAATTCGGCATCATTAAAGGTGTTGCAATTTTAGGGTTTTTGTGGTCATTGTGGCACTTGCCCATACAGCTAGCTGGCTACAACTATCCCGAAAATCAACTAATTGGCAGTTTTATTATTTCGCCAATAATGCTAATATCCGTTTCTCTATTTTATGCTTGGTTGACTTTAAAAAGTGGCAGTTTTATTCCTGCAGCAATTGCTCATGGGGCGTTTAACACCATTGAAGAAGGCATTATTTCAAATATCAACTTGGAAGTGCCGATGCTATATGTGACTTTAGTAAAACTATTCGTCACTGTAGCGACGGGCTTACTATTTATGTATTTGATAAATAGAAAACAAAACCTTAGCCAAGTAAACATCCAGACTAGAAATGACACATAGTTCAAATACTTTGGCATTTAATTGATAAGCCAAGTAAGACCGAATATACGTTTGAATCCAAAGCCGTCACAGACATCTCAATTTGGCGAAAGCGCAGCTGAAGTGCTTCTATGAAACAGTCGAGTCAGAATCTAAAATTAATTTTTTGATATAGGTCAAAAGTTTAAAGAAATCAAGAATTTAGTTTTGCTCAAATTTTAAACGACCTGTAACATGTCAAAAAACATCAAAATAGCTTTAATTGTAATTGTGAGTATTGTATGCTTCGGGCTTGTATATGTTTTTACTTATGTTCCACCTATTCCAAAGGAACAAGGCTTCGTCGAAACTAAATTGTTTTTGGGTAAAGGTGAAAAGCAGCCTTTGATAGTAGCGTTTGGCGGTGGTGGTGGCGGAAATGATTGGAGTAGAACCTACCTAAAAGCAAAAAGAGATAGTCTTAATGAGAAAGGTTATGCCGTATTAGCAATTGGATATTTCAAATCAAGTGGTACGCCAGCGACTTTAGATAGAATTTCATTAGACGCAATTCGTGATTCTATTTTGTCTATTGCCCAAAACCCAAAAATTGACGATTCTAGAATAATCCTAATGGGTGGTTCACGCGGTGGCGAACTGGTACTAAACTTGGCCAGTAAATACAAAGATTTTAAGGGTGTCATCGCCATGTCAGCTTCAAATGTCAGTTTTCCAGCACTTACTTGGTCATCAAACACTTCGGCTTGGAGCTATAAAAATATAGAAGTTCCTTATGTTCCAGCTACTTTAAAAACCGTATCGCCTGCACTCAAAGGAGACCTTTATGCTGCATATAGTATGATGTTGGAAGATAAAGAAGCCGTTAAAAAAGCAGAAATTGAAGTTGAAAACATCAATGGGGCCATTTTGCTGATATCTGGTATAAATGACGATCAATGGCCTGCTACTGAAATGTCAGACCAAATTGTGAAGAGATTACAACAAAATAACTTTAAACATTACTATGCCCACATCAAGTTAAATGGTGGACATATTGCACCATTAGAGAATTTTAATGTGGTATATGAATACCTAGATAAGAATTTCCCAAAAACCAATTAGAAGGAAAAATGCCCAACCACCATCCTCGGTTTGGCAAAAGTAGGGTCTTTTCTGCTAGATTTGAACATTTGTACGTCTAATTCCCCACCTTCGCCAAGCCTTAGCCTTGGTTTCTGCGCTGTGTTTACCAAACAGGGGTTATTCTTCACGAGCGATTGAACTTTTTGGAAAGTTTTCAAGTTTAATATGTGTCTCTGAGAGTCTAAACGCAACTTTCAGTTTTAAAAAGACAGCTCTAAAAAAAAACTCAAAATTCTAATTTTCTCCATTTTTCAGGTGTATACCTCGTTAAAAATCATTTCATCATTAAATTAAAACATAACCATGGGACTATTCAATTTCTTCAAAAAAGTAACTGACTTGGCACAAGATCAGGCTAAAGCCCTTGACCAACTCAAAGATGGCGTAACCAATTTTATAGAAGAACAACGCGCCAAAGAAGAAGGGCGTGAGTTGGAGAAAAAGACCACAGAAGAAACAAAAAGCGAACCAATCAAAAGCACACATTCACAAATATTGAATGGTGATGATTTTAGTTTTACCACCAGTAAAGGTGAAACCGTATCTAATTCGTCTAAAATAGTAGATAGGCGAATGGGCAATCTGTATTTGGATATTGTTACGTTACCCGAAACAGGCGACAAAGCATATTTGCGTATGCAAGAGGTAAAATTTGTGGGTGGCGTGGATATTGAACAGGTTATCGTAACACACATAGCCCTCGATGAAATAGGTTATCTCAATATTGATACACAATACCAAATCATCAAATTTAAAGCAAACCAAAGCAGACAAAGATTTAAGCCAGCAGGTATGGAAGATAGTGGCAGTTATATGGGTGAAATAATGCTTTTTTATGCCAATAAAGATGAATTTATAATCTTTGTAACAGAAAAAATATTTCCAAATCTTGAAAATAAATCAGTAAAAAATGAATTTTGCAAGGCATTTAACATCGAGTTGGAAAGTGACAAGGTTGTAGATAATTCGCCTCGTGTGTTTCAAAGTTTTGGAGATAGCCAACTCAAAAGTGAAGGTTTGCCCCACGACTCTACGCTTGATATCTACAACAATTATCAAAATAGTTACAAAGAAAATTATTATTTGTTGGAAGAAAATCATCTTCAAGTAGAAGAATATTTTTATACCCGAGATAATAATTATTCGCCTTATGAGTTGCATAGTGCGTCTAAAATTATTTTCTACTATGAAGATATGCGAGAATTGGCATACTCTTATGATGGTAATTTGGAAATTAAACTAAAAACACAAC
>RDZD01000047.1 GCA_004293815.1 Cytophagales bacterium | reverse complement strand
CCAAGAAGAACAAAAATTCCAATACAACGCCAAAGAAAAACTAGATGAGTTCCAACTCTTCTGGAACGACCACGGCGCAAGAAACCTAGACCTGCAAACGGCTAGATGGACTGCGATTGATCCCCTAGCGGAATTTTTCTGGGAAGTTTCGCCTTACTGTGCCTTCCTCAATAATCCGATTTACTATGCCGACCCTACGGGTATGGCTGCGGAAAAGGGTGTACCACCTAGTCCGGGTTCTAAGCCTGCCGAAAAAGACCCCAACGCGCCGCCTGCCGAAGCTGATGGTGGTCTTAGTGAAGAGGAATTAGAGGAGCTTGTTCGGAAATCCACAGCAGCAGGTGCTCATATGGACGTTACAGTTACGCAAGGTGGGAGTAGTAGCGTAAATTACGGCCTTATTTTGATGTTCCTTGAGAGAATGGAGAGGAGCTCATTTAGTCAGCAGCTAATCACTGAGTGGGGGCCAGATGCAGCGCATTTCATGATGTCTTGGGGTACAGTTATACCCTTTGACTTGCTGAGGCGACACAGTCAGGGCAAATATGGCCAAGAAGGGGTTCGTGCTTTGGGAAACATATCGCAAGAGGAATGGACTTATGCAGCTGGCGGCGTGGCATTGGGACTTGGTGTCTTAAAAATTGCCAAGTCTGTAATGGCCGCTTGGTTTAGGAAGGCCGCCGAAAAAAGCATGCCAGCGGGGATAGCTGATGAGGTGGCGGAAGTAGTTGTAGAGGGAGCCACTAAGGGGGGCGCTAACTTAACCAAGTCTCAATTAAAATCAATTTCTTCTTTAGAAGGTCAGATAGCAAAGCATCAATCAAAGCTTGCAGAGTATATAAAAGACCCAATGAAATTTGATAATATGGGATTTCTGAAAAACGCCCCTAATGATGCAGTAAGACAAAAAATAATTCAGTCACGGATCAACCATTTGAACCAAGAGATTAACACTTTTCAAAATAATATTCAGAAAATTTTAAATGGACAATAGTATGAAGGTAAATATTGATGAAATTCAAAAAATAACATCTCTTTTACTTTCAAAGCTAAAAGAGAGTAAGGGAAACGAAATTGAAATAAGTAACGATTATTATTGGGACATTTCACAAGATGAGCTATACAGTCCTTATGAAGAGCCTAAAAAAATTACATTAGGACAGCTATCAGATGATTTAGAAGAAGTTCAAAGACTTATCAAGTCTGATGATGCAGTTATGTATGATTTAAAGAGACTTTCAAATATTTTAAAAGTTTTGAGCATTGAAAACCAAACAGCATTTTAAAAAATCAAAAGCCCGAACTAGTTCGGGCTTTTGATTTTTACAGCTTCACTTTACCATCCAGTAAATCCTTCATTCGTTTTTTAGCAAGCATAAGTTCTACTGTGCTTCCTGGCCTAGTCCGACTAGCAGGCCGCGCTAGGCGCGGGTGCGGGCTTGCCCG
>RDZD01000016.1 GCA_004293815.1 Cytophagales bacterium | reverse complement strand
TCGCCACCAACCAGTTGGGCAAATGACGCATGACCCGCAAAAAACGCTACGCAAAAGGATAACAAACCTTTTAAAATTGTAGATGTTCTTTTCATGAGATTGTTTTAATTAATGGTTACTTGTTAAATTGATTAAAAGCAGTTGTATACTTATCCTTATTTTTTGCAAAATAAGTATTCCATTCAGCCGTGCTCCAGCCTTTCACATATTGCGTGTGTGGATAAACGACCACATACATTGCTTTGTCATCAATCTTAATGTCAAAGTGAGACAAATTGTCACGTACATACTGCCAGTAAGCTCTGGCTATCTCTTCGTTTTTGAAGCCAAGTGCATCAACAGATGCGTAGTATTCACCATCAGTACCAGCAGCACCAGTGAGGGTGAGCACAAAATCCTTTGTGATAGAAGCAGTCGTCTTAATAGACTGGGCTTGAGCAGAAGCACCAACTACTAGAACAAGGCACAATGCCAAAAATCCTAAGAGTACTTTTTTGAGTTTCATGATTAAAGTTGAAGGTTAAATGGAACAGTAAAACAGAAATTAGTTAAATATTAGGAATATAATCAAATCACTTTTATAACGCTCAAACTTACACTCGGTTGTACATATTTGCAAGTTTTTTACACTCTTTTTTTTGAATTAACAATAATAACTTAAATAATAAAATTATTGTTTGAGTATCTTGGATTTAAACAAGATTAAAAGCTCTGGGGAACTAAAACAGGGGCAGTGTGTAAATAAAAAAAACACCTTTGCAAATAAGCAACACAGTCTTTAATTAAGATTCTCAGCGTGCCAATATGAATGATACGTGGAAATTAGAGTTGTCTTAATAAGAAACTACCTCTATAGCCAAGATATAACGCTTAAAACTATAGAGGTAGAATTGTGGAGCCGGAGGGACTTGAACCCTCGTCCAAACAAGAAGATAGTCAAGCCTTCTACATGTTTATCTGCTGTTTAATTGTCAGGTACTTGTGGGCCGCAGCCACCACATACGCATACCTTATCATTTTTAGCTTTGCCTCAGCTCCAATGAACCACTGAGACTATTTTCTTTGTATCGACGCCTCATGATCAAGCCCAAAGAAACGAAAGCTTGTGAGACGTGGCTAATGCCGTTTCACCCGGAAACTAGGCAGCCAATGCAAACTCGTTGTTGTCGAGTACTTGTGAGAACAATTGATTAAGGCTGTCATTCACACCAGCCTACATGCTTATACTTGCCACCTCGCCTGATGTCAAAACCGGTCGGCCCCTAATCAAATGCGAAATAATGCAGTGCAAATATAACGTTGTTTTTTTTAAAAAGTTGTTTGTGAAAACAAAATTAATCTCATAAAGCGTCTAGTTTCGCGCTTATTCCTCAAGCAGAGATACCATAATGCCTTTATTGCTGCTCTCTGCGGTACCAGATTTAATAATAATCTGATGTGGTGATAACTTAAACTTATTAGCTATCATGCTTTTAAGTCTATTGACTCTTTCAAAAGCTGTGTTTTTGCCTAAATTGAGGTCTGACTCGGGTATGAATTGGGTAATTACTAAAAAATAACCGTATTTGGTGTATTGGATAGCTTCTTGAAGGGAAGCATGGTCAGAGTCTGTGAAAGGGTCTGAATCTTTTTCAAAAGTTAAAAATTTGGCATCAGGGGTTTGGGCTTTCTCTTGAGTAAACCAATTACTACCTTTGAGCGTTTGCTCTTTTTCAGTACTTTGAAAGACGATAGGTGCTGATGCACTCAATACAACTTCTTCTGAAGAGTCCGTATGGAAAAGAGAATTAGTGCTATTGTCAATAGATGCAGACATAGAATCCTCTGGCGGGGCAACAGTCAAAACCGAGGCTGAACCACTCTTCGTTCTTGCGCGTGCGCTCGCCCATGCACGCTGCTGTCTTTTGCTAATTTTGGCATCTTTGATTTTAGGCACTCCCAATTTCTTGCAGTTAAGCAAATCGGATTCTGGGTGGTATTTAGGCTGGTATCTGGGCTTTTTGGAGTTCTGAGCGACTACGTCTGGAAAAACAAAAAACATACAAAAACAAAGCACCCAAGCTATGATTGCCGTTTTACAGTCAATGTCTTTCATAAATGGTGTTGTTTTAGATGAACTATCGTTTTTTGTCGATGAATCTTTTACAATAAACGACAAAAAAAATTGAATTGTATAATTTTGGTTATACTTTTTTTTGGATAAAGTCAAAAAGTTTCAAATAAGCGTTCATCAGTTTTCTTATCTGCGGTTAATTGTTACTATTCTTACGAGGCTTTTTAAAAGAATACAGGTGTTTTTTAGGCACTGTTACAGCAAGTTTTTTTAGGGCATTATCTTTTCTAAACTGCCAAAACTTGATTAATCCAGATTGTGAGAGTGATGAAAAATGACGATTATCTATAAAAAAGACTGTTTTGGGGTCATTTTCACTAAACACACCGAGTACGATGTTTCGCTTTACATCCCATACCCTCATAGAGTTGTCCGCTGAGGCCGAGAGCAGTAGAGTTTCATCCTCTACACTCATGACATCAATATCCTGAATCAGTCCTTGATGTCCCTTAAGCTCTTGAATCAGATCTTGTTTAAAGCTCCAAATACACAAAGCATGTTCTTGGGTTTCAAAGACAATCTGTTTACTGTCTTTTGTAAAGGCCAAAGCTTTTGACAGCTCCACGCCTGCTTTTCTTTGAGCCAAAAGCAGACCTGTGGCCACATTCCAAATAGAAATCAGTCTTTTCTCTTTTATAGCTAGGAGTTTGCCATTGGGACTGAATGCAATCAAGATATCAATATTGTTGCTTAAGCTGTCGACCTCAGATAACTTGTTTTCAGCTCCAAAATACCGAAGTAATTTCTGTGAGCTATTGGGATTTTTGGGTGGTTTGGTTAAGAGCATGATGTCTAGTACGGCCACTCTGTTTTGCTCACTGAATGCTAAAAATCTTTTATTTGAGCTTAGTTGAAGCTGTTTTGTTTCTTTAAATGTATGATTTTTAAGCCAATCTTGCAAAGCATACTCATTACTGCCCAAACTGGAGTCTAATGGAACAATAAAAGCTTCTTGGTTAAAATGCTTTTGATGAATGCCCAACACTGACTGAAAGTCTTTGTCCATGACAAAATTTAGACTTGATGCCTGCTTGAACGCATTTCTGAGATTGTAATTAATCCATTCCGATTCTTTGTATGCAGGAGGGTTTATGTTGGGTACTTTTTCAAATACTTTTAGATTAGTACCTGTGGCCACACATAAGAAGTCACCCCTATTACCAATTTCCATGTAAGGTTGTGTGGTTAGGAGTGTGAGCGCGTAATAAGGTAGATTAGCCAGTGCACGTACTCTAACCTGCTGAAAGGCATCAGCAGAAGCCAAGTACTTGTCTTGATGACCAAAAATAACATCTTGTAGTTTGTCGCGATGTGAATAAGCCATAAGCTCAGAGGCGTTTTCAGTGAGCAAAATACGCAACATACGCTCACCTTCGTTAAACAAGCTGAGATACTTGCCCGAATTACTCAAAGTAAACTGTCTCTCCACATCACTGAGCGGTAGTTTGAGCGTGTTGAGCGTTTGTCCGCTAGGAATATCTACTAAGAGCAAATGGTCGCTGCTGCCAATGCGGTTGAGACATACAGCCTTAGCACTGTCTAAGGCAACGTCTGTTTTGAGAATATTTTCACTCGGTACAGAGGCTATAATGCGCAGGTTTTGAGTGGAAGCAAATAAAGCCTTTCGTTTGTAAGTATACGCCACATAGCTGCGCCCTGCTGACAAGTGAGTGAAACCTCGTACTGGATGCAGTTTTTCTACCTCAAATGTAAAGTCTACCAAGTCTAGTTTGTAAACACCTTTTTCAGTATAGACACGAACCAATTTTTCTTTTGGGTGTGAAACCACCTCATAAATAGCCGAGTCGGGAACAATGAATGATTTGATAATCTTTTGATTTTGGATATCAAGTATTTTGAGAACATTTACACTGTTCTCAAAAAAAGCATCCATCCATGCAAATTCTTCTTGAAAACTTTCAGGAGCTATCATTAAACTGTCTAAGGTCAGTACAAGTAGTGTAGAGTCATGAGTTGTTGTCAAGCGTTTGTATGCTGTACCACCTGAATTAAGCCCTTCTATGCGGTGCATAAGCGAGCCATCGTGGGTGTTCCAGGCCTTAAGCTCGTCTGCACTAATGGCAAACAATTGCTGCTCATCTTGGCTCAGAGCTAAAGCCACGGGTTCTTTTAGCTTTAGATTTTTGAACTGACTAGGCTTGTTCATAGCTTGCTCATCGGGCTTTTCTACGCTCCACTTACAAACAAGTACCGTAGGCGTACTATCTGTGAGTGTGACCCAAAAAGGTTCTCTTTCTTCATTTTTACGCCCATAATTGGTAAATATGACTACTCGTGCATTGGTAGGGGCTAGCCTATATTTGAGTTGAGAGGTGGTGGCATTTAGCTCTACAGTGTAGTCGCCATTGGGTGCATTTTTGATCTGAAACTCTTCCGCGCCATAATCTCCTTTTACGTCAGAAGTTATGCGCCCCCCAATATTCGAAAAACGGACGCTGTCTCCCACAGTGTTGCCCCAGGGATCAATAACACGGAGGTCCACATCTTCTAGGTTATCGTTCCAACGAGCCACAATGCGCAAGTCTACAGGTGTATTGCTGTAAAAATCACCTGATATTTGCTTTGCATCAACAGAATCTGCCTCAAGGCTTAAACTGTTACTTAACTCTGCTAATGCAATTTCTTTAAGCCCTAGCTTGTCAGTACTGGTGGGACGCATCAACAAACGAAAATAAGCGTTTACGGCAGCGTCGGGCTGTGCGTTGAGCGAGTAAGCTCTGGCCAAATCTAAGTCGGATTGAGGCTCGTGAGCGTAGGTGTGCGCCACTTGCTCCAACGTGCTTAAAGCTGAACTGAATTGCTTGAAGTCTATTAACAAACTAGCAGCTAGCCTTAAAATCCGGGCATTGTTGAGTGCTATTTCGTTGAGATTGGAGAGCACTTTAAGAGCTAAATCTTTTTCACTTTTCTCCCAAAAAAACAAGGCACAGTCTACATAAAAACCTACACTGTTGTGGTTACTTTCTTTCAAAAGATTGTATGTGTCATCATACTTAGAACGAGCGCATTGGCCTAAAATATTTAGATAATCCGCTTTGGGTTGCCAAGGCTTGAGTAATAGCCTTTCTGTGCCTATGGGCAGGCTCATAGAGGGCTTGGTTGATGCTAAGACATAGGTGGGGTGACTTTGATTGATGTCATCTGAAAGCATAAATTGCTTATCCAGTTGTTTGAAGCTTTCTATGGCACTTAAATACTCTGCATTGGCGGTTTTTATCCTATCAAAGCCAGAGCTTTCTTCTGAAGTTTGAAACTTAGCATTGTACCATGCTTTGTGAAGTCTAAGGGTGGCTTCCAAGCGTTTATTCTTCAGAATATTTTGTTCTTCATCGCTTAAAGCAAACCACATGTTCTCTTGTTGCTTTGTGGCTAAATATTTATTGTACTCGTCTTTAAACTCCTCAGGTGGCAAAAGGCCAAGTCTGAGATAGTCGTTCATATTTTCTGGCCATATCCAAGCATTCCATGTAGAAGGAAAATTGTAACGACAGGAAAGCTCTTTGATGGCGGCAAAGTTTTGGTTGTTATTTTTACTGAGCTGTAAAATTTTATGGTCTAACCAAATGATTTCTGCCCAAAATCCTTGAGCAGAAGCTTGCTTTTTGAGCATAATTCTTTCTGAAAACTGATTCTTTTGGTCATCTTCAAAAAGCAAAGTCAACCAAGTACTATCAGCTAGTATTTTGGCGGAGAGTTTGAAATGTCCTTCTGCAGCCACTGTAGGCGTATTTGGCAAGAAAGAGGAGAGTTGAGTTTCGTCAAAAGATGCACTCAGCAAACGCACACGTGGTGCTAGGCTCTCATTTAAAGCAGCTTGCTCGCTTCTATGCAATAAAGGTAAATAGAGTCCATTCGTGCTATCAGCCAAATTGCTCAAAAAGGCTCGGTCATGATGTTCTGAAGCTGTTAGGCACAATACAGGGGCAGTAGGGAGCCGCATAAGGTTTTTACCATAGCTTTGGAGGCCATCTGAGCAGAAAATCAGCTCATCTACTTTGAGTGTTTGCAGCTCATTAAGTGCAGAAAAATCAGTCGCTCCGTCATATTGAAGCCCATTGAGTACTGCCAATAAGCCCTGAGCCTGTCCATTCACCACAGAAAACTTTTGCCTTTTGTTTAAAGAGCGTCCAAAAGTAATCAGCTCAATCTCAAAGGTGTTCAGTGCCTTGAAATACTCTGAAAGAAATTTTATTTCTTGAGTCCAGTCTTTATTTTGAGAGGACTGCGAATTGTCCCAAAGCAAGGCCAGTTTTTTGGGTAAAACGCGTTTAGGAATTACTTTCTGCGGCTTTATTGCACCGCTCAGAAAAGTATAGGGTTCTACTAAGCCTCTGCCAGTGCTAAAGAGTTGTTCTGGCCTGTATTTTAGCTCTAATTCAAGATCTTGCGAGGGGGTAAAGTTTTTGCGTCGCAAAATAGCATCAAAGGCATTGCTATAGGTTGATACATACAAATCTTCAAAACCTTTTTCAGGTGTAACCTGAGTGGGCATATTTTTGATTTGGAGGACATAGTCGTTTATCCTTTGTTTGTGGCTTAAAGGCACGGTCAAATGCCATGAACTCTTGAGGGGATTGTAAGAAAGCTCTTGTAAGATAGTAAGCCGTATTTTAAGAACATTCTGAGCACTAACGGCTGGTGTGGGAAGGTGAAATGTGCCATTAGAAAGAGAAGAGTCGGGAAGCTGGTCAGCTATTTCAGGCTTGAAAAACAAAGGATTGGCCTGTTCATAAGTAACTTTAGCCTCTCTAAAAGGTGCTGAGGCCGAAACTGCCATTTCAAAGCGAATAAGTTTTTCGCGCTGTGCTAAGGTATAATAAAAACCAGCCTGCGGAAAAGCGATGCCTTTATCTTTGTTCTTGAAAACAATTTGGTGTTGAACGACTACCTGGCTACCAAAACATGTTATATCAGTTTGCCAATCTTCTATAGGCAGGCTCTGCCATTTGCTTTCCTGATAAAGGCCCAAGCAAGGTGCTTGGGGTAAACTATTCTGAGCCAAAAGCTCAAAGCTGAAACAAACTGAGAAGTATAAAGATATAAAAAAAACCAGTTTAAAATAAATTGTTCTAAGTATTGACTGGTAAGAATAATTCATAAATAGCTGATTTAAATCCTAAATGCTTTTTTGTTATAGAAACAGAGTAACAAAGTAAACACTTTTTTTATTAGTATTCAAACACAAGCTTTTGGTTTACAGACCTTACTAACATACAACCCAAAAAGGCTGTTTTTCAAACAGCCTTTTTGGGTTGTAAAAGCACAAATATTAACTTGACTTATGCAATAGGTGTAGTATCAGCGGGCTTCTCTGCTCCTTCTCTGATTTTTTCGAACTCTTGACGGCTTGTATCCAAAACAAGTGGAGTAGCGATGTAAATAGATGAGTAAGTACCAAAGATAATACCTATCAACAACGCAAAAGAGAATCCTCTGAGTACTTCACCACCAAAGAACAACATGATGAGAATAACGATGATGGTCGTAGAGGCTGTCATGATTGTACGGCTGAGCGTCGCGTTCAAGGCTAAATTGATGGTCACTTTTAAATCCTCCTTTGGATTAGCTTCTATCATCTCGCGAACACGGTCAAACACCACAATGGTATCGTTAATACTATAGCCAATAATGGTGAGCATGGCAGCCACAAAGATTTGGTCTATTTCAAAGCCTACACCTAGCGCGTAAAGAATGGCAAAAACAGCCAAAACAATCAAAGCATTGTGTGCAAGCGATACGATAGCACCCAAACCAAATTGCCAACGCTTGAATCGGAAGATAATATAGATGAACATAAACAACAAAGACAACAGCATGGATACACGCGAAGCATTGACAATATCATCGGCAATAGTGGATCCTACTTTTGTAGTACTCAAGATGGTAGGTTTGAGACTATTATATTTTTTCAAGCCGTTCAAAATAGCGGTTTGTACCTTAGCATCAGCATCTTCTGTTTCGTCATCCACCAAGTAGGAGGTAGTAATCTTGAGTTTGTTTGAAGTTTGGTAAGTTTTAGCCTCTACGCTCGCATTGAGTGCGCTAGTTAGGTCTACTTTCACTTCGGAAGCGACTATTGGTTCTGAAAACTCTACCACATAAGCGCGACCACCTTTGAAGTCCACACCCAAGTTCAAGCCTTTGAAAGCAATTACGCCCATACCAACCACTATAATCAATGATGAGAAAATATAAGCAAGCTTTTTCTTAGCTATAAAATCAAAATTAGGCTGACGGAACAAGTTGCGCGAAATGGCTGTGGTAAGCGTTAGAGTACTGTCATTGCCTTTCTTAGCAGTCATCCAGTGCAAAATTAATTTAGTTACCCAAACAGAAGTAAAGAATGAGCAGGCCAGACCAATCATCAAGGTAATAGCAAAGCCTTTGATAGCACCAGAACCAAACACATACAAGAAGACAGCCGTAATCATGGTTGTAATGTTTGAGTCAAAGATCGTGATAAATGCGCGATCATAACCGTCTTCAATAGCGTCAAGTAGTTTACGGCCTTTTTCTAGCTCTTCGCGCATACGCTCAAAGATAAGAACGTTTGCATCAATGGCCATACCAATAGAGAGGGCAATACCAGCAATACCAGGTAGAGTAAGCACGGTATTGAATTGCGCCATGATACCAAACGTAAAGAATACGTTTACAAGCAGGGCAATGTCAGCCACAAAACCACCTTTGGCATAGTATGCAATTACAAATACCAATACCAAAGCTAAAGCCAAGACAGTAGAAGTCAGACCTTGATTTTGAGCTTCCACACCCAAAGAAGGACCAATGACAGCCTCTTCTACAATGCGGGTAGGAGCAGGCAACTTACCAGCCTTCAAAATGTTAGCCAAGTCTTTGGCTTCTTCCACAGTGAAGTTACCAGAAATTTGTGAGTTACCCCCAGCTATTTCAGTTTGAACCACAGGAGCAGAATATACATAGTCATCAAGTACAATGGCGATCTGCTTGCCTACATTTTCACCTGTAGCTTTCTGCCAAACACGAGCACCCTCTGGGTTCATACGCATAGATACCACCGCACGGCCTTTTTCGTCAAACTCATTGCGTGCATCTGAAATTACGTCGCCACCCAATAAAGCCTTGCTGCCGCGTCCCTTTCTAATAGCGTAAAGTTCCACAACGGCTTCAGCGTTTGGCTGATCATTTTGAATAGGCTTCACAGCCCACAAAAACTGTAAATCCGATGGCATAGCCATCTGCACTTCACGATCTGCAAAGATCTTATTGATTTTTGTAGTGTCTTTAACAGCATAAGCCAAACCGTAAGGGTTGCGGTTAAGTGTATATAGCTCAGAGTATTGTGCGTCTACAGCTGCCTGCGCAGAGTCAGCTTTGGCTTTGGCAGAGGTGTCTTTTGCTGTGGCACTATCTGTTTTTTTGCTGCTGTCGCCATCTGCAAAAAGATCGTCTGAGTCTGTTTTTTTGCTGCTGTCGCTGCCAGCAAATAGATCATCAGCCTTTTTACTGGTGTCGTTAGGCGATGTTGTACCGTTTTTCTCGCGCTTAGCTAGCAATACTTTGTTAAGACTTTCTATGACAGGGATATAGTCTTTAGCTTCCCAAACAGAGTAGAACTCTAGTTTTGCCACACCTTGCACAAGCTTGCGAATACGCTGTGGGTTACTTGCACCAGGGAGCTCTATTTGAATACGACCAGTACCTGGTATGAGCTGAATGTTTGGTGATGTTACACCAAACTTATCAATACGCGCACGAATGATATCAAAGGCTCTATCTACTGCCCCATCTACTTCTTCGCGAATATAGGCTTTGATGTCTTCGTTGGTAGATTTGAACTCTAAGCGTCCTTTATTTGAAGCATTTACGAATACATCACGAAGTTTAGCTGGATTCTTAGCTTCAATAGCCTTGAAGAATAGCTCCACAAAGCCTTCTTGGCTTGTCTTCTGCTCAGTTTGAGCAGTTTTGAGAGCTTCCAAAAAGTCTGGGTCGTTAGAGTTACCCGACAAAGATTTTAGAATTTCTACAGGTGATACTTCCAAAGTCAAGTTCATACCACCCTGAAGGTCAAGACCTAAGCCGATTTCTTGGTCTTTTACTTCTTTTAGTGTATAGGAGACGAAGCCCAAATCATAGGCAGGCTTGTTCCACATAGAATCTAAGTAATATTGCTTCTTCTCAAAATCTACTTTGCCAGATTTATCAGTAGCAAACTCAAGAGCTTTGCTATCTGCCATTCTTGAGGCAATCGTAAAACTCAAATAGAATAAGCACAAGGCACTAACGATAATCGTTATGGCCAGTATTAAGCCTTTATTTTTCATTGAAGATGATAGAATAAATTAGAATGTTTTTAGAAGAAAGTTTTGACTTCAAAAGGAATCAGAAGCCGTAATAAGGTCTTAAAACTCTCTAAGGCGCATTGGCCGAAATGATGTATCTAAAAACAATAAAAAATTGAGGTAAAGTGGCCAAACAGACTTGCTCAAAAAGCACAAAACTGTGTTTGACAAGCCCTATAACAAATAACTTTAATTTGAAACCGCTCAAAAAGTCCCAAATAAAGGGTTCTGAAAATAATTGCTTTTGCTGTATCTTGAAACTAAAAAAATGAAAAGTGTAAGGCTCCAAAGTCTCACGGCTCTCTGTTTCTTTGCCCTGTCTTTCTTTAGCTTCTGCTCCCGTCAATGTGCTTACACTCCTCTGATGTGCATTGGCCTGCCCCCAAGCGCAAATACCCGTAGTACCCAATACCAAAAGCCATACAGCCAGTGTAAGGGACAAAAACGGAAATAAAGTGCGTTTTAGGACAGACATTTCAATGATACAGTATAGTGAACTTACTTATTTTTCATAAGAAAGCACTTTTGATATTTTGGGCGCAAAGGTAACTCATTTTTTCTGAAATCCAACAAGCAGATGCCTTTTTATATTAACTTGTGTTTGCTGTATACTCACCCAAAAGATAAAGAGAAGATTATCTCCTAGGAAATAACCTTCTCTTTACTAAATTTTACAAACAAAACGGCTTATCTGCGTCCGCCACCGCCACCACCGCGGTTACCGCCTTGGCCACCGCCACGGTTATTACCGCCACGGTTGTTGTTGCCGCGATTGTTGTTATTGTTGTTGTTACCGCGTTCGTTACGATTATCATCGTTGCTGCGACCACCGCGCACACCGCGATCGCTGCGTTCGCCACGATCACCACGTTCGTTGTTGCCACCCTGACGCTTCTGTGCACCAGTGTTTTCTACTGCATGCTCAGGAGTCAAATCTGGTTTACCGTAGATTTCGCCTTTGCAAATCCACACTTTGATACCAATTTTGCCATAAACAGTTTGTGCAAAGGTGTAAGCGTAGTCAATGTCTGCACGAAGTGTGTGAAGTGGAATTCTTCCTTCTTTATACATTTCAGTTCTAGACATATCTGCGCCACCCAAACGACCCGACAGTTTCACTTTAATGCCCTGCGCGTTGCGCATAGCATTAGAGATGGCCTGTTTCATAGCTCTTCTGTGTGACATACGAGCTTCAAGCTGCTGCGCCACGTTTTCGGCTACGAGTGTAGCATCAATTTCAGGACGTTTTACTTCGTAGATATTGATTTGAACATCTTTGCTCGTAATTTTGTTGAGCTCCTGACGGATTTTTTCTACCTCAGCACCTTCTTTACCAATCACCACACCAGGACGCGCCGTGTGAATAGTGATAGTGATGCGCTTTAGTGTCCGCTCAATAACTACTTTAGAGATAGCACCACGTGGAATACGTGTGCGTATGTATTGGCGAATTTTGCTGTCTTCAATCAGTTTATCAGCAAAACCGCGTCCTCCGTACCAGTTGGAATCCCAACCTTTAATGATACCAAGGCGTAATCCGGTAGGATTGACTTTCTGTCCCATAGTGTGAGGTTAGTTTTCTTTAGGGTTTTCGGTTTCTGTAGTATTCTCGGTTTTGTTAAGTTGCTCAGCAGCAATTGTGTTAGCTACTTTCAGCACATCATCTTGTGCTTCGCGCACGCTTTCAGGCACATCTACTATAAGTGTAATGTGATTCGAGCGTTTGCGAATACGATAGGCGCGGCCTTGTGGAGCAGGCAACATTCTTTTGAGCACTTTGCCACCGTCAACAAATACAGTTTTTATGTGCAAAGATTCTACAAGAGCCTCATCAGAAGGGTTATGAGCACGCCAGTTTGCTACTGCCGACAAGATGAGTTTGTGGAGGTAAGGTGCACCTGCTTTTGCTTCAAATTTGAGCAAGCCTAGTGCTTTTTTCACGCTCTGGCCACGCACCAAGTCTGTAACAAGGCGCATTTTGCGTGGCGATATGGATAAATTACGTAATTTGGCTACAGCTTCCATGTTTTAGATGGTCTTCACGACCGGTTTACTTTTTACCTTTTTTATCTTTTTTGGCTACGTGGCCTCTAAAGTTGCGGGTTGGTGCAAACTCGCCGAGCTTGTGTCCAACCATAGTGTCTGTTACATAGACAGGTACAAATTTGTTACCGTTATGTACAGAAAATGTGTGTCCGATAAAATCGGGCGTAATCATGGAGCGCCTAGACCAAGTTTTGAGAACTTTCTTTTTGGTGGCTTTATTTAACTCAAGCACTCTGGCTTCGAGTCTAGCATCTACGTATGGGCCTTTTCTTAAGGAACGTGCCATAAATTTTTTGTAGTTAGAGCGTGGAGGTTACTTTTTGCCTTTAGGTTTGCTAACAATGAACTTTTGCGAGTACTTGTTACGGTTACGAGTCTTCAAACCTTTAGCATAAAGACCATTGCGAGAGCGAGGGTGTCCACCAGATGCGCGACCTTCGCCACCACCCATTGGGTGATCTACTGGGTTCATCGCTACAGGACGAGTACGTGGACGGCGGCCAAGCCAGCGATTTCTACCAGCTTTCCCGAGTGTGACGTTCATGTGATCAGCGTTCGAGACAGATCCCACGGTAGCGTAGCAATTAGCTAGTACCAAACGCATTTCACCTGAAGGCAACTTGAGTGTAGCATATTTGGTATCGCGTGCCACAAGCTGTACATAAGTACCCGCACTACGTGCCATAGCACCACCTCTGCCAGGCTTAAGCTCCACGTTGTGGATGACCGTACCTATAGGCATGTCTGAAAGAGGAAGCGCATTACCTACTTCTGGTGCAATCCCTGCGCCAGCACGCACCGTCATGCCTACTTTGAGGCCGTCTGGTGCAATGATATAGGCTTTTTCGCCATCTTCATACTTGACCAAAGCGATGCGAGCCGAACGATTCGGATCGTATTCTATGGTCATTACCTCTGCGCTTACATTATGCTTAGCGCGTTTGAAGTCGATGATTCGGTACATTTGTTTGTGGCCTCCGCCTACATTCCGAATCGTCATACGCCCTTGATTGTTGCGGCCACCTGTTTTTTTGAGTGGCTCAAGCAAAGATTTTTCAGGTTTTCTTGTGGTTATATCGTCAAAAGACGGAGCCACTCTGAATCTTTGCCCTGGCGTGATGGGTCTGATTTTTTTAACAGCCATTTTTTTAAAATTCTCTTTGCTTTTTCACAATCTTTGCAGCCTCTGTTTATCAGGGCTTTAGCTGATTGTATTGCTAGCAAAGCAGATGAATAATGATTAACAGACCGCAAAATTAGTCTATTACATTTGAAATACAAATTTTATTCTAAAAATTAAACACAAAAACTTAAAGTATAGCCCAGTCAAAGGCATCCTCCCTACTGTCAAAGTAGCGGGTCTGGAACTGTGCGCCATCATTTTCTTCCATAATCTGTTCAATCGCAATTTGAGCGAAAAGATCTTCGCTAATCAAAAAAGCTGCTTTTCTGAGGCCTGTTGCAAATGCGGGACCCAGTATCTCAGTATTAATCCAGACTTGTAGCTCAGGCGCAATTGGGAAAAGTAGTTTTCGCGTATCAGCAAGTACTTTCTGAGGTTTGTGATTTAGAATTTTGTCTAAATAGTTATAGCATTCTGCTTTTAATTCAGCTTCTGTCATACGCACTGTTGCGTCTTGCCAAACCATTTCAATGAGCTTGTGCTCTTCAAAAAAATTCAACTCAAGACATTTGCTCTTGTAAATAGTCATCAATTCCTAAGGTTTGAGTAAATCACGCTATAAAAAACAAAAAGTCAAAGAGATTGCATGCAAGTTTTGTGTTATTTTATTGCCAAAAAAATACTTTTCAAGGAATAAAAATAAAATATTTGCTGCAAAATTAATGCATAGCTGCAAGAATGCAAGCCTTATTGTTTTTTTGTAAAAAACTTTTAAAGATGATTATGAATCCTAAGGGATATCTTTGCGTTGTTTCTTTCTGCGCTTTTTGCCCTTTTTAGGGTCATTGGTCTGTTTTTCAGGCGGCTGGTTTCTATAAAGGGTGGTACAAAATCCTCCTGCATTGGCGGACTTACAATCTTCCATACCGAAAAGGAGTATATTGACCGAGTCGGCTTCTTGATTAACAGTTGTTTGATACTCACTTATCAAGTCGCCCACATAGGTTTCGTTTCCTGCTCCAAGATGCAAAACTGCGCTGATTCTGAGAGTTCTTCCATCTGGAAAATCTTTTGAGTCAAACTCTATATTAACTTCGCAAGGGAGGCTTTTTATTTCATTGAACTCAAACACTTTGCCAGGGTCTAAGGAACCGTGATTAGACTTGCTTTCTGGTGCGAGAATAATCACCAAATGAGATTCTGGCTGGTATTGGTAGGGAGCGTTGTGTGAATAAGGATGCGTGGTGTTGTGCGTCAACTGACACCGCAACACTCTTTTCTGAGCTGCTACAGAGTAACAACCTATAAAAGGCAGCAACAAAACACTGAGGAACGAGATGCCAACTTTTAGGGCTTTTTTAGACATTTTTGAAAGATCGGATGAAAGATTTGGTGAAATCGGAGAGCACTAAACGCCCGCTCATTTCAGCGCGGTTGTCTAAAAGGCTATCCCAGTGACTGCAATCTTCCCAGCAAATTTGTTTGATTTGCGCCATGGCTTCAGGGCTAGATGCGGCAAGTTTTTTGGCAAGCTTGGCAATAGCATTGTCCATGTCTTGAATGTTGTCAAAAACTTCTGCGTACAATCCCTTTTCGCGCGCCCACTCTGCCGAACGCCATTCAGTGTCTATAGAAAGTATTTGAAAAGCAGATTGTCCAACCTTTCTGGCTACAGCAGGCCCCACCACGAAAGGCCCTATGCCTACTGCTAGCTCGCTGAGTTTAATGGATGCGCCTGAGGTAGCATAGCAATAATCAACTGCTGAGGCCATGCCTACACCACCACCTACAGCTTTGCCCTGTACGCGTCCAATGATAAACTTAGGACATTTGCGTGCCGCATTAATGACTGATGCAAAGCCCAAGAAAAACTTTTTGCCTTGCTCAAAATTATCTATGCTCACAAGCTCATCAAAAGAGGCTCCCGAACAAAAAGCCTTGTCGCCTTCGCTGGCAAGTACAATAACCTTCACATCGGGCATCTGACCCACATCTGTAATAGTCTGGGCAAGCTTACGCAAAAGAGCACCTGGCATAGAGTTACTCTTGGGGTGAAAGAATGTGATGGTGGCTATGCCTTCGCTTACTTGAAAAGCTACACGCCCTTCAAGTTCATGGATGATTGGCTGACTCATAAAAACTTTTGATAAATGTATTGGACTTGCTATTTAGAAAACAAAGCTATCAAATGCTATTCACATATTCAAAAGAAGCGGCATATTTTTGTTTTTTTTGTATTTTATTATCATCCTCTACGAAGTTTCTAAAGTCTTGTAAGATTTAATAGACTCAGGAATCAGTAAAATGGTTTTTGAAAGAAGTTATCTTTCTTTTCTGACATTGCACAAGCAGTCGTTGATAATTCTGTATATTTGTGCGTTTTTTTATCAAACTAGCTTGGCTAAAACAGCAAAATATGGGTTTGAGTTGGTATAATAGCTTGGGCATAACAGAAATAGTACTGGTCTTACTATTTGCTGGTTTTTATTTTCTATTTGTGCGCCGCACATTTTTGATAGCTAAACGCATGGGTTCGCCGCCTGTTAGTTTTTGGCCTAAAACTATTTTGCGCAGCGTCTATTTTCTATTGTTTTTGGTAGCTTTGCTAGGCCCTTCTTTTGGTGAAGCACAACGCACAATCAAAACTGTGGGTAAGGATATCTTGCTTTGCATAGATTTGTCCAACTCTATGAATACAAACGATATACAGCCGAGCAGACTTGAAAAAGTTAAGTATGAGCTCAAAAAAATAGTTGATGCTTTTAGCTCAGATAGACTTGGTATTGTTATTTTTTCAGCCGATGCTTATTTACAATGTCCGCTCACGTTCGACAACGCCACCACTAACCAGCTCTTAGAAACCATTCACACCAGTTTGGTGCCTCTAGGCGGCACAGATTTTGGCCCTCCCTTACAAATGGCTTTAGAAAAACTCACTGCCACTGAAAATACCACTAAAAAGCAGTCTAAAATTGTATTGCTCATTAGTGATGGTGAGGATTTTGGCGATGAGGCAAGTAGCATTGTAGCAGACTTTAAAAAAGAAGGTATCAGACTTTTTACGCTTGGCGTGGGTACAGAAACTGGCGGCAATATTCCGACCCATAGAGGGTTCAAAAAAGACGAAAACGGCCAAACAATTATCACCAAACTCAACTCACAAGATCTTCGTAATCTAGCAGAACAAGCAAGCGGGCGGTATTTTGAAATCAGCAATAACAGAAATGATACAGAATCGCTCATCAAAGCTATTAATAACATCCAAGGTGAGTTGCGCGATGCAAAGCGAGTAGATGTTACAGCCAATAAATACACTTATTTCTTAGCCGCTGCACTTGTGCTCTTTATTGCAGACCTCGTCTTTACGGTTAGACTTATCAAAATTTAGTACAAAAACCCATTGATAAACGTGATAAACGCATCTTCATCTACATCAAGCACTATAGCTGCCATGTTGCTAGACGCACAAGCTGTTCGCCTGCGTCCCAATGAGCCTTTTAGATGGGCAGCAGGCTGGAACTCGCCCATTTATTGTGATAATCGTCTCACGCTCTCTTACCCAAGCATACGGGAGGCCATCACGCTAGGCTTGCATGAGCTTAAAAACAGCCTTTTTCCACATACAGAAGCAGTAGCAGGCGTGGCTACGGCAGGCATTCCTCAAGCTACTTTATTGGCTGATGCAAGCCAATTGCCTTTGGTATATGTACGGTCAAGCTCAAAAGGGCATGGCCTTCAAAATCAAATAGAAGGGCGTTTGTTGCAAGGTCAGAAGGTTTTGATGGTTGAAGATTTGATTTCCACGGGTAAAAGTTCTTTGGCGGCTGTGGACGCTATCAGAGCCGCTGGCGCGGAAGTGGTAGGTATGTTGGCAATCTTTACTTATGGTTTTGCCGATGCCGCACGCGCTTTTCAAACCGCCAAAGTAGATTTTGCCACTCTCACAAACTATGCTGATTTACTGCAAGTAGCCAAAGAGCGACAGCTCATTACTGCTTCAGAACTCAGCACCTTAGCGGAGTGGCGCGAAAACCCTGCTTCTTGGCGACAATCATAAAAAAGCCTTGTCTTTACCCATAACTTGGTTTTTATGCCACTAGTCAGTGTTGTCACGGTTTGTTTTAATGCCTTAGATGCCCTCAAAAGAACGATTTACAGTGTTCATAGTCAGTCTTTCAAAGATTATGAATACTTGATTGTAGATGGTGCATCACGTGATGGTACTGTGCAGTTTCTGTCCTCAGAACTATCGCAAATATATGACAACGAACGTATTAGATGGATTTCTGAGCCAGATAAAGGCATTTACGATGCCATGAATAAGGCTTTGTACCTTGCAAAAGGCGATTATGTTATTTTTATGAATGCTGGCGACATATTCGTCAGCAGTGAGGTGTTGGAGGAGACTGAGCCTTTTTTGAGGCAGCAAGCTGCGGTTGTATACGGTGACTATGTGGTACAGAATAAGTACTATAAAGAACTTGTTAAGGCTGAAAGCCTTGATACGCCTTGGCTTGGCATGAAATTTTGCCACCAGAGCACTTTCATACACCAAGATATAGCCTTGCACACACCTTTTAGCGGGCAGTATATCACCTCAGATTTTGAGCAGATTTACACACTCTTTTGCAGAGGTGAACGGTTTTTATACACTAAAAAGCCCATAGCTATCTTTTCTCATGATGGTCTGAGTAGCAAAAACAAGCTCAAAGTGCGCTACGAAAGCTTAGAAATAGTTCAGAAACAAGGCAAACTAGATTCTCAGACGCAAGTTTTGTTTGAGAAGCTCATCAAACGCACAAAATACATAGAAGCTGCCAGAACCTATCTACCAAAGCGGCTTTTTGAATGGCTTTCTCGGGTAAAAATAAAATTTTTCGGCTCAAGAAAAACCATCTTTGAAGACTAGCCTTTGTTGCGTAGGGGAAGAATCTGTTCAAAAATGAACAGTTGTTGTTCATTTTTAGCGCAATTTGCCTTAAACAAAAAAGATAGGGTCTGATTATTAACTATTTAAAAACTGGCACTCTAATTGGATATTTTAATGCAACGTGTGTTTAGCAACTCGTTGCCAAGCATAATCGTTACGTCATTCGCCAATTTTTTGTTGGTAATGATTTAAAATTGTTGGGGCATTAAAAAGTCTGTTCTTTTTGAGAACAGACTTTTTGCGTTTGGGTACTGCCACTAGTTTTTAATGGCCAGCGTTCCACCTCAAAATAGCTCACTTATCTTGGCTGCACGCACGCGCCCCATTTTTTTCAAATCTTTGTTTGTTTTATTAACATTTTTGCTGCTGATTTTGTTTATACAGAAGCCGCATGAAAAAAAACAAAGCTTGCTATTTTTTTGCAGGCAAAAGGCTTTATACAGCTTGGATAAAATTCTACTTTGGCACTTTAGAGTTTTTAAAAGCAGTTTTGATGTAAATTATATACAAATATAACTATTTTTTTAAATGTAATTTTTTTATTAAAAAATTAATTAAAATATATTGAAAATTATTATTTATAATTTTTTGTTTGTGTAAACTCTATTTTTTAATGAGTTATAAAACTTAGGGCTAAAATATTGCTAAGACTTCGCGCAGGGCTAAGTTATTCTGAATAATAAAAGATAATTTTTATATATTTTTATAAAAAAATTTCCTATAGCCTTGGTTGTATGATTTTTATCTCTTACGTTTGCGGTGTGGGGTGGTGTACGCTGCCTTGCTTTTTTTAATTTTTATTCAAAATTTCATTCTTAAACAAACAATTTTATGAGATTCAGAATCTTAAACACTTGGCTTTTGGTGACGGCTGTCATCGCGAGCCTCAGCTTGGTCAGCTGCAAAAAAGACTGCGGGGAGAGCTCAAAGGGAAGTACAGCCTCCGACCCTCCAAGCCCCACGTATGAGTTAGATAGCTTCTCCTTTTACGTTCACTTCATAGATGCCAAAACGGGCAAGTCGTTGATAGGCGACGGGCCGAATGCCAAACTGCAAGCTGAGGAAGTAATCTTTCAGGAAGATAAGACAAGAACTGATTTAAGCAATTTCTGGGTACCTAACACTAAGGCTCAAAATAATATCTTCGGCCCCTGCTATTGGCGTTTCGGGAAAGGAGGTATTAGAGCTCAGTATGTTTATGAAGTTAGAAAAAAGGATCCTAGCAATCCTGGAAGTACCACACTTGTATTTCAACAGATGATAGATACTTGGTCAGTTGCAAGAATTATAGACGAATGCAATTCTGAAATTATTGCCATAGACTACTTCTACGATAAAGTTCGTCCCAATTCACCTAAGTCAAGGTATTTTCTTTCACGTGGCACAGGCCAAGGCGATACCTTACGCATAGAAGTTGAACTTTAAACCTTCTGAGCCTATCTTGGGGGCAAGGACAGCTTCGTCAAAAATGTGGTACGGGTTCTTTAGACTCTGTAACCTCAGTAAATTTACCTTGGTTTGGCAATAACGCTTGGCTAAACACGTTTTATGATAGTTTACTTGCAGCTCGAGCTGTGAGGAGTACCCCCCCCCCACGAGCGTGGCGGTGTGCTAAGCGGTAGCACAAGTGCTTTCAGGCTGCCTGTGGTAGGGGGCAGAACTAACACGTTTTTCCAAGTTCCTGTCAAGGCCACGGTTTATAACCGCGATGATGGCACAGGTGAATTTACAGACGCTAGAGTAGAGGCTATCATCAACCGCACCAACGAGTATTTTAGAGCAAGCCAAATCCCTATTTTGCTTTATTTGGTCTGCAATCCTGTTCACATCAACCAATCCTTTAGAGCTTTTCCCAGCGATGCCAACTTCAATGATATTTGTGAGGATGCAAGAGAGGCGAACCCTTGGGTACTTAACGCCGTGTTTTTTATAGACTGCACGGACTTTGGGGGCAGAGCCAACTTTCCTCATAAAAGTAATCGCTTCACTTTTCTCTCGGGTAGTCGGGGTGGACCTAGAGGGCAAGCACAGACATTTATCCACGAAGTGGGTCATTGCCTAGGCTTATTGCATACGCATGAGTCCTATTGGGATAATGAGCCTAATGGCTTAGTCAATGCTTGGAAGCAAGAACCCGTTAGCAGAACCGCTCGATTACCAGGCCTGTCTGGTAACATACGTTGCGAGGTCAGAGGCGATTACCTCTGCGACACTCACGCTGATCCTGGCATGAGATTTCCAATCATGTCAGAGTTCGCGCCAGATATTACAGATTTGTCTCCTGCACCATGCATTTACAACAACGTCAGTAGCGACGCCGATCGTACCCGCGACAAGCTCAATAATGAGAGATGGGATATTGTGGGGTATAATGCACCAAACAACATCATGTCTTATTCAAGTGATGCATGTGCTCGAGATTTTACGCCCATGCAAGGGGCTGCTATGCTGTATATACTGGATAATTACGGTATTACATTTCCTTTTGCAATTAGTCCACCAGCCCCTCGTCTGCTAGTTACACACCCAGTTGTTGACAAGTTTGAGAATGATAACTACTGGGCGAATGCTAGAATGTATGACTTGCTTCTGCCGCAGCGGCAGCATCGCACCTTCCATAGCACCCCAGGCATAAATAGCACTCAGCCCATGCATTGCGATGAAGACTGGGTGTATTTTACGCTCACCAGCCCCCGCCGTGTGATTATTCGTACCTCAAGGGTGATGGGTACGGACGAATCCAACACAAGTTTAAACGTGTTTGGCACTACTTTAGACCCCGAGGACGCAACAAGACTTGGCGGCATAACAGCTCCTGCCTTTGTTTCAGACGACAACCCACTCTCAAACTTCTCACGCATAGACCAAGTATTTCCAGCAGGAACGTATGCGGTGCGGATAAGCAATAACCAGACTCTTCCCAACATGAACTACTTCTTGACCATCAGTTTAGATCGCGAGTTTGAGGATTGGGGTATAGGCATTGGTTCAGGTGACACAAGTATTGGTATTGAAGATGGTGGTGGTGCGCTTTGCGTGGGCGAGCAGCTCACCGCTACGGGTGTGCCTGAGGGTTGCGTAGCACGTTGGAGCACCAATACCACAGGCCTTTTTCTAAGCGAATCAGGCTTGGTAGAACCTGCCACCAATATATACATTTTGACTATCAATGGTGGTGTTGGTTTTCCTGCTGAAGTCACACTAGAAATTTTCTGCGATGGTCAGACCGTGCCCTCTAGCAGCTATACTTTCCCAATTTGGATAGGTATCCCTGCAAAACCTACGCTCACGGTTTCTGGTCGATGCCGATACGAGACTGAAATTGTAGCAAATCCCAGCAATGAAGATGAATACCAATGGCATGCTACAGAGCTTAGCAATCCAGGTAGCCCACCCCTGATTTTTAGTGAGTCGGAAAACTGGCTGCACGGCACTACTTTTAGCTATGGTGTTTGGCATATCAAAGTTCGCACAAGAAATCGCTGTGGTTGGTCGCCTTATTCAGATTTGTATCAAGTAGGTTTGGATGACTGCGATAGAGGCGACCCACGCCGCGTAGCCTCGCTTTCGCCTAACCCTGCTACCAATCAGGTAACGGTGAGCGTAGATGAAAAGGTGGTTATTTCGCCCAATGGCCTAGATATCCGCATCAAAGACCTCTACGCCGTAGAGAAAATAGCCGTACAAAGTCAAAGCCACCGCACAAACGTAGACATCAGCAGTTTGCCGCACGGAGTGTATGTGGTCTACATTCAAAACGGACAGCATATAGAATACCTGCGTTTGGTGGTAGAATAAGTCTTTCTTAAATCAGACTAAAACCTTTATGTCCACCGCCCGATGCCGTTAAGATGTCGGGCGGTGGTTTTTTGAGCAGACGCAGGAAATTTTTAGTATGCTCTGGCAAACACGACACGTTTTTTTGAAGGCTTACCTGTTAGAATGCACTGTCCCTCCTCATCGGGTGCGTCTAGGGCAATGCAGCGAATAGTGGCCTTAGTAAGCTCTTTTATTTTTTCTTCAGTTTCACTTGTACCGTCCCAGTGTGCTAAAATAAACCCACCCTCTTCTTCTAAAACCCGTTTAAATTCCTCAAAATCATTTACTTGGGTTGTCTTTTGAGTTCTCAAAGCCTTAGCACGCTCAAAAAGATTGTTTTGTATCTCATCCAAAAGCTCTTGTAGGTGCTGAACAATATTGGTAAGCGGTCTAGTTTCCTTAGTCTTGGTGTCGCGACGCGCTACTTCTATGGTATCATTTTGGAGATCGCGTGCGCCTATGGCTAGCCTCACGGGCACACCTTTTTGTTCCCATTCTGCAAACTTAAAGCCTGGACGGAGCGTATCGCGTTTATCTAGCAGTACACGTATGCCATTTTTTTTCAGTTCTTTAAGTAAAGGTTCTAGGGTTTGGCAAATGCGCGTTAAGTCTTCTTCACCTTTGTGTATAGGCACTATAACCACCTGAGTAGGAGCAAGGCGTGGGGGCAGCACTAAGCCATCGTCATCAGAGTGTGTCATAATGAGAGCACCAATGAGACGTGTACTTACGCCCCAAGAAGTGCCCCAGACGTACTCTAAGCTACCGCTTTTTGAAGCAAACTTAACATCGAAGGCTTTGGCAAAATTCTGACCCAAGAAGTGTGAGGTTCCCGCCTGAAGAGCTTTGCCGTCTTGCATGAGAGCCTCAATGCAGTAGGTGTCTTCGGCTCCAGCAAAGCGTTCATTGGCTGTTTTGCGGCCTTTTATGACGGGCATGGCCATGGTGTTTTCGGCAAAATCAGCATATACGTCCAGCATCTTGATGGTTTCTTCTACGGCTTCTTCGGCTGTAGCGTGTGCGGTATGGCCTTCCTGCCAGTGAAATTCAGTGGTACGCAAAAATAAACGTGTGCGCATTTCCCAACGCACCACATTGGCCCACTGATTGACCAAAATAGGTAAGTCGCGATAAGATTGTATCCAATTTTTATATGTGCTCCAAATCACGGTTTCAGAAGTGGGGCGTACAATCAGTTCTTCTTCAAGCTTAGCTTCTGGATCTACAATAACCCCAGAACCGTCTGCTGCATTTTTAAGCCTGTAGTGAGTAACAACGGCACATTCTTTGGCAAAACCTTCTACGTGGCTGGCTTCTTTAGAAAGAAAGGACTTTGGAATAAAAAGCGGGAAAGAGGCGTTGACATGCCCAGTTTCTTTAAACATATCGTCTAGGATGCGCTGCATACGCTCCCAAATGGCAAAGCCGTAAGGTTTGATAACCATACAACCGCGAACTGCGGAATTTTCTGCCAAATCTGCTTTTTTTACAATGTCGTTGTACCAAGCGGAGTAGTCCTCAGAGCGTTTGGTAATGCCAAGTTGCTGACTTTGTTTTAGGTCTGCAAAACTAGTGTATTTTTATCAAAATGCAGGCTTAGAGGCCGAGAATTTTATGTATGCACTGGTATGGCAAGTAGAGATTTCTAAAAGTTGTACGCCTGTTTTTTGTTGTAGGCACAAAAACTTGTATCATTGCACGACATTTTTCTCACTAGCTTCTTTATCCCAATGCGTGCTCCTTTGTTGTTTTCTATATCTAAATTTAGTTTACTGGGTTTCTTGAGGTCTTCCAGCGCGACTTTTGCCTGCTTACTGATGCTCTTTTGTACAGTCGGTACGGCCTCAGGGCAAGATATCACACTCAAGCAAAAGCTAGTTGACAAACGCTGGGGGCTGGAACACTATATTCAAAATATTGGCACACTTCAAGATACGCTTTTTAGTGTGCATAACTGCCAAGAAGAATTTTTAAGCTTGGAAAGTAACGGTCAATACGAGTATGCCACAGATAATTTGCGCTTAATTGGCAAATGGGATATTGAAGATAGCAGTACTATTGTGCTTAGGAATGCTAAAAATCAAATTAAGTTACGTTTTTTTGTAGAACGCGTTACGTCAGACTCCTTGGTGGTTTCAGAACTATACAAAAAAGGCTATTTTACTAACGTATTTAAAGTTTGTAGCCTTAAAGACAATCAAGTTAGCGACACGAGAGTAGCCTACAATACTTACAAAATACAGGGTTTAAACATAGCCGCCTCAATCAATACCAACAGCAGTTTAGGTTTAGAAGTAGGCTATAGTAAAGGCAAACTGCTTTGGAATAATACCTATATGGGCAGTGCGCTCTCGTTAGAAGCTGTTACCCCTTCTGCTTCGGATCAAAGTACGCTCATGGCTGTGAGTGCGGGCGGTACCGTAAACAGCAGCTTGGCGGTTTCTACACACTTTGTAGCTTATAGCGATTTCAAAACTGTGCAAACAGGACTTCGTGTGGGTATTGGTTATTCTCCAGGCAGGCTTTTAGGTCAGTTTTCTCGCCTTTCGCATTTGACACTATCATACAATTTTATGTTTGTGCGTGAGGGTGTAGACGTACTCAACAACGTCAATGCCTTCACACTGACTGCACGTTATGTTTGGCCGTTTAAGTATAAAAAAGGCGTGGACAAGCGCGTTGTGGGGCTTTAGAATGATGCTCTATTAAAACATGAAAAGCACCAGCTAGAAAAACCAATTTTGTATATTCTGAAATATATTCAGTGTAAGATTTTGGACTTTTGTAACAAAAATCAGGATATTTTCCTAAAAAAGCATAGTATTAACACCAAATTCACAATTATTACAAGATACAAAGCAACCTTAGGCACAGAAATGGAGTCTTATAAGTAGAAAAAGATTCAATAACCACTCCTAAACTGATATGTGCCATGAAAGCGTTGAACTTACTCAAAACTTACGCCACTATACTCCTCGTACAGGTGGCTCTCGTTGTGTTGGCCATCAAAGGCATCTGCTATTTGCTAGCTTCTTAACTCGCAATTTGTGGTAATTATTTTTTGCGGAAGCCCTTCGGAATATTCCAAAAGTGCTTTTTAAGCAGGTCTTGTTTGTTAATGCGAATAGACCAAAAACCTAGCATTTGGGCGGAATCCTTCAGTACTTTTGGAAACGTATAAAAGATAAGATTAGGATCTGTTCTGCTAATTTGTAGATTTTCGGTAGGTGGCTCTTTACTAAAATCTAAGCTCTTGTAAGCCTCCAAAAGCATTTTTTCTTCTGATGCCATTCCTTCTGAGCTGGCAGACCAAAAAGCCACTTCGCGCGCTATCTTGAGCACAGTATCTTTATTCTGATAAACCAAAAAGCCATTTTTAGGATTTTCCTGCGTAGCCTCTAGCTCTTTGATGATGCTTCTACCTTCCAAAGAAGCAGCCTCAAGGACTTCAGGCTCTTTAATACGTCTCAGCTTTCTGTACTGCACATCCCTAGCTACTGACTTGGTATCTAAGCCTTCAGGTGGTGTGGGAGTGCAAGCAGAAATCCATATAAACAAGAAACACAACAGAAAGCTTGATTTTATCTTAAACATTATATTCACCTTATTTTTTTTATTCATCAATTATCCATGACTGTTGAGTATAATGGTAACAGGGCCGTCGTTTTGTAGAGAAACCTGCATATCTGCACCAAAAACACCAGTTTGTATATCAAAACCCATTTTCTGGCTAATTTGTTCTATAACTTTCTCATAAAGCGGTATGGCCTTGTCGGGTTTAGCCGCACCCATAAAGGAAGGGCGGTGTCCTTTGGCTGTATCAGCAATGAGAGTAAACTGACTGATAAGTAAAATATTACCTCCTGTATCTTGCACAGAACGGTTCATTTTGCCCTGCTCATCAGCAAAAATGCGCAGCGCAGGAATTTTAGTAGCCATATACAAAGCGTCACGCTCGCTGTCTTGCTCGCTTATACCCAAAAGCACCATCAAACCTTGCTCAATCTGACCTTGTACAAGACCTTCTACTTGTACGGAAGCATGTTTTACCCTTTGAACTACTGCGAGCATTTTATTTTACCGCCAGCGTTTTGATTTCTTCCAGAGCTTCTTCACTTAATGGTTTTGTGATAAATTTAATCACAAATCTGTTGTCTAACATGCGGTCTATATCGCGCTTGTTGTCGGAGCTAGAAAGAACCACTATCTTAGACTTGCTGCGAATAGACTCTGAAAGTTGCTCATACTCATACAAAAACACAAAGCCATTCACAATGGGCATATTGATATCCAAAAATATCAAATTAGGAATATTATCCATATTGCCACTATTGGCCGAAAGGTACTCCAGAGCTGTTTTGCCAGATTTTTTTGTTTCTACACGAGCCGCAAACTCTGTCAATTCTATAATGCGTGAACTGATAAAATTATCTGTATCGCTATCATCTACCAACATAACTAAGTCTAACATAGTCTATTTTTAGGAGTTTACCGAATGATTTATGAATAAAAGTAGGGCTCTGCTGCCTTGTTATTGCAATAATACAAGTGTCAAACCACAATACCTAATTTTTTGACGCTATTTTTTATGCTTCCATAAAAACGCATTTAAGAAGACTTTCATAGTCTATTCAAGACGCTTTTACTCGGTCAAGAAGCACATAAAAGTGATTCTGCCAGTAATAGCATGTTTGTTTTAGTCGCTTTATGCAATTTTTTATAAAAAATAAAAAGAATTTTGCATTTATTATAATCTTTTTGTATATTGCAACCATACTATGATTTAAACTCTTACTCAGAAACCTTTGCAAAATAACATGGCTGATACCAATCGCGAACGCGATTTAGTGCTCGCACCTAACGAATACGCCTATATTTCTGATCAAACCAAAGGCCACGTCATCACGTATGTGGGGCCTTACAAAACCAGCTTGGCCAATACAGACAAGCCTGTGGTTTTTGATAATGAAATCAAACGGTTTAAAATCTGTTCATTAGAAGAGTCTACACAAACCTTCTCTAGTGTACCCGAAGGCTGGTACATAACCCTCAAAAACCCTACAAGAGATGGCTCAAATCCTAAAACAGGAACTTCTAATAGCCTTCCCGAACTCGAAATAGGACGCAAAGTCAATATCTCAGGACCCTGTTTTTTCGCACTATGGCCAGGACAAATGGCCAGAATCATTCCAGGACATAACTTGCGTTCCAACCAGTATCTGGTGGTCAGAATTTATGATGACGGGCAGGCACGCAAGAACTGGACTAAGGCAGTGGTGAAAACCAAAACAGATGGGGGCGAGGCAGAAGAACTCAACGAAGTACCTGAATTGTCTATAGGACAGTTGCTTATCATTAAGGGGACTTCTGTTTCTTTTTATATTCCGCCCACAGGAGTGGAAGTTGTACGCGATGACGACTACGAGTATATACGCGATGCGGTGTCGCTGGAACGTTTAGAGTACTGCATTTTACTAGACGAGAGCGGCAATAAACGCTATATCAAAGGCCCTGCAGTAGTTTTTCCAGAGCCTAATGAAGTATTTATTGAAGTGGACGGTTTTAGAAAGTTCAAGGCCATTGAACTCAACGAAATAAGTGGTATTTATGTTAAAGTAATTGCACCTTACTCCGAAAACGACCGTACCTACACAGTGGGTGAAGAACTGTTCATTATGGGTTCAGAACAAATGATTTACTACCCACGCCCCGAACATGCGCTCATACGTTACGGCGACCAAGAAATCTATTCTGCTGTGGCGATTCCCGCAGGCGAGGGACGTTATTATCTCAATCGCAAGACGGGTAAAATTTCCTTGATGAAAGGCCCTTGTATGTTTCTGCCTGACCCGCGCGAAAGCGTTATTGTGAAGCGAGTACTTTCACAGCGGCAGGTGGAACTCATGTTTCCAGGCAATGCAGAAGCAGCGGCCTATAATTTGAGCATGCAGGCTGTGGCCAAGGAGCAGCAAGCTGAAGATTTTGTGGTAGAACCGCAAAGAGCTAAAGCTAAAAAATCAGCTCATCAATCCTCAGAAGGATCTAGCAATGTTCCTAGCGGGTTTTTTGGCAATGACTTTAAGCGCAGTCAGACCTTTGACAAGCCCCGTACAATCGTTTTGGACGAAAAATACAGCGGTGCTGTAACGGTAGACATCTGGACGGGATACGCTGTGCAGGTAGTGAGCCGAACAGGCAGCCGAAAAGTTATTGTAGGGCCTCAAACCTATCTTTTGGAATACGATGAAACACTTCAGCCCATAGAGCTTTCCACGGGGACTCCTAAAGTAGATGTTCAATTGATGCGTTCCGTGTATTTGAGGGTGTATCACAACAAAGTTTCGGATGTGGTGAAGGCTGAAACCAAAGATTTCTGTTCTGTTAGGATTCATCTCTCTTATCGTGTGAACTTTACGGGCGAATCTGACAAATGGTTTAATGTGGAAAATTATGTTAAGTTTCTCACCGACCACATGAGATCAGTGATTAGAAATGCCTTGCAAAGACTGGCCATTATGGACTTTTATACCAATGGGATTTCTGCTATTCGCGATATTGTACTGGGACAGACACAAGAAGGTGGCCGAAGAAGCGGGCGACTCTTTGAAGAAAACGGGATGCAGATTTATGATGTGGAGGTACAAAATATAGTCATTGAAAATACTGAAATTCAAATTTTGCTTTCTGCTGCTCAGCACCGCGAAATCAAGCAAAAAGTGGATTTAAGTACTCAGGAGCGCGATTTAGCTTTCACAGTTCATACTGAACACACCAACCGCGAAATCAGCTTGGCTAAGCACGAAACGCGCAAGCTTAATCTAGGCTTGGAAGTGGAGCAAAGCCATAAGCAGCTGGAAGTAAACTTAGCAAAACTAGAAACCGAACGTCAAAGCGAAGAAAAAGCCGCACAGAATAAGCTTGCACAAGAGCAGTTCAACAACCAAATAGCTGAATTGGGGCTGATTATTCGCAAAAACAATGAAAATCTAGACATAGAAATTGCTCAAAAATACTTGGCGCAACGTTTGGAAGAAATGCACGCCGAGGTGAACGCCACAGTCAGCAAGGCTTCTGCGGTTTCGCCCGAGCTTATTGCTGCACTTCAGGCTTTTGGAGACAAGGCTTTGGCAGAGAAAATGGCGGCTTCTATGGCACCATTGGCTATTTTGGGTGGTGGCAGCGTGGCAGAAGTGTTTGCCAACTTGCTTAAAGGCACAGGCTTAGAGCAAGTACTAAAGCTCAAAAGCATGGAATAGCTTCCATGAGTTATACTCACTTAAGAGGTCTTTTGACTCCCCTTTTAGGGAATCAAAAGACCTCTTTTTTTGTCTCATAGGAATCAAAAAGATGCACTTTGGAACGATTAGTTTTTTTTAATTTTTAAAATTATCTTGCTTGCATAAATCGTGTTGTTGTTTTAGAGACTTAATAATCAAGCAAAATGCAAATACCTATCATCAAAAAGCTAGCTCAGGAACGTTCTGATATAGAACTTAAAGCTGCCGAATTGGCTCTTGAACAAGGACTTAATCCGCCTAGTTGGCTTGAAGGGCGTACAAGAGGCGAAATGCTCACACATGTGTTGGCTGCAAGTTGGGTTCAAGAAGAAATAATCAAAAAAAATATTGCTCTTCCGCATGCCTTACGCGCTTACGCAGAAATGGTAAGAAATACCATTTCGTGACAAAAAACAGAGTCAGTTTGTGGGGACTCATGCAATATTTATCATAGGTACGCAGATTTCAGCAAGGAAAAAAGTAGAGGAGGCTGAGCTTTGTCTTGGAAATAGACTGTTTTCAGACAAAGGCAAAAAAAACCACTCAAAGGCGTGCTATTACAGAATAAGGTTCATTATACATCTATAACCACAGCCAAAATTTTTAACGGATTAGTCCATTTGTACTTTATTCTGTACAGCATTTGACACTTTGAATAAACTATTCAAAAAATGAATAACAAATAAGCAGGACATTATACCAAATTTGCAGTATGGAAAGTTAAAGGTAGTTAAATAATGCAGAGCCATTTGTACAAAGAGCTAACTTTGTATGTACTCATTCTAAAACTTGTTCATTATGCGTTATTCAATTGTTTTTATATTGCTGCTTTTCTGTGTAACCACGGGTGCGGCTCAACAAGACAGCACCAAACAACACAAACACGAAATTGGGTTCAATACGGGGACTTCGTGGGGAGGAATAGAAGTCATTCGGCGTTTTGAATATGGGCTGTCAGAAGAACTGCCTTTTAACAAGGCACACCCACTCGAGTTCTCCTACAAGTACCGCTTAGGAAAAAGCAGCTTTTTCAGACTCTCGACTGGTGTGTGGGCGCGGGCGCAGCGGAATGACCGTAAATCAATTTACTCATTCGGACAAACAGCCAAGTCAAGTTCTTTTTTATTCTCATTGGGCATAGGCTGCGAAAGACGTAAGATGCTGAGTAAAAATATCAGGCTTGTTTTGGGCTTAGATGTTGTGATGAGAAGGATGTCTTCTATGCTAAACATCAAGGGAGTTGAGCGACTTGGTGAGAGTGTATATACCCACAACCAACAATTTTACAACCCGACGCTCAGCCCCTTTGTGGAACTCCATTATTTGCTGGGTAAACGCTTTCTGGTTTCAGTCCAAGCCAATTTGCGTGTAAGCTATCTCTCAGGAATTAGCAAAACTGTTTATGTCTACGACGCCTCCTCACCTTTAGACACCGACGAGGCTCATTATGACGATATTACTTATTCTACATGGCTTTTTCAAGTGAGCCCTGTTTCAAATATAGCTTTGTATTATTGTTTTTAATTGTTTTCTCACTTTCTAAATTCTTATGTTATCCATACGACTAGGATTGTGTATCCTTGTACTAATCCTGCCGCTTCACGCTTTTGCCCAAACTTCAAAATTTTCAATAAGTCAAGACAACGAAGTTTGTCCTTCATATACCTGCTATGCTGGCCCCCCAGCTATTCCACAAGCTATGTCAATTACATATACTAATCAGAAGGCTGGATGCACGTATGAATGGGAAATAGAGAATGGGGTGTTTCTACCTGATTGTGCTACAACGCGAGTTACAACAAATCCTTATGTTGTAGTATTATGGGACAATACCACTGAACATGGCGTAATACGTTGTAGACGGCGAGAATGTGATGCTTCAATTAATGACATGGTGGGTTTGAATCATTAGGAAACATAGTCATTATGTCGTTAAACGGTGTTATGCCTAGCCCCATAACAAGAGATGGTGGCGTAGCCTTGCCAAGTGAGATAGAATATGGTACGCAACATAAGCTGGGTAGGATAAAAATTGATAAAACAGAGCACCCTGGTACACCTATTGGCTCTGTAGGTTTACAAGTTGCAGATGGTTACGAATGGACACTGCCTCCAGGATGGACCGCCAAGTTTGGTTCTACGACTTATAGTGGAACTTTTACTATAGAAAATCTACATGCCAATGTTCTGGAAGATGTTAGAACTAGCTGTGGAAGTATTACAAGTGAAACTATACGGGTGAGGGCGTTTTTGAACTGCAAGGGGCGTAATTTTAGCAACTACAGAGAACTCAATATCGCTAGACCCGCACCAATCCCTGCGCTTACCAGCAATGTGAATGTGGCCAACTGTGGCGTAACGCAGCCTTTTGCTATTAATGCCTACAGACCCTTAGACGCAACCGCCCTGCGCTATGAATGGACTATTCCGCCAGGCTGGGTAACAAGCACGGGGGACTCTAGCGCGTTCCAAACACCGAGCAACACCATCACCGTGATTCCAACAGGTACAAATGGTGGAAACGTTACTGTGAAAGTTACTGTTTTTTGTGGAGCTGATTCTGTTGAATCAAGTGTAGTTTCTAAAAACTACGTGTTTAATGACCAAGCATTAAAACCGCAGTTTACTGACTATGAGGTAGATACAACAGTTTGTGCTGGCCAGACGGTTCTTTATCGCATTAGACGCGACTTTTCTAACCCTGCTACTCTTTATGACTGGGTGGTAACAGGTGGTCTTAAATTTGTAGGCGGCTTAGATTCTATGAGAACCAGCCTAGACTCGGTACGCGTATATTTACCAAGTGGTGTAGCGAGAGCTTATGGCAATGTGCGTGTTCGCGCTATTGTGCCAGAGTGTGTCCGAATAAGCGAATGGAGTAGCAAGCCCTTGTATGGTGGTTTTCCAGAAAGACCGCGCTCATTAAGCCGCACAGTAAGAAATCTTTGTGTAGGCGGAGTTTATGTTATCAATATTCTTCCTTGCAAAGGTGCTGTTAGCTATGAATGGACAACAAGCGATCCAGCCATTTTAGACGTACTTTCTATCGGTACTACGGGCGTACTAATGCCTTCGGATACAGGCTCTTGCATATTAACGGTACGCAGCATCAACGAGTGTGGAAGTTCTGAAACTAATTACGGAGTGAGGATTTTACCACCATCTCACTCTGCCTGCGGTGGAACTATGTGGCGTTTATCGCCAAACCCTGCTTCTACATCAGTACAGGTTTCTTATGACCAGCTGAGTAGCTTGCAGCAAGCATTCACACCCAATCAACTGCGTTTTAGAGCACGTATTTTGAACAATAACTCAGAAGTTTTGTTAGAAAAATCCAGTGAAGACGGTTCTGCCATTATTTTTGATGTTGCTAGCCTACATAACGGTCTTTATTATGTGTTGGTGGAAAGCTCTCTAGGAAGCTTGCAAGAGCAGCTTATCATCAGCAAGTAAAATTTTCCTAATAGTATAAGACATACCGATAAGAAGGGGGTATTCTTAGCGAGTAGCTCTTTCTTATCGGTTCAACAACAGTTTTTTCACAAACTCTAACTCGGTTTTGAGAATACTTATTTGCTCTTGGTACAAATGACGCTCCTCGTCGGTTATACCATGTACTATCATAACGCCGTTACCGTTCTTTGTTTGGTTGTTTGAAATATTGAATATTTGGCGTTCATCAAAGCCTAAAAGTTCTGTAGGAGTAACACCCAAGACTTCGGATATTTGATAGAGTCTATTGACTGTTAAATCCGTTGCATCTGCCTCTATTCGGGCATAGCTTGATTGCGAAATTTGCAGCGTTTCTGCTAAGAACTCTTGGGTATAATCTTTCAGTTCGCGCAAATGTCTTATCTTATTGCCGACTAAAACGGTTTTATCATAAGATTTTTTCATGAATACAGTTTTTGGAGGTGGAATGTATGCAAATATAAATAAAAAAAGCAAGCTACCAACTCAAGCATAAAAATTAAATTTATAACTTGCTAAACTTTAAAGCCAAGCCTCAACAAATACTTAAACTATATTTTCCTACATCTAGTTTAAACTTACCTTGTTCAATCCCATCAAATCTCATGCGTCTTTTATCCATACTCTCTCTGATATTTTGCTACTCAGCCACTTGCTGGGCACAAGACCAAGCAAAAACTTACAAGCACCAACTCGGCATCAATGCGGGGATACCTACGAAAGAGCACTGGGGTATTTATAGCTCAAATTTCTATGAGCCAGAGATACGTGCTCAGATGCCCATAGAGATCTGCTATAAACGCGCCTTAGCCAAGAACTACTTTTTTAGATTAGGTGCTGGTGCTTGGTATGGACACCTTAGCGGGAGAAAAGAGAGTTCTCTATCACCAAAATTAAGCACGGCCTCATTTAAAATCCTTGCTCTTTCCTCTAGTGCGGGTGTGGAGAGGCAGTTGATGATAAGTCCTCTGTTGCGACTAGCCTTTGGTATTGACATCATTGCGCGCTATGGCAACAGCAACTTCAAGTATGAGCCCCTCCCAACGCCGCAACCAGACAGTGCTTCTTATTTCACCGCTTCTGAGTATGGTAAAAGCACGTCCAATACGGTTTTTATCAGTCCTTTTGCAGAGCTACAATACCAGCTTTCTAAGCGGTTTGTGCTTGTGGGGCAATCAAATGTGCGAATGGGCTACAGCTTATACAAAACCCGCAGTATTTATCTGAGTGACGGGGACGAAGTCATTATCAATCACGAAGGCAGTCGTTTTTTGTTCCAAGCCGGCCCTGTGGCGCATGTTGCGTTGTATTACTGCTTTTGAACTGGTGAGCTGCGGCTAAAAAGCCCAGTATCTTTTGTTTTAGGACATGCTTGAAAATAAAACCGCAAAAAAAAAATAAACAATCTCAAAACCGTTTGAGGCTTGACTCGTTTAATGAGTTGTTTAGATAGCAAGTTCTCTATTTTTGATCGGTGCTAATCGCTCTTAAACAACAGAAAATCTTTTTTATAGTTTTATCTCTCAAAAACACCCCTTAATGACTCCCATAGAAGGTTTCTCTAAGCTCTCAAAAGAAGAAAAAATTCGTTGGATAGCCCAGCAAATAGGCACAAACGTCCAAAATCTAGAGCAAGAATTTAAAAGTTATTGGCACACTGACGCAGAGGTGCAAAAGCTCTACGATGAATTTAGTGAAAACACCATCACGAACTTCTATATCCCTTTTGGGATAGTGCCTAACATGCTTATTAACAGTCAATTTTATGCTGTTCCTATGGCTATAGAAGAAAGCTCAGTAGTAGCAGCAGCTTCTAAAAGTGCTAAATTTTGGCTGGATAAAGGCGGCTTTAAGGCAGAAGTTATCAGCACCCAAAAAATTGGTCAAGTACACTTTCTTTGGCAGGGTGACTTCCATAAGCTGTATTGCGTTTTTGATGAACTGCGCGAAGAACTTTTGCGTAATGCGGCCAGCATTACAAAAAATATGACGGCTCGCGGAGGCGGTGTGCTAGATATTGAGCTTATAGATGCCCGTCAACACATCCCAGACTACTATCAGCTGAAGGTAACCTTTGAAACTTGCGACTCTATGGGCGCAAACTTTATCAATTCTTGCCTAGAAAATTTTGCCCAAACGTTCAAGTCTTGGCTGCTCAGCAATCCCATATTTACCAACTACGAAAAGGATATAAACGTGGTGCTCTGCATCTTGTCTAACTATACGCCCCAGTGCCTTGTGCGTGCGTGGGTGGAGTGTCCTATAGAGCAACTTGGGCAAGTGGAAGACCAAAATGCGTTGCAATTTGCTCAAAAGTTCAAAACAGCTATAGAGATTGCTAAAAAAGATGTGTACCGAGCTACAACGCACAACAAAGGTATTTTCAATGGCATAGATGCCGTAGTGATAGCCACAGGCAATGATTTCAGGGCAGTAGAAGCTTGCGGCCACACCTATGCGGCACGCAGCGGCCAGTACAGGAGTTTGTCGGATTGCAGCGTAGAAAACGGCATGTTCAAGTTTTGGCTAGATATTCCTATTGCGGTTGGTACTGTAGGGGGGCTCACTGCCTTGCATCCTATGGCCAAACGTTCTTTGGAACTACTTGGCAATCCTAATGCAGAACAACTTATGAAAATCATAGCTGTGACGGGCTTGGCTCAGAATTTTGGAGCTATCAAATCTCTAGTTACTACAGGCATACAAAAAGGGCACATGAAAATGCACTTGCTCAATATTCTGAGGCATTTCAAAGCCACAGAGAGCGAAGTACACAAGGCTGTAGAGTATTTCAAAACCCAAGTAGTGTCTTTCAACTCGGTACGTGAGTTTATAGAACGTGTTCGTGTAGATTACGACTCGCTCGTTTAAGCGCATTAGTAAACAATAGAAACTTGGAAAGGCTGTTTTCTGTTAAGAAGGCGGCCTTTCTAAGTTTCATGGAATGGAGAGTGCGATAGCCTACCAAAATGATTAGTTACATGAATTTTGTTTTAAATTTTGATAGTATTTTGAAATTATGCTTGCCAAACACCAAATCATTCATTCAAATATCAGATATTTGCAATCGGCTATGGCCCCGTTGTTATTTCTTTCACTTTCTCAAGCGTTCTTTGGTAAATCAAAAGATGAGAAACTACCTAAACCTAATTAAGCATACCTTTGATTTTGATAGTCCCGACTTTGTAGTGGATAACTTAGAGCTTCATTATCATGGAGTTCCTATTATTCCACTCATTAAGCAGTTTGGAACTCCACTTCGCTTGACGGTTCTGCCTCGTGTCAGCGAGAATATACAAAAAGCTAAAAAATTATTCACAGACGCTATACAAAAGCATAATTATGGCGGCTCTTACACTTATTGTTATTGTACCAAGTCTTCTCATTTCAGTTTTATACTCGAAGAGGTACTCAAGAACGAAACTCATATAGAAACTTCCTCTACTTTTGATATAGATATTGTCAAGAGTGCCTACCAAAAAGGTTGGATAGACAAAAAAATCTATGTGCTCAATAACGGTTTTAAGCGCGTGGAATATTGTAAAGGTATTTCCGAACTTATCAACGGCGGTTTTGAAAACTGCATTCCTATCTTGGACAACATGGAGGAAATGAAATACTATGAAAAAGCCGTTGATAAGCCCTTTCAGCTTGGGGTTAGGCTCTCTACTGACGAAGAGCCAGGTGTAGATTTTTATACTTCCCGTCTCGGGCTACGCTACAAAGACGTGGTACCATTCTATAAAGACCGCATAGAGAATAACCCAAAGGTCTCGCTCAAGCTTTTGCACTTTTTTAACAACTCTGGTATTAAAGACACCGTCTACTTTTGGTCAGAGCTAGATAGATTTGTACACAAGTACTGCCAGCTTCGCAAAATATGTCCTACTTTAGATATCTTAGATATTGGCGGTGGCTTCCCCATTAAGCAGTCTTTGGCTTTCTCCTACGACTATGAATACATGACTGAAGAAATCATTCTTACCATCAAAAACGTGTGTGAGAAATATGATGTACCAGTTCCCAGTATCTTCACTGAGTTTGGCAGTTTCACTGTGGGCGAAAGTGGAGCTATGTTTTATTCGGTTTTGGAGCAAAAAAAGCAAAACGACAAAGAACTTTGGTATATCATTGACGGCTCTCTGATTACTCAGCTGCCTGACACTTGGGGTATGAACCAAAAATTTATCATGCTGCCCATCAATAACTGGGGCAATGAATTCAATCAGGTTTTGCTAGGCGGTATCACCTGCGACAGCATGGACTATTACAACTCAGAGTCTCACGCCTCCAAGCTGACTATGCCCAAGTTCAAAAAAGGCACCAAGCAATACATTGGCTTCTTCAACATAGGGGCGTACCAAGAAAGCTTGGGTGGATACGGCGGCATACAACACTGTCTTGTGCCTGCACCTAAACATGTGATAGTGGATCGCGACGCAAGCGGCAATCTCAGAAGCAGACTTTTCCGCGACGAGCAGACCAGTAATGCCATGCTCAAACTACTCGGCTATTATGGCTAAAGAAACCCAAACAAAGGGTCTAGCAAAAAAAATAAAGTATTCTGTTTGTTTGTAGAACATTTTATTGCTACCTTTGCAGCCCAATTCAGAATATGTAAAGAGAGTTTTCACTATAAAAATACTTGTTGTCATGGCAGTAACAATGGTTCAGCGCAAACTTCGTGTAAGAAGAATACGCACCGCAAAAAGAAATATGGCTTTGAAAGTACAAAATGCGAAGCCAGTTATCAAAAAAATTGATATTGAAGCTATCAAAGCCCAGTTTGCTGCCAACGCCTCTAGCAAATAAGCTATTTTTGAGTTGGTATATTTGAGAATTGTTCCTAAAACAGTTCTTAGATTCAAGTAATAAATGCAAGAGGCTTAAAGCAATGGCAGGATTTTTTTTGTACTGAGTAGCAAAAAAAAACTCCTGCCATTAGATGAAAAAAACTCATCCAAATATGTCTGAAAAAGTATTTCCGAAACCGCTAACTATGTTGGCAAAAATAAATAGGTTATTTCTCGGAAAATTAAAGAGAAATTCAGACCAAAGAAACAAGGTGTATAAAGCTCAAAGGATAGAGTAACCTGTTTCTTTATATAATAAAGCCATCATGCGCTTGCAACCAAACCCTCTTTTACTTCCCACATTGCCCTAAGTAGCGTATGCTATTTAGCAGAAATTGTTCGTCTTGATTTACAAACACCAAATTCGCCGTTTCTTTTTTGTATTTTTTTCTAAGATTTTTGGCCAAATGACGGGCACGTTTGTCAAAAACATAGTGAGAACAAAAAACTAAAACGGTTTTGTTGCCAAATGGTCTTGGTGACACATGAGGCAATGGCTTTAAATAGGTTTTGAAATCAGAAAAACGGATTTGAGCCATGGCAGGGCTCAAACTAGCGGGTGCTTGTGTGGGCAAAAAACTGTCAAACTGGTTATACTTATTCCATTTCGTTTTCAGGAGCCCAGGGAAGCCGCAATTGGTTCTATAAAACACGATGGAATCGCCTTCAAAAGCATATATTTGAATAGGCTGAAGAAGATCCTGCACTTCTCGCCCCTTTGCAAAAGGGCCAACAGACTTTATTGCATAAGCCGTAAAGGCAGTATCTAGCTCGTAACAAGTATGTTTTTTTGAGGCTACACTATTTGCCCACTTATCCAACGACTTTTGATTGATGCTCTTTGCATTATTAGTAGAGAAAGACATATTAGCTGTTATGACACTACAAGCTGTAAAGCTTGTAAATAATAAGAGGCCTAGGCAAAAAAATATGGCGGTTTTCATCGTGTTTTATTTTTATTGGTGTATAAATAAACCTAGGCTCACTAGGTTTGATGAGGCCAATGAGCCTAGGCGAAAGGTTAATTAAGGATTGGCGTTACAGTAATTGTTCCATACTGGGAGTTCGTATAGTCGGGTACGTAAAAACCCTGTGCGACTTTAACACTTTGATAACCAAGCAAAGCAGCAACTTGGCTGGATAATTCAAAATATGCGCCTGGTGCGCCACTTATCGGAACAACCGCGTTAGTTCCAATACTAGGCACAACTACCGCCGTAGTCTGTAAGAATTTTATTTTCAAAAGACCGTTTTCCATCCATATCTCAGCAGCTCCTTCATCTGATGCCAAGGATTGATTAGGTTCTAATAGAGATGAGGTGAAACAAGTACAAACACCTAAAGGGCAAGGACAGCTGGGACAACGGCAACCTGGACAAGGACAAGTTTGGCCATTGCCATTCAAATCAACTCCAGCCCACCTTGCTACGAATCTTATGCGGTAGTGCTGGGTGCTAGGGTCTGAGTTTATTGATTGTGTACTGTATGCTTGAGCCTGTGCAATCATAACAAAGGCAAACACAAAAAATAATTTTAAAAGCTTCATAGAATTGGGATTTAAATGTTTAAAAAAACGTTATTCAAATCCCAAACAAACAAACAAATAAACAAACAAACAAACAAACAAACAGCATGTCTTAACAAGTCATTAACAAATCTATCCTGCCAAATATATAGCCTCGCATTCCTTGGAAACTTTTCGGCCTATGTTATTTCTTGAGTTTATTTCAGACTATTTTTTTATCTCAACACGGTAAGTAAACCTTTGATTTTGATAATTTTACTAGGTCTGCTTTCGGTGGTGCAGATAATCCCCCAATGGAAAACATCTTCTAAAATCTGCTGCCCTTACAGGATTTCTGGGTAGGTTGCGAGGCTGTTGAGCGGACTGTGGTTTCTCAAGTACTTGTTGTTTTTTAGCTTCTTTTCTGTCTTCTTAGCTCAAACTGGTGGATTCAAGTAATATTGCAACAGGCTTAAAACAATAGCAGGAATTTTTTATCCCTGGTAGCAAAAAAAAGCCTGCCTTTTCAAAAGGAAGGTTTTTTTTGTTATCAATTTTTTTGTCTTATTATTGCATTCTGAAACAATCTGTTGTTTTTTGTTGTAGACTCTATGAGAATCAAACACTTCAATTTGTCGCCAGGCGTGGAGATATTCAAGGCACTCAGTGATGAGGCCCGCATAAGAATCTTGAATTTGATTTTTCATAAACAAGAAATGTGCGTATCAGACTTGGAGCTAGTATTAGATTTCACCCAGACCAAGACCTCTAGGCACTTGCTTTATCTGCGCAACGCAGGTCTAGTGGGTACACGTCGTACAGACCAATTTGTGTTTTACTTCATTAAAGACGAACTAAAAGATGTCATCGCGCCTCTTTTGCGTTATATGGAGAAAGATGCACTTTTATTGGCTGACATAGAAACTTTTGAAATTCTCTATGGCAATAAAGAGCTATCTGTGAGTAGATTTCATCAACGACGATTCGAGCACTAAACCCTTATTAAGATATTTTATGTTGGCAAAATCTTCTAACCAGTTTGTCATTGGCATGGTGGGCGGTGGGCAACTAGGGCGGATGTTTATTCAAAACGCGCTCAATTACAATTGCCAAATTCATTGCTTAGACCCTGACGCACAAGCTCCAGCCTCTATATATGCTCATCATTTTATCTGTGGCTCACTGACAGACTACCAAACTCTCTTGGATTTTGGCAAAGACTGCGACCTGATCACCATAGAAATAGAAAACGTGAATACAGATGCTCTAAAGGCATTAGAGGGCATGGGTAAAAAGGTATTCCCCAAGCCCGAGCACATTCAGCTTATACAAGACAAGCGCGTTCAAAAACAATTTTATAAAGACCATCAAATACCGAGCACGGACTTTGTACTGACCGAAAACCTGTCTGATTTGCAACAGTATGCACATTTTTTGCCTGCTGTACACAAGTTGGGGCGCGAGGGCTACGATGGGCGTGGGGTACAGCTTATCCGTGAAGCCTCTGACCTCAAATTAGGTTTTGATAAACCTTCGGTACTAGAGAAAATGGCTGATATCAAAGTGGAGGTAGCTGTTATTGTAGCTCGTAACGAAGCAGGACAAATTATGAGTTTCCCGCCAACCGAAATGGTAGTTGATGCTTCTGCTAACTTGCTTGATTTTCTTTATGCGCCTGCAAGAATAAGCGATAAAGAGGCTGAAGAAGCCCAAAAGCTGGCTGAAAGCGTCGTACTAAAAATGCAGTTTGTTGGTTTACTAGCAGTGGAAATGTTTCTTACTCAGAGCGGAGAGCTTTTGGTCAATGAGATAGCTCCCCGACCACACAACAGCGGACATCACAGCATAGAAGCGAACGATTGCTCTCAGTTTGAGCAGCACCTGCGCGCCATTATGGGTTGGCCTTTAGCTACCACGAATACGCGCTGCAAAGCCGCCATGCTCAATTTGCTAGGCGAGAGAGGGCACATAGGAGCTGCTTATTATGAAGGACTAGAGCAGGTATTGGCTATGCCTCTGGTTTTTGTGCATCTCTATGGCAAACAAAACACCAAGCCTATGCGAAAAATGGGGCACGTAACTGTACTGGGGCAAACCGAAGAAGAAGTTTGGACTAAAACCAATCAAATAAAGCAGATTCTGAAAGTCAAAGCGCGCCCTTGAGCAAGCAAAACCATTTAGTGTTCTGAGGGCGCATCTATTCGTACTTTGCTCAGAAAAAACACTCTTCGCCTGTTCTGTTTTTCAGTACTTCGTATTTGCTGAGTACCAAAATACAAGTACTTATCGCTGTACCAGTGTGAAAATACTTCATTCTGCCTATCGTAGATTTTGTCCGAAGTATTGGGCTGCTGAAGTGTTTGTTCCCACACCGTTTCATTGGCTTGGCTTTGCGTAACATTCTTGAAATAGAGCTTGCCTTTTTCGAGATACAGAAGCTGGCTTTTAGATCCCCCAAGTCCATGTGCTAGGTAAGGGGTGGGCATAGTGGATTGCAAATCTTCCAGCGGAATACTATTATCCCAAAGCATTTTACCCTCAAGGTCAAAGACACAGACAAAACCTTGCTTATAGTTATACTGCGTTACTTGAGAGTTATTGAGTCCGTTGTTCCAAAAATTATTGTACCCATAGAATGGAAAAGATGAATAAGGACCGCCGCTAAAGAAAAACATGCTAGATCTTGTGTAAATCATAGGGTTGAAAGCCCAAAATGCAGGCATAGCCGAAAACATCATAGGACTTGTCATGCCGCGGTTATCTTGAAGAATGGTGGTAAAAGTTTCTCCCGAAACGACAATTTGATTATTTACTACCACCAAATCGTCAAGCACCAAGTCTAGATTATAGCGGGTATGATCACCCTCTTTTTTCTTTTGGCGAATTTTACTCAAATACTTTTCGCGCTTTTCTGGCCTCATATAGCTAAAAAAGTTATTCAAGTAGCAAAAATCATAAAACTTGATATTAGGTTTTTCGCCTTTCTTAATGTTTGCCAAAAAAACACCTTGTGGTTTAGACCTTTGCTTGAGAGTATAAGCCCCCACTATAATCATCTCTTCAGGGCTTTTGATATGTGTTTTGAACATTAAAAACGAATAGTCTATGTTATTGGGAATCTCTAATTTGTCAATCAAAGTACCGTTGGCTTCGTAAATGCAAACTAAAATATCTTTTGTTTTTTGTGTTTTTCCGTTCAAAACAGCCACAAAGGTGTTTGAGCTGGGGTGTGTACTAAGATTAGCCAAATAATAGTCGCGATATTGTGACCCTGAAAGAATTTTTTGCTCGCTGTTCTGTGGGTTGAGATGCATGATAAAGCTTTGCTCATCTGCTTCACCAGTCATAATCAGTTGATTGTTAATCACTTTTAGCTGGCTGACGGCAGCCTTAAATAGCCTTTGATAAGGCATAGGATACCAGCGACCACTTTTGATGTTGATAGAGTAGATGTCATAGTAAAATCGGTCTTCCTCAAACATCAAATAAATCATATCATCCTGAATACTATAGTGTACCAGATGCAGCTGGGGTTTGAGAGGAAGCGTTTCCGTCCACACCTTTTGTAGAGCAGTATCATAGCGCGTAAATGTAAAGCCTTGGGTTTCGTTGAGAGGGTGCTTAAAGACTTGTAACACCAAAACTCCATCTTTTTGCAAAGGAAAGACTGTAAAATCCTCACTGTCTTTTTGCTCGGCATTAATTTCTGCACGCGTTTCTATGTGCGCAAATATTTTTGTGCTGTCGCTCAGCAACTGAGCTTGCGCTTGATGAAATTGTAATAAGATGCCCAATACGGCTAATAGAACATATAACCAGCGATAAATCATTGCAGCGTAGTTAGGTAAAAGAATGCAAAATCAGAACTGTATTTACTATAACGAAATTCTGAGTGATTTGTCAGTAAAAAACACTAAAAATAGTTTCTAAAACACCGCAAAAAGTCTGATAAAACCATATAAAACGAATGATTTTATCAGACTTTGTTTTAGAGCAGTGCACTAAAACACCCAAAAATAGTTTTTAATGGCCATGTCCGCCCTTTTGGTGAAATTCACCTTCAGTGATAGTATCACAGTGCCAGTAGTTCTTTTGAGAGAATATAAATGGCTGAGTAGCATCACCTGATTTTTTAGAAGCTATCGTTTTGATAATAAGTCTTTGGCGTTCCTTGTCCAAGCTTTGGCGCAGCTTGATGTCACGCTCTATATCAAAATAACAAATGCCTTCTATGTAAGTTTGAGCTGGGCGGCTATAAACCGAAAGCGGGTGATCTGTCCAAAGCACTACGTCTGCAGATTTGCCCACTTTGATGCTGCCCATTTGCTGATCTATTTTCAATAGCTTGGCAGGGTTGAGTGTAATCATCTTGAGGGCATCTTCTTCGCTCATATTGCCATACTTGACTGACTTGGCGGCTTCTTGGTTTAAACGGCGCGCCATTTCAGCATCATCAGAGTTGATAGCCACCGTAACACCCTCTCGCATCATTAACACAGGATTGTAAGGAATAGCGTCTTTGACTTCAAATTTATAAGACCACCAATCCGAAAAGCTGGAACCGCCCGCACCATGTTTAGCCATGATATCCGCCACTTTGTAGCCCTCCAAAATATGGGTGAAGGTATTAACCTTAAAACCAAATCGCTCAGTGAGCTTCATCAGCATATTGATTTCAGACTGCACATAAGAGTGGCAAGAAATCAACATTTCTCCTTTGATAATCATTAACATAGCCTCAAGCTGTAAATCCATACGTATGCCGAGTGGGTTCGCTTTTTTAGCTTTTTCATACTCCAATGCACGCGTGAACGCATCTTCATACACCTGCTCTACGCCCATACGGGTTTGTGGATAGCGCACATAATTGCCTGAATTTGAATTTTTTACATTTTCTCCCAATGCAAATTTGATGCGCGGAAGAGCCGTACGGAGTCGCATGTTTTCTACACTTTCACCCCATTTAAGCTTGATAATAGAAGACTGTCCACCAATGGGGTTGGCTGAGCCGTGCAACTGCTGTATAGCCACCACCCCACCAGCTAGGTGTCTATAAATATCAATATCTTCATTATTGACTACATCGCTGATGCGCGACTCTGCACTTGAGCTATAAATATATTCATTCACACCACCGTCAATGGCAATATGCGAATGCTCGTCAATAATGCCTGATGTAAGGTGCTTACCTTCTGCATTCACCGTCAGTGCGCCGCTTGGAGCACTTAAATTACTGCCAATTTTAGCAATTTTACCATTTTCTAACAAAACATCGGTGTTTTTGAGTACACCTTCCGCTTCGTTAGTCCATACAGTCGCATTTTTGATTAGTACGGTCTGGAGTTTGGGTTTCTCTTCAAAGCCATAAGCCGCAAAAGGATAGCACATCTTACCCCATTCAGGCTTCTCTATTTTGGGTTTCTGAGCAGTATCTGGAGGGCTGGTATAGCTACTCACAAAAGTAGCTTCCCAAGATACAGGATAACCATTTTCTAAGAAACCATTCCCTTTCCATGTTTTCTTGTTGGCATCATACCATCCATTGAGCCTACACACTTCTGGAGCATTTTTATCTTCTGCCTTTTTGATGCGATTAAAGTTTAAGAAAATAGTATTTTGTTGTATTTGAGCATTTAGAGGAATGACAAGCGTGTCTTGCTTAAGCTCAAAGCTCAAATTTTGAGCTTTCTCTCCTTTGATGGCTAAGTCAAATGTTTCGCTCTGACCTATTTTTAGTTTAAAGTTGCCGCGCTGGTCTGCCACAAAAGCATTCTGAAGCACATGGCGTTTGCCCGCGCTCCAGTTTTCGTGAATAACGCATTTCTCATCAAAAAGCTCATGAGAGGTAAGAATCAAATTGGCTAAAGCACCTTTTTTGAGATTGCCAAGCAAGTTGCTCACCCCCATCAAGGTGGCAGGTGTTTGGGTAAGTGCTTTAAGTGCTTGTTTAGAATCCAGACCATAGTTCACAGCTTTACGTAAGTTGACTAGAAAGTCTGCTTTGTTCTCTAGGCCATCACTGGTCAAACAAAAAGGAACATTGGCTTGAGCCATCAAAAATGGATTGGCGGGTGCCATCTCCCAATGTTTGAGCTGAGTAAGGTCTACATAATATGAGCCTAGCGGATCCTCTATATCATAAGGCTTTGGGAAATTTAAGGGCAGTAAAAATACCGCATTAGTGGCTTTGATGTCTTCTAAGTCCTGATACTCTGATCCTGAGCCTGTTATGACGTACTGTTTATAAAACTCATCACCTAAGCGGTCAGCTCTAATGGCGTTTTTTTTGTTGTCAGCATCAAAAAATTGAGGCAGAGATTGCAATTCATTCCAAGCAGCTAAACCCAAATTAAGACCTGTCTGCGCATTTTTGCTATACCAGTTGGCATCTAAGTACGTTTGGCGCAACAAGGCAATAGCTCCCATCAAAGAACTAGGATAACTTTGTTTGGAAGAGCCTTTATCAAAAGAATAATGTGCCGAAGCCCTTGCTTTAATCATAGCCTCGTGTGCAGGTGCGTTAGCCAGATGCACCAAAGTCCCTGTTCCTCGGCAAATTCCGTCTGATCTATGAGCAAGTACAGCCCCAAATCCAGCCGCTAAAAGCCCTTTATTCGCATTAGTATCGGGCTTAAAATGTTCTACGGCATTCCACTCAGAGCGTATGGCATCGTTCCAGGCATGAACACTCGTGTTTTCGGAGTTGTAATTAGATTCTCCGTAATAACCGGGGCTACCCAACGCGGGTGCTGGTAAGCCATAATTGCTATGAAGATCTATAAAAGAAGGATAAATAAACAAACCTTCGCAGTTGATAACCTTTGCGTCAGTAGGAATTGCCAAACCATTACCTACAGCCTCTACTTTGCCCTTACGTATGATCAAGCTAGCTTTTTCAATTCTTGTTTGATAGTCTACAAAAATTGTAGCGTTAGTCAGTGCATATAGTTCGGTACGCTCATTTGCGGGGTCATTTTGGTAGCCAAGGCTTTGAGAGTAAGTAGGCCAGACAAATCCCAAAAGCGCAAGGAGACTTAAAAAGGAGTAACGTATCATGTGAGACGATTGATTTGGCAAAGAAGAACAATAATTTGGTTGTGAAATTGGTTTACAGGGGTGTTGAGGGCTTCGTTCGCAATTCACAATTTTGTGTCAAATCTAAATGTATTTTTGTTCATACGCTATCCTCTAGCAAATATTTTCCAAATTTTATGGACAAATCAATCTAACACCCTTTCTGTATCTGGGTGCACCCTTTCAAGCGATAATAAAAGTTTAGCGTTATTGTTAAAGCTCTGAGGACAAAATTACAGGCTCTATACTTATTTTGGCCTCAAAAGCAATTTACCAAGACTTATTTCAAAGGCTCACCCTTGGCAACTTTTCTCAAGATATCAATATATTCCTCTTCATTACCTGGCTGATAACCATTGTGTTGCCAAACAATATTGCCGTCTTTGTCCATAATAAAAGAGTGGGGTGGATTGGTTACATTGAGTGCGCGTTTGAGGTCGCTGTTCTCGTCAATCAGTACGTCAAACTCCCAGCCTTTACCATTCACCATACTTGGCACACGGGCTTTGCTGCGAGCATCGTCTATGGATACGGCCACCACACGCACGTTAGTTTCTTTTACCCAGTCTTCAAGCTCTTCACTCACAGCCATCAGTTCATTAATACAGGGCTTACACCAAGTGGCCCAAAAAGTTAAAAAGACTGGCCTGCCATCTGCGCTGAGCTTAGATACATCAACGTCCGCGCCAGCTAAGTCCTTGAGTACGATAGCTGGGAGTTTTTTTCCTTCTGAATTTTGCCCATAACAGGTGGATAGTATACCAAAGAGCCCCAAAAGCATAACAAAGCAAAATTTAAGCATAAAGTTCTGTTTTTTTTGTGATAGTTGTGCAATTTCAATAAGGCAAAAGCCACTCCAAAGAAGGGTTTTGTTGATTAACGTTCTAAAAATATTTATGTTGTAACCTTCCTCGTTGAGAGAGAAGATTACAACATAAATAGCTTTTTGGTTAAAAAATTATTTTGTATCCACGCGTTTGTCCATAGGTACAAAAGCGCGTTGAGTAGCACCGATGTATACCTGACGTGGGCGGCCAATGGCTTGCTTCATGTCTAACATTTCTTTCCACTGAGCAATCCAACCTGGTAAGCGTCCCAAAGCAAACATGACTGTAAACATTTCTTCTGGAATATTCATGGCTTGGTAAATGATGCCAGAATAGAAGTCTACGTTTGGATAAAGCTTGCGAGATACGAAGTAATCGTCATTAAGAGCGGCCTCTTCAAGTTCTTTAGCAATACCCAAAAGCGGATCATTAATGCCAAGTTTGTTAAGTACATCATCACAAGCCTTTTTGATGATTTTAGCACGCGGATCAAAGTTTTTGTATACGCGGTGTCCAAAGCCCATCAAACGAGCCGATTTGTCGCCAGATTTTACTTTGTCTATAAAGGTCTTGGTGCTTACACCACTTTCTTTGATTTTACGCAACATCACCAACACTTCTTGGTTTGCACCGCCATGAAGCGGGCCGCCAAGTGCGTTAATGGCAGCAGCAATAGCAGAATACAAACTAGCCAAAGAAGATCCCACGATACGAACCGTAGAGGTAGAGCAGTTCTGCTCGTGGTCGGCATGAAGTATCAAAAGCTTATTGAGTGCGCCCACCAAAACTGGATCTATTTCGTAAGGTGAAGTAGGCATGGCGAACATCATTTTCAAGAAGCGCGAGCAATAATCTACCGTATTGTCGGGGTAGTTGAAAGGATGCCCTTTAGAAGCTTTATAGGCCCAAGCTGCTATGGTAGGTAGCTTAGCCATACTGCGCACCATGGTGCGGTATACTTCGTGTGGCGGACGGTATGGATCTAATGAACGTGGATAAAATGAGGTTAGCGCGGAGGTCATGGCCGCAATAACGCCCATAGGGTGGGTAGTGGAAGGCAGAGCATCAAAAAACTTGCGCATGTCTTCATGTAAAAGCGAGTGTTCTGCCACATCTTTCTCGAATCTGGTAAGCTGAGACTGTGTGGGCAAGTCGCCAAATAATAACAAACAAGCCACCTCCATAAAGCTTGCATGCTCAGCAAGCTCTTCAATGTCATAGCCGCGATAGCGTAAAATGCCAGTTTCGCCGTCCAAGAATGTAATAGCACTTTGTGTAGAACCTGTGTTTTTATACCCCGGGTCTAGTGTGATTAGACCCGTCATATCACGCAGTTTGCTAATATCAATAGCAGCTTCATTTTCAGTGCCTATGATAACGGGTAGAGTATAAACTTTTCCGTCATACTCGAGTTTTGCAAATTTATTTTGCTCTGACATAATTCAATAAAACAGTAGAATTGAGAAATATAGTAAGACTATCGTTGCCTGCAAAAATAAGGCAATTTATACTAACATCAAAACTAAGTATTGGTTAAATTGTTATGATCTACGTTTTTTATTGCAATATTCCTCTAAATCCTACTTATTGGTAGCTGAGGGATATTTTCGGACAGGTTAAGCCTCTAACAATCTTGCTTGCACCAAACTTTATGAGCTACGACCACTTGTATTGGTGAATAAAATTTTATTTATTGCCATAAGAATGGACAAAACCTTGTTCATCAATATAGTAATTTTCTGTCACGGTGGTTTTTTTAGTGTTCTGATTTTCTGGATTATAAGTATTGGTTTCAGTGTACAGCGTCATTTTAAAAGAGGTATCCACATCTATTTCTTGGTTGGTTTCCGAAAAAGCAGCTTCTATTTGATGGGTGAGTAAGGTAATATCTGACAGGCAAGTACCGCTGCTGTCGAAAGTAGCTAGTCTAAAGAACTCGCTGTCTGTAGAGTTTTGTCTGTAAATGAGTGCTAGCCAGTTCTTTGTGTGTAGCCGCCCCACAGCAAATACACTAGGTTGATCTTCAAGACTTGTTTCAGAAGCCGAGCTGGTAGCTTTCTTACAGCCCAGTAACCATTTGGTGTCTTCGGTTTCCAGAACAGGCAAGTTGGGTGCTTCAGTATCAAAACTCGAGGCTAAATCTGTTTCGTTTAAAGGTAGCCTCAGCAGCGGAAACTTATAGGCTGTTGTCTGAAAGGCTTTGTCCTTAAAAAAAAGATCTATTTTTTTTCGAAAAGTTTCTTTTTGAAGGGAGTCCTTGTTAGGAATCGTATTTTTAGGCACACTCTCATTGTTGCATGAGGCAAAAAATAATGAGAACAAGCTAAAAAAAGAGATTTTAAAAATTAAGTAGTAGTTCATTTTACTTGGTTTAATGCTGGTCTTGCAAATATAACACTTCAAAGTATCTATTCGTAAGCAATACACATTTTGTCAAACGCAAATCAAGACATTAATGTTTATTAAATTTTGCACAGCTTTGCGCAAAATTCTGTAATGGGTTTAGGTTTAGGTAGGGTTTCTATCTGTTGAGCAGAGAACCAGCCTGTGGATGATGAGGCACTGGGTAACTCTGCTACCTGCCAGAAGTGTATCCATAATTTTTGATGTATCAGCAAATGCTTTTTGGGCTCAGCCAGAAGCTCGCAGCTAGGCAGAGGTGCGTGATGGCTTAGGGTTTCTATGAGCGGAAACTCATAAAGTCCAGCCCAGATATTGCTGTCGTCACGTTTGTTAAATGCGTACAAGCCATCTTTCTGAACAACTAAGTAATGAAAAAACTTCTCTTTGAGTTTTATTTTTTTAGCTTTAAAAGGCAGTTCTCGTTGTCTGCCTTTTTGGTTTGCCACACAGACTTCTTGCAAAGGGCAGTTTACACAGTCAGGATGATGAGGTTTGCAGAGTTGAGAGCCGAATTCCATCATGGCGTAATTGTGCATAGCAGACTGTTCGGGGCAGAGAATTTTTGCTGCCAAATCTGAAAAGATACGCTTGCCTGCACCTGATGTAATGTCAGTATCTACACCAAACAAACGCGCCAATACCCTAAAAACATTGCCATCTAACACTGCGACAGCTTCACCAAAAGCAAAAGAGGCAATGGCGGCAGCCGTATAGCTACCAATTCCTTTCAGTTTGAGTAGCTCGGTATATGAATTGGGAAAAATGCCCTTGTGAGCTTCGGTAATTATTTGCGCCGTATGATGCAGATTGCGGCCTCGTGAGTAGTAGCCTAGTCCTTGCCAAAGCCTAAGTACCTCATCCTGTGAAGCACCCGCCAGTGCCTCTACGGTAGGAAAAGTGTCTTTAAATTTTTCGTAATAAGGTAGACCTTGTTTGACTTGAGTTTGTTGTAGAATAATTTCAGAGAGCCAAATTAAATAGGGGTCTTTTGTATGGCGAAAAGACAAATTCCTCTGATTCGCACTGTACCAAGCACGTACCTTTTCGCTCACAAGATTGGCCAATTCTATACTTGGTTCAACATGGCTGACAGATGTGGCCAACATGTTATATCAAACTTAAAATTAGGTTAGGTGCAATTCCAAACAAAAAGGTAAGAAGTGTGGCCAAAGCTAAGGTTACTTTAGCATAAGTATCTAGCTCTATGGTTTGTGCATTGGCATTCTGGCGCATGTAAGCAGCTATAATCACCTTAAAGTAATAGTAAATGCCCACCACAGCCATTAGAACTGCAATAACAATCAAACCTATATAACCACTTTCCACTGCGCTCAAAAAAACCATGAGTTTACCCACAAAACCAGCCGTAAGAGGAATACCAGCCAAAGAACACATTGCCACAGCTAGCACGAAAGCCAAGAAAGGATTCTGTTTGGCAAGCCCTTCAAAAGCAGTAAACGATTCGCTTTTGTATTGCTCTGAGACCTTCATTAAAACCCCAAAAGCAGCCACTGTGGCAGTGGTGTAAGCCAGAGCATAAAAAAGAATGGCAGACTGAGACTGTGCATTGACGGCCAAAATCGCAATGAGTAAATATCCTGCATGAGAAATACTTGAGTAAGCCATCATGCGCTTAAAGCTATCTTGATACACGGCACTGATATTTGAAATCAGCAATGTGAGCACAGCCACACCACCTACGATATAGCACCAATTCAAATACATGTCTATAAAAGTTACAGACAAGAGCTTGTAAGCCGCTGCAAAACCTGCTGTTTTGACCACTGTAGACATAAAGGTTGTAAAGAAAGTAGGTGCGCCTTCATACACATCAGGAGTCCAGAAGTGGAAAGGTGCGGCAGACACTTTGAAGAGTACTCCAACCAAGACCAAGCAAAGTCCTAAAATCAATAAAGGCGAAGGCGAGGCAGCATTGGCACTGATATATTGAGCCAATCCCGACACACTAAATGAACCTGTAGCACCATAAAGCATTGCTACGCCAAAAAGCAAAATGCCTGTGGCGAATGCACCCATGAGAAAATATTTGAGAGCAGCCTCATTGGAACGCGTATTGCGCTTGTCGCTGCCCGCTAACACATACATAGAGATAGACAAAATTTCAATGCCCACAAAGAGCATAATAATGTTCTCAAAATTGGTCATCATAATGGCTCCTACTAATGAGAACATGAGAATAGCATAGTATTCAGCAGGCTGGGCGCGTTCATCAGTCAGATATTTAGACGACAACGGCAACGTAAGTAAAGCTGCAAGCAAGATAACAGATGAGAATACCACCGAAACGGGGGTAGTTTGCATCATTTGGCTAAAATAGTTGAGTGGTTGTCCAAATTCGTACAAGTTGCCCACAAGGCAGATGAACAAAAAAACGAGTGCGAAAGGCAGAAGAGCTGTTTTTGATTTATTAAAACCCAAAAACAATGTTATCATTCCAAACACCGACAAAAGTGTGATAGCCACCATGTTGATACAAATATATTTTTACAATACAGGATTGTTGACCTTCATTTGCGCAAGATAGCGAACAGAATAAGGCCAATGACGGCGCAATTTATTTATTATTTTTATGCAAAAGCAAATTTGAGATAAAAATTATTGGAAAAATAGCAGATTCTCTTCAAGACAAAAAGAAGTTTTTAAAAAGGATAACCAATAGCAATGTGCCATACGCTTTGTCTGCCGTTAAAAAGGCCGCCCCATGTGAGATTGTCTATGACCCAGCGTTGGCCAAGTGGCCGAGCTGGTTCGTAAGTTTTTATGCCTACGTCGGTACGAATAATGAGAAACTCAAAATCCAGCCTCAGGCCAGCACCAAGTCCAAGAGCAATTTCGCGCCAAAAATTTTTGCTAAACTGTGATCCTTTTCGGTTGTCTTGGGAAATCATCCAAGTATTGCCAGCATCTAGGAAAACAGCACCCTCTACAAAAGATACCAATTTCTTGCGCAGCTCAATACAAGTTTCTAACATAACTTCACCGGGCTGCTCTAGCTGGTAAGTGGGGCGCGCGCCTTCTATGCTGTCATTTTGATTATAGCTACCTGGCCCTAAACGTCTGGCATTGAAAGCCCTGATGCTATTGCTACCGCCCACGAAAAAGTACTTTTCGTATGGTAAAACCAAGCTTGAGTTGCCCGTACCCGAAGGGCTGGCAATGCCAACATTGAAGCGAATAGCTAAAACTGAGTTGCGCCTTGTGGGTATAGTCATGCGCATATCAGAAGAAGCTCTAAAAAAGCTAAAAAATACCAAACTGTCACGCTTAAAAACACGCTGAATTTGATCGCCTAAAAAACCCTGTCCCAGCAAACGCCCCAGACTACTGCCACCACTTTCCACAGTTGGCTGCCAGTAAATACTAGCCTTGCGTAGAGCTTTTAAGTTGCTGTTATATGTAATTGTTGCTGAGCTACTTACTACGGCTGAGCTTTTGAAACTCTGCAAAAGAGCATTATTGTTGGTAATTTTGATAAGGTTCTGGACAAACTGAGGGCTAATGCTGTCAGTAATAATCAGGTTTAAATCATATAAATTAATGCTGTAAGTGGTATTCCTGTTATTGTAAAGGCTATATTTGAGATAACTTAGCAAATTTGAACGACTATATTCTATACGTCTAGCCACCTGATAACCCGTTTGTACTTTAGTTTGGGGGTTGTAAGGCCCCAGAAAGCTGCGTAAACGCACAGGCGTAGGGAGCAAGAGCTTGGGCACAGTGGTAGAAATATTCAAATTCATTTCACGAGCTTGCTTTCGCGAGATAATACCACTCAGTTGAGTAGTTTGAGCTTCTACCAAGCCACGACCATTGAATTGTATAATTTCACCAGCTCTTAAAAAATTGCGGACAGAAAAAGATCCGCTGAAGAATGGACCTGGTATAGACTGAGAAACACTTACCCCTGTTTCAAAAGAAACGTTATATTTGGGATAGGAACTTGTATAAATGTTAGCTGTGCATTCTGTACCTACAGTATCAAAGCGAATATTGACAAATTTAAACAAATCCATGCCGCCAAGTGAACGCTGTGTAACGATAGCAGCTTGATCATTATACAAGTCGCCGACTCTAATTTTTATTTTTTTATCTAAAATCTTACGAGAATAATGTTTTCCGTGATAAATATAGGATACATCTTGATAAATACTTTGTTTTTGAAGCAAAATACCTTTTTCATAATCAGATATAAAATTAACTTGCTTGATAGTATATTTTAAGTGTTGAGTTTTTTCACTTATATCATCTACAAAAAGTTTTATATTGAGCTGATAAGGTTCTACCAAGTTACTGTCTATTTGAAAATGAATATAATCTTTAGTAAAATTCAAATAACCATTATTTTTTAGTACGCTAAATATTCTGTCTCGCTCCAAAGCTAAACTAGATTCACTAAATATTTTATTTTCTTCAATATAAGATTTTGATTTATTCTTTACGACTAAGTTTAAAATATTGGTATCATTAATAAAATATAAGCATTTTTTTACAAAATGTGGCTCGTTTTCTTTTACAAAATAAGTTACTATAACTTTTTTTTGACTGCGGCCTTTTATTTTGACGTTTGTACTAACTACATTTTCAAAAAAACCTTGTTGTTTAAGATATAAATTCATTTGATTGGCTGTTTGTTTCATTATTATGCTATCATAAAAACAAGGTTTTTCGCCAACAGAACGCATCATCCAATTTCCTTCATTTATTTTGGTTTCAAGTTTTTTAATTTTTTTATCACGTTTTCTTATCAATTTTTGTTTTGCCGCCATACCGTCTTCTGTAGAGTCTTCTGTATTGAGAATTTTTGTATCAAACTCTATTTGAGTAGCACTAAGCTGTTGTATAAATTTTTCTTTTTGCTTAGGAAAGTATCTAAGCCCAATGTAATAAGCATACAAGTAGGGCATCGAAGGAAAATACAAAATACGGCGATTGGGCTTTTGACGAAAAAACAATTCTAAATCTTCTGTAGGAATATTTTTTGTGCCAACAATCGTTTGTTCGTAAAGAAGTTTTTGATCTTCGGGTATTTTTTTTATTGGAATACAAGCAGAAAAAACACATACAAACAAAGTAATGAATACAGATATGCGTAAGATTTCTTCTGGTAGCAATAAAAAATAATTACGAGTCATTGGATTGTTTTTTTTGCATCAGTAGAAGTTCTACACGCGCATTTTTTTATTTTATAGCTAATGAAAAAGTCTTTTACCTTTAGCAGAATTTATATTTTATTTAAGTTCTGCACTGCTTAACTTCTCGCGGTTTGCCCCTAAAGGTTTGTTAATGATAAATTTCTCTTGATTGCTGATTACTTTCGATTTAGTTTCCAAGTATACCGCAAATTCCACGAAATCAGAGTCGTTACCAAAACGTATGCTGGTAAAGTAGTCCATATTATCAAAAGCAGCGTCAAAAGCAATTTTACCTGTGCGTCCATCGGTGGTACGTCGGCGTGTAGTACCACCCGCGCCGTTACTGAATCTGAAATTGATGACCAATTCAGCATCGTTGTCTACCAAATTTTCGGGGTCGTTTACTTTAAAGTTCGCTAAAAACAATGTTCTATTTGGCCCAGAGTCAGACGGAACAGTGTTTATGCCTTCAGGCAGTTCCGAGCTTTCAAAGTCAATGGTGAGGCGTGGCTTACCAAGCTGTAATTTAAGTTTGATAATAAAGGGGTTTTCGTCTGGATCGTCGCTGAAAATTTTTAAATCGCAGTTACGTTCGCCCAAAGAGCCAATGCCTGACACTGTAACGTCCATTGAGGTACTTTCTCCAGGTGCTAGTTTTTTAGGGTTATTCAGTTTAGCAGTGAAAGCGGGGTCGCCACAGGTTTCCACACGGCTAATTGTGAGCGGTGCCGCGCCTACGTTTCTAATGCTGAAGTTAAGCCTTTCGTTGAAGGACTGTAGGAGATTTATTGTAATCGTGTAGCCATTTGGAATTTCTGATTCTTCAGAAGTATTCCAAATTACAGAGATGTCAGGCGTGGGAATTGGTAAAGCCCTAAGGATAATTTTAAAACTGAAAGGATTTTCGTTCTCGTCGTTATTGTCCAAACTCACCGTACATTCATAATTATCTGCTGAGGTTGGCTCAGCCAGCACTTCAAAAGTAGTACTTTCAGAAGGTTGCAATACAGTTTTCCCCAGCTCTTTTGAGAGTCTAAAAATGGGATTGGAAAGTCTGATAGCACCTAAGTTCAAAAGCTCTCCGCCAAGATTTTGTACCGTTACAGTCAATCTACCAGATGAACCCGCTACGATTGAAGCCATGGGCAAAACTGTTACATCATCTTGAATATCAGTATCTAAAGCTCTTAAGGCGATTTCTGGTTTGGGCACTGGCAATGATTCTAATTCAATAGAAAACACAAAAGGATTTTCGTCAAAATCATTGTTAGCAAATGAAATAGTGGCTTGTTGTGTCCCCAATTTGTTAGGAGTCCACGCAAGCCCAAATGTACTTTTCTGAGATTCGTTAAGACGATTTGTAGCTATCTGGGTAACACTGGTTTGGAGATTGTTAGAAGAGATTTCACCAATTTTTAAAACAGCCCCACCCGTATTTTGAACCTCAAACACAAAATTCTGGGTGATATTGATAATACCTGAAGGCACTTTTAGGACTCCACCGTTTTGAATTGACTGCCCCAAGTAGCTCACTGATAGTTCGGGGCAGACCTCATCAGGATTTTGACAGCCCCCCAAAAATAGAACAAGTAAATAACACTTTAGAAAATGCGAAGCAAAGAGATTCTTGAGTGTTTTGTGTGTTGGTGTATGTAATCGCATAATGGTCTAGGAACTAAGTGGCATAAAGTTATGCGAAGTTCTACAAAAAAAATGTCACAAGCAACTTTATGCTGATGTTCCTGCTCACAATTTTTGGATTTATCATTTTTTAAGCCTTTAACTGGCCATCGCAAAGCATGCCGCAGCTCAAAACTTCTTTTGCCAAGACTCTACAGCCTGAACAGCCAAATGAAATCGCGCGTCACCTTGTCCATAGATTTCGGTAAAAGGTAGATGGTTGTTTATTAAATAATTGCGAATCGTTTCATAAAAAAATTGAGATACATCTGGGGACTCACGTTGATCATCTGCCTCCCACTCCAAGTCGCTTTGTAGTAATAAAAAATAATCATATTGCCTCGTAACCAAGAGTTTATCTACGTAAGAGAAATTTTCTTTTAGATAATAGTCTGTGTAAAGCTTAGTCATAATCAGGCAAGTATCCATAAAAACCAACTCAAAAGGCTGTAAACAAAGGGCTTCTTCCAAAGCGGTTTGCCCAAATACAATACTGCGGATATCACCTACCTCTACAATATTGAGGTCATTTGACTCATCTATGTCTCGTTTTTGGTCTAGGTACAGTCGCACAAATTCAGGACTCCAGCCAGTTTTATAATGCGCTGCCAACTGCTTTGCCAGCTGAGTTTTACCGCTGCTTTCGCCGCCTACAATGGCCACAACCAAAGGTTTTGCAGTGTTCATACAAGATTTCAGATTTTACTTTGTGCCCAACACCGTGCCTGTAAGAATGAGCTTGAGTTCTGAATTTTCAGCATTGCTCACAATAGTAATTATCTTTTTTTGAGCCCCCTGCTTGCCTTGTGTGTTAAAAATAATTTCAATTTTTGCCTTTTCATTGGGTGCTATGGGTTCGCGTGGATAGTCTCCCACCACACAGCCACAGCTGCCTCTCACTTGGTTAATGATAACGGGATAGTTGCCAGTATTTTCGCACTCATAAATGACCTTAGCCTTATCACCTTGTTTAACTTCTCCAAAGCTCAGTTCAGTTTTTTTGATGCGCAAGTAGCCCACACGTTCGCTCTGAGCCCAAGCCAAAGAGGTGTTCAAGCACAGTAAAAAAAGCAAAGTCAAAAAAATTAGTTTAGATTGTTTCATTTGTTTTTCGTTTCAAAAAGAGTGCCCAAATTATGCTTTATTTGATGTTACGTCAAACATTCTTTGCCGCTTTTTTGATAACATTTTTTAGGAATTAATTTCTAAAGAGGCTTCCATGACTGAGTTCGGGTTAACAGACTTAGTCTAAGTCCCAAGTCAGTAACATCTACAGCTTTGTTGGAAAGCACCACCAAACCATAGTTATTTAGTTTGTCTATAACCAGAAAACTAGCATAACCACCTGCCATCCCATTATGCCATAAGATGCTTTTGTTGCCCATTAATTTGTCAGCAGTAGAAGGAAGCATCCACCCCAGCCCAGCACCACTTCCCAGCTGTTCAGCATGGGTACTGATGAGGGATTTGGAGATGTCTGTGGCATCTTCCTGCAAGTTGGCTTTAATGAACTGAATCATATCTGTTGCATTGGATAAAAATGAACCTGCTCCTGTCAATACAGGATCAATCCAAACTGGTGTAGGCTGGCCTTTTTCGTTATATCCTTGAGCCAATTGGGACAGTTGAGAGCTGTCCATATTGACCACAGTTTGGTTCATGTTCAGCTCTTTGAGTAAAGTTTGCTTGACTAGCTGTTCATAATGGATGCCAGTTTTAAGCTCCAGCAAATGACCCAAAAGCCCCATACCAAAATTAGAATACTCAAAGTGGCCTTCAGATAATTTCCCTTTGCAGTTTTTGAGGTATTCATACAAATCAGAAAGCTTTAAATCTTTGTAGGGATTCGTTTCTTCAGTCATTTTAGCCAGAAAAGATTCGGGAAGAGGCGGGAATCCAGCTGTATGAGTGGCTAAATGTCGCAAAGTAGTGGTTTGAGCAGAGGCAGGCAACCGTACTCGATCCTCCAAGATGGATTGTATTTTTTCGTCCAGAGCAAGCTGTTCTCTATCAGCCAAAAGCTGCAAGGTGCAAGTGGTAAAGAGTTTGCTTGTGGAGGCTAGCTCAAATAAGGTATGTGCGTTGGGAGGCTGGTGCTTATCGCGGTGCGTTGTGCCATACGTGCCCACAAAAGTTTTGTTTTGCTTAACCACAGCCACCACCAAACCGTAAGCTTTATCTTCAGCTACATACTTAGTAGATAGAGCAGCAATGGAGGCCGCTAAGTCTTGCCTATCTTGAACGTTATTTAACTTGTATTTGAAATAGAATAGTACGCCCAATACCATTAAAATCAGTACCGTAAAGGCCACTAATAAAATTTTAACCCACATTTCAGTCTCATTTTATAGTTATACAACCCAACTCTGTTTTGTTACTCTAACAGTTAAGGTTACCATTTTGTTTTTGGTAATTGTTGTTTCTGTTGTTCAAACTATTCATGTAAAATTACGAAAAGCAAAGTATGCCCTGTTATCACGTTTTATCAAAAAATTAGAAAAAATAGGTCTCTCATAAGATTTCATCTACATATTTCAAAAAAAAACAAGAAAAACTTTTGTTATTTTTTTATATGTTCAAAAAATTACTATATTTGCGGGTTCAATTTTGGAAAACAGGCATTCTGATGACATTTCGCAAGAATAAGAAAATCAAGAGCGACTTCAATAGTATCACTATTAGTCTAGCCTCGCCAGAGTCAATTCTAGACAGCTCTGAAGGAGAGGTAACCCAACCCGAAACCATTAACTATCGCACCTACAAGCCAGAAATGGGAGGTTTGTTTTGCGAGCGCATTTTTGGTCCTGTCAAGGACTTGGAATGTAACTGCGGCAAATACAAGCGTATCCGTTACAAAGGTATTATTTGTGATCGTTGTGGTGTGGAAGTTACCGAAAAGAAAGTTCGGCGTGAGCGCATGGGGCACATACAGCTTGTAGTGCCAGTAGCGCATATTTGGTACTTTCGTTCGTTGCCAAATAAAATTGGCTACCTTTTAGGCTTGTCAAGTAAAAAACTTGATCAGGTTATTTACTATGAACGCTATGTGGTGGTTCAACCAGGTGTAGTGGCCAATAAAAACATAGTAAGACTAGACTTTTTGACGGAAGACGAATATTTAGATATCCTAGACGATCTTCCCAAAGATAATCAATTACTAGAAGACGAGCACCCCGATAAGTTTATTGCTAAAATGGGCGCGGAAGCTCTCGAGCTTTTGCTTAAACGTGTAAACTTAGACGAACTTTCTTACGAACTTCGCCACTCTGCCACGACGGAATCTTCACAGCAGCGCAAAACAGAGGCTCTCAAGCGTCTGAAAGTCGTTGAAGCTTTCCGCGAGGCTGCTACGCGCAATGTACCTAACCGTCCAGAATGGATGGTTATTCGCATGGTGCCAGTGATTCCGCCAGAACTTCGCCCGCTTGTGCCTCTAGACGGGGGGCGTTTTGCTACTTCCGATTTGAACGACCTCTACAGACGTGTGATTATTCGCAATAATCGTCTCAAACGACTCATCGATATCAAAGCTCCAGAAGTCATTCTGCGCAATGAAAAACGTATGCTTCAAGAGGCTGTAGACTCACTTTTTGATAACTCTCGAAAAATCAACGCTGTACGTGGCGAAGGCAACCGTGCTCTCAAGTCTTTGAGCGATATGCTCAAGGGCAAACAAGGCCGATTCCGTCAGAACCTACTCGGTAAGCGTGTAGACTATTCTGGCCGTTCAGTTATTGTGGTTGGTCCAGAACTCAAGCTACACGAATGCGGTCTTCCAAAAGACATGGCAGCAGAATTGTTCAAGCCTTTTGTTATTCGCAAACTTATAGAACGCGGGATAGTCAAAACAGTCAAATCAGCCAAGAAAATTGTAGACAGAAAAGATCCTGTTATCTGGGACATTCTCGAAAATATACTCAAAGGACACCCTGTGATGCTCAACCGTGCGCCTACGCTGCACCGCTTGGGTATTCAGGCTTTCCAGCCTAAACTCATCGAGGGTAAGGCCATACAGCTTCACCCTCTGGTTTGTACGGCATTCAACGCCGACTTTGACGGTGACCAGATGGCTGTTCACGTACCACTCGGACATGAAGCTATTCTCGAAGCATCAATTTTGATGCTCGCTTCGCACAACATTCTTAGCCCTGCTAACGGTGCGCCAATTACTGTACCTTCTCAAGATATGGTTTTGGGTCTTTATTACTTAACCAAAGTGCGTAAACCAACCCTTGAGCGTCCTGTCAAAGGTGCTGGCGGCACGTTTTATGGCCCAGAGGAGGTAATCATCGCGCTCAATGAAGGCAAGCTAGACAAACACGCACCTATCAAAGTAAAAGTACGCTTGCGTAATGATAAAACAGGTGAGTTTACTCAAGAAATCATTGAAACAGCTGCTGGTCGCGTGTTATTCAACACTATTGTGCCTACAGAAACTGGCTATATTAATGAGCTTCTGACCAAAACCTCTTTGCGTCGTATCATCGGCTTAGTATTCAAAACAGCTGGTATGGCGCGAGCAGCAGAGTTTTTGGACGATATCAAAGACTTGGGCTTCCAACAAGCCTACAAAGGAGGTCTTTCTATTGGCTTGGATAACATCAAGATCCCAGAGAAAAAGCACAAACTTATTGAGGAAGCCAACAAAGAGGTATCCCTTGTTCGTGAAAACTATTACATGGGTCTTATTACCGATAACGAACGCTATAACCAAGTGATTGACATCTGGACACGTGTGAACGTTACCGTTGGTAATATTCTCTTAAGTGAGCTAGAGGAAGACCAACAAGGTTTCAACTCTGTATATATGATGATGCACTCAGGTGCACGTGGCTCTAAGGAACAAGTTCGTCAGCTTGGCGGTATGCGTGGTTTGATGAGTAAGCCTCAGAAAAACGTACAAGGCTCGGTAGGTGAAATCATAGAAAACCCAATCCTGTCTAACTTTAAAGAAGGTTTGGACGTTTTGGAATACTTTATCTCTACTCACGGTGCACGTAAAGGTTTGGCAGATACTGCCCTCAAAACAGCCGATGCGGGATATCTCACACGCCGTTTAGTGGACGTAGCCCAAGATATGGTTATAACAGAGCCTGATTGCGGCACGCTGCGCGGTATTGTTATTACAGCACTTAAAGACCGTGATGATATTCTGGAGCCACTGCGAGACAGAGTACTAGGACGCGTGTCTTTGCACGATGTGTATCACCCTGAAACCAACACCATCATTCTAGAGGCAGGCCAAGAAGTATCTGAAGAAATTTCGGTACAACTTGAAGAAGCAGGTATTGAGGGTGTAGAAATTAGATCTGTACTTACTTGTGAAACTCGCTTTGGGGTTTGTGCTAAGTGTTATGGCCGCAACTTGGGTAATGGTAAAATTGTACAAGCTGGTGAGGCTGTGGGTGTTGTAGCTGCTCAGTCTATTGGTGAGCCAGGTACTCAGCTGACACTTCGTACCTTCCACGTGGGTGGTGTAGCTACATCTGTGGCCACCGACTCTACGCTGAAGGCCAAATATGCAGGCAAACTTGTTTTGGAAGAAATTAGAATCGTGAATACAACCAACGAAGAAGGTCATCCTATAGACGTGGTGATGTCGCGTACAACCGAAATGAAGATTGTTGAGCCAAAAACTGGACGAGTTCTTACGACTGCTCATATTCCTTACGGTGCGTACATGCACGTTAAAGATGGTCAAATTCTTGAAAAAGGTGCAGATATTTGCGTATGGGATCCTTTCAATGCGGTTATCCTGTCGCAGTTTGATGGCTTGGTGCGCTACGAATCTATCATAGAGGGCATTACCTATAGAGGCGACCAAGACGGCCAAACAGGACACACTCAGAAGATTATCATTGAGACCAAAGATAAAACCAAAAACCCAACTATTGTCATAGAAACCGATTCTGGCGACACGGCAAGTAGTAACATTCCTGTTGGGGCTTTGATTGTGGTAGAAGATGGCGAACGTGTTCGCGCTGGCCAAATCTTGGTAAAAATTCCACGTACAACTAGCAAGAACCGCGATATCACAGGTGGTTTGCCACGTGTAACCGAATTGTTTGAAGCTAGAAACCCATCTATGCCAGCCGTAGTGAGTGAAATAGACGGTTATATTGAATACGGCCCAGTGAAGCGCGGTAACCGAGAAATCATTGTGCGTTCTAAGAAAGAAGATTTGGTACGTCGCTATATGGTGGCACTTTCTAAACACATTTTGGTACAAGAAAACGACTTTGTACGTGCAGGTGAAGCCCTTTCTGACGGTGCTGTAACGCCTTCAGATATCTTGAGCATCAAAGGTCCTACGGCTGTTCAGGAATATCTTGTGAAGGAAATACAGGAAGTTTACCGTATGCAAGGTGTGAAAATTAATGACAAGCACATCGAGGTGATTGTACGTCAAATGATGCAAAAAGTGGAGGTAGTAGAACCAGGCGATACCAGATTTTTACCAAATCAAATCGTTGATAGATTTGATATTCGTGAAGCCAACGATGAGATTTTGGATCAGAAAGTTGTAACAGATGCGGGCGATTCTAAAAAGCTTAAGCCTGGTATGATTCTTTCGGTTCGTGAATTACGCGATGAAGTATCTCAGCTTAAGCGCAAAGATATGAAATTGCCTAAAGTACGCGATGCACAGCCTGCGGTTTCTAAACCTACGCTTCAGGGTATCACACAAGCGTCTCTTGGCACTCACAGTTTCATGTCAGCGGCTTCTTTCCAAGAAACTACAAAAGTATTGAGCGAAGCCTCTATTCGTGGCAAACGCGACGACTTGCGCGGTTTGAAAGAAAACGTTATCGTAGGACACCTCATACCAGCTGGTACAGGATTGCGCGAGTATAGAAACATCAAGGTAGAAGCCACGGAAGAATACGAATCAGTGAGCAGTATTACCAAAGAGCCTACTATCAAGCGTAAGCGCACTGTTAAGGCAATCAATATCTAAGCTAACAGTTCAAAATAAAAAAGCAGGTAAATCAAATGATTTACCTGCTTTTTTTATAACCAAACTAAGTTGTCAGACTACTTTTAACTGACTTCGCGGTTTTTAGTGCTTACCACAAGCGCATTTAATTCGCTCAAAACTTTTAGTGGACTCGTGCCAGGGAAAATTATTGTTTTGGCCATTAAGTTCCCAGAAAAACTTGCTGCGTTTGCGCTCATAGTTACCCGTTTCGTGCATGGTATTAGCATCGTATAAACGTCCGTTAATCATAGTCATATTCACATACTCGGAGTATTGAATATTTTCGAGAGGGTTTTTGTCCAAAACTACCAAATCAGCTAGTTTATTAGGCTCTATACTGCCCAAATCTTTTTCCATGTGTATATACTTAGCTCCGTTGATTGTGGCGCACTGAAGAGCTTCCATGCTGCTCATACCGCCTTGCGCCAGCATCCACATTTCCCAGTGAACCCCCAAACCTTGCAGCTGACCGTGTCCGCCCACACCTATACATACCCCTGCGTCGTGAAGCTTTTTTAGAGATTTTGACACCAATATATGCCCATTTTCATACTCACCTTGAGGAATCATAGTTCTGTGGCGAGCACGCGCATCTAGCACAGAACGCGGAGTAAAGTTCAAAAGCCGTTGTTTTTCCCAAACATTTGTATTCTGATACCAGTAATATTCGCCATTTACTGCACCATAACAAACAATCAGAGTGGGGGCATTCACGGTTTTAGAGGCAGACCAGAGCTTTACAACATCGTTATAAAGAGGTGCCACAGGAATATTGTGTTCTATACTCGTGTGCCCGTCTAGTATCATGGTCATGTTATGAAAAAAGTGAGAACCTCCTTCGGGATAAACCATCATGCCCAGCTTTTGCGCTGCTTGAATGACTTGCTGACGCTGTTCGCGGCGTGGCTGATTATAACTTTTTACAGAAAAAGCACCGTAGGCTTGTGTACGTCTTAGGGCTGATTCTGCATCGTTTAAATTGTTAATGACTGCTTTAAAGTCGCCGTCTGCACCATAAATGATAGTACCAGTAGAAAAAATGCGAGGGCCTACCATCTGACCAGCCTTCACCATTTCGGCTTGCGAAAATACCATTTCAGAGTTAGACGAAGGATCATGTGTGGTAGTAACGCCATAAGCTAAGTTGGCGTAATATTGCCATTGTTTCTGAGGCGAAAGACCCTGTCGGAAAGTGCCCAAATGCGCGTGAACGTCCACAAGACCTGGAATGATTGTTTTTCCACTTAAATCCACTGTTTTGGTGTTGGCAGGAATTTGTACCTCCGCAGCTGTACCCACCGCTTTAATGCGGTTGTTCTCTATTAAGACAACACCGTTTTCTATCACCTGACGCTGTGCATTCATAGTAATGATACGGGCATTCTTGAGAGCTAAAAGTCCTTTTGGAGCATCTGATTGAACTTTTAATCCTACTTTCAGACCTGTTGCGCTCGGCTTAGGGAGCGAGTCTGGTGCATTGGGTACAAAGGTGAAGCAGTCCGAAAGTTTGCGGCTGAAATACTCATCGCCCAAAGTCCAGAGTATATTTTTACTATCCGTTGACCAATGGATATTGATACCAGCGTCTTGGGTAATACGTGTGATAGGAAAATCTTTGCTTCCTGAAGAAAGATTCATGGCTAAACCGTTCTGCACCAAAGGGGTTACGTATACTTGATGTAGCTCGCCAAAAGCAAGCCATTGATTATCAGGGCTTACGGCATACTGGTTGGCATACGTAGAGTTATAATGCGTGAGAGGCTCGCCGCCATCCAACTTACAGCTTTTAAAGGCTTTTTGGAGTGAACCAAACAAATAGCCCCCTGTCATATAAAAAATACGGCTGCCGTCTTTGTTAAAAGAGGGCTTTTCTCCTTCTTCTACAATCAAGTTAGGCTTACTGCCCACTTTAGCTTCCATCCAATAAAGCCCTGGTGTTTTGCAGTATGTAAAACCTTGATGGTCGTTGCCTTCTTCTTTATGAAACACAATCTTTTTGCCGTCTGGGGAGAAGGCTGGGGTACGATAAATACCCTTGTCTTTAATGAGTTGTTCAGGTTTTAGCTTCGGATTTTTCCAAGCATATTGATAGATGCTGCCATAATTTTCATCATTCCAGGTGACGTATACAATGCTGTTTCCGTCGGGTGAAAAACAAGGTTCAGCCTCAAAGTCTGTACTCTGAGTCGTGAGGCGTGTGGGTGTACCGCTGGGCAAGTCCTTTTTCCAAATATAGCCCAAAGCACTAAAGAGCAAGGTTTTGCCATCGGGTGAGGTGGTGGCGTGGCGTATGACTTGTGCCTCAAAATCTGTATCATAAGGCTTCTGTTCAAATCTTACCGCGTCTGTAACACGGTGTTTAGCTTCAGCTACAAAGGGGATTTCGGTGGCATTAAAGCTTTTAGTATCCACTTTCATAATCTTGCCTTGTGCCCAGATAACCACATGTTGGTTGTCAGGTAGCCAGTTGTAGCCTGTGTAAGCCCCAAACAAAGCCCATGCTTCTTGCTGATCTTTAGAAAGTTTGTCATAAACTGGATACTCTTCGCCTGTGGCTAGGTTATGCACGTAAAGCACGGTTTTTTCTTGCACACGCTTTACAAAAGCCAGTAACTGACCGTTGGGCGATACCTGTGGACGAAAAGCACCGCCAGGCCCTGCTATGATATTGTCTAAACGCCCCTTCTGTCGGTCAAAGCGTCTAATGACATAAATCATAGAGTTAGGATTTTTGTTGTATTGAAAGTATCCACCCGGATAAAAGTCCTCACTAAAGTAGAGATAGCGGCCGTCAGGTGACATACTAGGCTCGTTTACGTCCTGCTGATCGTTTTTACGGGCAGTGAGCTGTGTACCACTTCCACCTGAAACGTGGTAGAGCCACATTTCGCCCGCGCCCGCAGAACGCTCAGACGTAAAATGCTTGCGCGCCACAATATACTGACCATCTGGTGTCCAACAAGGATTATTCAGCAATTGCATGGTTTCTGTCGTTACAGACTTGGCGTTTGAGCCATCTTTGCTCATAGTCCAAATGTTATCACCACCTTCCGCATCAGAGGTGAAAGCGATTTTTGAGCCATCGGGACTAAAGCGTGGCTGTACTTCCCACGCAGCACCTCCGCGCAGCAACTTGGCTGTACCACCTGTAATAGGCATAAGATAGATATCACCCAACAAGTCAAAGGCAATTTCTTTGCCATCAGGACTCACATCCACATTCATCCACGTACCTTCAGAGGTCTGAATACTGACCTCGTTAGCAGATAAATTTTTATTGAAGTCAGTGACAGACCATTTTTTTTGATCGTCTTGTGCCCAAGCTCTGTAGTCGGACAGAAAAAATCCAGCCAAGAGTAGTCCCCAAGGGAGTAACTTAGAATGTTTAAAACGCATAAGCAATAGAAAGTAAGAGATTTAACAAAGCATGAATACAACACTTTTAAGCCTCTAAGGTCTTTAATATTTTCTATAAAAACAACATACTCTAGATGTTCTCCAAGTCCAGCGGTTTGGTGTAGCGTCTGGATTTTGTCAAAAAAATGATTTAACTGTAAAAAAGTCAGATTTGTATTTAAAAATGAGCTGCTTTGCTACGAAAACAAGTCTTTTTGTCATAATTCTAGCAAAGGTATATAGTTTGATAAAGCTTAAGTAGTCGTTTCACGGGAAACATCTTCAAGCACACAAAGCATAACAAACATCATGAATCTGGACAAATATACCGTCAAAGCATACGAAAGCATAGAAAAGGCTTCACAAATAGCTACCTCATCACAGCAGCAAATTATTCAAACAGGTCATATCCTCAAAGCTCTTTGGCTTACGGATGAAAAACTTTTTGAATTTTTATTTCAGAAAATAGGGATAGGTAAGGCCGCGCTTCTTGACGAACTTGAAAAAACGCTACTTTCCTACCCAAAATCTTCTGGCCAACAGTCAGCTTATTTATCCTCTCAAGCACATCAAGTGCTGTCTAAAGCTGAAAATTATCGTCAAGAGTTTAAAGACGATTTTGTGGCTCTCGAGCATTTGTTTTTGGCCTTGGGCAGCAACACAGACCAAGTAGCTTACAGCCTCAAAAACAACGGTTTTGATGAAAAAATAGCGATTAAAGCCATTAAAGACCTTCGCGGTTTAAAAAAAGTAAGCGACCAGAACGCTGAAAATACTTACCGTGCGCTCAGCCGATATGCCAAAGATCTTATAGAGCTTGTGAAGGCTGGAAAAATAGATCCTGTCATTGGCCGCGATGAAGAAATTAGGCGTTTGCTGCAAATCATATCTAGGCGTACCAAGAACAACCCCATGCTTATCGGAGAACCGGGCGTAGGCAAAACCGCCATTGTGGAAGGTTTGGCTAGGCGCATTGTGGCAGGAGATGTGCCCGAAAATCTCCAGAATGTTCGCCTTTTTGTACTAGATATGGGGCTTTTGGTGGCTGGTGCAAAATACAAAGGAGAGTTTGAAGAGAGGCTCAAATCTGTTATTCAAGAGGTGGTAGCTGCTGAAGGTCAAATCATTTTGTTTATTGACGAAATACATACGCTCATAGGCACAGGGAGCGGGGGTGATAGCGCACTTGACGCTGCCAACTTGCTCAAGCCTGCTCTGGCTCGGGGGGAGCTGCGTGTAGTTGGAGCCACTACACTAAATGAGTACCAAAAATACATAGAAAAAGATAAAGCCTTAGAACGGCGTTTTCAGAGCATTTTTGTTGATGAACCCTCACAGGCTGATGCCATTTCAATTCTGAGAGGAATCAAAGAAAAATACGAACTGCATCATGGTGTGCGCATACTCGATGCGGCTGTTATGGCGGCAGTGCAGCTTTCAAGCCGCTATATTTCAGATAGGTTTCTACCAGATAAGGCCATTGACTTGATGGACGAAGCGGCTGCCAAGCTCAGAATTGAGATAAATTCTATGCCAGAAGCTCTAGACGAGGTGCAAAGGCGTATCATGCAGCTAGAAATCGAAAGAGAAGCTATTCGCCGCGAAAAGGATCCCGACAAAGAAGCTTTGTTGAGCAAAGAAATTGCGGATCTCAACTCACAAAGAACCTTGCTTTTGGAAGACTGGCAAAGTGAAAAACATTTACTGGATAACATCAGAACACAAAAAAAGAATATTGAACAATACAATCTGGAGGCAGAACAAGCCGAAAGAAACGCCGACTATGGGCGGGCTGCGGAGTTGCGTTACGGACTCATTAAAGACGCTCAAACCAAACTTCTGGAACTTGAAAATCAATTGGCTAATATGGACAAAAACGGCAATAACCAAGTGATGAAAGAAGAAGTTACAGCAGAGCGAATTGCGGAGGTGGTGGCTCGTTGGACGGGCGTACCTGTGAGCAAAATGCTACAAAGCGACAAAGAAAAATTGCTCAATTTAGAGCAAGAACTCTCGCTGCGCGTGGCAGGGCAGAAAGAGGCCATTGTAGCGGTGGCAGATGCCGTAAGAAGAAGCCGCGCCAATTTACAAGATCCTAAAAAACCCATGGCCTCTTTCATTTTTATGGGGCCTACGGGTGTGGGTAAGACTGAATTAGCAAAAGCACTTGCAGAACAGCTTTTTAACGACGAAAATGCCATCGTACGCATAGATATGTCTGAGTATCAGGAGCGACACAGTGTGAGCAGGCTCATTGGTTCGCCCCCTGGCTATGTGGGCTACGATGAGGGCGGACAGCTAACAGAGATTATCAGAAGGAGACCTTACAGTGTGATGCTGTTAGATGAAATAGAAAAAGCACACCCAGACGTTTTCAATGTGCTTTTACAGGTATTAGATGACGGGCAGCTGACTGATAACAAAGGAAGACTGGCTAATTTTAAAAATACCATTATTGTCATGACCTCCAACATGGGCGCAGAACTAATCACAAAGAACTACCAGCGAACGGATCTCAGCGAAGCCAAAATTTATGAGCGCACACAAGAACAAGCCTACGAACATTTGAAGCGCACTCTCAAACCAGAATTCCTAAACCGTGTAGATGAAGTTTTGATATTCAGGCCATTAAGTTATGAGATATTGACTGAAATAGCCCGTATTCAAATTAGAGAATTGCAAAAGCGTTTGGCTGAAAACGATTTATATGTAGATGCCACGCCACAGGCCATTGAGGCACTGGTGCAAAGAGGTGCAGATACTGATTTTGGCGCAAGACCGCTCAAGCGTTTTATCCAAAAAAATATACTCAATGAACTTTCAAAACAGATTTTGCAGGGCAAAATAATCCGTTCAAGCGCGGTGATGATAGACTACGATGTCAACGCTCGGCAGTTTATATTTGAAAATGTCATTTAACGAGTATTTTTTTACTCAAAGTTTCATAGTCCAGACTCAAAGTCTGGACTATATTTTTTAGTTTTGGAGCTAATCCAAAAAGTGTATATTTGCACCCAGTGCACTCAAACGATAAACTTTACGATGGCCACTATTCATAAATCAGACTGTTTGTTTTTAGACAACAACACTCCTTCTTTTCGCCACCATTTTTTTATACCCCAACACAAAGGCCAAGATGTGAGGTATTTCTGTGGCAACTCCTTAGGCTTACAGCCTAAAAACACTCCTGCTTATGTGCAAGAAGAGTTGCTCAAATGGCAAGAGTTTGGTGTGGAAGGACATTTTCATGCTGTAAACCCATGGAAAAGCTACGAGCTTTTAGTTAACGAACAGTCTGCAGAACTAGTAGGGGCACTGCCGCACGAGGTGGTGGTAATGAACAGCCTCACGGTAAACCTACATCTTTTTATGCTCTCTTTTTACCGTCCTTTTGGCCGAAGACGTAAAATACTTATTGAGAGTGATGCTTTTCCGTCAGACAGATATGCTGTTCATTCTCAAGTGCGTTTGTATGGTTTAGATCCCTCTTGTGTGGTTGAAGTCGCGCCTCGAGAGGGTGAACATTTGCTCAGAACCGAAGATTTAATACAAACTATAGAGCAACTAGATGAAGAGCTGGCTCTAGTTATGCTCAGTGGAGTAAATTACTATACAGGCCAGTTCTACAACATGCCCGAAATTACTAAGGCGGGCCATCGTGTGGGTGCGCGTGTGGGCTTTGACCTCGCACATGCAGCAGGTAATACGCTCATGCACCTGCATGAATGGGAGGTGGACTTTGCGGTGTGGTGTACTTACAAATATCTTAACTCTGGCCCTGGCGGTGTGGCTTGTGCTTTTGTTCACGAAAAACATCACCAAAAACCAGGTATACCGCGTCTGGAAGGCTGGTGGGGACACAATCCGCTCACGCGCTTCAAGATGCCAAAGCAGTTTGAACCAGCTCCCACCGCTGAAGCTTGGCAGTTGAGCAACGTACCTATTTTGCTCATGGCAGCTTATAGAGCGTCTTTAGATGTGTTCAAAGCTGCTATGCCTATGAGCAATTTACATGAAAAGTCTAGAATGCTCACCCGAACTATGGAAACCCTTGTGAGAGCTTTTTCACAAGAACAACATGCAGTCAATGTACAAATCCTTACGCCCACTGCCGAAGAAGAGCGCGGTTGTCAGCTTTCTTTAGTTTTTGACAAACACGGACGAGAAATACATCAATATCTGAGTCAAAACGGTGTTGTTACGGACTGGCGCGAACCCGATGTGGTCAGAGTAGCACCCGTACCGCTGTACAACACCTTTGAGGACGTGTATGCTTTTTACGAAGCCCTTCACCAAGCGGTTAAAGATCTACGTCTGTGAGCTTTGAAGCAAGCGATTTAGAGAGAGAGCGGTTTTCCCATATAAAAGTCTAAAACTTTTAGTCTAAAAATATAGTCATATTTGGCTCTAATCAACTCGTTTTGAGCAATATCAAGGTTGTTTTTAGCTAAGTTAAACTCTGAAGCATTGGCGCGTCCTAGTGCCAAACTTTTTTCGGTCATGTCGTAGCTTTGTTTCAAAACCTCATAGCGGCGTGTGTTGGCTGTAAATGAGGCCTGTGCAGCGCGTGCGTCTGCGTAGGCTTGCTCTATGGTCTGGCGCAGTTGATTACGCACAATTTTTGCGTTTATTTCGGAGGCACTCAATCGGATTTGAGCTTGTCTGGTGGCATTCCGCACTTGTCCGCGGTTGTATATGGGTACTTGCAATGAAAGTCCGTAGTTATGGCGAAAACTCTCTTTAAATTGGCGGCCAAAGCCAAAATCTACAATTTTACCATTAGGGATTTCTTGTTGCTTAAAAACCAGCTGAGTAGGATCACTACCCAAGTAGCCAACAGGTAGTTCAACGGTGGTTTTTGTGCCATCACCCTCAAAAAATTTATTCTGTGCGCTACTATAACCCGTAAAGGCATTAGCTCCAAAGGTAATTACAGGAAGACGGTTAGCTTGCGCTAACTTGATGCCAATGGCGGAGCTTTTTATACCCAAGTCCGCTGCTTTGATTTGTGGTAGGGTACTTTCTGCGGCGGCATAAATCTCGTCCGTATTCATCAACACAGCATTAACATCTACGTCTGGCAAAATCGGAACGGCTATTTCTAGAACTTCGTTGGCAGGCATCTGTAAAAGCTGCTTGAGTTGTATTTTGGCCAGCATGAGGCCGTTTTCGGCATTCACAATCTGCACTTCATTGGTGGCAAGCTGAGAGTTGAGTGTAAAAATAGCCGATTCGGCTAGTGCTCCTGCCTTGATGAGCTTTTCAGTGCGATCTATTTGCTCTTTGACACCTACTATTTGTAATTTGGCGTTGTTAAGAAGCTCCGTATTCTGTAGCACAAGCAAGAAGGCAGAGGCTACATTAAGCATCAGATCATTTTGAGCACGTTGTAAGTTGGCTTGTTCCGTGCTCAGGTCTACGCTGTTTTGCTGGATAGTTTGGCGCACAGTGCCGCCATTGTAGAGGGTCATGTTCGCGCCTATGGACGTGTTCACGCTTTCTATACGCTTGTTCACGAACGTGTTGGTAAAAGGGTCAATAGAGCGTCCAAAGTTAGAACCTAGACTTGAGCTAGCATTCAAGTTGGGATAAAAAGCCTCTTTGGCAGCACTAAGATTGGACTGTGCGCGTGCAATATTGAGGCTATTTTGCTGAAGTTGAAGGTTGTTTTTGAGGGCGTAGTCTATGCAAGTTTGCAAATCCCATGTGTTTTTTTGAGCTAAAAGCGCATTGGTGGACAAGAGCAAAAAGCTCAGCACCGCAATTCTAAGTGAGTAAACCAGCATGAACGAGTTAAGAGAAACTAAAGAAAACTACCAAAGTTGAGTAGAAAAAAGCATCTAACGTGATGTCGGGGGGCAGAATAAGTGCTTTATGGGGGCAATCTTGTGCTTGCAAAAATACGAAAATTTAGAACATAAAATAAAAAAAGATGTGTTTATCAGTTCAATTAGCATTGCTCATGTAATATTACAAAAACTAAAACCTTTTTTAAGAACGGGCTGCAAACTCTTTGGCTAAATATGTAAAAATAACCTTTGCACCAGCTCTTTTAATTGAAAGCAAAATTTCGTGCGCTACACGGTCGCCATCTATCCATTTGTTTTGCGCAGCGGCTTTAAGCATAGCATATTCACCACTCACGTTATAAGCTGCAATAGGAATATTGAAGTTTTGTGATAGTTTTTGAATGATATCTAAATAAGACAAAGCGGGTTTTACCATCATCATGTCTGCCCCTTCCAAAAAGTCTAGCTCAGCCTCAACCAGTGCTTCTTGACTATTCGCGGGGTTCATTTGGTATGTCTTTTTATCGCCAAACTTAGGCGCAGACTGGAGTGCATCACGGAAAGGGCCGTAAAAAGCACTTGCATACTTGGCGGTATAGGCCATGATGCCTACTTTATGGTAGCCTGCCTGATCCAGTACCTCGCGTATGTATCCTACGCGTCCGTCCATCATGTCTGAGGGGGCTACAAAGTCTGCACCCGCCTGAGCTTGAGCCAAAGCCATTTTTCCAAGCACGACGAGTGTTTCATCGTTCAAAATTTCATCATTCTCTACAATGCCATCATGACCATCTGAACTGTAAGGATCCATAGCCACATCTGTAAAGAGGCATATTTCAGGGAACTTCTGCTTGAGCATACGAATAGCGTTCAAGTAAAGTCCGTCTTCTTGGACGCTGCGAGTGGCTAAGTGGTCTTTTTCGTGGTCGGGAAGATAAGGAAAAGGTGCAAAAGCCTGAATACCCAATTTGAGACAATCTTCCACTTCATACAGAAGCAAATCTAGGCTTAATCTATAAATGTTGGGCATAGATGGAATATCCTCTTTGGTATTTTGTCCGCTCATCAGGAAGAGGGGTTGGACTAAATCTTTGGTATGGATTTGGGTCTCTTCTACCAAATTTCTGATAGCAACAGACTGGCGCAAACGTCGTGGTCGGCGTGTGAGCTGAATAAATTGAGAAGTATCCATGATGTTGTGTTGAATATAAAACTAAAGGTTTTTAACCAAGCAGTTTTTTAGAATTTGCGTCCCTCACTGGGCAAAAACGCATCTTTGATGCCATTGCCAAGTAAATTGAAGGACAAAACAAGTAGCCAGATACAAATACTTGGCAAAAGAATAAGATGAAGGCTATTTTCAGAGCCTAAGGCTTTAAAACCTTCATGCACCATTTGTCCCCACGAAGGTGTAGGTGGCTGCACGCCCAAGCCCAGAAAGCTTAAACCTGCTTCAATAAGAATAGCAGAGGCAAAATTAGCTGTAGCAGTTACGATGATAGGGGCTGTAATGTTTGGCATGACATGCTTGAAAATAATGCGCCCGTTGCCCATGCCAAAAGCTTTGGCAGCTTCTATAAATAGTTTTTCCTTGATACTCAACATCTGACCGCGAACTACACGCGCTACATCGCCCCACATAGTAAAACCTACTGCCACAAAAATAACCCAAATTTCTTTGCTGCCCAAAGCCAGACTAATGACAATGACCAACATAATACTCGGTATAGACCATACCACCGTCATCAGCCACATAAAGAGTGCGTCCACGCGTCCACCCATATAACCCGCCAGTGCACCCACTGGAACACCGATGAGCATAGAAATAAGCACAGCCAAAAAGCCAATCAGAAGCGATACCCTAGTGCCGAGCATTAGTCGGCTCAGCATATCTGCCCCTAGTGCATCGGTGCCGAGAGGATAATAACGCTCTTCTACCAGTTGTGTTTCAAACTCTTTTTTAAGCTTACTCAAGCTCTCAGAAACAACTTTGTTATCAGGGCTTATATAGGTTATTTGGTCACCTTCCACCACAAAATTAGCGATACTGTCCAAACGAAGCTGTGCGGGTGGATCATTATTGATGCGGCGCATGGCTTTGATGAGTGTGGCTGTTTCACTGCTTTTGCGGCGGTCGCAATTTACAAACTTGATTTGATTGCCCTCTATCGCAAATTCTTCAACGGGCACAATCGTATAATTGTCTTCTTGTCCCCAATAAAGTTTTGTAAAGAAGCCCACTTGGTCAATATCTCGGTCTTTGATAAACTTGAGCACTTTCACCTTGTAGCCAGGTGGTTTCTTGTGAATCCTAGTGTCTCCGTTGTTTGCGTCAGGTGTTTTATCTCTCAAAAACAAAGTACCGCTTGCCATGACTAAAATAGACAATATAATAACAAACAAGCCAAAAACAGCTGGCTTATTAGCTACAAATCTATCGAGTGCTTGTCTTAGCGGCGATTTTAGAGTTTCTTTTACCTCTGACATTGACCTGAAAGTCTATGACAAATTATTTAAAGTGGTTATTTATAGTTCAATCTTATAAAAAACTAGTTTTATGCAATTGATAATTAGTCGATTTGATGCTCTCTCAAAGCTGTTCATAGATAACTCAAAGTCGCTATCTATGAACAGCTTTGAATATTTATGCTTTTACTGCATCTAAAGCTTTTTTCATAGTTTCACCGATATTAGCTGGCGACTCCACTACATAAAGTCCGCACTCAGCCATGATTTTCATTTTGGCTTCTGCGGTGTCATCTTCGCCGCCAATAATGGCACCAGCGTGTCCCATTCTCTTGCCTTTTGGCGCAGTGCGTCCAGCAATAAAGCCCACTACAGGCTTAGTGCCATGTTGTTGTATCCAGCGTGCGGCCTCTGCTTCCATGCCGCCTCCGATTTCACCAATCATAACAATAGCATCGGTTTCGGGGTCTTCCATAAGCATTTGGACGGCTTCTTTAGTGGTTGTGCCAATGATAGGGTCGCCTCCTATGCCAATGCAAGTGGACTGTCCCATGCCAATTTTAGTGATTTGGTCTACGGCTTCGTAGGTGAGTGTGCCTGAGCGTGACACGATACCGATTCTACCTTTGCGATGTATGAAGCCAGGCATAATACCTACTTTGGCTTCGCCTGGCGTGATAAGACCAGGGCAGTTAGGCCCCACCAAGCGGCAAGATTTATCTGAAATGTATGCCTTAACCGCAATCATGTCTTTGACTGGAATACCCTCCGAAATACACACAATCAGTTTCACGCCAGCATCAGCGGCCTCCATGATGGCATCTGCTGCAAAAGCAGGCGGCACAAAAATAATAGAAACGTCTGCTTGAGTAGCTTGAACAGCCTCCTGAACCGTGTTGAAGACAGGCTTATTAAGGTGTGTTTCGCCACCACGTCCAGGTGTAACTCCACCCACCACGTTTGTGCCGTATTCTATCATCTGAGTAGCATGGAAAGTACCTTCTTTGCCTGTAAAGCCCTGTACCAACACACGAGAATTTTTGTTTACTAAAACGCTCATAACGGTATTTTTGTGTAATATTTTTTTATGAAGTGTGAACCAGAAAATTTGCTCCGTTGGGTGTCCAAAAAAACAGTGCAAAAGTAAATCTTTCACGTGCAAATATAAATTTTATATTTGCAAAAGCCAATTTTAGATACAGTTTTTAGTTTTTTTTGGTATAGACCGTCTTTTTTAACATAAGCCTAGAATTATCTTGGCTTATGTGGATGTAAGAAATGCCAAGTTCTTTGTTCTTTAGATAAGGTGCTTTATGTTGTAACTTGTTTTCTTAAAACCGTTTAAAGGTTTTTTTAAGAGCCTGCTTGAATAAAAAAAGTGCGCTTGGTTAAGAAAACGCAAGCGCACAAGTCTAAATTGTTTTTATGTCTGTTTACTTTATTTATTGCTGCCTTTCATTTGAGCGCGTAACTTATCAAACTCATTTTTTTTGAGTTTTTTGAGTTCTTCGTCATGTTGCTCCACCCACTTCATTTGGGTTATTTCGCCTTTTGGGTATTTGTCTTTGTAGTACAGATACTTGACTCCGAGCTGTTCAAAAGCATCAAAGTAGACATCTTCAAGAATTACAAAATTCTGAGCCACATTGGTGCGTAACTCTTTGAGATCACTCTGTTCAGACATAATAATAGCTTCTATACCAGCAATTTCTGCTACCGTAATGCTCTCACCTTTGGGAGCATCTTTTAGCTTTTGTTGAAATTCTTTAAAGGCTGTCTCGTCAATAAATACCCCATCGGTAGCTTTATCATTCACTTTAATGCCAATCACGTTTTCGTTGTCTAAAATATGACGAAGCATAAGTTCTTGCTTCCAAAGGTTTAGTCTTTCACGCTCTTTGGGGCTCATGCCTTTCATTTCTTGCCCCACATAGCTTTCCCAGAGTTCTGAGTCCGTGGGGTTGTCCAAAAGTTTTTCCCAGATAGCAGGCTTCTTGAGCGGGTCTTCAATCCAACCAGCATCATCTGCATCGTCTTGAGCTTGTGCGCTATGGATTACAAAGGTAAAAGAGCACAAAAGGAATAAAATAGAATACAAAAAACGTTTTGTGGTCATGGGTGGTGTGAGGTCTTGATAATTAAACAGTTGATAGAATTCTGTTTATCATAACGAAGTATGCTTGCTTTGATTATTGAACGCCCAAATATAAAAAGGCTGTTGGAAATAAGCAAATGGATACAAAGCGACAACTTGTAAATTTATGATGCTTTGATATTTAGAAATGCCATTTTACTCTGTAACTAACCAACTCATCAAATATGATTTTTATTTGGCGATCCGTCTGTAAGTTTAGCTTAGGTTTGCTGCTAGATGCACTCTCCCAGCCAGCTGGCAGGGGTGGTATAGAGCGATAAAGCTTGAGGAGATTTTCTAATGTTTTAAGTAGCTCACCATGATGCTGTTGTTCGCGATAAGGCTCCAAAGCAAAAATTAGGTCGTCCAACACATACTGTTGGGCAATAATTTCTTGTCTCATGCCCTCATTGGGTCTAGACACGTATGCACCCACTTGTAGGTAAGCAAGTTCTAACCAAGCACCAGCCAATACATCTGCACAAAGATATTCTCTTTTTTCTTTTTTGAGCTGAAAAGCCACCATTTCTAGTTGGTCTATAGCTGCTGAAAAGAGATTTTTTCTATTTTGGGAATCTTTGAGTGAGGCCACTAGAGAAGGCTCATTGGTGGTATAGCTAGCAAAATTGAGCTGCTGTGCGTACTGCTCTGCCGCAACTAAATAGGCCTCCTTCTCAGGACTGCGCTCATAATGAACGGCATACGCCCATGCTACTGCACACACGCCTAACTTTTGAGCTGCCTCAAAATCAGAAATATCTGTATTTTGGGTGTTGATTTGAGAGCGAATGTAGCGGTCTTTTTTTGTTTGGAGAAGTGCCATTGTTCTTTGTGGCACGGCTGCTAAACTCTGGAGTGGCGAAAGAGGATTTTCACTCAAAAAGTAAGCATCTATATTTTTTTCGGTTTGGAGATCTAAATATGGTGTCTGGCTAGGCTGCGGCGACGCATAAGAAAACACCAGATACCAGCCGCCTAAAAACAGCGACAAGAGTCCTAACCAATAAAATCTAGATAGTTGCATGGTTTTGATTTGTTGAAATGTATAAGATATGCTGCTGTTCTTAAACATTGTTTGGTTTTTATTTTTGGTAAAATGTGTTATTGTGAGTAGCTTAGCGGACATGGGATTTCTTGCATCAATAAGGGCAATATTGATGCCGAATATCAAAAAAGAAATTAGCGAAGCATTATTTTTTTACTCTTCTCACACCAAGAGTCTGCTGCAATAGAAAGATTGCCAAAATCCACCAGTTATTGAGGTGTATCAGCAGACTCATTGGGTGTAGGATAGACTCCTTGATTGCTACAACACTCTACTACCGAAGGATATAACCTATTCTGAACTCAAGTGAGCCGTAAAGTACTGATTTATTCTCAGCATCTCTAAAAAGCCCAAAACCTCGCTTTGAGCCATTAAAGAAATAGGCTGCTCCCAACCCCCATTCAAAATCAACCGCCAAATTTCGGAAAATAGGCAATTGCGTATCGAACTGATACTGTACACCTTGCTTAAATGCTAAAGCTAAAAGAGTGTCATAGTCTCTCGTCCAGACGGTCATTAAGTATTCATGGCCAAGTCTGTCAGGGTCAGATTCTACCGGTACAATTTCGTCCCAGTCATTAAGACGCATGTGCTTGAAAGTCATGTCTAAACCTAAAAAAGATCTACATCTGCGCTGTTTGACGTGAATAGGCTGCATATATGTGCGTGACTCCGCCCTGAGCCTAGCACCATACTTAACATGTGTATCATAACGGCGCATGCGGCTATTGCCCCGCAGAAAACCCGCCTCAAAAAGCAAAGAACCGTATTTGCTTATAGGTCTTTCCACACCTATCTGCAATACTGCAGGGCTTCGAGAATTTAAATGAGCCATAGGAGACACAAATAGAATGGCTCGCAGGTTCTTTCCTGACACTATTTTTGCAACGCCAGTGCTGTCTTTGGCTGTAGAATCACCCACACTGGCCTGTGCATTCTCGTAAACAAACCCACAAACCAGAGCAATACACGTTAAAATATTAGCAATTTTTTTCATAAAATCTAGGAAATTATTTTTAAGAACCAATGTTGATACGGCTTACCAAACGCATATTGGGTGCTTGAGGGCTTGTGTCGTATTGAAACTGCATCAGCCCTGTTTTGCCTATAACCATCAAAAGACCATTGTCCACAATCAAGTCAAAGGCATCAAAGCCATTTAATAATTGAACCATCTTAGGCTTGTAAGGAGTAGATATATCAAATGCCTTTAGACCTGAAGCACCCTCGCAAACAAAGAGTTGAGACCCCTCAACACCCAAACCGTGTGGGTTAATCATCGCCATGCTATTTATCATAGATGGTTCCCAAGGCGCGCCGACATCTAACACCTCTAAGCGATTGATACCTCGGTTACAAGCAGTACCGTTGCGCATGGTTACATAGGCATAGTTATTTTGCACCACCACAGGGTCACAAGACGTGACATGGCTATATGTGCTTGATATAATGGGAGCCAAAGGGTTGGATATATTCATGATAATAACCCCATTCATAGTACCCAGAAATAAATGATTACCATAAGGAAAAATAGTTTCTACACCATCAGGAAGATTGATAGTATTTTGAAAAACAGGTTTTCGGGGATCACTGATATCAAAATATCTAAGATTGTCATTGCCAACTACATAAAGCTGGTTGCCAGAAAGGCCAAAACGCGCCATAGAGCCAGCTTCTCCTGTGTTGTCGCTTCGCTCAGGTGGGCTCATGTAGTCTCCTTCTCCTTGCGAATCGCAAGCTGCCAATGAGCCTAGTAGAAAGGCCAACATGACCGTTGCTCTGATGTTTTTTATGAATGAGTTCATGTTTTTTTAGAGATTTATTGAGTATAAATTTTTTAAAAATTGACTTCAAGACTTTTTTAACGGAAACAATCCACTTTGCTGTTTAAAGGGATTTCTTCCCAACCTACAAGTATTCCTTTTTGGGGATTAGGGCACTCAAATTTTACATTGCCGTGCGGAGGGTACTGTGGTACATTGAATACATTCTCCGTTCTGCTGAGTACTTTAGGTTCCTTGATATTACTGATATCTATGGATACGAGATCTTTGTAATTATCTGCATACAAAATATTGCCTTTTATAGCCACGTCTTGACTGCCAGGAATCCTCAAAAAGCAAACTTGAACAGGGTTTTTAGGGTCTTTGTTATCCAAAACATGAATTCCTTTGCTTCTTTCACAGATGAATATGTAGTTGTCTTTGTAGTAAATCTTATCAGCAGAAAGCATCGCTTTGGGTGCTTCCATACGAATAGTTTTTACTTCCTCAAGTTTCATGTAAACAGGCCTATAACAAGCCGAAAATACGTTTGGTTCAACTTGAGAACAGCAAAACGTGGAAAAAACTAGCATTAAAAGCAGGAGTCCAGTCGGTATTCTGAATGATTTGAACATGTTGGGTCGTTTTAAACAGATAAGGACAAAAATAATATGGTATGTAAGTGCCTGAGTGGTAAAATATTTTCCGAAAAATTGAGCAATCAATTTTGGTATGAAGACAAAAAACACAACAAGAGAGTTGCACTCAGTTAATGGGTAAATTAAATAAAATTTGAGAACTAATACAAAATTATACTGAGATTTTAGTTGCTGAGTGCAACGATTGCAAAATAAATGTTGGTAAAAAGAGGATTTTACCAAAAAAAAAGTTGTTCAAAAACGCTTTGCAATAAATAAAGCATTATGTTTGATGCAGATTTTTTTAACCCTACAACTAACCTGACAGAGTGTTTTTGGGCAATTTCTTGGTGATTCAAAAATTTTTACTCTTGTCCTAAACAAAAAATGTATAGTTTATGAGTATGATGTGGAGAAAAAAGCCGATAAGTGCTTTTGAAGAAGACATGAAAAAGAGCACCTTACAACGGGTGCTTGGTAAATGGAGCCTGACCGCCATTGGGATAGGAGCTATCATTGGCGGCGGTATTTTTGTACTAACGGGCACAGCTGCGCATTATCATGCTGGCCCCGCCTTGGCCTTGTCGTTTGTTGTGGCGGGCATAGCCTGTATTTTTGCAGCACTTTGCTATGCAGAGTTTGCTTCTATGTTACCCGTAGAGGGGTCTGCTTATGCTTATGCCTACGGGACAGTGGGTGAGCTTTTTGCATGGATTATTGGCTGGGGGCTTATTTTAGAGTACGCCATGGGAGCTATGACAGTGGCAGTGAGTTGGTCAGGCTACTTCAATAAGCTACTCAAGTTGTTTGGCGTAGAGCTACCCAAGGTTCTAACTACAGATCCTTTTAGCTATGGAGATATGGCTCTAAATTTACCAGCTTTCGTTATTGTTTGGGTTGTAACAGCCATTTTGGTTAAAGGTATCAAAGAGGCCGCGGGTGCTAACAATGTCATTGTGGTTTTGAAAGTAACTGCTGTATTATTTGTCATCATTGTAGGTGCTTTTGCTGTAGATGCAGCTAACTGGGTTCCTTTCATTCCTGAGGCCATTGAAATACCAGGCGAGAACGGTGCACCGCACACTGCCTATGGAGTAGGCGGTATTTTTGGTGGCGCAGCGGCTATTTTCTTTGCCTACATCGGTTTTGATGCGGTATCTACGCAAGCAGGCGAGGCCATTAACCCAAAACGCGATATGCCTTTTGCCATTATCACTTCGCTGTTGATATGTACCGTTCTTTATATTGCTGTTTCTTTGGTTCTTACTGGCATGATTAACTATAAAGATATTGTAGGTGATGCGCTCAAAGCACCAGTGGCGGCGGCTTTTGAAAAAGCTGGTATGCCTTGGGCAGTTTTTATCATTACAGCAGCAGCAACCACTGGTCTTATTTCTGTAATGCTCGTCATGATGCTAGGTCAAACGCGTGTTTTCTTGGGAATGGCTAAAGATGGCTTATTGCCAGAGTTTTTTAAAAGTATTCATGCAGATTTTAAAACACCGTACAAAAGTACAATTTTGGTAGGCTTTGTGGTGTCTTTAGTAGCTGCCTTCACTCCTATTACAGTCTTGGGCGACATGACTAGTTTTGGTACACTCTTCGCTTTTGCTATGGTTTGTGGCGCAGTTTGGATTTTGCGCTCGCGTGAGCCAAACTTAGAGCGTGGATTTAGAGTGCCAGCACTACCTGTGATTGCCACGCTGGGTATATGCACTAACCTATTTTTGATTTATAAACTTAGTTACTTGGCACAGATGTTAGCCATAGGCTGGCTTTTGATTGGTGTGGTGGTCTATTTCGTATATGGCCAAAGGCACAGTAATTTAAACAAAATAGAGCAGAAGTAAGCTCTATATGCTATTTGAACTAAGCCCGTTCTCTAAACCTAGACTTTAGGGAACGGGCTTAGATTTTTAGAGACTTACGCCTAAAGCTTAATAGGCTCAACGTAGAATATGGTATATTTTTCTGATAAGCACAAGTTTTACTTGCGGTGCCTCATAAAGCAATTATCAATTTTGGGGTGCAGCTCTTTGCAGCGTATATCAAATCTAATGCAATAAGCTCTTTTGATTTAAGCCTCATCTTGTTGCTCTTTGATATACCATTTGGCATTTATGAGGCTTCGTTTGACTTTGAAAACGGCCACTTTATAACCATAAAGCCAGATGAAGAATATCAAAAAGCCTAAAAGCATTACTACTAAGCCTCTAAACCAAAAAGCTTTATAAAATACAGGTTTTATATAAATCACTAGAGAATTACCAGCTTCGTTCCAAATCTGGTCGTTGTTACAGGCCTGTAATTTAAACACATACTCCCCGCCCGAAAGTCCTGTAAAATCTATATGGCGTAAATTTTCTATCTCTACCCACTCGCGCTCAACGGGTTCTAGCTTGTAGCGGAACTTAACTTTTGAGGGTGCTGCAAAGCTCAATGCAGAAAACTCTATTGTTAATCGGCCAAACCCATCATTTACTTCCATCCGTTTACGGCGGTTTACCTCTATCTCTTCTCCGTCCAGAAAAAGCGAGTTGATGAACACTTGGGGCGGATTGTAGTTGGTTGGTATGCTGTCTGGGTGTATGAATGCCAAGCCTTTAAGAGTAGCAAAGGCCAGTCTACCATCATTGAGCTTTGTGATTTTTCCATTGGCGGTTATCTCAGTGCTACGAAGGCCATCATTGTGGTCATAAAGCCTACACTTAACATTATCAAGGCGATTTACAGCCAGCTTGACCACATCGCTTTTTTTGATGGTGAAGATACCTCTTTTGCAAGTCATCCAAAGATTGCCTGCCATATCTTCAGCAATTTGGAAAATGATATCATCGGGCAAGCCTTTGGTGGCGTTAATTTGTGCAGCATTGGCGTTCTGTAAGCGCGTTAGGCCGTTGTTGGTACCAAACCAAAGTACGCCTTCGCTGTCCTCAAAAGCACAATAAACTACCGAACCAGCTAGACCATCTTCTTCTTTAATCGTTTTTATTTCATTATTTTTTATGATTACTACCCCACCGTTGTTGGTGCTGACTATAATGCCATAACGAGGACTATAGCGTAAATCCATGACGTATTCTGAAGATTTGGCTTGAGACAAATCCACTTTTTGAATGACACCTTCTTCTAGTACAAAAAGCCCTCGTTTTGTGCCCATGTAAAGCTTGCCATCTGGTGTGTAAAGCAAACGCCTAACAGAGCACTCTTTGAGGCCAGAGTTGGTCGCATTGTATAAAATAGGCTTTGCGCCTGCTTTCATTTCTAAAAGGCCATCGCCGTAGGAGGCTATCCATACTCTGCCGTCATTGTGACAATAAATATCTCTGATTTGTAGGTTTTTAAAGAACTTGCTCAAATCTATGTTGGTGGCAGTGCGAAGATGAGGATCCAGCACACTCACACCAGATTGTGTACCCACCCATACCCGTCCTTCTAGATCTTGTGAGGTTGCATGGACAATGTCGTCCAAAAGGCCATTTTGTGTACCGAAGGTCAGGAATTTACCATCTTTTATTTGGATGAGTCCGGCAATATCTGTACCCATCCAAAGGTTGCCTTCATTGTCTGTAAAAAGACTGCGCACATAGTCATCTGCCAAGCCTGTTTTCTTTCCAATATAGTCTGTTCTGTTGGGCCTAAGTCTATAAATGCCTTTTTCTGTACCTATCCAAAGCGTTCTGTTTTGGTCTTCGTGTATACAGGTAACGCTTGAGATGGGTTCTCCGTTGTACAAAAAGGGGCGAGGATTGGTATCTTTTACTGTTTTTATAGTATAAAGCCCTTTGTCAGTCCCTATCCAGAGTTGCCCATTATAGGGCATATAATGAAGTGCCGTGATGTTATGGTCTTGCATATAAGGTGTGCCGCGAAGCTTGCCAAGGGAGTCCTTGTCCACTGCCACCAAACCGTTTTGGGTACTTCCTATCCAAAGTCTACCTTCTTCGTCTCTTGCAAAAGCTCTTACCTCGCTGTTAATTCCTATTTCATGTCCCACTTTCGTGATGGTACCTTCTTCTTTGTCTGTTTTAAAGACATCAGAAAAAGTTCCGAACCACATTTCTTCATTAAAATCTTCATAAATAGAAAAAATGGTTTCTGTAGCTAGAGTCTCACTAGCATTAGTTCTAAATTTTCCATTTTCGTATTTAATAAGTCCGCCACCTTTCAGACCCATCCACATTGTTCCTGAATGGTCTTGAGTCAGGCACTGCACGCCATTGGTCAAAAAGGCTGGGGTATTCTGCTTATTGTAGGTTTTAAAGCGATGACCATCAAAGCGCACTACTCCGTCGAATGTGGCAAGCCATAAAAACCCATCTACGGTTTGGGCTATGTCCAAGACAGAGGCAGATTGCAAGCCCTTGTCTACACCCCAGTTCACAATACCGTATTGTGTAATGGATTTATTTGGAGAAAGACGTTGCGCCTGTCCCACCTGCACATATAAGAGGCAAGTAGACAGAGTTATTAAGAATGCAGCGATGTTACAACCCAAACGCATTAATAGCTTTTACATAAAATGATATAGAGAGCATACTCTAAAACTTTGCCAAATTATAACAAAAAAAAGATAAAGCAAGGAATCCAGTAGAAAAATATAGCAAAGATTCGCACAATAATTATCAATCAGTGACTTATGGAGGTATTTAAAACTATAACAATACAGTTTTTTTAAGCCTTACCCAAAGAATCGCCTCAAAGCATTCAAAAAAAAGTGCATGACTTCACAATAATCTAAAAGAGCCTCTATGGCTGTTTTATGGGTTTGGCATAGTACATTTTTCCTTCGCCAGAGGGAGCATTATTACGCCAGATGCCCACATACTTATCGCCGTTGGGATAAAGCATAGAGCCGACACCGTGTCTTTTATCGGCAAGCCACTGTCCCTCATAACGGCTCTTGTCAGCATAAATCATCACTCCTTCACCTTGTATGTGTCCGTGTACCCACTGGCCGTTGTAGTAGCTCTGATCAGACCATCTCTGAGACCCTGATCCATGTTTTTTATTGTTGAGGAACTGGCCTGTATAGACCCCACCTGATTTGAGATAGAGAGTCCCCTCGCCTGAAAACTTGCCATCTTTGAATTTACCCACATATTTACCCACCTCACTTACTTGCTCGCCTGTACCGTTTTGGCAGTCGCCTTTTAAACAGAAGCCTTTGGAGTGATCTAGCACAGAATAAGCGTCGTTGAGTTTAATTTCTATACTTTCTATGCCTTTGCGGGTGTTGAAATAAATAAGTAAGTCATAACTGCCTTCGCGGTAGTACCAGAGAGTGCCAAAGCCAGATTTTTCTTCACGCACGGGCTTTCCCATCACATAGTGGACGTAGCTCATATCGCCTGCCACCTTGATTTTGTTGGTGAGGGCATGTGAAAAATCTTTGAAACCTATTTTAAAGATATGAATTTTGTATAGAAAGCCATAGTCATCAAAATAAAGCAGCAAACGATCCTGCGAAAAAGCATAGCGCATATAATCAAAAGCCATCTGGAATTTTTGGTAGCCGTCTTTGTGGCTTTGTGTGAGATCTATAACTGTCTTACTGTCTTTGTGTTTTCCTAACAGGTCGTAGAGGTTGTTTGTTTTAAAAAAGTTTTTGCCTTTAAACTTTCCATTTTCCCAATAACCTTCATATATTTTCCCATTTGCCAGCGTAATTTTGCCATCGCCGTGCCGTTTGCCGTTGAGCCAACCTCCCTCATAGCGGCTTCCGTCCATGTCAAGCCAAACTCCACTCCCACTTTGGCAGTTGCCTTCAACGCAGTTTTTGAAGCGAATTTCTACATAACTGAGCCTAGATTTAAGCTGGTCGCCATTAAACACAAACAGCATGGTGGCCAACGAGTAGTTGTACTCTAACATTTTATGTTTTTCATTGGATGGGAGTCCGAGCTTGAGAATGAGGGTCTCTTTAGTATCAATAAACGTCACACGTTCAGGGAGTTTGCCCTGATAGGCTTTAAAGGAAGTTTCATTGACAGTAAAACTGCTTCCAAAAAGATAAATCTTAGATAAAAGCTGATCTTTATAAAACATCAGCTTGACACCTTTGTCAGGATAAACCATAGCTTGGGGAGTGCTCAAAGAAGGGCTGGGAGTCCCTAAGGCTTGCATAAAGCTTTGCAAGTTGGCATCACTCTTGGGTTTTCCGATTAAAAAAATTAGCTTGTTGCCCTCTGCTGATTGAGCCTGAGCCAAGCAAGCTATTAAAAGCGAAGCGAGAAGTAAAAAAAGTTGTTTGATTGTATAAGTCCAACTGTCCATGTTCTATTTTTTATTCTTCGTAAAAATTTCTACAAAAGCTCTAATCCGTTGCAAAATGTAGGCAATGAGAACTAATACAATTAGTTCAGTGCATCAAAATGCACAGGCTAATTAAACTATTTTAACGTTTTTTCGTTTAATAATGGCTATAAAAAGGGTTAAAAATGCATAAATTATCCATAAAAAGCAGAAAGAATACGGTTAGTTCAGACTTTCTGGACTAAGCAAAGTTCTAGCCAAATATCGACTCACATTATTGGACTGCGCTAGAAAAACTCACAATTCATAAAACAAATAATCTAAAAAAACGGATTTAAGCCTGTATTTATCTGTTACTCATCAGGCTGCTGGCCATCGTACCACTGCGCTACTGTTATGTGTGAGTCCCACTCTACCTCACAACTCTCATAATTCAAGGACCACTCCACCCAAAAGTTCTCGCCGTCCTTCGAGAACAAGCCGTCTAGTTGAAGTCTCTTTTGGTGCTCATCAATTTCAGTGTTTTGCACTTCATTCCAATACTTTCCTACATTCTCAGGGAAATCTATCAATCTATATTTTGGACCTTCGTAATATGCTTTGAGTTGCTCATTCTTGATGCCTTTAATCGCAAGAGTGGTTTTTCCAAGGACTACCGTTTCATGTATACCAAGTTCTGTCAAATGCTTGAGACGTGCAAAATCAAAAGTAATAACCAGATCATTATTGGTTCTTATCTCATTCTTAAAACGAGCGTCATGTAAAATAAGCCTTTGTATATCTTGGGTAATCTTCATTGACGTATTAGACGTATTATTTGGGACATCTCATAATGCCTGATGAAATCTCAAGCTTGATTTAATTTTTTATCTAAATTTGAGATTAATGTGATAAGAATGCAAGAAATATTAAAAAAATCTCACACAAAAGGATATTGCTGTAAAAAAACTGCTCTATTACAACAGGAAGTCATCTCTGCAGAAAGTAAATTGGCTATCAATGGCTTTAGAAACAGATATACGACATATTTAAGCGTATTTTTTTGAAAACGCAAATCGATGTTGTAACTTTGCATGGCAGTTTTCAAAGAACACTTCACTCAGATTAATTTAGCTATGTTAAATTCTCTTTTGTTTATTGGCGGCATTGGCGGCTGGGAACTCCTCCTTATCTTATTTGTGGTTTTACTCCTTTTTGGTGCAAAGCGCATTCCTGACTTGGCGCGTGGCTTGGGCAAGGGGCTCAGAGAATTCAAAGAAGCCACCAACGAGATAAAGTCTGATATTGAAAAAGGGACTCGTATTGAAGACAAAAAAGACGCTTAAAGACACAACTTTATTGCTTTTTTGTTGAAACAATATTTTTTATTCAAATTAAGACAACAACCATTTGGCAAATTGCTTTGCTATGAGCCTTTCCTATACATCATTTGGCCAAATCCAAAAAGATTTGACCGCCTCAAAAATAAGCTGTTTAGAACTTGTACAGCATTATTTGACCAATATTGAGAAGAATAAAAATTTGAATGCCTTTCTTGCCGTTTATGAGCAAGAGGCTCTGCTCCGTGCCAAAGAAATAGATGAAAAGCTCAAAGTAGACAAAGCAGGGCGTTTGGCTGGTATGGTGATAGGACTCAAAGATGTGTTTTGTTATGCAGAACATGGTTTGCAAGCGTCTAGTAAGATTCTGAATGGCTTTGAGTCACAGTTTACGGCCACTTGCGTACAAAGGCTACTTGATGAAGATGCCATCATCATTGGTCGCCAGAACTGCGATGAGTTTGCTATGGGATCTTCGAACGAAACATCGGCTTTTGGCCCAGTTAAAAATGCGCTTGGCGAAAACTTGGTTCCAGGAGGCTCGTCGGGTGGTTCAGCGGTGGCGGTTCAGGCAGATATGTGCCTAGTTGCCTTAGGCTCTGATACGGGCGGTTCGGTGCGTCAGCCAGCTGCATTGTGTGGTATCATGGGTTTTAAACCTACTTATTCTCGCATTTCTAGGCATGGGCTTATTGCTTATGCTTCTTCTTTTGACACTGTAGGAGCTTTTGCAAAATCATCTGAAGATTTGGCCTTGGTCTTAGAAATCATGGCAGGTGCAGATGAGTTTGATAGCACGGTTTCACAGCGTGAAGTGCCCAATTATCAGTCATTTTTGGCTAAAAAGCCAGAGAAGCTTCGCATTGCTTATATTGACAATACCATTTCGCACGAGGGGGTAAATCCAGAAGTGCGCAAGGCCACACAAGATACCATAGCTTGGCTAAAATCTGAGGGACACACGCTCGAGGCGGTAGATTTTTCTCTCTTGGAATACGCACTGCCTGTTTACTATATTCTTACCACAGCTGAAGCCAGTACGAATCTGGCCAGATTTGATGGTGTGCGCTATGGTTATCGCAGTCCAAATGTGACAGATATTGAGTCTTTGTATAAAAAATCTCGTTCTGAAGGTTTTGGCCGTGAGGTAAAGCGTAGAATCATGCTTGGCACATTTGTTTTGTCGGCCAGCTACTACGATGCGTATTTTACCAAAGCTCAGAAAGTGAGACGTTTAATTCGCGAGCAAACGCTAGACTTCTTCCAAAAATTTGATTTTTTGATTTGCCCTACTACACCCACCACGGCGTTTAAGATAGGCGAGTTAAGCGAAAAAACCGTAGAAATGTACTTGTCGGATTTGTTTACAGTGCAAGCATCTGTAGCGGGCGTGCCGGCTATTTCTGTGCCTAACGGCCAAGATAGTAATAATTTACCTATCGGTTTGCAGATTATGGCTAGTGCCTTTGAAGAGGGGCCTCTTTTGAGCTTTGCTAACTACTTGATTAAAAGAACTTCTTAATTCAAATAGACAGAAGGAACTATGTTGCAAATAAAAAAAATACTTGTTCCAATAGACTTTTCGGTTCGCTCTAATGCCGCTTTTGTGGCTGCCTGCAACTTGGCCAAGCATTTTGATGCTGAAATTCATCTACTTCATGTACTTGAGATGCCCAATTTGAAAGAGGTAACGGGGGATAATCGCAATAGTGAGTCGCTGGTGCCTTATCTGACAAAATCTACAGCTGTTATCAAAGACAAAATGACGGAGCTTAAAAAGCTTTATCCTTCTGTCAAAACACAAGACCATGTGTTGATGAACAAAGTGCATCAGCAAATTTTTGACTGTGTGGAAACACTAGATATAGACCTAATTCTTATGGGTTCGAGCGGTGCGGAGGGCTGGGACGAGCTTTTGGTAGGCTCTAACTCTCAAAAAGTCATCAGGAATGCCAACTGTCCCGTTTTGGTGGTAAAAAATAACAAGCCTTTTTTGCTGCGCAACATTGTTTTTGCATCCAATTTTGAAGATTATAGCCAAGAGTCAGTAGATTTTGTACAGACTTTACAAAGCTTTTATAACTCTAAGGTTCATTTACTTACCGTCATCACGGCCAAAACCTTCGAGCCTTCGCGCAATACCCGCAAGCGACTAAATAATTTTGCTGTTAAGTACAATTTAGAGCACTACGAGGTGCATTCCTATAACGAATTCTCTGAAGAAGAGGGCATAGTAGCTTATGCCGAAGATTGCAAAGCAGACCTTATCATCATGTGTACACACGGGCGTACAGGTGTGGCGCGCATGTTGGCAGGTAGCATAGCCGAAGGGGTAGCCAACCACTCCAGCGTCAGTGTCTGCACTTTCAAGCTGATTTAATGCCATTTAGCTAGATAAGTCAAATGTCTAACAAAGACTTGCCCACTCATGAAATAATTGCTGAAACTGCTTTAAGGTTTATTTTATCTAAATTTTGTGTTTTACTTAAACATAAATTTGGAATATAGTTTAGTGTTTCGTTTATTTGCTCAAGTTCTTTTTTATCTGCAACTAAACTTTATGGAAAATCAAAATCGTTTTCAAGACTTTATCAAAAATATAGGTGAGAAAATATCCAATTTGACCACCTTAGAAATTAAAACTATTGTAGGTGACTATGTGGTAGATGGCAAAGACCAAGTAGCTCCACGCTCTGATGCAGAGTTTAAAGTTATTTTTTCTAAAATAGACCTTATTGATGGTGACATGACTACTCACTTCAGCACAGAAATGCTCAACGACCGTTACGAGTGGTTGCGCAACTTTCATGCGAGCAAAGAAGCGCGTGGACATGAAATCATAGCCGAAAACATCAACGCTGTTAAGTCTCTGATTGAGCTTTATAAGAGCCAAGCTGGTTAATTTGTTTTCAGAACCAATTTTTCAAAACTTTAGCTTTTCAAAACCGCAACCTCATAGTTGCGGTATTTGAGTTTGTCAGGAGTCCTCATCGTACTATAGGGAATTGGAATTGAGGTGCTCTTTGTTATAAGTTACAGAAAATAAACTTGTTAGCTGTTTAGTAATGCCTGCCAATAACCACCTTATAGAAGAGATTCGTTATTTCATACAAAACGAACCACTACCTGGCGACGCAGCACACCTTAAGATGTGCATGACCCGCCGCTCTGTTGGCGACTGGAAAAGCCTACAGCCTACTGCAAAAACAAAGATTTGTGCAGTAACAGTGCTTTTATTGGAGCAAGGATCAGATTTGGTATTACCTCTCATACAAAGACCTGTTTATGCAGGAGTGCACAGTGGGCAAATATCCTTTCCAGGCGGTAAAAAAGATCCTGAAGATCCTACACTTCTTTATACCGCGTTGCGCGAACTTTACGAGGAAATAGGTGTAAAAGCTGATGCAGAGCACGTTTTGGGCGCACTCACGGACATTTACATTCCACCAAGCGACTCCCTTGTCACGCCGTATTTAGTCTATATCCCTCAGAAAATCACCTACCAACCTGATGAGCGCGAAGTGGTGAGCGTTATAGACTTCAAACTTCGAGACTTTTGGAAGCCTGAAGCTTATAAAACAAGACCTACCATTCACCCCGACAAAACGGAGTGGATTACGCCTTATTATTCCCTTCAAGACAAAGAAATCTGGGGTGCTACTTCTATGATTATCAGCGAACTAAAAGAGATCATTTCACACAAAAGACCCCAAGGGTTTTAGTTCAAAAATATTGCTTCAAAGATGAGCGTTCAAATACACGACAGTTGGAAAAGCGCGCTGAAATCAGAGTTTGAAAAAGACTATTTTAAAACTCTGATTCAGTTTGTAAAAAAAGAATATCAAACCTATAAAATTTATCCCTCTGGTAAGCTCATTTTTAATGCTTTTGACCTCTGCCCCCTCAGTGCGGTGAAGGTTGTCATCATAGGACAAGACCCCTACCACGGCCCCGATCAAGCTCATGGGCTAAGTTTTTCAGTAAATGATGGGGTTAGGAAACCACCCTCTCTGCTCAATATCTTTAAAGAGTTGCATGATGATCTTTTGTTGCCTATTCCTGTTTCTGGTAACTTAGAACGCTGGGCACAGCAAGGAGTACTTTTGCTCAATGCCACGCTTACTGTGCGCGCCAATGAGGCTGGCTCTCATCAGAAAAAGGGATGGGAAACGTTTACCGACGCAGTGGTAAAACTGATTTCCGAACAGCAAAATCATGTGGTGTTTATGCTTTGGGGACGCTACGCCCAAGACAAAGGGGCAGTAGTGGATAAACAGAAGCATTTGGTTTTGGAGGCGGTTCACCCTTCCCCTCTGGCGCAAACTAGAGGAAGCTTTTTGGGTTGCAAGCATTTTAGCAAGGCCAACGATTATTTAAAAATACATCATCAAACGAGTATTAATTGGTAGACTTTTTGGGTATGGGGCAACTCGAACAACATCATATTGTGGTTTATTCCCTGCAAGGCGTAAAAGATCCTCTTTTTAGTGGTTTGATTTATACTTACCTCAAGCAGTTGAACATCCACAAAACCTACCATTTTCATGTCATTACGCACGAACAGGCTGCTTATTCCTATACAAGTGAGGAGGAAACACTTCTGCGTGACGAGATGAAGGAATATAGCATCAGTTGGTATCCAGTGCAATATCACACAGGCAAGTTGGTGCTTCTGAACCGTCTTAAAGACTTTTTGCAAAGCATTCGTTATGCGTCCTATATTCAAAAGCATTACAAACCTCGTTTGATTTTGGGCTATTTGGTGATTGCGGGCGGTTTTGCCTATTTGCTTTCTCGCTTGTTTAATTGGCCTTTTGCGCTTTATTGCTTTGAACCACATAGTGAATATATGCTAGATTTTGGCACTTGGTCTAAGAGTTCGCTTAAATATCGCATCTTGAATTTTATAGAAAAATTAGAGGTAAGAAGTGCGGAGTATTTGACTGTACCAACCAGCCACACGGAGGCACTGGTACGTTCTTGGAAGCCCAAAGCCAAACAGATTTTTACAGTTCCCATAAGCATTGACACCGATAAATTTATGTTCGATGAGGCTTTCAATGAACGTTTTCGTGCCCAACACGGCTTGAGTAATCGTGAAATATGGCTTTATGTGGGCAAGTTTGACGGCATTTATTATAGTGCTAAGGAGGTGGCGGCTTTTTACAAGACCGCTATCAGACTCAATCCAAAGATTTTTGGCTTGCTTATCACCACCTTACCCAAAAAAGAAGTAGAGGAGGCTTTTTATAGTGTAGGGCTTACGCATGAACATGTTTTGGTGTTGGATAAAGTGCCTTATTCAGAAATAGATAAGTTTATTTCTGTGGCAGACCTAGGCATTGTAGCTATTCCTCCTTTGCCTTCTCAGAAGTTCCGTACGCCTGTAAAAGTGGGCAACTACCTTTCTTGTGGAGTGCCTTATTTGATTGTTCGCGGCATAGCTGATGATGATGCGCTTGCTGAAATGGAACGTGTGGGCGTGGTTTGTGAAAGCTTGAGTGATAAGGATATAGAAGAGGCTATGCCCAGAATTCAGTTGCTATTAAGTTCACCACCTAGCCTTTTGCGAGAGCGTTGTAGGCATACAGCTATTAAGTTTAGGGGTTTGCACAACAGTGTCATCGTTTTGAACGAGATTTTTCGCAAAATAATTGCCAAACAATAGGCTCAAGACTAAATCGGCATTTTCTGAAGAAATATTTTTCTTAAGCAACCTCTATGTATCTTTTGTCATCTTTGAGGCACATAAAATACTATTTTTTAGAAAGCCATGAAAAAATCCATTCTATTCCTCCTCTTCTTTTATTTCTTGACGCTGCCTTACTTGGTGTTTTCCGCATGCGTAGAGGCTCCGACTCAAACAGCTACAAGCACCTCTGAGACAAAGGCGCAAGTAATAAAAACAGCAAGGCCTAAGCTTAATGCTGCCCAAAAGTTTGTTTTGAAGCGTTTGGAAAAGAAAATTACTAAAAAGATAGAAAAGCAAAGCACCAAAAAGTACTTTAAACAACCCAAGGACTGGGGAGATGAGGGCAACATTCCCCGAAGTCCTATTATGTTTTACAGCGGTTGTGTGATGGGTGGATTAGGGCTTTTGGGAGTGGCTCTGGCTTTTATGCTTGCCATTCCTTCTATCTTACCTGTTTGTGGTTTATTGGTGCTTTCTGGGCTGATTACCGCAATTTGTGGGTTGTTTTTTCCTGAAGCACTTAATATTCTCATGATTTTTGTGTGGATTTTTAACGGCATTTTCTAGAATCTACCTTGTGCGTTTGTTCTGCCTAGATTTATGAGACAATACCTCAAATGATTCTCAAAGCCGGTCGAGTACTTTATCTACAATGCCATAGGCTACTGACTCTTCTGCTGACATCCAGTAATCACGATTAAAGTCTTTCATCACTTGTTCCACAGACTTTTGGCAATTAGCTGCCAATATTTCTGCACCGAGCTTTTTAGCTTTGATGATTTCGTCCATTTGTATTTCTATGTCAGACGCAGGACCTCTCGCCCCACCACTTGGCTGGTGTATCATGACACGTGCGTGAGGCAGTATGAAACGCCTGCCCTTTGCACCAGCAGACAGTAAAATAGAGCCTTTTGAGGCCGCAAAACCTGAACAAACCGTAGAAATAGGGCTTGTAATACTTTTCATTGTGTCATAAATAGCAAATCCAGAAGTTACGTAGCCTCCTGGGCTGTTGATGATAAGCTGAATTTCTTGTCCAGGCTGTACAAGCTCTAAATAGAGAAGACGGTCTATAACATGTTTGGCGGAAGCATCATCTACCTGTCCCCATAAAAAGATTCTTCTGCTGCGCAGAATTTTTTCATCAATGATATCCTGTAAAGAAGGAGTATTCATGCGTGAGATTAGTTAAAGATATTGAAAATGAGCGATCTAAAATTCTGAAAGCGTGATTCTGTAAAGAGCTTGCGCTCGGCTGTAGCAATGTCTTGCCTTAATGCTTGCTCCCCATATACTTTTGCAATGTCATAGACGAGGCTTTGTAATTCAATTTTCTGTTTTAAATCAGGGTATAGAAGTAACTTAGCCTCCAGCAATAGCCTGTCCTCTGGCGTAAGTAGTCCCTGTAGATAGTGTTCTATTAGTTCGGTCTCATTCATAAAAATCTTCTTGTTTTAGTGTACGCTCGCGAACCGCTTCGCGGAGCTTGGTTACACATTTGAATTTCTGTACAGTGGCTGAACGCACACCTGAAAATCCAAAACGCTCTACCAAGTCTGCCAAAGGCATTTTTTCAAAATAAAAAGCAGACAAAAGTTCCATACAACGCTTACCCGAAAGCTCTAAGAATCGCATCAAACGTATAGAGACTTTGGGTGAGTCGTCTGCAAACAACATGTTATCTGCCAGTGGCTCAATCAGTTTTGATTTCTGATAGTTTTTGTACCATAAATTTTTGACAATACCACTCAAATAAACCTTGTGCCCTTGTTCGGGTGTAAAGCCAAGAGTTAGTTTTTGTTCATAGTAAATCACCAAAGCGTCATGAAAAATGTCTTTTGCATCATTCAAGGAGCCTCCCATTTTGCGTACAAAGACCGCCGCTTCAGGAAAAGCCTCTTCATATAGTTCTAGTATTATTGACTCGCGTGTGCGCATTTGTGCAATTTGTTTTGTCTTCATACAGGGAAGTGTAAAAAACGTTAGAAATATCACCTAAAAGCTAATAAATTTATTTTATAGCCTTAAAGTCTACCGCACTTGGATTTTTTTAGCTTTGATTGAAATGTATAAAAATATAACTGTCTAAATATTAACTATTTGAGACGCTTTTTAGGATAAGGCTAGAGACAAAAACTACTAAGGAAGCAAGACTGCAAAAGCTGCAATCTTGTAAGATTTCGTAATGAAATTATTGCTAAAAAACTAGAGTTATGGTATAATAAGAAGAGCAAAAGCTCAGCTTCATGCCTTCTTCCATTTAATGTTACAACCCATGCTAGGTATCTGATAACTAGGAAGCTCACGTTCTATGAGAATATTCTCAAGTACATAGCGTAAATCTTTGCCTGTAGCTGGAATAGTGCCTTTGGGTCTGGAATCATCAAACTGGCCACGATAGACACATTTTTTTTGAGCATCAAACACACTAAAATCTGGTGTACAAGCTGCTTGATAGAGTCTAGCCACATCTTGCGTTTCATCATACAAAAAAGGGAAAGGAAAATTGAGTTCCTCTGCCCATTTTTTCATATTTTCGGGCGAATCTTGTGGATAATTGACCACGTCGTTAGAGTTAATAGCAATAAATTTAACCCCCAAACTGGCGAAATCGCGCGCTATTTGCAGCATAGGTGCAATGATATGCGTTACGTAAGGACAATGATTGCACATAAAGACCACAACGGTAGCTTTGCTGCCCATAAGCTCACTTAGAGATTTGTTTTGACCGCTTACCGCGTCGGGTAGCACAAAGTGCGGTGCTTCAAATCCAAGCGGTATAGATAGGGTTTCTGTTTTGGCCATGATATATTTTATTGATATGATGATTAAAAGTAGGTTTAAAACAAAGTTTTCAAGGTTTTTTACTGCTGTATTTTTCTAAGAGTTGATATTGTTCGCTGCTTACCAGTTCTGGATTTAGCTCCATTTGCAAAAGCATTTCAAGCAAACAAATGGCCTTACCCTCGGTATTAAAATGCTTATTAACTACAATTTGCTTTAAACCTTTAATCATACAAGCACCCGCTTTAAAAGTACCTTTTTCATAGCGAACCCCATAGCCATGTTTAGCCAAAAGATCCTCTAATGCTTTCAAGTCTTTCTTTTCTAGCGTCATTTTTTTGAGTCTAAAAGAAGGCTGCTACTTCCAAAGTTCGTTTAGCTTATTGATAAGAACGTCAAAGTCAATAGGTTTGGGTAAATAATCTGTAATTCCAGCATCTTTAAAGTCTTCTATGCTGTAGTTTTGCGCATTTCCAGTTACGGCAATGATAGGTATTGTAGATTTCTGGGGTGCGGCTAATGCTCTGATCTTTTTTGCACAGACCATCCCATCCATTTCGGGCATATTGATGTCCATGAGAATAACATCAAAATCTTTGCCTTCAAGTTTTGTGAGTACCTGCACACCGTTTTTGGCATAATCTATCTCATAGTTTTGAAACTTGAGCACCTTGGCCATCACGTTCTGAATCACAGAACTATCTTCAGCTATCAAAAGTTTTTTTTGTTCCATCTTATACAAATTCTAATACCTAAAATAGGATATTCAAAAAACAATATTGTTTTTAAACACAAGAGGCTTTTTTCGCTTAAATCATCGCAATGCAAATGTAAGTTTAAATATTTATTGTGCAGTAATTAGCCTCAAAAATATTTCATGCATACTGAGCATACAGGTCTCTAAGATTCCTAAAGCTCTATAGTTTTCCATTTACCTGCTCTAAAAAAGTACCAAGAAGCCAGCGCAAGTAAGATTTCAGCTGTGGGAATGGCTATGAGTACACCAAGCACACCCCAGTCCAGCGTAACAGCTAAAACATAAGCCATAGGCACTTGTATGAGCCAAAAACACACCAAATTAATGTAAGTGGGCGTTTTGGTATCACCCGCCCCATTGAGTGCCTGCATCATTACCATGCTAATTCCATAAAAAATATAGCCTATTCCTATGACTTGTAAAGTTTTAGCACCATACGACACAAGTTCCTCTTGCTGCGTAAAAAGGCGCATGATAGGCTCGGCAAGTGTGAGAAACAGCACCATCACAAACGCCATAAAGATAGCATTATACTTTGTGCAAATCCAGACACTTTGTTCTGCTCGCAATACTTGCTTTGCCCCTAAGTTTTGACCAACAAGTGTGGCCGCTGCGTTACTCAAACCCCAAGCTGGTAGAATAAAGAACACAATATTGCGTATAGCAATCTGATAGCCAGCTGAGGCACCAGTTCCCCCCGTTTCAGCTACCAACTTGGCTAGGATAATCCAGCTTCCGCTTGCTAAAATAAACTGCAAAGTAGCAGGGTAAGCCACTTCTACAATAGATTTGATCAAAGACCAATCTGGCTTGAAATAAACCCATTTAATTTGAAGATGTCCACTGCCTTTAAAAAGATAATACAACTGATACAGCACTCCTGTGCTGCGCCCAATCACTGTGGCAATAGCAGCGCCCTTCAATCCCCAGAAGTGTATCAAAATAGGACATAAGATGATATTGATAATACTGGCCAACCAAAGACTCTTCATAGCCATAGCCGCATTGCCAGCACCTCTAAAAATGCCATTTATCAAAAACAAAAGCATGATTGATACACTTCCACCCATCATAATTTGTGTAAATACAGTGCCCTCGCTAATAACGGCTTGGCTTGCGCCCATCAACTCAAGAATTTTATGGGCATACACCACCCCCAAAATACTGATTAGCAAAGTAGCCACTAAAGATATAAGCAAGGCTTGTATACCTGCCTGTGAGGCTTGCTCATGGTTCTTTTCGCCCACGCGCCGCGCCACTATGGCTGTAGCAGCAGTACTCAAGCCGATAGCCACCGAATAAACAATGGTAATCACGGATTCAGTAAGCCCAACTGTGGCAATGGCGTTTTGGCCAAGTTTGCTGACAAAAAAAATATCTACGAGTGCAAAAACACTTTCTAGGCTTAGTTCTAAAATCATAGGCACTGCCAACAAGAACACGGCTTTAGGAATGCTTCCTTGTGTGTAATCCTGATTTTCGCTGCTAAAAGACTCTTTTATTAAGCCTACTATCTTGGTTAGTTTATTTGATAATGACACAGTGCTGGTATTAAAAAGATAAAAAACACGCATAGCTAAAAAAGCGTTTACTCTCACCCTTGAAACAGCGTGAGTTAAAGAGGCAATTTAGTCTACAGAAAATTATTTAATGGTTTTAAGCTAAGCTATAATGAGGTGGGGAGCCCAGAAAACTTACACAAGGCTCTAAACGCAAAATTTGTAATGGGGTTGCAAAAATAAAAAAATATCTCTGCTAGGAGTCCAAAAAGAGAAGTCCCAAACGCCAATCAAAAATTATCGATAACTCTAGCCTGTAAGGATTACGAAAAGTTTTGAAATTGTTATATTTAAGCGGCTTGGGGTATGCCGTAAAGTCAAAAAGCGTTGAAGCATAGCTCCTCTATAAAGCCCCAAACACACAAAAATAAACCCAATCGTTTTTTGAAATACTGCTTAATTACACTAATTTTGAGCATCAAAATAGCACAAATCCCGCAGCTCTATGCTTCAGAATATTCTTGTAATTGATGACAACGAAGATGTGTTGTTGGCTCTTAAGCTTTTGCTTAAAAAATACGCAAAAAATATTTTTATTGAAAAAAACCCAAAAAAAATCCCTTTTTTGCTCAATCACCAGCAATATGATGTCATTTTGTTGGATATGAATTTCAGCGAAGATATTACGAGCGGGAAAGAAGGATTTTACTGGCTAGAGCACATTTTGGAGCAAAAACCTGAAGCTAATGTGGTGATGATAACTGCCTTTGGCGAGGTAGAAATGGCTGTAAAAGCTCTCAAAATTGGTGCGCGAGACTTTGTGCTAAAGCCATGGCAAAATGATAAGCTAGTGGCCACCATTCAAAATGCTGCTCAACCGCGTCAGACAGAGCAAGCCGCTGACAATGAAGCTCAAGGCAGTCCGCAAACGAAAAAAAGCAAACGCCCGATTGGTTCCGAACTTTCAAGCTCGGACTGTATCATAGGCCAGAGCGAATCCATGAGAAATATCTTTACAATCATCAAAAAAGTGGCGGCCACCGATGCGAACATACTTATTTTGGGTGAAAACGGTACTGGTAAAGAAGTTATAGCCAAGGCCATACACCAGCAGTCTTTGCGGAATGCAAAGTCTTTTGTGAGTGTGGATATGGGGGCTATTACCTCTACGCTGTTCGAGAGTGAGCTTTTTGGGCATAAGAAAGGGTCTTTTACAGATGCCAAAGAAGACCGAGAAGGTCGTTTTGAAGCAGCTCACACAGGGACGCTGTTTTTAGACGAAATTGGTAACTTGCCTCTGGCATTGCAGTCTAAGCTTCTAACGGCACTTCAGCAGCGCAAAGTGGTGCGTGTAGGCTCAAATCAGCCCATTTCTGTAGATATTCGCTTGGTATGTGCTACCAATATGCATCTTTATGACATGGTGCAAAACAATGAGTTTAGACAAGACCTGTTGTATAGAATCAACACTGTGGAGTTGCATTTGCCAGCTCTGCGTGAGCGTGTGGAAGACATTCCCATTCTGGCAGAGCACTTTATAAAAATCTATTGCCAAAAGTACAATCAGGAAGAGAAAACCTTTAGTGGGCAGGCTCTCAAAAAAATGCAAGAATACCACTGGCCAGGTAATGTGCGTGAGCTGCAACACGCCATTGAAAGAGCCGTCATTATGAGCGACTGCGATGAGTTAGCGGCTGGCGATTTTTTATTCTTACTTCAAAAAAGCGAGGCTAGCGAGTTGGATATCACAGACTTCAATCTTGAAAATGTGGAAAAAATTGTTATACAAAAAGCACTCTCAAAACACGGCGGTAATCTCTCTAAGGCCGCAAAGGTGTTGGGACTCACTCGCGCGTCTCTTTATAGGCGATTGGAAAAACACGGCTTACAATAGCATTGAATTATTCAGGATGAGCAGTATAATCAGACCATGCTTTGAGAAGAGTTTGCATGTCCTGAGGAAGCTCGGAGTCAAACTGCATAAATTGCTGAGTTCTTGGGTGTACGAAGCCCAAAGATTTGGCATGTAGTGCTTGTCTTGGCATAAAGCCAAAACATTTTTCTATAAAATCGCTATAACGCGAGAATACAGTTCCTTTCAAAATACGGTCACCGCCATAGGTGGGGTCACCAAAAAGTGGATGCCCATTGGTTTTAAAGTGAATTCTGATTTGGTGTGTTCGCCCTGTTTCTAGGTTGCATTGCACCAAAGTGACGTAACGGAAATGTTTGAGCACTTTGTAGTGAGTCACTGCCACTTTTCCCACCTCTCCACCGTCTGGAAAAACCATCATTACTTTACGATTGTAGGGGCTGCGAGCGATGTTCCCTCTGTAAGTGCCTTTCTCTGCCTCTAACTCACCCCAGACAAGTGCGTTATAGGTTCTTTCTATGCTGTGATCAAAAAATTGCTTCGAGAGCATGGTGCGCGCCAGCTCGTTTTTGGGTACTACCATGAGACCCGTTGTGCCTTTATCAATGCGGTGTACTAAACCACAAAAACCAGTAAGCCCCTGTTTGAGCAAATAAAAATGTACCGCATTGGCCAAAGTGCCTGTCCAGTTGTCGGGAGCAGGGTGAACCACCAAACCTGCGGGCTTGTTGATGATCATAAGATCGTCGTCTTCATACACTATATCCAATGGAATATCTTCAGGTACAAGGTCTTCAAGGTGAGGCGGTTCAGGCAGACGAATAGAAATTTCATCGGCGGGTCTAATCTTGTAGTTTGGTTTACAAGGTGTGGCATTGACCGTAATAAAGCCAGCTTTTAAGCTATTTTGAATTCTATTTCTACTCACGTTAGGCAAGCGCATGGTGAGAAACTTGTCTATCCGCATAGAGGTTTGTCCAGCATCTACTTGTAAATAGTAGTGCTCATACAAATTATCTTCCTCTTCATAATCGTAGCGGTTTTTCATAGCATTTGCCGAAATTTTTGGCAAAGTTAGTTTATTTTTCGTCCTAAGTAACACATATAAAAAATTGCGTTGCGAAGAGCCTTAATATTTTTCGATCAAATTGTGATGAATAGGGGCTGATGAGTTGCATGGTATGCTATTGGGTGCTAGTATTTTTGTTAATTTTTCACAGAATAGTCATGCACGAACAACATCTTGCGCTCTGGATGGGTAAAGTCAAGCCAGTTGATGACATGTTGGCTTTGCATATACGCTTTTTAGATTAAAAATCAGGGAGTCAAGTTTTTTGAGATTTTTAAACCTCGTTAGGCTTTAAACACGACAAGAAAAATGCGTTTCAGGGGTTCATTAATTAGAGATTTTGCTGTATCTTTGCATGCTCAAAAGCCCAAGCACACGCTCAAGTATGTCCATTCAAGAAGAATTTATAGAAGTTTACGGCGCACGCGAACATAATCTAAAGAATATTGACATCAATATCCCTCGCAACAAACTAGTAGTTATCACAGGTATAAGCGGCAGCGGTAAATCTTCATTGGCCTTTGATACCATTTATGCTGAAGGTCAACGCCGTTATATGGAAAGCTTTTCGGCCTATGCCCGTTCTTTTTTGGGCAATATGGAGCGTCCTGATGTGGACAAAATCAATGGACTTAGCCCTGTCATCAGTATAGAACAAAAAACCACCTCGCGAAATCCTCGCTCCACAGTGGGCACGCTAACGGAAATTTACGACTTTTTGAGGTTGCTTTACGCACGTGCTGCCGATGCCTACTCGCTCCACACAGGCCAAAAAATGATTCGCCAAACCGAAGAACAAATTATAGAACAAATTTTTGAACAATATAAAGATAAGAAAATAAGCATTTTAGCACCGCTCGTGCGTGCACGTAAAGGACACTACCGCGAACTATTTGTTAAAGTGCGTAAAATGGGCTTTACAAAAGTGCGCATAAACGGTGTAGTAGAAGAGATTACACCAAAAATGCAGCTAGATCGCTACAAAACACATGATATTGAGGCGGTTATAGATCGCCTTCTTGTCCGCGAGGAGGATATGAAACGGCTCACTCAGTCGGTCAGGCTAGCTCTTAAGGAAGGCAACGGTGTTTTGATGTTGCTTGATGATGCAGATAATCTTCGCTTTTTGTCGCGCAATTTGATGTGTGCTGCCACAGGTATGGCCTACGATGAACCAGCACCAAACACGTTTTCGTTCAATTCACCCTATGGCATGTGCACCACTTGCTCTGGCTTAGGAGTTGTTAACGAGTTTACTGGTGGACAAATCATACCAGATCCCAAACTAAGTATCTCACAAGGTGCGCTGGCTCCCTTTGGCGAGTACAGAGAAATTTGGCTTTTCAAGAAGTTAGAAGCTGTATTGAAGCCCTACAAAGTCAATCTTAATACACCGCTCGATAAGTTTTCTGAGGAAGCCATGCAAGTACTCTTGTATGGCAGTCCTACACCTGTTCAGGTTAATTCAGTTAAATATCCTGGCACACAATGGGATACTACTTATGAGGGTGTAATCCCTTTCCTCAAAAAGCAAGTGGCAGAGGGGACAGAGAAAATGCAGAAATGGGCTGAAGACTTTGTAGAGACCAAAGTATGCCATTCTTGCGACGGCGCGCGCCTCAAGCAAGAAGCCTTATTCTTCAAAATAGGTGAAAAGAACATTGCAGAGCTTTCTGGTATGGATATCAAGACCTTAGCCGAGTGGTTCAAGAGTCTTCCGCCCAAGCTCTCTGGCCGTCAGAAAAGCATAGCAGACGAAGTACTCAAGGAAATTAACAAGCGCATAGGCTTCTTGAGAGACGTGGGCTTAGACTACCTGACTCTCACACGCGCTATGCGAACGCTCTCGGGCGGGGAGGCGCAACGGATACGCCTTGCCACCCAAATCGGTACGCAGTTGGTGGGGGTTCTATACATTCTCGATGAGCCAAGCATAGGCTTGCATCCACGCGATAACGACAAGCTCATCAAAGCCTTACAAAATTTAAGAGATCTTGGTAATACGGTTTTGGTGGTGGAGCATGACAAGGACATGATGTTGCAGGCCGACTATCTGATTGATATTGGCCCAGGTGCAGGCAAATTTGGCGGACGTGTAGTAGCAGAAGGCAAACCGGCTAGTTTTTTAGACAAAACTAGCACCACTGCGGGATATTTGAATGGCAATTTGACCATAAAAACGCCCGAAAAAAGGAGAGAGGGCAATGGCCTTTTCCTAACTTTGAAGGGTTGTACTGGACATAATTTACAGGATGTAACTCTGAAGTTGCCGTTGGGCAAAATGATTGCTATAACGGGGGTTTCGGGCAGCGGGAAGTCTTCTCTAATACATGAAACCCTTTATCCAATTCTCAATGCACATTTTTTTAGAGCCAAAAAACAGCCTTTGCCCTACAAAGCCTTAGAAGGGCTTGAACACATTGACAAAGTTATAGAAATAGACCAGTCGCCAATAGGCCGTACACCTCGCTCGAATCCAGCTACTTATACGGGAATGTTTACGGATATTCGCGCACTTTATGCGCAAATGCCCGAAGCCAAAATCAGAGGGTATAAAAATGGACGCTTCTCCTTTAACGTCAAAGGAGGCAGATGTGAAGACTGTGAGGGCGGCGGCAAAAAGACCATAGAAATGGAATTTCTGCCAGACGTTTACATAGATTGTAATACCTGCCGTGGCAAACGCTATAACCGCGAAACGCTTGAAATCCGTTTTAAGGGTAAATCTATTTCTGATGTTCTGGATATGAGTATCAGTGAGGCATTAGGCTTTTTTGATAATCAACCTGCTATTCTGCGTAAAGTGCAAACTTTGGCGGACGTAGGCTTAGGCTATATCACGCTCGGGCAACACGCCACCACGCTTTCGGGAGGCGAGGCACAACGTGTAAAATTAGCCACAGAGCTTTCACGCAAAGACACTGGTAAAACGCTTTATATTCTGGATGAGCCCACTACAGGCTTACACTTCCAAGACATTGTCCATTTGCTCGATGTACTTAACAAGCTGGTAGAAAAAGGCAACACGGTTTTGATTATTGAACATAACCTAGACGTTATAAAAGTCTCAGACTATGTATTTGACATGGGGCCAGAGGGTGGCATAGGCGGCGGTGTACTCATTGCGCAAGGTACACCCGAAGCAATTTGTAAGAATAAGAAAAGCCATACGGGAAAGTTTTTGGCTCAAGAAATGAAGCTATAAAGCGTCTAACCGCCCTCAAGTATCCATTTTTGTTTTAGAAAGTCTCTGCAAAGCAGTATTTTACTTATGCAACCAAGTTTTTTAAGCCGTTCTAAATCTACCGACGATCCTATTGGTGTCTTTGACAGCGGGATTGGCGGTCTGACGGTGGCCAAAGCACTCAAAACCGTGCTTCCGAATGAGTCTTTGGTTTATTTTGGCGATACCGCTCATTTGCCTTATGGCGAAAAGTCCAAAGCGTCACTGCAAGCCTATGTTATCAAGTCTATAGACTTTTTGTTGGAACAAAACGCCAAACTTATTTTGATAGCTTGTAACTCCGCCTCAGCAGCGGCTTTTGAATTGGCACAAGCTTACGTGGGCAGCCGTGTAAGGGTGGTCAATGTGATAGACCCTATTGTAGAATATATATCACAAAAATTTGACAATCAAGATATTGGGCTTATAGGTACGAGACAAACGGTTCATTCACGCGTCTATGAACACAAGCTGGCAGCCCGCAACCCTACCGTGAAGCTACACGCTCTAGCCACGCCTTTGTTGGCTGGAATGATAGAAGAGGGCTTTTTTAACAATAGTATCAGCCAGCAGATTGTGGCGGAATACCTACAAAATTTCGCCAGTAAGCCTATAAAAGGCTTGGTTTTAGCATGTACTCATTACCCCCTCATCAAAAAAGAAATTGAGGCTTTTCTAGGTGTGGGGGTAGAAGTGATAGATGCCTCAGGAATTGTGGCTGAGGCGGTAAGAAAAGCATTGGTATCGGAAAGCATCTGTAGAAATGCCACAAAGCCTGCTCAGGACTTCTTTTTTGTATCAGATTTTACGGAATCCTTTGCGGCCACTACGCGTATTTTTTTTGGTGAAGCTGTACAGCTGGCTTTGTATAAACTTTGGGAGTAAGACTTAATACACTTCAACAGCCAGCGAGTACAGTTTTTAGGGAGTGCAGATGCTTTTAGTCAAAAAAACTAAAGAGGGCATGCCATTTTGCTACTAAGCCTTATTTCTCAATAAATCCTGTGGCTTAGGCATAATGCTTAAGCCACAGGATTGCCAAGACTGGAGTTCAAATAAGCTTTAAAAGCAGATGCTAGAAAGCCTCTTAGCGCAGAAGTGTAAAGCTGCCTTGCACTTTTTCTATTTTAGAAAGATCGTCTTCTGAGTTGTACTTAATGACATACACATAATTGCCTTCCATCACATCTTTGCCTTTATACTGACCGTTCCAGAAGTCATCGCCTCGAATACTGCCAAAGTCTTGTGTACTTTTCAAGTAGACCACTTCGCCCCAACGGTTGAATATCATCATCTCAAAGAACTTGATGTTACCACCAAATACTTGAAAATAGTCGTTCAACCCATCGTTATTGGGCGTGAAGGCATTTGGTACAAAGATTCTAGACGGACAAGCATCATCAATTTGCACGTCCCTATTGGTTTCGCAAGTAACGCTATAAAGAGCTGCAACTTTCAAGTAGTACTTGCCGCCTTGCTTCACTTTTAGAACGGGTTCTGTGCCCACAATCTCACCAGTAGAATCCGTCCAAACGTACACGTAGCGAGCAGAAGTATCAGGGTTTAACAAAGCACTGCCCAGCTCTTTTTCCACAACGCCCCTGTTAGGCCATGGGTCAAAACAAAACACAGTGTCTTGTACCAGCAGGATTTTAGGCTCTTCTTTAAAGTTGACCTTTACACTGCGCTTGTAGCTGCATTCTGCGGTTTGAACCTTTACGGTATAAGTGCCAGACTTCCATACCTGAATAATGGGTGTCTGTTGGCCACTTGGCGACCAGCTGTAGGTAGCGGTGCTATCGCTGCTCACTTGGCCTATGATTAAGGTGTCGCCCAGACAAGCTATCAAGTCAGGACCTAAATCTATCGTGGGCGATACGTCTACAAATACCGAGTCCAAGTTTTTACAGCCAAAAGCATCAGTACCAAGGGTGTAGTACATGGTTGGCTTTTGGGGACTTACCGTAATGGTGTCGCGTAGAAGCGGATCGTTAAGCCATTCGTAGGACAATCCACCAGAGGGGTAAAGTGTCAAAGAATCATCAGCACAGATTTTAACGGTATCTTGTGTATGAGCCTGTATACGCGGGAGCGGACGCACCCGAACAAACAAGGTGTCAGAAGTACTCGCACATAGATTAGCGGCATCGGCTTTGACGATAAAGGTCATAAAGCCTGCCACTTCTGCTTTAACTTTGATGGTGGCTGTGGTATCGCCAGTATTCCAAACATATCGCGCCGCGCCGCTGGCAGAAAGTGTGATACTGTCGCCTAGACAAACTTCTTGTACAGCATTGCTGTCTATTTGAACCTTACTGCCTCGCTCAAAATTAACCACAACAGTATCCTGACTAAAACAGTTCGTCAAGCTATCTTGCACGCGAAGAACCACTTGAAAAGGATCAAAGGTTGGACTTGTCAAACTGTCGAAAGTTAAAACCAGTTTGGATTGATTGCTCAGAGTTTCGCCATTAGACAGATTGGTCCAAGTGTAAAGAGTGTAGAAATCATGTTCAGGCAGAGCCGCATCTATGACTAAAGGCGTTGTTTGACAAACTGTTATGAGTGTATCGGGAATAGCAGCCAAGGGTTGGTCTCTGACCTCAATTTCAACAGTGTCTTTGCTTTGTCCACAAGTGGTATTAAAATCACCCGTCAAAACAATTGGGAAAAAGCCCTTTTGTATGGCCTTAAAACTGATGAGTTCGGTCGTTTCGCCTGTGTTCCAGAGATAGCCTGTTCCTCCAGAAGCTCTCAAAACGACGCTTTCACCCACGCAAAGCTTCAATTGGCCTCTTTCAATACTGATTTCAGCATTAGATTTTTTCTGGAATCTAATCGATGTTGTATCGCGGCTTGTACAGCCAGAGTTCGGGTGTGTAACAAGTATTTCGTAGATATTTTCACTATAATCCTCCTCAAAGCTTAGAACAAGTGCAGATTCTGTGCCTGCTACAGTTCCTTTGGTCAGATTGCGCCATTGATAGGTTGCATTTGAGGCGTGAGTAGGATGTAATGCTTCTATACGCAAGGTGGTATCTTCACAAACTACATAGTCTTTCAATTTCGGATTGATAATGGGTTTGTCATTGATAATCACGTCAATGGACTTGATAGTACGGCAGAGCGTAGATTTTGAGGTGTCTGTAACAATGACCGTAACCACACCGCTTTTGGTAACAATTCGGCTTCTTTGATCAGTTCCAAGTTGAATGAGTCCATCACCTACCCACACAATTTGCATGCTGTCTAGGTTAGAAGCATCTAAAGTAAGTGTGTCACGCCCTTCACAAAGCGGTTTATCGTGCCCTTTAATTTCAAAGTCAGGATTTGGGTTAAAGTCAACACGAGCAAGGTCGGTTCTTGTGCAGCCCGTGAGTGTGTCGCGTATAATGACCCTATACAAACCTGCTGAATTTACGGCCAAAGTTCCAGCTGTGCCAATCACTGCTGTTGGGTTGGCGGTGTTAAACCATTGGTAGGTGATAGCAGAGCCGTGCGTCAAGTCTTGCGCCACCAAAATAGCTGGACGGTTATCCATACACACTACTGTATCGCGCACGTTGAGCACAGGTGGGGCTTTGAAGTTGACTTTGATGGTATCTGTTCTATATTGGCAGCCCGTTATTAAGTTTTCTGTAATAATCAAAAAATATCGTCCAGTATCTATCACCGACAAAGTGGCTTTGCCTGTACCCACCGGCACAGCTGTACTGCCAACAATTTTGCGCCAATCATAAGTGAATGCGCCAGTAGCTCCTACCAGCGTGGAGGTGAGCTTGAGAGAGTCACCGCCTGGACAGAGTTCACGAGGTGAAACACCAATAGACGTAACAGGAATGCGGTTTACAGTCATGGTAATAACATTGCTCGTATCTCCACAGTCGGTAGGGGGATTAACTCCTGTAGCCCAAACTAAGTCTCCCGTGTTGAGTATGCCTACGGGAGGCGTGTAGTTGGCCGAGGTGCCTTCTTGCATCAAAACCCCATTGATGAAGAATCGGTAAAAAGCTGCTCCTGTGGCTGTAAATTTGATACCTTGATCCCTACAAATTTTGTTATCAAAGTCATTAGAGGTTAGCACCACATTGGGCACAGGAATAACTTGAATTCTAGCACTGTCCGTGAGCGCAGAGGCCGATGCTGTACACCCAACCACACTAGATAGTGCACTAATTTGATAAATGCCTGCACTGCCCACCGTAAGAGTCACTGGACTTGCTGTGATGCCGCTAATGGTGGTTGTGGAAATAACCGCTCCTGTTGTAATATCTTTTACCGAATAGGTCATGTTCATCGGAAAACTACCTGCCAAAGTAAAAGTTACAGTGGTGGTTTTTCCGGCACAAATATTAGCTGAACCCGTAGTGCGGCCAGAAAGGCGTGGGTAAACAGTTATAACAATCTCGTCTGTGGCCACACAGTTAGACACTGTATCGGTTGTTGTGAGCAGGTAGGTAAATGTTCCAAATGAAACATCTGTAACGGTAATGGCTGTGTCAGTACTTATAAGAGTGCCGTTACGTCGCCACTGATAACGCACATGTTGGTTAGTGGCTGCAAATCCATTAAGCCTTACAGACCCCGAACCATTGCAGAGAATGTATGATGACATTGATACACCATTTAGCTTCACAATGGCCGTTGGTGTAGGTCGAAAAATAACCATAATAGTGTCTCGCGCTTCGCAAGTACTTACCACGTCGCGTAAGAAGATTTCATAAACTGTAGTATCTGAAAAATTGGCAGCATTTAGAACCGATGTGGAGCTAACTACTGTACCTGTACCTAAATCCTTCCATTGATATTCTACTGTAGGGCCGTTTAGTGGATCAAAGGCATCGAGTACTCGGGGGCCATCATCGTCGCAAAAGCGGAAGGTATCAGAAACTACAGTACCGCCACTTCTCACATTGGCTGCAAAAAATACAACCAGAATGCTATCTTTGCTGGTACAGCCTGTGAGCAAGTTGGTTACTTCTACTTCGTACAGCGTGTTCTGACCAAAGATATTGGCTGTTTGGGTAGAGGCCGTTCCCAAATCGTTGTCTCGCGTAAGGTCGCGCCACTGATATGACACACTCGTATGGCTGGGGTGCGAGGCATCCAAAGTCTGCGCACCATCATCATCACAAAACACCACTGTATCTTTGACAATACCCAAATGCTTGATATCAACAGGTAAACCCGTGTTGTAAACCAAAGTAATGGTATCGGCATCAAAGCAAACTTTTGAGGTGTCAGAGCTGTTGTAAGTGTGGAGCATGTATTGGAATGAGCCTAACTGTACTGGCAAGGTCTGGCTTGAGGCAGTGCCAAGCGTATCGCCAGAATCCATAGAAATCCAGAAATAGTCTATGTCAAGCCCCGCGTTGTCAGGGTGTGTACCTGAAAAGCTTTGTTCTCCGTCTGCCAAACAAAAATTATAGGTATTTCGGGTAGAATCTGCGTGTTTGACTTCTGCTGTGGGTACTTTATAGAAAATTACCCTCAGTGTATCTTTAATAGAACAAGATCCGCCTATGTCATCTATAGTTAGCTCATAGTCAGTGGTACTAGAAAAGACATTAGCAGTCATGGCATCAGTAGTACTCACAATAGCTCCTGTGGTAAGATTCTTCCATTTATACTCTAAGGTTGCGCCTGGGACACTGTATTCAGCTACAAAGGTTTGCGCGCCTTCGCTGTCACAGAAATCCTCCGCATCATTATCCACGCTAGACGACCCAAAAAGGAAGTTGAGTTGTGGAGTGAGATTTACGCCTGCTGCATAGCCGTAAGATTCAAAAGGGCCGTAGCCATAAATATTTGCAGTAAAGCCTCTGCCACTGCCACTGTTAGTTAAGCGGTGCGTACCAGGAGTTAAGTTGAGCTGTGCACGTGAAAAGACTGTGCCTGGAACCGCCGTAAAGCTTGTAGGTGCAATCAGCACACCATCCAGACGCATGTTGGGCACATTGCTGGTTTCTGTCAAAATATTTAGGTAGTAAGCTGTTATAACGGTTGAGGTAAAAGCCACAAAAGTGATGTCTTCTACAGACTGTTCGGTAGGGCTGAGATTAATCATAAAAGGATCTGCCTCGCTCACAGCATCCGCATTGGTAGAGGTGCTGAAATGCATAACCATAATAGGATTAGTTCCTGTAATCACTTTGGGGAAATTACTGCCCGTAGTATTGAACTCATAAAACTGTCCTTCGTTGAGCGTGGCCACTGGTGCACCGTCTATGCTCACAACCGTACCGTCTATTCGTGCGAGCACTCTAAAAACATCCCAGAGGCGGGTTTTGTAAGGTACAGTAATGTACTCTTTGCCCCAAACAGCTGTAGGTGGCATTTGCTCGTAGAGATGATCCCAGCAACAAGTATTGATATTGGGCACTACGGTGGCGATATTGGCTCCAAAAACAGCAATAGGTTTAGAAGAAGTTACTTTTGAGCCAGTAAGGTCGCCTTGTCCAGCAGGCAGAGCCGTGCCAGCACCGCTAAACTCACCTGATTTTACTTGATAACTTTGGCCTTTGTTGAGTGTGATACTAAAGGGCACATTGGCAGGCTTTAGCGCAGTTGTAATTTTATTGGGTATTATGGTAATACTTGTAGCGTCTTGGGTGGCTACAATCACAAACTCGCTATTACGCACCTGTGTGTTGGTTAGGTTAGTAGCCTGTGCATAGGACATGATGTAATATTTGTCGCCTAGTGTGGTGGTTGGGTAAATCAAAGTCGCATCTGCCGAGTTGCGTTGATAGCTCAAGGCATAAACATTGCAGGCTGCAGTGCATTCCACACGAATACCTTTGTCTTCGATGATTTCAGAGGTCTCATTTTCCCACAGCTCTGGTACAACGGTTTTAACTGAGCCTCCCGCAGGCACAATGAAAGTAGCCAGTAAAGTACTGCTTGCACCACCAAACACGCTCACCGTTGCACCCACGCGTGAGGTTACGGTAATGCTTAACTCCTCGTCCGTACCGTCGCGAGCATCTGCAAAACCGAGCCAGAATTCAGTACCCTCTGTGGTTTTACTGCACTGGGCTTGTACTTTTGATAAGCCCAATAGGCTAAACAAACCCAAAAGGAGGGTATAAAAAAGCAGATAGGTGATTTTTTGAGTGTGGGGTGAGTAAATCTTTGAATTCATGGCAGTGTTGAGCGACAAAGAAATGAAATTAGACTGTTAAATAGAATATTATAGAAAAGCAATAAATCATAGTAGTAGCTACTCAAAATCAGAGCCTAAGAGTGTTTAGAACTAAATAGGTTTAAAAATTGTTCTAAAAATTTATGGTCTTAGTCTGATTTTTTTAGTTCAAACAAAAGCAATGCACAAGAATTTGAATGTCAATAAATTAAAATCTACTCTGTATAAAAACACATTTTGGCAAAATTTAAATACCTTTAGTTAGAATCATTGTTGGGCAGGCAAATATAAGCTAAAAGGCTATTTTATACAAATTTTAGATATCATAAACGCTTAGAAACAAAGACTAAATCAAAAAAAAATTAATGACTTCATACCAAAGTGTTATAGAGGCTAATAAAAGCACTTATTGTGTCTACAGTGTATCCCAAAATAAGCAAAACTCTATTCTTCAAAACACGCATTCCAGAACCATGCACAAGCATTCTGTACTGCTGCTGTTGATTTCGAATCCTATATAAAGGTGATTGAGCTGCAAGCTGCTTTTTTATTGGTGCAGATAATAAAACCTATCAAAATTTGTGTTTCTGTAAGCACTTACTTAAATTTGCAACACTCATACAGTTTTTATTTTAATTCGGCCAAGAGTTTCTCATATGCTCAAGTTTATTTTGCAGCGGCTTCTTTATGGAGGTTTGGTTGTTTTTGGGGTTATTGTCGTGGTGTTCTTTATATTTCACGCGCTTCCTGGCGATCCTGCCAAGATGATTACGCACGGACGCGCAGACCAAGAAACGCTTAATTTTATTAATCGTTATTATGGCTTAGATAAACCCCTACCTCATCAATTAGCCATGTATCTAAATGACTTGAGCATCATTTCTGTACATGCCGACACCCCCGAAAACAAAACAGAGTATGAATTCTGGGTGGCCATACCTATTGGCGGTTCTAAAGTACTGGCACTTAAAAGTCCATATTTTCGCCGCTCATATCTCACCAATAGGCGTGTGAGTGAAGTAATTATGGAAAATCTTGATGGTACTTTTTGGTTAGCGATTGGTGCCATGGGGTTTGCCGCGTTTTGGGGCATTTTGTTTGGTATTCTGGCCTCGCTCAAGCCTGGTTCTTGGTGGGATCATTTGTTAATCTCGTCTTCTGTTTTTGGAATTTCTGCACCCTCATTTGTGATAGGGATTGTGCTGGCTATGCTTTTTGGGTATCATTTAAGCGATTATACAGGCTTGGAAATGACAGGAAGCCTGTGGGAAATCAACGATTATGGTGAACGTGTGCTGACACCCAAAAATCTTATTCTTCCTGCTATTACACTAGGTCTAAAGCCTTTGGCTATCATAGCCCAGCTTATGCGCAACTCTATGTTGGAAGTTTTTGGACAAGATTATATCCGTACTGCCAAAGCTAAGGGGCTTTCTTCTTATCAAATTGTATTCAAACATGCCCTCAAAAATGCCCTTAACCCCGTGGTAACTGCCATTTCATCTTGGTTGGCTATCATGTTGGCTGGTGCATTTTTTGTTGAATATATCTTTAGCTGGAAAGGTTTAGGCTACACCACTATTAGCGCAGTAAATAAACTAGACTTCCCTATCATTATGGGTGCCACCGTGATAGTGGCTATGATGTTTGTGCTTATCAACATTCTTGTAGACATTCTCTACGCTTGGCTGGATCCACGCGTGCGCTTGCATTAAGATTTCTTTACTCATGTTAAATTTATCTAAAGTAGCACTTAGCTACATATATTTCAGCTAAATTTGGCGCATCAATGCAAAGAATGCTATTATGAAAACTGTTTATCTCTTGCGCCATGCCAAATCTAGCTGGCGCGATATAGAATTAGATGACTTTGAACGCCCACTCAACAAGCGCGGTAAGAGAGATTTGCCCTTTATGAGCGAGTTGTTGGCCAAAAAAGTGGATAAAATAGATTGTATTGTGTCTAGCCCCGCTCTGCGAACCAAAAATACAGCAGAAGTTATGGCGGCTCATTTATCTTATCCACTAGAAAAAATTATCTGGGATTTGCATATTTACAACGAAGATGCAGACTATCTCTACGATCTCATCAAAAATCTGAACGACGAGGACGATTCCCTCTTGCTTGTAGGTCATAATCCAGCTATAACGATTCTTGCCAACTCGCTCTGTATAAGTGCGTATATAGACAATATGCCCACTTGTTGCATTTATGCTATTAGTTTTGACACCACCGCCTGGGCTGAGATCAGCAGCCGTAACAGCCAATTTTTGTTTGCTGAGTTTCCTAAAAAGTATTTTCCAAAAGATGTAGAGTAAGTATTTTACATAGCTTTTATACCATGACTTATTCTTATCAAGGGCTTTTTGAGTTCACACGCCGTGTTTTTGAGGGTATGGGCTGCTCTTTAGCAGATGCAGAGCTCTCCTCAAAAGTGCTCTTAGCCGCTGATTTGAGAGGTATTGACTCGCATGGCTTGGCGCGCCTGTTGGGGTATGTACGTCTTTGGGAGGTGGGACGTGTAAACGCCCAACCTCAAATGCACATTGTACACGAAACACCGTCTACAGCCACGATTAACGCTGATGCTGCATTGGGTTTAGTTTCTGCGCCTTATGCTATGAAAGTGGCTATTGAGAAGGCTAAGATGGTAGGCTCTGGCTGGGTGGCTATCAAAAATTCAAACCACTTTGGTATTGCAGGCTATCATGCCATGATGGCACTTGAGCACGACATGATAGGCTTCGCGCTGACCAATGCCAGTCCGCTGGTAGCTCCCACCCGTACCACTGAGCGCATGTTGGGCACAAACCCTATCGCTTTGGCTATTCCAGCACACACCGAACCCGCTTTTGTAGCTGATTTGGCCACCACAACTGTTTCTAATGGAAAGTTAGAGATTCTGGAACGAAAGCAGCAAGATGCCCCCGAAGGGTGGGTGCAAGATGCTAGTGGTCAGGCTAGTACAGACGCTACTGTTCTGCGTAAAGGCGGTGCATTATTACCGCTAGGCAGCAATGAGCAGCGGAGCAGTTACAAAGGCTATTGTTTGGGCAGCATCGTTGATATTATGAGCGGCGTACTTTCTGGTGCAGGTTTTGGCCCTTGGGTACCGCCCTTTGTGAGCTTTTTGCCGCTGCCTCAAGATCCTGTAGGTGAGGGACTTGGTCACTTTGTAGGCGCATGGCGTATAGATGCTTTTAGGCCAGCCGAAGACTTCAAAAAAAGCATGGACATTTGGATACAACGTTTTCGGAATGCTAAACCAATCAACCCAGATGAGCCAGTGTTGATACCAGGCGACCCCGAACGTTTGGCAGAAGCAGAAAGAATGCAGAAAGGTATCCCGCTCATTGCCCCTGTGATAGGCTCGCTCAAAGAAGCTGGTAGAAAATTTGGTTTGAATTTTGAGGAGGTATTTTAGAAAATCTTCAACAAAAAAATAATCCTGTGGATATCGTTTATATTCTTATTTATCTCTTTGTGATGGCCTTACCCAGCAACGCTGAAAATAAGACCATTCAGATAACAGTACCTGATGTGAAACAAGCTCTCGGCACATTCTGTAAGAAAGGGGGCGTTTGGGTACTTGCTCTTCAAGATACAGAGCGTAGGTTTCTGATTGATGCCGAAAAAGTAGAAGAAATTGTTGAGGGTGAGCCTAATAGGGTACATGACATGACAAAGTATTTCAACACTAAGGGCTGGAAGAATAAGCCTGCTGAGTCACTGAAATGCGCTGAACCAGACAACGACCCCATTTTAATGAGCTATACAAAAAATTCCATAAGCTTTAAGCAAGAAAAAGGATTTTTGGCTAGCAATCTTGGTTTTGTGATTATTTGGGAATAAATGTTAAGCTTTGAAAGCCGTCTTCTCGCCAAGAGTTTTATTAAAAACTACTCAAATTTGAGTTTGCTTTCATGGCTAAAATTATTTTGGAGTGATTTTAAAGAAATTGGGTTTATTTATTTGAATAAAAAACAATTTTATTTGAATAATAAATCCAATTTTTTATTTCAATTTGATGAAATATTTAATAAACAAATTTATTTTTTTAAATCAGATACTAAAAAAATTAAAATTATTGATTGCGGATCTAATATTGGTTTAAGTGTTCTTTATTTTAAATGGCTTTATCCAAAATCAAGTATTATTGCTTTTGAACCAAATCCAAAAACATTCCAAATATTATCTAAAAATATTTCAAGAAGTCAAGAAAAAGACATTTTATTGATTCCTAAAGCTCTTTGGTCATTCAAAAAGATAGTACGATTTAATGCTGATTTATATGATGCCAGTGCTATAGCAGATTTAGAAGATCAGCACTCTGAATTTGTGAACGTAGAAACCACTAGCTTAAGACCTTACTTACAAGAACCTGTAGATTTTTTGAAGCTGGATATAGAAGGAGCTGAAACGGAAGTCCTAAATGATATTTCCCAAGATTTACACCGCGTTAAGCACCTTTTTGTAGAGTACCATTCCTACGCAAATCAAGACCAAACTCTCCATGAAATATTGGAAATTATAACGCAAGCTGGCTTTCGTTACTACATGGAGCGAACTGGAGTTTACCAATCTCAGCCTTATTTGGACAAGTTAGAACTAGGCTCTGAAGTGGATTTGCAGCTCAATATTTTTGCATACCGCTCTCTCAAAATATAGAAAAATGTTTGACAAGGAAACTTTGTTTTTTGACCATCGTTTAATATATTTGTGATACCTGCGGGTGTTTTATCATGTTATCAACAATAAAAATAAAGTTGTTTTGGTAGAAAAAATCATACAATTAGAAAATGTGGCTCTGCCTGATTTTTTTGGGGCGGAAGATGCCAATCTTCGTGAAATTAGACTGGCTTTTCCAGAAAGTCGCATCTTGGCACGCGGTAACGAAATTCGTATTCAAGGTAGTAGCCCTGAAATTGTCAAAATCAATGAAATCATTAACCAACTTCTAGAGCACTATCACCAGTTTGGAAAGGTAGACGTGGCTGATGTGCGCTTGTGTTTGAACGATGACTCTGCTTCATTGCTACGCAAAGACAAGGACGACACCATTATTTTTGGGGTGAAGGGCTTACCTATAAAAGCCAAAACAACTAACCAACAAGCACTCGTCAAAGCATCGAACGAAAAAGACATTGTATTTGCTCTAGGCCCTGCTGGGACAGGCAAAACCTATGTAGCTGTGGCTTTAGCTGTTCGTGCGCTCAAAAATAAATTGGTGCGCAAAATTGTTATCACTCGCCCAGCAGTAGAAGCTGGTGAAAGTTTGGGCTTTCTGCCTGGTGATATGCGCGAAAAAATAGATCCCTATTTGCGCCCTATTTATGACGCATTTGAGGAAATGATTCCTTCCGAAAAACTGAATCATTACCTTGAAGAAAATATCATTGAGATTGCGCCCATAGCTTTTATGCGCGGCAGAACGCTCTCTAACGCCTTTATTTTGCTTGACGAGGCTCAAAACACAACGTCTATGCAAATGAAAATGTGTCTGACTCGCATGGGACAAAATTCAAAAATGATTATTACTGGTGATGTGAGCCAGATAGACCTTCCCAGCAAGCAACGCTCAGGTTTGGTTGATGCCGTTCATATTCTTAAAAAAATCAAGGATATAGGTTTTGTATACTTAGATGGCAAGGACGTGGTTAGGCATTATCTTGTTAGACAGGTTATTGAAGCTTATGAGAGGAACACAGAAGAAGAGCAAAACCACAAAGAGCATCATCAAAAACCTCGTTCTCGCGAAGAGAATCAAAATGACTAAAGTACAAAGCGTCACCTTAAACTCAAAAACACAATGAACACCACCATAGATGGTCACAGTGAAAAAAAGAGCTCGCTCATTTGGCTCTTTTTAATGGCTTTGTTTACAATTGCCTTAAATTATGTGCCTTACGGTAATTATGTCCTTTACCCTTTCACCATTTTGTGTACGTGGTTTCATGAAATGGGTCATGGTCTGACAGCTATTCTATTTGGCGGGACGTTCCACCAACTAGAAATATTTAGCGATGGCTCAGGAGTGGCTAAGCACAGCAAAGATGTGCTCTTTGGCCCTCTAGGTGAAGCTGCTGTAGCGGCAGGGGGCTTGTTAGGACCAGCAGTGGCGGGTAGTTTGTTGATTATTTTGAGCCGTTCTCCCCGTGTAGCCACTGCATCATTGTGGATTTTGGGTCTGTTTATGGCTTTCAGCGTGATTGTTTGGGTTAGAAATATTTTTGGGTTTGTCTTTATACCGCTTTGGGCTGTTCTTATATTGAGTGTGGCCTTAAAGGGTGGTCATAACACCTCACAATTTTTGGTACGTCTTCTTGGTGTTCAGGCTTCTATAGCTGTTTTTACACAATTTGACTATCTTTTTGTAGATAATGCAGTGGTTGATGGCACGCAGTATGCTTCTGATACAGGAGCTATAGCCAATGCGCTCTTGTTGCCTTATTGGTTTTGGGGTACTAGCATTGCCCTTGTTTCTGTTATGATGCTGTTGTATTCGCTTTATATAGCCCATCGTTCACCCAAGACAGCGGCCTAAGGCGCAGAAATCTTTCTGAGAGTTGATACAATCAAATAGAATATGTGTCATACTTAACTTAGAGTGAGATATTCATTTGGGTACGAAGCTTACAGCTGATTGTAACAATTAAAGCCAGATGGAATTTATTTGAATGGATTAACTTGGGACAATTGTCGCTGAGCTTTCAAGAGCACAAGATTCTAGTTTCTTGTGCTCTTTGGTTTATTTGTTAGGCCAGTCCAACACAACAAAACCCCAGTCTAAAGCTGGGGCTTGTGGGGAATGTAGTCTTATTTTGGACTTTGGAATGTGAGCGGTTTGTGAACTCATATTCATTACGACCAGGAAACCAAAAACGCTGCTCGATGTTTAGAAATAATTAATTTTTTATGACATTAATTTTTTCGCTAGCAAGGTCAGCCACCTCCGAAGTCATCTTTGTCCTCCTTAAAATCCTCTTCTCGAGGTGCTTCTAAGGGTGCGTCAGGGTCAGTTACCTTTTCTGGAATTGCCTTTTCAGACTCTAAAGGCGGCCTGTTGAAGAGTCTAAATTCTACCCGTCGGTTAGTTTTTCTGTCCATTTCGGTAAGTTCACGTACAAGAGGACGTTCCTCACCGTAGCCAATGGCTTTTATACGGTCGTTTTCGAACTTACCATACGACACAATATATTCTTTGATCACATCAGCGCGTTCCTGAGAAAGCTTTTTGTTGGCATCTGCATAGCCAGATGTGTCGGTATGTCCTTCTATACTCAGCTCAAAATCTGGGTGCTCCGTCAAAAACTTAATGACTAAGTGCAAATCATTCTCCATTTGTGGCGATAGGCGTGAACTGCCCAGCTCAAACTCCACAGATTTGAACTGCACTGTTTGAATATTTTTGAGCTGTATATCTTTCTTTTGGGGACCATCCAAGAAAAATACTTGCTCGAGTCTGAAAAAGTTTTCACCATCTACCACCAGCAAGTACTTGCGTTTGTTTATCAGATTAAACTCAAAAGAGCCGTCTGCGCTGGTGCGTTTTGGCGCAATCATTCGGCGTTCTTCTAGGTCAAAAATGGCCACAGTGCCAGTAAAAATCTCTCCTGTGCGCTCTTCACGCAGCGAGCCTGAAAACTTAACAGTGGCATCTGGATGAGCCTCCATGGGTAGCGGAAAAGAGAAGAGATCTAAATCGCTGCGGTTGGTGTCTGATTGAGCATAAAAAATTATCTTAGCATCACCGTTGATGGCAAAGTAATATTCGTCGCTTGGAGTGTTGATAAACGGCCCTACATTTACAGGTTCGCTCCAAGTGCTATCTATCGAGTAGGTTTTATAAATATCAAAACCACCAAAGCTCACCAGCTGCCCACTAGAGCTAAAGTAAAGAACACGCCGTAAGGTGTGATAATAAGGGCTTACTTCGTCGTTTCGGGTGTTTACCACAGGGCCTAAATTTTCGCAGGGTAGCCAAATTTGGCCTCGCCCCTTGCGCGAAAAATAAATATCGCTGCCGCCAAAACCGCTTAAACGATCAGAAGCAAAAAACAGGGTATCGCCGTTGGTGCTGAATGTGGGGTGAGAGTCCCAAGCTGTAGAATTGATGTAAGGACCTAAATTTCGGGGTTCACTCCAACTCGCGCTATCCTCAGAGTATTCTGATATGAATAAGTCGCAGTTTCCATAGCCTGCAGGTGAAAAACACCGCGCAAACACAAGGGTTTTGCCGTCTGGACTTAGACAGGGCGAGCCTTCGTTGTATTGGGTATTTAAACCTGGAATCTGTTTGGCCGCTTCCCAGTAGCCGTATTCATCTTTTTTTGTAAAAAAAATATCTTCATTTTTGAGCTCTGGATCTGAAGGATGTTTATTTCTTTGAGAAGTAAAAACAATACTGCTGTCGTCTTGTGCCATAGAAAGCCCATAGTCTTCGTATTTGGAATTAATTTCCTCGCCCATGTTGATGTCTATGGAATCCACTTCGGGTTTGAGAGAATCTACAAGCTCTAACTCTTGTACAAATTTTTTGTATTCTGCTAAGTTTAAATAAGCCGTTGATGGCTGCACCAAAGAATCATAAACCCATTTGGGAACTTCTTTTGTACCTCTGTAGTGCTTAATAATCAGAGCATAAAGTTCTGAGCTTAGCTTATGATTGCCCATAAAGGCAGAAAGTGAAGCCAAATCATAGAGCAATCCGATGTCATTGATAAAGTTTTTTATTCCAAAATTACTCACGTAGTTGTAAAGTAGTCTATAAAGCTTTTCATTGTCTTCGCCTTTATGTGCTGTTAGAATACGCGCCAAGTCTCTTTCATTTACATAGTAAGGTATGCTAGGTTTGTTGATATTTTTGAAGCGCATAGAAGGAGCGACTATACCGGCAGCTTTGCGGCGCATGTTTTCTTCTGCTGCCGCTATCTTTCGTTCTTTATCTAGTCGTTTTTCTGCTCTAATATCGTTTCTTTTTCTTAAAAAAGCTGGCAGAGGAATAGAATCAGGGGGATTGTTTTGTGCCAAGGCTGCCTCACTTATGCCAGCCAAGACCAAGAGTAAAACCATTAGAATGTAGTTTTTTGCCATAAAAATTTAGTTTTTGAGTGCAGGATGCGGAAGTTTTTTTACAAGCATTGCTGAGCATTACTTTATTCGAACGACCAACAGCGTGTTTAGTTATCTTTCAAAACCTAAGCCACAAATACAAAATACCCAAAAACTTTCATTGACTTGCACGATAAAAAAAGCAGATAGTTTTTAAGCACAGATCTAGGGACACTATCTTGTTCTGCTATTTTGCAGGAATTTTTAGAGAGTAATCGTACATTTTTTTGATAGTCAAAACGATGCTTTACTTTTGCATTTTGAGTTGATTAGTAGCCCATTGCAGAGCCTCTTCGTATTTTGCGAACACCTTGTATGGAGCAGGAAAAGGATTGACCAACATGATACCTTGCAGCAACATTTGCACCATGACACCATTTACAACAAAGGCAGCACCTTTTTGCTTGACTCCTATGAGCTTTTCATTCTCTTTCATCCAAGTGCCTTGTTTTATGCGTAATTCAGATCTCAAGTACTTAACACGCGTGCTATCTAGCACAAAAGCACAGTAGGGCACACGCTCATAAATTATTTCAATTTCTCTTAGATAGGCATCAAACTCAGCTAGAGTAGGTTCAGCACTTGAGTAAGTTATCAAGACAAGTGGCTCAGTGCTGGTGTCTATCTCCACATAATTATTTTTAAAAAGGCTCATGTAATTTGATATATTTTTTGACTAATGATATTCTGATTTCTATGCCAAGCTATTTCCTAACATACCACATGCAAAGAAAAATAGACCATTCATATATTTTCAAACAACAAATTTAGAATATTGTGCTTTAAATCATTTCTTTTAGCCTTAATTAGTTCGTTTTTTTGTGTTCTGAGCCTTATGAGTATTGATTTCCTAATTTTTTAACTCTTCAAATAATATGCTTTCAAAAACCATACAAATAATTTCTCTAGCCCTTACTTTGGGTCTTTTTTCTTGTGGCGGTGGCGGGAGTACTGCCGTAAAAGACTCCACAAGCACACAGCAAGCAGACCTTGCGGCAGAAACAGAGGCCGCAACTAGTGCTCATGAAGCAGCCTTACAACCTCAAATAAGCGAAGAACTTAAAGCACTATTCACCAGATACCCTTATTTAGAAAATAAAGCATTTGTGGAACGTGTCAAAAAAGCAAATCCAGATGGAGGCGATTATGGCGAAATAGAACTTACAGCCGAAGAATGCCGCCTTTTAGAAGTGGGTGGCGAAGTGAGTACGTATGCAATAGCTTGCACCCAGAGTATGGAATACACAGTCTATGTTACCATAGAGCAAGGCCATTTTGACTACATGGTTTTTCATATTCTGTCGCCTAATGGTAAGCTAGAATCTTTGGGGCAGGTATGCGGTGGCACTGGTTCTGCTGCACGCGGTGAGCCTAACTGTTCTTATCTTTCGGAGCTTAGTGTGACCGATGAAAGCATCAATTATACAGTTGTGGACTTTGATGGCGGCAATCCTAAATCCTTCAGCCATAAATTTGGCGATCCTGTGCCTTAGGTGGTAAGACAGTATTGGCAAAATTGATTTTCTAAACTAGAACCTGTCCATGTAGCCCAATCCTTTTTGCACATAGTCGGGGTCGTGTGTCCGCGAAAACCACCATTCTGGGTGAGTTCTACCCGTATTATGCAAATGAAATGCATTTTTAAAATCTTTTTTGTCAAGATACTTGCCATAATTTTTTTTACACCACCTAATGCTGTGCTTGAGCGTGTTGGGGCCTTTTAGCTCGTCTATAGAAATGCCCAGTGTCAGGCAATGGTAGCCCATAAGCTGAAGCGGTCCCCAAGACGTGGCCAATTGTTTGAGTGTGGATTCGTCCATATTTTCTAAGCGTTTGCTGCTGATATTCATGTAACTTTTGCTGCGCCCTTCTTTCACGGCTAGCAGTTTATCGTACACATGAGGCTCGAATCTGCTTCCAGAAGGCTTGCGTCCAGAGCATTCTAGGATAATGAGTGCATTGAAATAGGCAGCTGGTAGCTTTTCTGTTTCACAAATTTTTTTTACTTCGGCACTATAGTTTTTACGAACCAAATCCTCGGCACTGGCGTAGCTGAACGTCCTGAGCTTGCTCATCGCTATGTAACCGAGTAAAAGCACAAGTGAAAGCCTAATTGCAATCCAAACAAGCTCTTTAAAACCTCTTTTTTTCTTTTCGCCTTTCATAAAAAAATACATTGCTCAAACCCTTAAGGAATACAAAAGTACAACAAAGAGGAATATCTTTTAAAGATTAGAAATGAGCTTCTTTGGCAGTACTGTTAAAGCAAATTTGAGACCTATAAATGGACAGCCACAAACCTGACCCAGTAGGGTGATTCCAGTTTAGCTTTTCTCTTGTTTGATTTCTTCCAAAATCTGCTTGGCTCCGCGCTCCAGAAGTTTATCTGCCATCTGAATAGCAAAAGACTGTATGGTTTCTCTTCCACATATTGTTTTTTCACTCAAAAACTGCTGGCCATCTAGCGAAGCCACCCCGCCCATGAGGCAATACTGACCAGAATTTTGCAATTCGGCATGAACAAAAACGGGAACACTGCACCCGCCTTGCATGGTTTTGAGGAATGCCCGTTCAGCCAACACAGCCACACTCGTATGCTCATGGTTGAGTATCTCAAAGAGTTCATTTTGAAGTTCTTGAGGCATTTTTTCTGCTACTTGAATAGCTAAGCTGCCTTGACCTGCCGAAGTAACTATTTTATGGATAGGGAATTCATATACAATTTGTGCGGCAAAGCCCATGCGGTGTACGCCCGCAAAGGCTAACATCAGTGCGTCACAGTGGCCTTCTGACAACTTTCGGAACCGTGTTTGTAGATTGCCACGCACATTCTGGGTTTTTAAACTTGGATAGAAATGTTTGAGCTGAGCCACGCGTCTTGTGGAGGAGGTCCCTATAATCCAGTTTGCGGGTATTTGACCATCTACGATGGGTTTGGAGCTGACGAGCACGTCATGGGCGGCTTCACGCTCGGTGAAAGCTAGTAATTTGAGGTTTGGGCTGTCTTCAGAGGGCATATCTTTTGCGCTATGCACAGCGATGTCTATGTTTTGTAGACGTAATGCCTCCTCAAGTTCTGCCGTAAAAACACCTTTAGAGCCTATTTTTGAAATACTTGCGTCTAGTTTAAGATCTCCTGTAGTCTCAAAAGTTATAATTTGCGTGTTCCAGCCTTTTGCAGTGAGTAAATCAGCTACGTTTTGGGCTTGCCATAATGCCAAAGGGCTTTTCCTACTGCCTATACGGAGATGCTTTTTCAAGATACTTGCTATTTGGTAAGCGAACTCATTTAAACTTTTTTATTAAGAAAGTAGTATAAAAAGAGGTATTTTAGGTCTGAAAATCAAATACTTATCTTGATATAGGCTACTCACCCGCAAATATAACAAAAGACTAATTAAGCTAAGCAATTTTGTTCTTGGCTATTTTGATATATTTCAATTGGTGTTGGGTGAGAGTGTAAGAAAACAAAAAGTAGGGAGTAAAAAATAGGATTACAGGTTGAAAATTGGGTAAAAGATAAAAATAGTTCAAGGAAAATTTCGTATTTTTGTGATGGGAACTTAACGAAGAAAACGATGGGGTTTGCAGACGTAAAAAATGATGTAGCCTTTCGCAAAATTTTTGGTAATGATAACCGAAAAGAAACTTTAGTGTCGTTTCTCAACGCTGTTTTAGCTTTCAAAGGCAAACAAAAAATTGTAGAGGTTAAGATCATGAACCCTTACCAATTGCCCAAATTACGAGGAGGAAAAGTAACTATCATTGACGTAAAGGCTACCGACCAAATCGGCAGAAACTATATCGTAGAAATGCAAGTTGGCGAGCTAGATGGTTTTGCGAAAAGAGTGTTGTTCTATTTTTCAAAATCATATAGCGAACAAATTAAAAGAGGCGATTTTTATAGACAATTAAAGCCTGTCATTTTTATTGGTATTTTGGATTATAGTTTTTCGATCAACTCAAAATACATCAGTCGCCATCAAATTCGAGATGTAGAAACCCACGAACATCTTTTGGAAGATGTAGAGTTTAACTTTATAGAGCTACCTAAGTTTAATAAGGATTTACACGAATTGGAAACATTGACAGAAAAGTGGGTGTATTTCATCAAAAATGCTGAAAATCTTGATGTTATTCCTGAAAACGTAGATGACGAAGGACTAAAAAGTGCTTACCAAGAGGCTAATAAGCACACTTGGACACCCGAAGAGTTGGAGGCTTACGATTATGCTCTTATGCGAGAGGAAGACGAAAGGGCTAAACTAGATCAAGCAGAGAACAAGGGAAAAAACCAAGAAAAAATTAAAATTGCTAAAAGACTCATTAAACGCAACTTGACAAATGAGGAAATCGCAGAAGACACAGGTTTAACCTCCGAGCAAATAGAGCAACTTCGTAGCGAAAAACAGTAAAATGCACCTAACATTGGCTTGGCGGAAAGTGAGGTGGAGGTGCTAATTTGTGGTGCAGTGCTTCTAATCTGGTCTTCTCTCAAACAGTGCTTAAATTTAACGCTGCGGGGGTTTTATTCTAGTATTTCTCAAAAAGCTGTCCTTTCCTCACGAGTTTTTGAGCTGGAAAT
>RDZD01000036.1 GCA_004293815.1 Cytophagales bacterium | reverse complement strand
CAAAGTTGGCTTTGTTGCGAAGTAGTTTTTTGACTGCCCAGTCGAAACGAATTAATTTCTTGCTCATGGTTTTTTGCTTTTGTGCAAAGATACAAAAAAACAAAAAGCAAGTCTGATTGTGACTTGCTTTTTGAAATTGACCATAAAGTTTTCGTAAAATTGTAAACGCGTGTTGTTCGTTCGTTCTTTTCATATTCTAGTTTTGACTCTTCACTTTCCAGAGTCAATACTTTTTGGTCAGCTTATTTCATAAATGAGAATAAAAAAATAAAAAAAATTTTATTTGGGCAAATCCTTTAGCTAAAAAAGTACAATCCAACTTTCACGATGATTGCCATACAATCGTTGGAAAACAGGCAGATATTGACTAACCAAGAGGCATTTAGAAAATGTATAAGAATTGGTAAAATTTGCACATAAAAAAAAACAACTTTACCTTTGCGCCGCAAATTTAATAAAACTGAAATCATCATGTTCAAGCAAATTATATTGGTTGCTAGTGCTTTAGTAGCACTCACCATCGCTGCTTCGTCTTGCGGCGGCGGCAAAACAGAAGAAGTTGTAGACTCTACAGCTGTGGACACCTCTATGGTAATGGAGGCAGCTCCTGACACAGTAGCTCAAGCTCCAACTGTAGAAGTTCCTGCAGCTGTTACAGCAGCATTCCAAGCCAAATATCCAACAGCTACAGTAGCTGCTGATGGCTGGGAAAGCGAAGATGAAGGCATCTACGAAGTAGAGTTTACAATGGACAGCAAAACCTACGAAGCTGAATTTGACTCTACTGGCGTATGGCGTGAAACAGACACTCCTATGCAAGAGTCTGAAGTTCCTGCTGCCGTTACCAAATCTTTGAAAGCTGGCAAATACAAAGCAGCTACAGTATTGGCTATTGAGTCTTTAGAATTGCCTAAATATCCTAAATTGGTAGAATATCAATTGGCTAAAGGCACTGACACAATGACTGTTCGCTTTGACGAAAAAGGCAAAGAGGTTGTTATAAAATAGTTAATGCCCCAACTATAATTAGAAAGGTTATCTCGCGAAAAGTGAGATAACCTTTTTTAGTTTGTGTGCCATTGCCACAAAACTTATTCCTGTATTTTGAGTCGTAACTCTTCTATTTTAGAGTTTGAATAACTGTCTTTTTCCGCCCAATGGCAATTTTTTTGTATCAAATTCCAGTAGATTTCAGCCTTTGTTTTGTCTTTCTGCTGCAAAAACAGATGACTTTGCAAGCACCAAGCAGCAATGATTAACTGCCCCTGTTGGCTTTGCTCTTCCTCAGAAAATGTAGAATAATGATTAAACACAAAGTCAAGATAACTCTGCGCTAGATCTATTTTGTTAAGCTTCCAAAAAGCGTTGGCAAAGTTCAACTGGCAGAAGACGCGCAGTGAATCGCTATTTTCTGTTTCATCTTTGGTCAGGAGTATCGTGCTCTGCTCAACGCTCTGCTCCCACTGCTCGGCTTTATTGAGAGAATCTATGCGCAAAATCAGTGTTTTTACATAGAGTTTTTGCGCACTGATTTCTGTCAGAACAAAGCAAATCAGACACAAGCTAAATACGATAAATTTCATTCGGGGCTTAACCTACGCTACCTTCCAAGCTGATAGCCAAGAGCTTTTGTGCTTCTACGGCAAACTCCATAGGCAATTTACTCAGCACCTCTCTGCAATATCCATTCACGATGAGTGCTACAGCTTCTTCTGTAGGAATACCGCGCTGGTTGCAATAGAAAATCTGGTCTTCAGCAATTTTAGAGGTAGTGGCCTCATGTTCTACTTTGGCAGATGGATTCTCTACTTCAATGTAAGGGAAGGTATGCGCCCCGCAACGGTCGCCAATAAGGAGGGAGTCGCATTGAGAGTGATTACGCGCATTTTCTGCTCTTGGCATCATTTTTACAAGGCCGCGGTAGGAGTTTTGGCTCTGACCCGCCGAAATACCCTTAGAAACAATCCGACTTTTGGTGTTTTTTCCAATATGTATCATCTTGGTGCCTGTATCAGCTTGCTGCTTATTTTTGGTCACAGCCACAGAATAGAACTCGCCAATCGAGTAATCGCCTTTCAGAACACAGCTAGGGTATTTCCAAGTAATAGCTGAGCCAGTTTCTACCTGAGTCCAGTAGATTTTAGAATAATCCCCAAAACAGAGCCCACGCTTGGTTACAAAGTTATAAATACCTCCTTTGCCTTCTTTGTCGCCTGGATACCAGTTTTGTACTGTAGAGTACTTAACCTCAGCCTTCTCGTGGGCAAAGATCTCTACCACAGCCGCATGAAGTTGATTTTCGTCGCGCATGGGAGCAGTACAGCCCTCTAGGTAGCTTACATAGGAGGCTTCTTCAGCGACAATAAGTGTGCGTTCAAACTGACCTGTATTGGCAGTATTGATTCTGAAATATGTAGAAAGTTCCATTGGGCAACGCACGCCTTTTGGAATGTAACAGAAAGAACCATCACTAAAAACAGCTGAATTGAGCGCGCTAAAGTAGTTATCGCTTACAGGCACTACCGAACCCAAATACTTACGCACCAAATCAGGGTATTCTTTGATAGCTTCACTCATGGAGCAAAAGATAACACCCATATCTTTAAGTTTGTCCTTAAAGGTAGTGGCCACTGACACACTGTCAAAAACTGCATCAACAGCAATGCCCGAAAGTCTTTGTTGCTCAACTAAGGGAATGCCTAGTTTTTTAAACGTTTCTAAAATTTCAGGGTCTATCTCATCTAAGCTTTTGGGTGCTACTTTTTGTTTAGGGGCTGCATAGTAAATAATGTCTTGATAATCAATATTTGCTATCATTAAATTGGCCCATTCTGGGGAGGTCATCTTTTGCCAAACCTTAAAAGCTTGCAAACGCCACTCTAGCATCCATGAAGGCTCTTCTTTTTTGGCAGAAATAAACCGAACAGTGTCTTCGGAAAGTCCTTTAGCTGCTTGTTCTGTTTCAATATTACTTACAAAGCCATATTTGTATTCCGACTGTGTCAAGTCGTCCAAAATATCTTTATCTGCGCTCATAAAGCTTTTGTTGTTTAAAATTCTAAACTTGCTGCAAACATAACTATTTTTATTTAGATTTGTTCTAATTTAGCTATGTTTTTTGTTTAACTATTTCAATATTTTGGATAGTACTAAGCTCTCCAAGAAGGTTGTCCAAAAAAACAAACCTGAGTCATGAAGGAGACAGCTTGTTTCACTTATAGACATGTCCTCTTAAGGCAACATACTAGAAAGGTAGCGGTATAGATTAGCTAACTAAGCTCACACAAATCAAGAGCTTGATGTCATTGAGTAAGATTAACAACAGTCTATTTTCACCTTTTTTAACATCATTTTTTTGGTCTTCAAAAACGCATTAATAAAAATATGTCTATATTCGCAGCTTGAAAGAAAGAACCAAAGATGGTTATGCTAATCTAAGTTCTTGAAAATAAAATTCTTATAACAAAACCTTATGCTATCCTTACAAGCATTTAGGCGCGCCAATGATGTAGCGGGCTGGTTGGTATTTTTGGTGGCTACTATTGTGTATGCCCTTACTGTAGAGAGAACAGCAAGTTTTTGGGACTGCGGCGAATTTGTAGCGGTTTCTAGTAAGTTGATGGTGCCGCACCCTCCTGGCGCACCCTTTTTTTTGCTGGTAGGTCGTATGTTTTCTATGTTGGCCATGGACGATCTTCAGATAGCGTACTGGGTGAATATGCTTTCGGTGCTTAGTAGTTCTTTTACTATTTTGTTTTTATATTGGACCATCGTTTTATTAACACGCAAATACGTTTTGCCTAATACAGATGGCAACTTTGACATGGGACAGGTGGTAGGCTTGATAGGTTCAGGTGCTGTGGGTGCTTTAGCCTACACTTTCTCAGACTCATTCTGGTTTTCGGCAGTAGAGGCCGAAGTTTACGCCATGTCTTCGTTTTTTACGGCTTTGGTTGTGTGGGCTATGTTTAAGTGGGAGCACATAGAAGACGAAGCCGCTGCCAACCGTTGGATTATCTTTATAGCCTACATGATGGGACTTTCTATAGGTGTACACTTACTTAACTTGCTCACCATACCGGCTTTAGGCTTAATTTATTATTTCAAAAAAACAAAAACAGTCAATTGGTTTGGCTTAGCCACCACCATGGCCATATCGGGGCTCATCGTAGGATTTATTAATTTCGGTATTATTCCTGGCTTCCCTAGTTTGGCTGCCAAGTTCGAGCTCGTGTTTATTAATGGTTTGGGCTTGCCTTTTGGTACAGGTGCTGCCCTGTTTGTGTTGTTATTGGTGGCAGGCTTGGTATACGGCATTATGTATTCTATCCGTACCAAAAATGTACTTCTTAATACGGCTCTACTCTCTTTGGTGTTTATCTTGGTGGGTTATACAAGCTATGGTCTTGTATTGATACGTTCAAACCAGAACACTCCCATAGATGAAAACAATCCTGAGGATGTGATGACCTTTGTATCCTACTTAAAACGTGAACAATACGGTGACCGTCCGCTTATTTTTGGACAAACCTTTGCTGCTGAGCGCATTGATACCGAAATAGGCGAAGAGCTCTACCGCAAAGATGAAACTACAGGCAAATACGTTGTATTTGACCGCAAGCCTATTCCTATTTACGATAACGAAAATCAAATGCTTTTCCCGCGTATTTATAGCAGCGACGGCGATCATGTGCGGCTTTACAGGGAATGGCTAGACTTACCCGAAGGCCAAAAACCGACTATGGGCGACAACCTTAGGTTTTTCTTCAAGTACCAAATAGGTCACATGTTCCTGCGCTATTTTATGTGGAATTTTGCGGGACGTGCTGGCGATGATAAAGAGGCTGACTGGCTGCGTCCTTGGTCTGCCTCGGATCCACCTTTGGAAGTGTCTATCACCAAAGCTTATGACAATTTTTATATGTTGCCACTCATCTTGGGTTTGTTAGGTTTCTTTTTTCACTACACCAAAGAGCGAAAAGGCTGGGGCATTGTCATGCTGTTATTTATGATTCTTGGCCCTATTTTGGTGTTTTATTTAAACTCTCCGCCCGTAGAGCCGCGTGAACGCGACTACGTATACGTAGGAGCTTTCTATGCGTTTGCCATTTGGATGGGACTTGGTGTTCAGGCTATCTGGGACATGCTCCAAAAAGCCTTCAAAGGAGTGTCAGGAGCTGCTATTGCTACAGCCATTGGCTTACTTGTGCCTGCCTTGATGGGCTTCAAAAGTTGGGACAACCACAACAGAAATAATCGTTATCTATCTGTAGACCAAGCTCGTAACACTTTAGCTAGCTGCGCACCCAATGCCGTGCTCTTTACGGGAGGCGACAACGACACCTTCCCTCTCTGGTATGTGCAAGAAGTGGAAAAGTTTAGACAGGATGTACGTGTGGTGGTGTTGAGCTATCTGAGCACAGACTGGTACATAGACCAACTCAAACGCGAATTACACGAATCTAAGCCGCTTCCTATTTCTTTGGATAAGCTCAACTATCTACAAGGCAAAAACGACTATGTGCCTGTGGTGGACAGAGACAACAGTAATCGACCTATCAAGCTCAAAACATGGATGGAATTGCTCAATAAAAACGATTCCAGAGTGCAAATACAGCTTTCGGATGGAACGTTTACAGGAACTTTGCCTTCTAAAAAATTGCAACTACCCGTCAACAAAGCGGAAGTTTTGGCCAAAGGCATTATCCCTAAAGGAAAAGAAAACCGCATTCCTGAATTCATTGAAATAGATGTTACCAATAACCACATCTTTAAAAATGACTTGATGATTTTGGATATCATTGCCACATCTAACTGGGATAGACCTATTTACTTCAACAACACCTCTGCCAACACAACCAATTTAGGCTTCTTGAAGTACTTACAAATGGAGGGCATGGCATACAGACTCTTACCTATTGTAGGCAATGAAGAAGGCGAAACTGGAGAAGTAAACACTGAGCAAACTCTCAAAAATTTGAAGCAATTCTCTTTCAGAGGTTTGCAAGATCCAAACAACTACCACGACGAAGAGTTCCGCAAGTTTGGCTCTAACTACCGCAATGTATTTTTGCGTTTGGCTTATGCGCTCATGGCTGAAGGCAAAAAAGACGAGGCACGCCAAGTGATTAAGGACTGTATGAAATACCTCCCAGACCCTGCAATGCCTTATAACTACTATATGCCGCGCTTTGTAGACGTGATGTTGCTCTTAGACATGGACGCTGAGGCGCAGCAAGTGGCCAACACTGTTTTTGGCAGAGCCAAAGAGAATATGGATTTCATTAAAAAGAACAACTTGGAAAGCAATTTTAACTACGGTGAGCTTAAAATGCGCTCTCAGTTCTTGCTTCAGCAACTTTCTGCGGTATATAGAGCGGCTGAAAACCGCGCTTCTCAACGCTTAGAATTTATCAAGCAAGTACAGGCCGCCAAGCAAGATACGCTTGTACCGAATGCAGAACAAGAGCTGCCTGTCCTCCAAAAACGCCAGCAAGAATACGCTGCTGTTGCTAAAAAATATGCGGAATCTTTAGCCGCTTATCAATAACTTGGAACTCTTAGAACTTGCAGCATTCTGATTATTTAAAAAAAGAAAATTTTTAGAACAATAGGATGCTGCAAAAAGTAATTAATCACACCTCTCATTCATCAACTCTAATTGGTCTGTTTTTATGAGTAATCAAGCTCCTCTTATAGTTCAGCGCACCTCGCTCGCGCGTGGTATTTTACAGTTCATAAAATATACTTTTGCCACTGTGGCGGGTATTTTTTTGTTTCTGTTCTTGTCGTTCTTCTTTTTCGCTCTCATAGGCATGGCTTTTGAAACCGACTCAGCCCCAGCTTTAGAAGAAGACTCTATTTTGAAGCTTAACTTTGCACAGCCAATTACTGAACAAGCTCCTGAGGAAGATATTCCTATTCCTGAGCAGTATTTATCTACCCTTGGTATGGATAAAAAGGATGGCCTTTTGCAAATTCTCAGAGCTATCCAAGCAGCCAAGACAGATGATAAGATTAAAGGCATTTATTTAGAGCTTAGTATGCAGCCACTTGGCTGGGCTTCTCATAAAGAAATTCGCGATGCACTTTTGGATTTTAAAACTTCCAGAAAATTTATCGTGGCCTACAGCGAAATGATGAGCGAAAGCGAGTATTATTTAGCTTCAGTAGCAGATAAGGTATATATCAATCCCGAGGGTGGCTTAGAGTTTGACGGACTAACCTCTGAGATTCCATTTTTGAAAGGCAGTTTTGAGAAGCTGGGTGTTAAACCGCAAATTTTCAGAGTTGGGCAATATAAAAGTGCTGTAGAGCCTTTCATCAATGATAAAATGAGCGATGAGAACCGCTACCAAGTAACAGAATATCTCAACTCGCTTTATAGCACTTTTTTAGCAGAAGTCGCTGCCTCTAGAAAAATTAGCCCTGACTCGCTCAAAATAATCTCCTCTGAGATGCTGGCATGGCAACGCGAAGACTTTCTCAAATATCGCTTGGTAGATGCGTTGGTTTACTATAATGATGTAGAGGCCGATTTACGCAAACGAATGAGCTTAGCCGCGGATAAAAAACTGCCATTTGTAAGCTATAACTCATACAAAAAAACCCTTCAGCCTGATGATTACAATGAAAACAAAATAGCGGTACTTTCTACCCAAGGCGACATTGTGAGCGGCAAAGGTGGTGATGATGAAATTGGTTCTGAGTCTATGGTGACTGAACTCCGTAAGCTGCGATTGGACAAAAGCATCAAAGCTGTCGTATTGCGCATCAACTCACCAGGCGGAAGCGCGCTGGCCTCAGATGTGATGTGGAACGAAATACAGCTTCTCAAAAAGGAAAAGCCTGTTGTAGCTTCTATGTCTGACTTGGCGGCCTCTGGGGGCTATTACATGGCTATGGGTTGCAATAAAATTGTGGCTCAGCCTAACACCATTACTGGCTCTATTGGTATATTTGGCATGCTCTTTCAGGTAGATGAAGCCATGCGCGATAAGCTTGGCATCAGCTTTGACCATGTAAGTACTGGTAAAATGTCTTTGTCTTCGGCTCTGCTCACCAAGCCCTTGACGACCATGGAGCGCAATTATATGCAGCAAATGATTGAAGCTGGTTATGAAACTTTCACCACAAAAGCCGCACAAGGACGCAACATGCCCATAGAAGAGTTACTCAAACATGCTGGTGGACGCGTTTGGACTGGTACACAAGCTAAAGAAGTGGGCTTAGTAGATCAGCTCGGTAGCTTGCAAGATGCGGTTGCTTTAGCAGCTAGCTTGGCTAAGCTTGGAAAAGAGGATTACATGCTCAAGTACTATCCTTTTCAGAAAACATTTTTAGAAAGTTTCGTGGAGTCTGGAACCGAAACTATGTTCAAAACACGTGTTCAAGACGAATTAGGACCTTTTTATCCTATACTCAACGAATACAAAAAGCTCTATGGTATGCACCCAGTGCAAGCCCGTGCTTGGCTTGAAGTGCCCACACACTAAACTCATGTCGAGTAATGACTGACTCAAAAAAAGCGCACCAATTAAAAAAAAACAAGTTTAATGAGGTTTTTGACTTGGTGCGCTTAATTCCTTATGGTCGCGTGTGTACCTACGGACATATCGCTAACTATCTAGGTGTAGCCTATAGTGCACGGACTGTGGGCTGGGCTATGAGACAGTCACCACCTGACGTACCAGCTCACCGAGTAGTAAACCGCTTGGGTGAACTCACAGGTCGTCTGTTTTTTGCCACCCCCACGCTTATGGAAGAGCTACTTATCTCGGAGGGTGTTTGTGTGGAAGACAGCCAGATTAAAAATTTTGAGAGCTACCTCTGGCTACCCGAAAAAGAACTCTATTGATTCTTTATCAAAGAGCTACTTATAACTCGTTTGAGTAAGTTTGGCCTTTAAACAGAAACAACATTTGTCTGTTTTAGCCTATGTTTTGTTCAAGAGTTTTGTGATTTGAAAAACTGTATGTAATTTTGAGCATTGTGAAAATTTTTTTTGACTTCAATCAGCTATGGAAGAAGAAATAAGTTTGTGTTTGCAAATGGCAGACGAGTCCATGAACGCTACATTACAAAGAGCGGTTCAAGATTTAGCCAAAATTAGAGCAGGGAAAGCCTCAGCAAGTATGCTCGACAACATTCGTGTGGACTATTATGGTAGCTCTACGCCCGTTGGGCAAGTAGCTTCAGTCAATACCGCTGATGCACGGACTTTGGTCATTAAGCCCTGGGAGAAAAAAATGATTGCTGAAATTGAAAAGGCAATCAGAAACAGTGATTTGGGTATCAATCCTCAAAACGATGGCGAAATCATCCGTCTCGTCATTCCTCAGCTATCCGGCGACAGAAGACAAGAGTTAGTCAAAAAAGCCAAAGTTGAGGCTGAAAATGCCCGTGTGAAAGTACGCAACATCAGAAAGGAAACCAATGAAGCTTTGCGTAAACTACAAAAGGACGGTGCGCCTGAAGATGCTATCAAAAAAGCAGAAGAAGAATCGCAAACCCTCACCAACAAGTATATCAAAAAAGTAGACGACTTGGTGGCGGCCAAAGAAACCGAAATTACTACCGTTTAAGTTCCCCTCCCCAAAAACAGTCCGTGTTTCAAACATGGACTGTTTTTTTGATGTGCCTGCTGAAGCCATGTTCTTACGAAGAAATAGTGTAGGTTTTCAGAGAGGCATAAATACTGTCTTTAAAAAATTAAATCAATGCAGATTTTTTATTAGGCCACATAGCGGCGCACAGCCATATAGGTACTGCCTACACACATTATACAGCCCAAGACCAGCAAAAGCCCCAGTAAAAGCCAGAAGGAAGCATCTGGCAAAATAAGGGTAAGATCTTCTAGCCAGCGAGAAAGCAATATTTTGAACATATAGACACAAAGTATAGCCATAAGACCGCCCCAAAGACCATGCTGAAGAGCGCGTAAAAGATAGGGTTTTTGTATGAAGTAAGATGTAGCACCTACCAACTGCATGGTGCGGATAAGCTCTTTTTCGGCAAAAATAGTGAGACGCACAGCGTTGTTGATTAGAAGAGCTGTGGTAGCAAAAAATATAAGAGCCAAAAGTATCAAAACAGAAGCCAGTTTGGCCAAATTGGTGTTGATTTCTCTGACAAAGTCCGACTCATAAAACACCTCAACAACCCCTTCGTAGGTTTGCAGTTCTTCTACGAGTGCTTTGAGACGATTTTCCTGATGGTAGCTTTCGCGTATTCTGAGGTAATAAGTATCAGGCAGAGGATTTTCGCCCAAAAATTTCACAAAGTCTTCGCCCGTGCGAGCCGTCATGATTTGTGCGGCCTCCTGTTTGCTGATGAGGCGTACAGAAGGTCTGCCTATTTCGTCTTGTGCAATGAAAGGTGCGCTACAAAGGCGTTTGTAAAGATTTTGTTTTTGAGTTTCGGAAATATCGCGCTCCAGAAATAGACGTATTTCTAAAGCTTCTTTCACACTGCTCTGGAGTGTGTGGGTGAGTATCCAAAACAGACCCAAAATACCCGCCAAGCTCAAGGCTATGCCTATGTTTAAGACCACACCCAGAAATGGCACTTTAGTAAGTTGGCGCAGTTGCAGCTCTTGGCTGATACTTTGTGGGTCAAAAGACGGTAATTTCATAATTTAGGGATTTGGCTGAGGCTTTTTTGCAAAACTAACAAAAATAATCCAAGAACGCGCTTATTTGATGATAGGCATTCTTGTGTACGGCTTTTCACGATCAAAAAGATAGCGATACGTTATATGAGTTTTGAATAACTCTCCGCCTATATCGTCGCAAACACGCAACATCTTGGGGTTAAAATCACCAATCCAATTCAGTTCAAGAGATTTGTATCTAAAGTCTGGACTTAGTGCTATGGGTGCAAAGGACATCACAATAGCGGATTCTACGCCCCTTCCCTGAAACTCAGGGATAACCCCGAACACAACCCCAAAAATCTTGGTGCAGGTACCGCGCCATTTATGCCACAAGAACTTGATTTTTTGTAGCAAACCAAACTCCCCTTTCATGTGCTTAAAAATTTGGTTCACCTCTGGCAACATGATAAAAAACGCTATAGGCTCATCGTTGTGATAACCAAACCAAATGAGTTCTGGGTCTAAAATTGGTTTTATTTTGTTCATGATAGCCATAGCTTGCTGTGAAGTGATCTCTCCAACACCTTTATGTTTAACCCAAGCCTTATTGTAGATGTACCGAAAGTCTTCGGCGCATTTTTTTAGTTCACTTTTTTTGATGCATCTAAACGTATAGCCGGGCTGCGCCATCAGCTTGGCAGATTTTTCTCTAACACTGGGCTTTAAATTATCTTTTAAACCCAAAAAGTATGTGTATTGCTGAAAATATTCTTGAAATCCGTAGTTCTCAAACAGAGCCTTATAATAAGGTAAATGATAATTGCAACAATAGTTGGGTTCTGTAAAGCCCTTGACAAGCAGGCCCCACCACTGGTCACGTTGGCCAAAATTAATAGGCCCATCCATAGCCTCCATGCCTTTGCTGATAAGCCACTCTTTGGCCACATCAAACAGCATATTGGCCGCTTCTTGTGAATCAATACACTCAAAAAAACCTACCCCACCTGTAGGCTGGGCGTTATCCTTGTCTGCACTTTTTCTACTAAAAAAAGCCGCTATTCGCCCTATGACCTGATTTTTTTCATCTCGTAGCAGCCAGCGTTCGGCCTCACCAGTGCGAAACTCTTTGTTTATATTGGGATCAAAGACACCCAAAACATCTTTATTGAGCGGTTGAATCCAGTTGGGGTCGTGGCTATAGAGCCGCACGGGCAACTGCAAAAAATCTTGATTATCTGCACGGGTTTGAACGGTGGAAAGACGCATTTTAAAAGATATAGGGGCTTTCTTTGAAGAACATTCAAATAAATTTTGGCTTAAAATACTCTGCAAATATACCTCCTTGCAGCATACGCACAAAATGTTTGATAAATTTTGTAACATGGCATGGCACGTCCTAAGTGTCAACTTTGTACTAGAGAGCAAAGTGAGGCATCATAAACCATGCTAAACAAATGCAATCTCTATGTTTTTCCTTCAATTGCAGCCACAGGTATCTTGCTGGATAGCTGTGATTGAGCCACACAACCCAATATCTGTTATTCAGCATAAAATGCTTGAATATGGCCTCATACTAGACTCAATTGTGTTTTTTTATAAAAAAATTCATGAGATATTTGGAGAATAAAAATAAAACCTTCATCTTTGCATCGCATTAAGTGCATATTCCTCCTTAGCTCAGCCGGTTAGAGCACCTGACTGTTAATCAGGGGGTCCTTGGTTCAAGTCCAAGAGGAGGAGCAAAACCCATAATTCTCATTGAGGATTATGGGTTTTTCGTTTTAAAGTTAGTCCTTTAACTTATTGGTTGTTTAGACCAAGGGAGCGCAGGCCAGCAGTCTTGATTTATTTGGATTGCTTTGAGGTTGCCTTTTAGAGCTTTTTAATAAAGATAACTTAGCTTGAGAAACAAAAATTTAAAAAAACATCTGCCCAACGCAACTTTTTATATGCTTTATTTGTCTTTAGGATAGATTACTATTTACTTTGTTAAGAGATACAAAATCTCATCTCTGCTCACTATAACTATTGTTTGGCATGACTGATGCCGAAATCATCATAGGCTGTAAAAAAGGCGACAGAAAAGCTCAAGAGCTTCTCTATAAGCAGTTCGCACCCAGAGTTATGGGTGTGTGTGTGCGCTATGCCAATGAGAGAAACGAAGCGTCAGATATTCTTCAAGAAGTTTTTATTTCTGTTTTTGAAAAAATAGGCCAAGTTGCTAGCCCCGAAGCTCTGCGTGCTTGGGTTCGCAAAGTGGCCGTCAATACTGCCATTAATTATTACAACAAAAATAAGAAGAGCCTACTATCGGTAACTTATGAAGACACCCCCGAAGCTCAAACTCAGACTGAAGACAACGTGCTCAGTAGCCTGAGTGCCGATGAACTCTTGGGTGTTATATCCAAGCTTTCTGATGGCTACAAGATGGTGTTTAACCTCTACGTGATAGAAGGCTACTCGCATGAAGAAATAGCAGAACAGCTTGGTATTTCTATAGGCACATCTAAGTCACAACTGGCACGTGCCAAAGCTCTACTTAAACAACTGCTTACGCCAAACTACGTCCATAATGCCCGTTAAAAAAAACAGCAAACATTCCACAACAGAGCTATCTAGCTATTTTTAATGAAAGAGAACAATCAACATATTGATAAACTAATACAAAATAAGTTTGAAGACTTTGAAGCGACTCCACCAAGTCATGGTTGGGAAGAACTTTCTTCTGTTTTAGACGATCGTGCGATAGATGCGTACAAAGCCGTTCAAAATGGTGATTACTATGGACAAGAGACTAAATCCATTATTCAAGCTAAATTTAGAGATTTTCAGCAAGCTGCACCCAAAAACGGTTGGAAGCGTTTGAGTAAGTATTTGGACGCTCAACAACCTCATTTAGTTCCATCTGTGCTTTGGCGTTATGCTGCCGCCGCTGCTGTTTTGCTGTGCGCTTGTTTCATGCCTTGGCAACTCTGTGACTTAACTCAACCCCAACCGATTGCATACGATTGGACAGCCATTCAACAAAGCTCGAAGGTTGATGCTACCAATACCAGCTCTTTGCTCAAAACTGACTCGGAACACCTCGCTGACGAAAAAAGTTTAACTATAAACAGCTCTAAAGAGTCAAGCTTAATACTCGCTGAAAAGAATGCCCAAACTGCTACTACTCGTACCGCTAAAGGCTCGAAGAGCAGTTCAGTCCGCTACAACAATGCGCTAAGCCAAGGCATGAAATCTGAGCACTTGGCTCATTTGGGGTCAAAAAAGAGCGATACGCCAAACACAGTATTTTTGAACGAGCCTAAAGGCAGCGAACTGACCAACTTTGGCACAAGGATAAATGCCACTACGTCTGATGCCTCACTGGCCTACACAAAAGCAGAGACTGCTGCTGTTGAATTTCTAGATCCTTTTGGGGCTGGGAAGCTTGAAGTAGGAGATTGGACTCTGGTAGCATCCTTGAATACGATTCCTCACTTGGCATTCAATACAGTAGAAAAAGTACGTAAACGCCGCCATAACAGCTATTATTTGGGTGTTAATGCCACAGCTATTAACATCAATAATATTTTTAGAGGACATGAAACCGAAGGCTGGAAATCAAAGAACATGCATACCCGTTCTAATTTGGATGTAGGCTTAGGCTTAACGCTCGAAACCCCTATTTCTCAAAGAGTCATGCTTTCAGCACAGCTAGACTATGCGGCTGTGGACTACCGTGTAGAGGGGCAAACAGCTTCGGTAAAACCCATTAACTACAACGTCAATCAACTGGATCGCAATGCATTTGAAATTATTCCAGAATATGGGCAGTATGAATTTAGCACACAATACAAATACCGTCTTATCAACACGGCTATGATGCTCAAGTATGTAGTAGCAGACAATGCTTATACAACACACTTTGTGTCAGCAGGCGCAGGGGCAAGCTTCATGCTAGCAAACATACGCAGCACGCAAGAAGTCGCAGCAGGGAATTTTAAGCTGGCTCTTGATGCCATGCAGCCCACAGCTCGCTACAAAGTGCGTCCTACCGCTAGTATAGGTTATCAGTTCAGCTACAAAGTAAACAATCGTCTGCGTGCAAACATAGAAGCACAAAGCTGCTTGACTATGGGATTTTTGGAAAATGCTTATCTGACCTACCGCTCCTATTCAGTATTTAACACAGCAAGAATAGGCTTGAGCTACCAGTTCTAAGTATTTTGTAAAGATTTTTTTACATACATGCAGGAACAGGAATTATTTTTTATTCAATAATTTTTGAAAAAAAGTAGTTTCGGGTTTTGGAAAGCAAATGCTTTGTTTATTTTTGTGTTTTACCAACTATATAAACTGAGCAATATATGTACAACGCTCTGATTATGCCTGTGTTAGCAGACAAGATATTTTATTTCTTAACGTTTGTAGCCTTGCTAAGTGCGCTGCTTGTGGTGTTTTCCAAAAAACCCATGCATAGCGTGTTATTTCTTATCATTACTTTCTTTTGCCTTTCTGGCCATTATGTGCTGCTTAACGCACAATTCTTAGCAGCTGTAAATATCATTGTTTATGCAGGGGCTATCATGGTTCTCTTCTTGTTTACAATTATGTTTTTGAATTTAAAAAACGAAGAGGAAGATAAACGAAGTGCCATAACACAAATAATAGCTACCGTTTCAGGGGGAACCCTTCTGGTTTTGATGGTGGCTGTGTTGAGACAAACTGAAATGAATTTAGTGGCCAATCGCGAGCCTATTTCTAACGTAGGCTTAGTGGAGTCTTTGGGTAAGGTTTTGTTTAGGGATTATTTATTGCCTTTTGAGTTGGCTTCGGTGCTTTTTTTGGCGGCTATGGTAGGCGCAGTCATGCTGGGCAAACGCGATCCAGGCGATAAGGTCATTTAAAATCAATAACATCATCGTGTAAATGTCTCTTTACATAAACAGTAAAAACTTTTGTAGCCTACAATTATGGATTTAGAAATCATCAAAACAATACCTTTAGAGCACTATATTTATTTCAGCACGGCCTTGTTTTGCATAGGTATTATTGGGGTGCTGATGCGTCGCAATGCTTTGATTATGTTCATGTGCGTGGAACTCATGCTTAATGCAACCAATTTGCTCCTAACCGCATTTTCGGCCTATAACGGCGATGCCAGTGGGCAAGTTTTTGTATTTTTTATTATGGTGGTGGCAGCGGCGGAAGTGGCTGTAGGTTTGGCCATTGTGGTAATGATATACCGAAATTCTCGCAGTACAGACATTGGCTTATTGAGCAAACTTAAATGGTAGCAATTAGCCCAGTCTATGTTTAAAATATAACTTTAACTTAAAAGATACACAAAATACTATTTGGTATGACGGCTTTAGAACTCACAATTGCACTGATACCCACCTTGCCTCTCTTAGGATTTTTAATCAATGGATTGGGCTTTAAAACAGTGCCTAAGGTGTTGGTAGGGCCAATAGGCGTGGGGGTGGTTTTAGCCTCTTTTGCTTTGGCTCTTTCTGCTTTCAGCCAGTTTAGTGCAGGCGGCAACCAACCCATTAATGTCCTCTTGTTTGAATGGTTTAGCGTAGGAGATTTTAGCTTACGGTTTTCGTTTTTGATAGACCAGCTTTCTTTGCTTATGCTTATGGTTGTTACGGGCATAGGCTCTTTAATTCATCTTTACTCAATTGGGTATATGAGCCATGACGAGGGATATGGGAAGTTTTTTGCTTACCTCAACCTCTTCATGTTTTCAATGCTTCTGCTGGTCATGGGCTCAAACTACCTCATCATGTTTATTGGTTGGGAAGGTGTAGGTTTGTGCTCTTATCTTTTGATTGGCTTTTGGAATAAGAACCATGATTACAACGATGCCGCCAAAAAAGCTTTTATAATGAATCGTATAGGTGATTTAGGCTTTCTGATTGGCATTTTTATCATGTTAGGACAGTTTGGCAGCTTGGAGTATGTAGAAGTATTTGATAAGCTCGTTACAGGCAACTTTGCTGTAGGTGATGCCACAGTTACCGCTATTACGTTGTGTTTGTTTGTAGGCGCAATGGGCAAGAGTGCGCAAGTACCGCTTTATACTTGGTTGCCAGATGCGATGGCTGGCCCTACGCCTGTATCTGCCCTCATACACGCGGCTACAATGGTTACGGCGGGCATCTATATGGTTGTGCGTTCCAATGTTTTGTTTGTTCTCGCGCCTACTACTCTAGAAATTGTTGGCTACGTGGGAGTTATCACTGCTCTTATGGCGGCTACAATAGGTATCTTTCAGAATGACATCAAAAAAGTTCTGGCCTACTCCACGGTGAGCCAGTTGGGTTATATGTTTCTTGCTCTGGGCGTAGGGGCTTTTACCTCAGGTATGTTTCACGTGATTACACACGCTTTCTTTAAGGCATTGCTCTTCTTGGGGGCGGGTAGTGTTATCCATGCAATGAGCAATGAGCAAGATATCCGCAACATGGGTGGTTTGCGCTCTAACCTCAAAGTAACCTATCTCACGTTCTTGATTGCTTGCATTGCTATTTCTGGTATTCCGCCTTTTGCTGGCTTCTTTTCCAAAGATGAAATTCTATTGCACGTTTTTGCACACAGCAAATTTTTATACGTTCTGGCGGTGCTAGGCTCAGCGATGACAGCTTTTTATATGTTCCGTTTGCTTTTCCTGACCTTCAACGGAAGTTTTAGAGGCACGCAGTATCAAAAAGAACATTTACACGAGTCGCCTTTGGTAATGACCTTGCCATTAATCGTTCTGGCTGTCTTGTCTATGGTAGGTGGCTTTATGGGTCTGCCGCCAGTATTCTCTTCCACCAACTGGCTTGTATCCTTCATGGAGCCTCTTTTCGACAATGCAAAACTCGCCAATGCTGCCATGTTTTCACACCCTCATCCTTCTCATACCATGGAGTTGGTTTTGATGGGGGTTTCTGTAACTGTGGCTCTCGTTAGTGCCTTTGTGGCATTTTCTATGTATGGCAAAGGCAAGAATGTGCCAGCAGACGACAAGAGTTATAGTGGTGCGGTGAAGGTTGTTTACAATAAGTACTATGTAGACGAGCTTTACGACAGTATTTTTGTAAAGCCCATGATGGCTTTGTCTTCAATATGCTATTCCTTTATAGATAATAAAGTTTTAGATGCCATTGTGGAAGGTGTAGGCCAAATAACACGTGGGACATCAGAACGCCTAAGAATGCTTCAAACAGGCAATACCAGCTACTATTTACTGGCCATGGTCATTGGTATCATCGTTGTTGTGGCTATGAATCTGATGTAGGCAAACTCGGAATAAGACACGCCAAGATGTGATATTTATAACGCAATCTTGGCCATAAGTACAGAGCAGTATAATCAGGTTACAACTGGTTATACTGCTCTGTTTTTTAGGGATATTATTCAATTATACCATGCTTAGATAATAGGCGTAAGCCTCATAGCGCAAGGCTGGCAACTGCAAGTAACAGTTTGTGCTATCATACTGAAAATTTCTGTGCAACCGCAAGAGCCAGTGCAATCTGCTGTGAAGCCCCCTCTGAAAGATGCAACACCATTTATCTGAAAGATGCAACACCATTTACGCGATTGGCCACTGCCATATAAGTGCTGGTCTGAGCCAAACCATTTCGGTAGGTTACCAGATAAACCAGTTGAGTCTCTGTTTCGTGGGTGAGCTCCACCGAAACCAAAGAGATATTCTCGGTGTTCTCGAACGCCAAAAGCGCACTTTCCTCGGCCAACTTCAAAAGCAAATCATGGTCGTCGTTAGCCGTAGACGCATTCAAAAACTTCGTGGTTTGCATAACAGGGTTGATGTCGGGCTTTGTGCAAGCATTCAAGCCAAACAACAATGCAAAAAGTAACGCACATTGAATCAATAAGTTTTTCATATTGCACAAAGATTATGGGTGAGAATAAATTAGAGAAAAAGAGGATTTTGTTGATAGTAACTTAACCCCACGCAAAAAAAAAAAAAAAAAAACTATCTCCAAATTTGTCCATATAATTTTTTGTATTTTTTTTTCATTGTTTCAAAAGCTATGTCACTTATTGTAAGTCTTATACCCAAATACAAGTTTTTTTTAGTACTATATATTTTTAATGCTATATTTGGAACGTATTTTACAGTCCCAATTTCTGTCTTCTGATCATGAAATCATCAAAATCACTACTCATCATTCTTCTATGGCTTGTGTTTTTGCCCCAAACACAAGCCCAAAGCCTTGTATATCATTTGGCAATGCCAGAGCCTCATACACACTATTTTGAGGTAACAATAGATGTCAAAAATTATAACAAACCTGAGGCTATATTCGAATTACCTGTTTGGATACCAGGATCTTATATGGTAAGAGAGTACTCTCGAAACCTAGAAAGCGTGCAAGCAAAAGGAAGTAAGCCTCTAGAAATTGAAAAACTGGCCAAAAATCGCTGGAAAGTTTTCAATAAAGATGATAAAGATTTTAGCGTCAGTTATCGCGTGTATGCCAATGAGTTGAGCGTGAGAACTAGCTTTTTGGACGCATCGCACGCCTATATCAACGGAACAAGTGTGTTTATGTATTTGGTAGGGCTTGCCGATAAAGCTTCTACCTTGATCATTAAGCCTCACACAGACTTTAAAGTCATCAGCACTTCGCTAAAAGCCGAAAAAGATGATATCTGGACGCGTGCAGTGCCTAACTATGATGTGCTGGCCGACTCACCCATAGAAATTGGCAATCATGAAGTGATAGAGTTCAAATACAAAGGCATACCGCACGAAATAGCCATGTATGGCGGAGGTAACTACAACGCCAAACGTATAGCCAAAGACTTTGAGCAATGTGTAGATATTTGTACCTCTGTTTTTGGCGAAAATCCCTGCGAGTCTTATACCTTCATTGTGCACAACGTAAACAGCGGCGGCGGCGGCTTAGAGCACCTCAATTCTTGTTCTGTGATGATGAGCCGCTTTTCTTACACCAATCCAGATGCCTATGCGGGTTTTATGGGGCTTATTATTCACGAATATTTTCACCTTTGGAATGTCAAAAGATTGCGCCCTAAAGCCTTAGGGCCTTTTGACTACAATCAAGAAAATTATACCAATATGCTTTGGGTAGCAGAAGGTATCACGAGCTACTATGACGAGCTTCTAAACATGAGAGCAGGCTTTTCTGATGTAGAAGGTTTCATCGAGACGTTTTGTAACAACGTAGGCACGATTGAGAACCGCTTTGGCAGGCGTGTACAGCCTGTTACCGAATCTAGCTTTGATGCGTGGATTAAGTTTTATAGACCCGATGAAAACTCTGCCAATGCCACCGTGTCGTACTACACTTATGGCTCTGTGCTGGGTGCTTTGCTGGACTTAGAGCTTTTGGCTGCCACACAGGGTGAAAAGGGTCTAGATGAGCTTATGCGGATGCTCTATGAAGAGACCTACAAAAAACGCAACACAGGCTATACAGATTTAGAATTTAGGCAGGCTGCTGAAAAAATAGCAGGCAAAAAAATGACCGATTTTTTTGAAAAGTATGTAGCAGGAACCACAGTGCCAGACTATAACCGTATCTTGGGTTATGCAGGTCTTACGCTCAAAGAACAAGAACCAAGCAGTATCTCTTTGGGTTGCAGCACTGACGACACTGGCGGCAAAGTGATTATCAAAAATGTATACAAAGGTGGCTGCGGTTACACCTATGGCTTGAATGTGAATGATGAAATCTTGGCTATAGACGGTTATCGTGTTACAAATAGAATGGGTTTGTCTGACTTATTATCAAACAAAAAAGCAGGTGATGAGATCAGTATACTCCTCTCTAGAGCCTCCTCGATTCAAACGGTCAAGGTCAAACTAGCTTTGGATATCAATAAGTTGTATTACTGTCAAAGTTTAGAAAGCCCCACTACCGAACAAATGAAGGTAAGAAGCCGCTGGCTCAAAAGCGGAAAATAGCGTTCTGTCAAACGGCCTTAGTTCGTTATTTTATTGATTTTAAAATAGTTTTTATAGATGTTGTAAACACAGCGTCTATAAAAACTATTTTTTTAACAGCCCAGCCGTTCGTCGTAACCTTTCGCATTATTTTTTTGAGAGGATAAGCTTAAGACCTTTTTTTGATTAAATTTGTGTTTCACAACCCAAATAACAATTTTTGGCATAATGGAGTGCATTCTGGCCTAGCTTTACGGCCTCCAAGCAGCTAAATATCTCATAAAGCATTAAGAATAAGCAGAAACTGTATGCTCAAAAACGTCCTTGAAAGTTCTACGCACCTCAATCTAGAACTCAAAACCCTAAGCGAAAAAGCATTTAGGCTTATGTGCACCGCAAAAGCCATGACTGAACTCTACGAAGCCAATGCGCGTGTAACGAGCAAGTATGTACACGCCACCTCAAGAGGGCATGAGGCCGTTCAGATTGCACTTGGGTTGCAGCTTTTACCGCAGGACTATGTGTCGCCTTATTACCGTGATGACTCTATTTTACTGAGCATCGGCATGAAACCCTATGAACTCATGCTTCAACTGCTTGCCAAGCGCGATGACCCTTTTTCAGGCGGTAGAACTTATTATTCTCACCCAAGCCTCAAGCGCGACGATATGCCCAAAATACCACATCAGTCTTCTGCCACAGGTATGCAGGCCATTCCCGCTACAGGCGTAGCCATGGGCATCAAATATTTGGAAAAACGCAACATAAGCCCAGATTTTGGCTCTCATAAACCTGTGGCTGTATGTTCTTTGGGCGATGGCTCTATGACTGAGGGTGAAATTTCGGAGGCCATGCAAATGGCGGTTTTGCACAGTTTGCCTATTTTGTTTTTTGTACAAGATAATGAATGGGATATTTCGGCTAGTGCAGATGAGATACGCGCTATGGATGCCCCCGAATACGCCAAAGGTTTCAAAGGCTTAGAGGTCAGAAGTATAGACGGGACAGATTTTATGACCTCTTATCGCACACTTCAAGATATATTAGGCATCATGCGTGCCGAGCGTCGCCCTTTCATGTTGCATGCCAAAGTGCCATTGCTTAACCACCACACCTCGGGCGTGCGTATGGAATTTTATCGCTCAGAAAGCAATTTGGCTGAACACAAGCTAAGAGACCCATTTCCACGCTTGTTTAACTCAATGTTAGAGAATGGTTTTGAGCAGAGCTACTTAGAGCAAATAGAAGCCGAATGCAAACAGCTTGTGCAGGAAGATTACGAAAGAGCACTTCAAGCCGAAGACCCAAGACCAGAAGACCTTCTCACACATGATTTTGCCCCTACTCCCATCACCGAAGAGTCTGGCGAACGTCAGCCAGCCAATGGCCAACCTAGTGTCATGGTGGACTGTGCTTTATTCGCCATTCGCGAACTCATGGAAAAGCATCCCGAATGTGTGCTCTATGGTCAAGATGTAGGCGGACGACTAGGAGGGGTATTTCGCGAAGCAGCCACATTAGCCAAGGACTTTGGCGACGACCGTGTATTCAATACACCTATTCAAGAAGCTTTCATTGTGGGCAGTACGGTGGGCATGTCAGCCGCAGGCTGCAAACCAATTGTAGAAGTGCAGTTTGCTGATTATATTTTTCCTGGCATTAATCAGCTGTTTACAGAAGTCAGCAGGTCGTGCTATCTTTCAAATGGCAAATGGCCAGTGAGTGCCATCATCCGTGTGCCTATAGGCGCGTACGGAAGCGGCGGACCTTACCACTCGTCTAGCGTAGAGTCTGTTTTGCTCAATATCAAAGGCATCAAGGTCGTGTATCCATCTACGGGCGCTGATTTGAAGGGCTTGATGAAGGCGGCTTATTACGATCCTAATCCTGTGGTAATTTTGGAGCATAAAGGTTTGTATTGGTCTAAAATAAAAGGAACAGAAGCAGCCAAAACTATAGAACCAGATCAGAACTATGTAGTGCCCATTGGTAAAGCGCGTCAGGTGCTTGCGGCCAGTGAAGATAATATCAAAGCAGGTAAATCAGCTGTGATTGTCACCTACGGTATGGGAGTTTACTGGGCATTGGCGGCTGCTAAGAACTATGAAGGTCAGGTGGCTATCTTAGATTTGCGCAGCTTGGCTCCGCTTGATACTGAAGCCATTTATGAAGCGGTACGTCTCCATAACAAATGCTTTGTACTAACCGAAGAAACCATAGAGAATAGCTTTGCTCAGTCTCTGGCCGGCCGCATTCAGCAACACTGTTTCCGTGACTTGGATGCGCCAGTTTGGGTGATGGGAGCGGTCAATATGCCTGCTATTCCGCTCAACTCCACACTAGAGTTTACGATGCTGCCCAACGCTGACAAGTTAAGTGTTGCTCTGGGTCAGCTGCTGAGATATTGATAGATATTTTGTAAACCTTACACCATGTTTGAATCTCATCAAATGCCTTTAGCCGAAAGAATGCGCCCTAAAAAGCTTTCTGACGTGCTGGGGCAGTCGCATTTGACCGCTGAAAATGGGGTCTTTGAACGTGCACTGAAAGGTGGTCACTTGCCTTCTTTGATTTTCTGGGGGCCACCTGGCACAGGAAAAACCACCTTGGCCATGCTCCTAGCTGAATACGTTAAAATGCCTTTTGAAATACTCAGCGCAGTACAAGCAGGTGTCAAAGACGTGCGACAAATCATAGACAAAGCGCGAACACATCGCAAAACAGTGCTTTTTATTGATGAAATACATCGTTTCAACAAAAGTCAACAAGATGCGCTTTTGGCGGCTGTGGAAAGGGGTTATATCACACTTATAGGTGCTACCACCGAAAACCCCTCTTTTGAAATCAACTCTGCCTTGCTTTCGCGCTGTCAAGTATACACACTCAAGCCGCTTAGCGAAGAAGCCCTCAAAGACCTGGCTCAAAAGGCTCTTCAGGAGGATAGTTTATTAAAAAAAAGAGAGGCTAGACTCCAAGAGTTTGGGGCTATATGGACTATTTCTGGAGGTGATGCCCGCAAAATGCTTAACCTATTAGAGCTGGTTGTGTTTAATTTGGGTGAACAAATAGATATTACAGACGATTTGGTTATGCAAATAGCTCAGCAACATGTGGCCGTTTATGACAAGTCGGGTGAACAACATTATGACATCATTTCAGCTTTCATCAAGTCTATTCGCGGTAGTGACCCTAACGCCGCTCTGTATTGGCTAGCTTGTATGTTGGACGGGGGGGAAGATGTCAAGTTTATAGCTCGTCGTTTGCTAATATTGGCTTCTGAGGATATTGGCAACGCCAACCCAACGGCTTTGGTGATAGCTACCACGACCTTTCAGGCAGTGAGCATGGTGGGTATGCCCGAATCAGACCTGATTTTATCGCAATGTGTCATTTATTTGGCCTCATCACCCAAAAGTAACTCCGCTTATACTGCCATTCGCAAGGCTCAAAAGTTATGCCGTGAACAAGCGCACTTGCCTGTGCCCATGCACCTTCGTAACGCGCCCACTTCTCTCATGCGCCAGTCTGGTTATGGCAAGGGCTATCTCTATCCGCACGATATGGAACAGAACTTTGCTGAGCAAGAGTATTTACCCACTCAAATCAGTGGTACTGCGTTTTATGAACCCTCGCAGAATGCGCGTGAAAACGATATGAGGCAATTCTTAAAAAAGCGGTGGAAAGACAAATACAAGTACTAAAAGAATAGGCTTCGTTATAAAACAAAACAATATTTAGGCTTGGAACCCCAACACCAAGATATCATCCACTTGGCGGGAATGACGCATCCAATCCTGTATGATGTTATTGAGAATAAGCCCCTGTTCCTCAAAAGGCTGTTTATGAACACGCAGCAGTAACTTTTTGAAGCGTTTTGCGGTAAATTTAGCGTGCATGTCGCTGTTGAATTGATCTTGGTAGCCGTCAGAAAAAATATAAAAAGGCATTGGGTTTTGAGGATCAAGTTCCACTACATGCTTGGTAAACTCACCCACATTTCGGCTACCACCAATAGATGTTCTATCCCCTTTTATGACCATCAATTCTTTGTCTTTTATATAAATTAGTGGCAGTTTGGCTCCAGCAAACTCCAACTTTTGAGCTTCACGGTCTATCACACAAATGGCTACCTCCATCCCGTCGCGGTTGTTGGTTTCATTTTGATTTAGCGCACCCTTAATGGCCTCGTTCAGTTCTTGAAGTATTAGGTTTGGGCTGCTGATAGACTTTCCATCAATAATTTGGCCTAAATAGGCCGAGCCTAACATAGACATAAAAGCTCCCGGCACACCATGCCCTGTGCAGTCCACCACAGCCACAAAAAGTTTTTGATTTTTCTCACTAAGCCAGTAAAAATCCCCACTCACCAAGTCACGCGGTTTAAACAATACAAAAGAGTCCGCTAAAAGCCCCTTAAAAGACTGTAAAGGCGGCAACATGGCCTCTTGAATCCGTTTAGCGTAATTGATGCTGCTAATAATTTTGTTATTACTTTTTTCTATTTCTAATAAAGCTTTTTCGAGTTTGTTGGTTTTTTCTTCAATCTCGTTTTTTTGCTGCATTATCTTTTTATAAGACGTTACAATCTGGAGAGCAGAATTTACTCTGGCCAGCAGCTCTACCTCATCAATCGGTTTACGGACGTAGTCAGTAGCTCCAGTTTTAAGAGCTTTCTCGAGGTGTTCGGAGGAGGTAAAGGCGGTGGTCATAATGATGGGAATATGCTTGGTGTCATCTCGGCCTTTGAGGTAGCGCACCGCATCAATGCCTGACATTTTGGGCATTTCCCAGTCCATGATAATCAAGTCTGGCTGGTGTAAAATAGTCATCTCGCACGCAGACATGCCGTTATGTGCGTATAAAATATCATAAAGCTCACCGTTTGATTCTTCAAAAATACTTTCAATAACGGCTAAATTGCTTTCGTAATCGTCTGCTACAAGAATTTTATATTTCATAATAGGAGCTTGTGCTATGCAGAAGCGTGGTCTTATCTGAACTTAATGGGTAGATACAACTAATAGGCATTAAAAACTATGCCTAATTTTTATAACTCCTTTCTCATGTGTTGCAAATGTCCTAAAAAAACATTTAATAACATATCATTAACGGCTAAAAAATATCATTTGGAAACGAATCTTTGGGTCTTTGCCTTCCCAAAAATGAAGTAGCCTTAAGAATCAAGTATCTAAAAAAATATTTCTGTTTACATTGCAGATTAATAAACCACTCACTACATTTGCATTATATCAGACATTTTTAAGGATGAAGCCTGTTTTTTATGTATTAGCATTTGTTTTTTCTGTTTTCTATCTTTTAGCAGGCGCACAAGTATCGCCTGTTATGGGAGCGCATAGGGCAGAAAAATCATCTTTCTATACAAAAAAGAGCCGCGACACATCGGGTCAGAGGGATCATAACACGCCTGTGGACAATGCGCTTCCTCCCGAAACAGAAAATGAAAATTCGGATGAAAAAGAAGAAAACTCTTCTACAGAAAAGCAAGATGAGGGGAAGTCTAAAAGAAAAAAATGTCAGCTTTCTGACTCAGTGATTGTTTTTGGACGGTGCAACCGCGTAACTATTTATGCGCAACATTCCCCCAGACCCACCTGTTCAGGTTTGCGTATGGCTTCAAAGCCCTGCTTTGGCACTCAGAATTGCGGTAGTGGCTATCTTCTCTTCAGAAATATACGGTGTTAGGAGGGTGATGCGGTGCGATATCGGTTCTAATCTATCAGTAAGGCCAGAATGTTGAGCACTAAGATTCTTCTAAAAATATTTCCTGAAACAAGTCATCATCAACAATAGCCATGAAAAATAACGCTTCAAGTCTTGCCTTCTCAGAAGAGCAGGCTCTGTCAAATTTACATCGTTTTTTGCCTAAGCAAAACCCACTGAAGGATTTTATATATCAAAATACACTTGCCTCTTTTGAGAGCGAGCCTTTCCACAAAGCTTTGGAGCACGCTTCCACTTTGTTCGGTTATAAAACCTATATGCACATAGAGGAGTATCGGGAGCTTTACGACCAAGGACGTATCAAGCCTGATATGTTGCGCCGATCCATCAGAGCTTATACAGGCAAATCCAATGTGGAGGAGTTAGAATCTCATCTATTGCACCAAAAATATCTAGCCGAGTTTAAACCGCGTTTAGGGCAGCTCTACCAGCTTTGGACCACAAAATACCTCTACAATTTAGCCAAGCGTGTACATAGTTTACTGTTTAGATTTGTGAGCAGTTACATCGATCAAGGCGTGGCCATGCGCAAGTTTCCTCTCACAGATGGAAGCTTCATAGAGGCTGTTCGAGAGCTAGAGGCTCATTCCGGCTGGTTTGGTATGCTTAGCAGCAAGCGGGCAAAAACTCTATTGCAAGACAAAGATAAGACTTTGGCAGATTTGCTTCATATTCTAGTGGGCGATGAGGCGTATTATGAACAATATTTGATTGATCAGCAGTTTGGACATCCTGGCTGGTCGGGGATGGTAGCGGTATTGGAAAAGAACCCTAGTTCCCTTTTAGACCGCCGTGAAATTTCGCTTCGTGATTTTATTTTTTTTGAATTACTCATGGAGATAAACGCCTTAGATCAGCACTTTGGCGAGGGTAAATGGCAGCCATTGGCCTCTGTCATTCCAGAAGCCAATATCAAACCATTTTTTGCTCCTATAGAACATCAAATCTTTTTTGAGGCATTGGCTATTTGGCAAGAAGCTTATGAATGGTCTTTTTTTGACCAAGTTTTGTTTGGACTCACCCAACCGCTACCGCCTCAGAATTTTGATCCAAGCAGCCATCGCTATGACTTTCAGGGTATTTTTTGCATAGATGAGAGAGAGTGTTCTCTGAGGCGTTATGTGGAAGAGATGGCCAATGCTCAGACTTTTGGCGCGGCTGGCTTTTTTAATGTTGCCTTTTATTTTCAACCCAAAGACAGCAAGTTTTTGGCTAAATCCTGCCCACCACCTGTTACACCCATACACGTGGTGCGCGAAACCTACGCGCCCGAACACCATCACAAGCGCGATACACACTTTAGCCAAGAAAGCAAAAACTTGGTGTACGGCTGGGCTATTAGTCATGCCATGGGTTGGCTTTCGGCCATTCGTTTGGCTGTGAATATTTTTAAGCCTACCGAAACACCAGCTTTAGTGTCCTCTTTTAAGCACATGGACAAAGAAAGCCGTATTCAGTTTGAAAACAGAAAGTTAGAAGAATCTAAAGACGGTCTCAAGTTAGGTTTCACCATTGCTGAAATGGCTGATAGGATGGAAACCCTACTCAAATGTATTGGTTTGACACGCAATTTTGCACCCATTGTGTATATCATTGGACATGGGGCAAGCAATGTAAATAATCCTCATTATACAGCTTATGGTTGCGGGGCTTGCAGCGGTCAAACAGGTTCTGTCAATGCCCGTGTAGCAGCTGCTATGGCCAATAAACCAGAGGTAAGAGCCATTTTAGCGCAACGTGGTGTGGTGATTCCAGACAGTACTGAGTTTGTAGGGGCTTTGCACGATACGACACGCGATGAAATGGAATTTTATGATGACGAGTATCTTGATGACATCAATAGCAAGGCTCATCAGCAGCATCAAAAAATCTTAGCCAAAGCTCTGGCCTATAACGCTAAAGAACGCTCTAGACGCTTTTTACTCATGAACAGCAACCGTTCACCAGAGGCCATACACGAAGATGTCAAGCTGCGATCACTGTCTTTGTTTGAGCCGCGCAGCGAATGGGATCATGCCTCCAATGCGATGTGCATTGTGGCACGCAGACGTACAACCAAACATCTTTTTTTAGACCGCCGCTCTTTTCTGCACTCTTATGATTTTGAGCAAGACCCCAAGGGAACTTATCTTTTGGCCATTCTAAGAGCTGTAGTGCCTGTGTGTGGAGGCATCAATCTTCAGTATTATTTTTCGGCTAACGATCAATACCGTTTTGGAGCAGGCTCTAAACTGCCTCACAATGTGATTGGCTTGGTGGGTGTGGCCAATGGCATAGATGGTGATTTACGGACAGGGCTTCCTCAGCAAGCTTTGGATATCCATGAACCTCTGCGATTGATGCTGGTGGTGGAACACTACCCAGAATTGGTGTTGGACTTGCTCAAACAAGATATGCCTATAAGAGACCTTATGGGACGTGCTTGGCTGCATTTTGTGGTAGTAGACCCACGCGACCGCCGCGTGTATCAATACGGCTCAGATTACGAATGGCACGAGTATCTGCCCCTTACCACATCGCTTCCCGTTACCAATGATTTGGCTTCTCTTACGGCTAGCTCTTCAGAAAGCTTGCCCGTTTATTGGATTGAAACCAAAAAACAAGAAACAGCACGCCCCTCCTAAAACGGGTATAAAACACCTTCTACGCTTATCACAAAAAATATATGGACATCAACTATTTGATAATAAGTTTTGTATTCCTACCACTTGCAGGCTGCTTGTTGTTACTTTTCTTTAATGAGAAGGCGGAAACATTAATAGCCAACACCGCTCTCTATGCTGTAGGTCTAACCTTCTTTAGTCTTTTGGCTTTTGTGGTGTACTGGGGCCTTTCTGAAAAATTTATACCGCTCAATATCAAAGAATTGGTTCTTTATGAAAGCGAAAGTTATATTTTTTTGATAGACTTTTATATGGATTTTGCTGCCGTCACCTATTTGCTTGTGGGGGCATTTCTTACGTTCTTGATTATTAGGTACAGCCACTACTACATGCACTTAGAGCCTGGTTATAAGCGTTTTTTTACAGTCATTTTGTTTTTTTACACTTCTTATAATTTTACAGTATTGGCTGGCAATTTTGAAACTCTCTTTGCAGGCTGGGAGATGCTCGGTATTTCGTCTTTTTTGCTTGTGAGTTTTTACAGAGAACGCTATCTGCCTGTTAGAAACGCCGTAAAAGTATTCTCTATCTATAGAATTGGCGATGTGGGTATCATTCTGGCGATGTGGGCTAGCCACCACTTTTGGCACGAAAACATTACTTTCTCGCGCCTAAGCGACACGGCATTTGTGAATGAGCATATTGCGCAACACAATTTAGAAGCCCTTTTTATAGCGATTTGTATTTTGGTCGCAGCCTCGGCTAAGTCAGCACAGTTTCCATTCTCGTCGTGGGTGGCGCGCGCTATGGAGGGGCCCACACCCTCAAGCGCGATTTTTTACGGCTCGCTTTCCATTCACTTTGGAGTGTATTTACTCATTCGCACCATGCCTTTTTGGGAACAACAAACCATTGCGCGGATTTTGATTGGGGCTGTTGGATTGATTACTGCCATAGTAGGCTATCAAACAGCACGCGTACAACCCACTATAAAAACCCAGATTGCCTATGCTTCTGTGGCACAAATAGGCCTTATGTTCATAGAAATTGCGCTAGGCTTCAAAACTTTGGCTTTGTTGCACCTTGTAGGCAATGCTTTTTTGAGAACCTATCAACTTTTGGTGTCCCCTTCGGTGGTTAGCTACCTGATTAGAGAGCAGTTTTATCATTTTGTCAAAAGAAACGACCATCAGGCATTTATCTTCGGCAAGAAATTTCACTATGCCCTGTATCTCTTGTCTTTGAGAGAGTTTTATCTAGATTTTTTGATGACATCGTATATTTTTAGACCGTTTAAAAAAATAGGCAGTCAGCTCAATTTTATCACTTACCGCAATGTTTTTTTCTATTTTGTACCTAGCTACCTGCTGGGTTGGGTCTTTTGGTTTTATAAATCTGCTCTTCCGCTAGCACTTTTGCCATTTATTCCAATTGGGCTAGGTCTAATTGCTCTTTTGGTTATTATGAGGGCTTTTTCCGAGAGGCGTTATCCTGTTCATGCTTGGCTTTTGGTCATTCTTGGGCATTTTTGGATTGCGCTGGCAGTTATTTATAACGAAACATTTACGGCCAAGGAGCTTATTTGGTATTTGAGTGGCGTGGTACTATCAGGTTTTTTTGGCTGGCTGTGTTTAGTCTATCTGAGAAAAAGAGAGTCACCCTATTTTAACTTATACCAATATCAGGGACATAGCAAAGAATATCCTTATCTCACATGGGTCTTTTTGGCCTGTAATTTGGGTTTGATGGGCTTTCCTATTACAACTACCTTTATTGGCGAAGACTTGATTTTTGGCCATGTACATCAAGAACAACTAGTTTTGGCATTTTGCCTAGCTTCCTCTTATGTGATAGGCGGGATTGCTCTCATACGCATTTTTGCCCGCTTGTTTTTAGGTATTCACGCTAAAACTCATCAAGAAGCTCCTTTGCAATCTTTTTAGAGTTTGATGACAGATTCTAAAACCTGATTTATCAAAAGTGAAGAGGCAATTCTTTGGCCACTTGATCCATTAATTGAAGTATGCGCTGAACTTTTATCTCATCAGATTTGGCTGCATAAATCCATGCTATAGCGGCTTGTTGCGTTTGTGCATCGTGAGCAAGAAATTTTTCTAAAAGCTGAGGCTCATTTTCAAAACAAAGCTTGAGTTCATCGGGCATTTCGGTTGGAAGTGGGTCTTCGTACAGCACCACCCTCACATACTGGCCAGCTTCTTTCTTGATTTTTTTACGAATTTCTGCCCTTACAGGCAAAAAAAGTTTGCCTTTTCCCATGGGCATTAAATGGTACTGTTTGATAACAAAGCCATCTATTGTACCTCGAACCCTTACAAAGCCAAATCGATTCTTTTTATTTTGAAGTACTTCTGGTAAGGCGGCATAAGTCCAGCCGCCCTTGCCAGCTATTTTTTCAAGCAGATAGTCTGAATCTACCAAAGGGTCTTGTTTAGACATTTCCAAGGTAATTTTTATATTTTGAACTTTAATTCTTTGGGATAACTGCAAAACAAGCAAAACTTTTTGGACGCATTCACGTTAATGTCCTTGTAGTGCATTGTAAACACTTAAATACTCAGAACACATGCTTTTCAAACTCATTAAACGCATATTAAGATTCATTTTCAAAGGAATCAACTGGCGTAAAACGCTCCTTTTGACAATCATACGTTTTATCCTCCGCAAAATATTCAGATAGGAAGCTTTTTTTAGAGCTTTTTGAGCCTTGTGTTTCTTTTATTTTCCCAAAGAGACACGAGGCTTTTTGGGGTGCAATCAAAAGCCAAACTCTTTGCTCATTTTTAAAAACACCACAATAAAAGGTGCTGCAAGCAACAAGCTATCAAAACGATCCAAAAAACCGCCATGTCCTGGCAGTACCTTGCCTGAATCCTTGATGTTGATGCTGCGTTTAAACAAAGATTCTACCAAGTCGCCGTAAGTACCTACCACGGATATAAGCCCAGCAATACATAACCATTGATAGAGTGCCACTTCCTGAAAATAACGCGATAACACAAAGCCTACTGCCAGCGAGAGTAAAGCACCACCAATACTTCCTTCCCATGTTTTTTTGGGCGATACTTGCACAAAAAGCTTTCGTTTGCCAAAGTTTCTGCCCGAAAAATACGCACCAGTATCATTGGCCCACAACAAAAACAGAATGCCTAAAATGACCTGATAGGAGTAACTACCGCCTTCACCAAATACAATAAAATTAAAAAAAGCAAAGGGAGCAGCCACATACAAGACTCCCAAGAATGTAAAAGCTATGTCAGCAAAAGGCTTAACGTCGCGCTTGACGTAGAGCCGAATAAAATAAGCCCCCGAAAGTCCTATAAAGCAGAGCATGTAGTAAGAGTCCGAAAGCTGGTATTTTTCTACAAAAAATGTGATGCTGAAGATAAAAAGGCCGTTTATTGTACCAAAAGAGCGAAGTGGCACATTGCCATCTAAGCCTAACAAATTATAAAACTCCCAAAGCGTAAAAAAGCAAATGCAAAAGAAGAGCGCAAAATAACTCCACTCGTTCCAAGTGAGTCCACCCAAAACAATCAGTCCACCCAAAAAGCCTGTAATAATCCGCTTATGGAGCTCGGAAAGGCTGTTAAATGCATCAGTAAAAGCCATTTTTGATAGTTTTAGGATTGGCTAGAGTCAGGTTGTTCAAACCAAGAGGCATACATCACGTAATTTTGGGCAATTCTTCCTAACATTTCTGCCTTACCAGCCACCTGCTTCACTTTGCGGGCAGGCATACCAGCGTAGATAAAACCAGATTCCACTCGTGTGTTTTCTAAAACCACTGCACCTGCCGCCACAATAGACCCACTTTCTATCACAGCACCATCCATAACGATAGCACGCATGCCTATGAGGGTGTTGTCGTGTATAGTGCAGCCATGTATGAGAGCTGCGTGTCCTATACTCACATAATTGCCTATTTGTGTGGACGCTGTCTGATAGGTACAATGGATGATTGCCCCGTCTTGAATATTGGTATGATGGCCTATCTTGATGCTGTTTACATCACCGCGAATAACCGCATTGAACCATACACTGCAGTTTTCGCCAAGCTGAACATCGCCCACAATGGTGGCATTTGGAGCTAAAAAACAATTGGCACCAAACACTGGAAATTTGCCCAAAACAGGTAATACAAGAGCCATAAAACAGTAAGAATTGAGTTTTATAAATCAAAAATCAGCCAGAAGCGATTCAAACAAGCGTAAAGAATACGAATTTTATTGACAAATTAAATTTTTTTGTAAAAATAAATGCAAAAACAAAAACAGAAGCTTGAAAACAGATAGGAATAGAAAAAGTAGGAAGCCAGCAAAGACTTTCATTAAAATTTTAGGTTCAGAGCTGACTTAAACACAACTTTTAGGTGCTACAAAACGTTTTCCAAAACAGTACACCAATGCTTAAACTACTTATGCAAAGACTCTCAAAAGGGCTATATTCCGTAACAAAACACTATTTTTTCTTCTCTTGCTTGTGGCTTTGCACACATGCCCTGTATGCGCAAGTAAGCCCGTGCTTTGAAGCTGATTTTACCAGAGGTTGTACACCGTTTACAGTGAACATGACAGACTGTTCCGGTGTGGACAACGATTTGATATTTTATGATTTTGGCGACGGCCCCAAACCCAAAAGCTGGTTCATATATACTGAGCCAGGGCGTTATACTGTAACACAAGTCATCAACAGCGGGGCAGGTGGGGCACAACTAACCAAAGAAAACTATATTGAGGTGTTTGCGCCTGAACTTGTCATTTTTGAGGCAAAAGCCTGTTCTGATGGGAGCGTCGTAGTAAAAATTAACGATACCCGATACGATTCCTATTTCATCACCTTTGGCGACGGCACGTCTAGAACGGTTTTAGACAGCGGGTCTGTTGTACATCGCTACAGCAGCGGTACTAAAGCCAGCATTACGGTAACTGGCTTTTTTAATTCCGCAGCCAATAATTGCGGCAGCAAAACCGTAGAAGTAGACCTTGTCAAGAATTTTCTACCCCCTATATTCAGTTCTCTGCGCACCTTAGACCCTACACGTGCCGAGGTAAGTTATAAGCTTCCCGACAATGGCAACTACGGTGTTTTTAGTGATGGCCTAAGCATTGCTCCCATTGCCAACAGAAGCACAGAAACTCTCATTGACGGCTTAGATAACCCCAATGCGCCAGCCTTGCTGTTCTTGGCCAACAAAAACAGTTGCTCAGACTCACTGCTGCAAACTCAAGCCCTCAGAATGCTATGGCTCAAGGTGCTGGTATTGGACGGCAATACGCGTTTGGAATGGAACAAAGCCGCCGAGAGTCCTGATTTTCAAGGCTATAAACTTTATAAAAACAATGTACTCTTTAAAGAATTTGTCGATATCAATGAACTGAGCCATACGGACAGCGATTTAATCTGTAATAAGTTGTATGAGTACCGTTTAGAAGCCGTTTATGCTGACTCAAGACGCTCTATTTCTCAAAACGTCAAGATAAAAGCCGCGTCACTCAAACGCCCACCCACGCCCGACAGTGTGCTGGTGAGTGTAGAAAATCAAAAAGTCAAAATCATCTTTTACGTACCCGACAGCGTGGTGTTATCCCAAACTTTGGCCTCTGCCAACTGCACTGGTGCGCCGTTTTCGGCCAGCTCAAAAGACAAAGAACGGGTTATTTATCACCACGGAAATGCTTTCCAGAATATATGCTGCTACACCCTACAAAGTGTGGACGAGTGCGGCAATGTCTCCTTGCCAACCGCAGAGTACTGCCCTGTTGTGCTCAAAGGAAGCCTAGAGGGCAATAATATTTCCTTAAATAGATCAGACTATATAGGTTTTGCGGGCACAGTCTACTTTTTAGAACTTCTGGACAAAGAGGGCAATGTACTGAGTCAAGAACTTTGGACTGAGCGCAGTTTGAATACCACCGTTAAAGAACAAAAGCAACAGGTTTTGCGCTATAGAGTTCGGGGCGAGGAGTATCCAACTCGCCAACGAAGTACTTTCTCGAATGTGGTAGAGCTGGTTATTCCTTTTAAAATTGACATTCCAAATGCTTTTACACCAAATAACGATGGTCTTAACGACAGCTTTGCGCCAATATGCAACTATTTGGGCAGCTTTGAAATGGAGATTTTTACGAAGTGGGGAAACAGTGTTTTTAAAACCAAGGATATCAACAGCCGATGGGACGGCACGCTGAAGGGAACACCCCTCAACACAGACAGTTATGTGTATGTCATACAACTCACGGACGAGCGAGGCGTTGCCTTTCAGAAGCGCGGCGAAGTGATGCTTATCAGATAACCTGCTATTCTTCGCTCGCCTTGATGCTTCTATTAAGCACACAAAATTTTGAAGTATTGTGTAAGCCAAAAACGCCAGGCTTCCAGCTTGGCGTTTTTGGCTCGAATTATCATCTTATCACGCCTGATGATTTCCCTGCCCCTATCGGTAAAGAACACCAACAAAGGCGAATAAAAGTAAATTTTCATTACTTTCATTTGATTCTTTAGTTACCAAACCTATAAGGTTTTAAAAAACCTTATAGGTTTAAATAAAAAAAGGCTCTCCCGCTTTGCATTTGGCGTATTTTTTGGCCTTTTTGGTGAAGAATACCAAGAAAGGCGAAAAATCACACTGAATAAATAAATTAGTTCTATCTTTTCTTATTTTCAAATTCTGCCAAATATAATCCACACAGTTTTTTAATTTCACTAACGTTCTTCTCTTTGATTTCTTCTGTTTCTATATTGAGAAGGCTGTTTAAATCTTTCTGAATAATACGAATAGTTGATAAACACATCTTTGTGCAAAATTTATCTAAAAAAATAATTCGCATCTTTAAACAAAGTTCGACATACCTAGAAATTACTCCACTTGAAGGACATCCATCAGCAAAATCATCTTCAGAAACAGTTAGAACAGTGGTTGGATCTTTGCTTTTACAAGCACACTGCCTATTCTTGCAGCCCAGAATACTTGATTTTGTTATCCTTTTTTGAGTACGGGCTATTCTTTGTTTTAGCTTATGAATTGGGGTTAGAAAATTTATTTCGCCGCCAAAACTACCAATATCAAAATCATACTTTACATTTTTTCTGCTTATGCTGCTTAAGTCATATATAATGTTAAAAGCATAAAAACAGTTAATAGTAAAACTGGTGTCTATCAAATGAATAATACGGGTGCCTCGCAGGGTTGGCTCAGTTTCAAAATAACATGAATAAAGCCCCGCCAACTCATCGTCTGGCCATTCATTGGTACGTACTTCGGGACTATCTAAAGCCACAGTGTACAGATATAAGATAAAAAGCATTTTCATTTTGTAGTATCCTCGTTTGTTTGTAGTTTATTTACGCCTGTACACATGCCTCGCCGTGTAGTTAGATTTTGGAACCGTAGCTATTGAGTAATTCTCTGTTAAACCGCTTTTAACAAGATAGCCCTTTGTGTCAGAAACGCGTTGAAAAGCATTGCACTCATTCTCTGCCGCAAGTGCAATAGGCTGTGCCACTTTAAAGGCACTGATCCTAACTTTGGGCGTTGAAGAAACATCAATGCCTTGTTTTGCTAATTTAGCTTTTTCATACTGTTCAACAGCTTCATGTACAAGTATTGCCTTTGCTGTCATTCTTTCGTTATTATTACCTACATTAGCAATATCCCCTAAATCTAATTTTCCTGTTGCACATTGCCCAAACAAAATCACGTTACTCCCTAACGACTTGGAATCTAACAATGTATGATTAACAGCAATTTCTGGATCTAAGGCTACATTATTCAAATGGTTAAAGGCTTTTTGTTCATATTCGTCTAGCTCAGCACCTTCATTTATCGTAAATGTTACTTTATTCGTTTCAGTGTCAATCGCTGCCGAGACTTTTCCATTAAAAGCGTTACTAACAACATTTTTATACTCTGTCTGAAGCTCAGCGGCTCTATCTCTATCACTTACACCTGCTTTAACAAAAAGCTCCCTTCCATCTGGATCCAAAAACATCACCGGATTATTCCCCATGACCACGTATGGGCTGAAGGGTGTGTACTTCTCCGCCAGCGGATCAATCGCAGTCCATCTACCTGTTTGTAGGTCTAGGTTTCTGGCGCCGTGGTCGTTCCAGTAGAGGCCGAACTCATCGAGTTTTTCTTTGGCGTTGTATTGGAATTTTTGTTCTTCTTGGCTGCTG